>NZ_JBIBVJ010000010.1:257023-268968 GCF_043080305.1 Kitasatospora sp. NPDC015120 | reverse complement strand
AACGCCAGCCCGTACGACTACTGCACGGGCGATCCGGTCAACTGCACCGACCTCGACGGCAACTGGGGCATGCCCAAGTGGCTGAAGAAGACGGTGACGGTGGTCGCCAAGGTCGCCGAGGTGGCGTCCTACATCCCCGGCCCGATCGGCGCCGTCGCGGCCGCCGTCTCCTCGGTGTCCTACGCGGCCACCGGGAACTGGGCCAAGGCCGCCGAGATGGCCGTCACGGCCGTCGCCGCGAGCGTCGGCGCCGGACCCGTCGTGAAGGCCGCCGCGACGGCGGTCAGGACGAGCCGGGCGGCGGCCCGTGTGCAGAAGGTCGCGTCCACGGCCAGGAACGTCTTCCGCCGGAGCGGCTGCAACTCCTTCGCGCCCGACACGCCGGTCCTCATGGGCGACGGGAGCTACCTGCCGATCGACGAGATCGAGGTCGGCGACTACGTGTCGGCCACCGACCCGAAGACCGGCAAGACCGAGCCCCAGCCCGTGCTCGCCGTCATCATCGGCTACGCCACGAAGCACATGGTCGAGGTGCGCACCGAGGGGGACGACGCCGCCCCGGGCATCGAGGCCACCGCGAGCCACCCGTTCTGGACGGAGGAGGACGGCTGGGTCGACGCCGCCGACCTGCAGCCGGGCGACCACCTGCGTTCGCCCGACGGCAGCACTCCGGTGGTCAGCGCCGTGCTGGACCTGGGGGAGGTGGCGGACCAGCTCGTCTACAACCTGAACGTCGGGAACACCCACACCTACACCATTCTCGACGGGACGGGCCACGACGTCCTGGTGCACAACTCCGCCTGCGGATTGAACGCCAACAATCTGAACTGCTCCTGCGGCAGCCACTTGTACAAGATCTATGTGAAGGGGACTAACATCCTTCACAAGTACGGCACCGGTACCGGATCGAAGCGGCACGGACTCCGGCTCGACGGAAAGTCCAAGCGCGCGGAGAAGCAGGTCCGGAAGCTGAACAAGAAAGCGGGGTACGAGAAATACGAATCCAAGGTGTTGCGGAGATTCGGCACCGTGGGAGCGGCCAAGAAGGTCGAGACCGCGAAGATCAGGAAGCACACCAAGCGGTTCGGCCGCCGGGCCCCCGGCAACCCCGTGGACCATTGAGCGAGGCCGGAAACGCGTTCGCTCGGAGGAAGGAAGTCGCAGGACATGGATCGCTCGGAGTTCTGGAGGATCGTCGATTCCTCCGTCAGCCCTGACATGCACGAGACGGTCACCAGGATCGAGGAGAAGCTGGAATCCCTGTCGGGGGACGAGATCACGTCGTTCCACGACCGGCTGAGCGAGGTCCTCTTCGACCTCGACCGGCGGGACCTCAACGAGGCCGGCTACAGCTTCTCGGGCGCCTACGAGGCCGACGGGCAGGGCGACGACGACTTCCTGTTCGCACGCTGCGCGGTGGTCGTCTCCGGGTCGAAGGTCTACCAGGAGGTCCTGAAGGACCCCTCGGCCTTCGCCACGGCCTGGGACTGGTGCGGCCAGGACGTCCTCAACGTCATCGAGGAGGCCTACGAAGAGGTCACCGGAGATGTCTGGGAACACGACTCCCCGGTCGACTACGAGACCGGCTCGAACACCGCGGCCTGGTGACGGAGGGCACCCGCACTCCTGAGCACTGAGCCGCCCGCGGGCCTCCCCGGATCCACCGGGGAGGCCCGCGGTCGTGCCCGGGGCCTCCGGCCGGACCTTCGCCGTTCGACCGGTGGCGGACGGGCAAGGGCCGCTACGATGAAGGGACTTGGCGCGAGGATCGGGGGTCGCGGTGGACGGGGCGGAGGACGCCGGGGCGGGTGGGGAGATCGCGGGGCTGGCGCGGGAGTTCGCCGCCGCGCTGGCCCGGGAACAGGAGCTGGCGCAGCGTCGGGAGGGCGTGATCGCCCGGCTGCACGCGGAGCTGGAGGACCTGCGGCGCGGTGAGGTGGAGCGGGCGCTCGATCTGGTCCGCCACCCGTTGATCCGGCTGCACGACCAGCTCCTGAGGCAGGCCGCGTCGCTCGGAGCACCGCTCACGGTCGAGGAGTCGGGCGCACTGTTGCGGGCGTTCGCGGACGAGGCGGCGGACGCGCTGGCCGGCACCGGCGTCGAGCGCTACACGGCGCGGGTGGGCGAGCCGTACGATCCGGCCCGGCACCGGCCGGTCGGGCGGGACGCCGCCCGCACGCCCGAGGAGGACCGCACGGTCAGCGGGGTCGTCTCGGCGGGTTTCGCGGCCGGTGACCGGGTGGTGCGCAAGGCCGGGGTCCTGGTGGCCCGCTGGGACCCGGGCGCGGCCGCCCACCGTTCCTGACCACTGTTTCGGCGACTCCCCGGGGAGGGGTCCGCATGGCTGTCTACGGCATCGATCTCGGCACCACCTACTCCTGCGTCGCCTGCGTCGACGACGTGGGCCGGCCCACCGTGCTGCGGAACCTGGAGGGTTCCGACACCACTCCCTCCGTCGTGTACTTCGAGAGCGCGGACAGCACCGTCGTCGGCCAGAGCGCCAAGGACGCGGCCGTGCTGGACCCGGAGCGGGTGGTCCGGCTGATCAAGCGGGACATGGGCGAGCCGGTGCTGCGCGAGTTCCACGGGCGCCCGTTCACGCCCGAGGAGGTGTCGGCCCGGATCCTGCGCAAGCTCGCGGACGACGCGCGCGTCAGCGGCGGGGCGGAGGTGCGGGACGTGGTGATCACCGTGCCCGCGTACTTCGGGCTCGCGGAGCGCGACGCGACCCGCAAGGCCGGGGAGATCGCCGGACTGCGGGTGCTGGACGTGGTCGCCGAGCCGATCGCCGCCGCGCTCGACTACGGGGTGCTCGACACCGGCGGCGACACCGGGCGCGACCGCGCGGTGCTCGTCTACGACCTGGGCGGCGGCACCTTCGACACCACCGTGCTGACCCTGCGCGGCACCGACCTGACCGTGGTGTGCACCGACGGGGCCAAGGAGCTCGGCGGGACCGACTTCGACGACCGCGTCGTGATGCACCTGGTCGAGGAGTTCCGCACGCGGTACCCCGAGGCGGACGACCCGTTGGCGGACCAGCACTCGGAGACCCAGCTGCGCCGGGACGCGGAGGACGCGAAGCGGGCGCTGTCGTTCCGCGAGCGCTACACCGTCCGCGTGATGCACCAGGGCCTGGTCGCCGAGGTGGAGCTGACCCGGCAGCTGTTGGAGGAGCTGACCCGCGACCTGCTGGACCGCACGGTCGAGATCACCCGGCGCACGCTCGCCCTGGCCCGCCGGCGCGGGGTCGAGCGCTTCGACGAGGTGCTGCTCGTCGGCGGGTCCACCAAGATGCCCGCCGTGGCGCAGCGGCTGCGCGAGGAGTTCGGCTTCGAACCCCGCCTGCACAACCCGGACCTGACGGTCGCGCGCGGCGCCGCGCTGTACGCCCTGGACCGGGCCCTGTACATCGTCAAGAGCGGCGGACTGCCCGCCGCCGAGGTCCCGGACGTGCCCGACGCCGGCCACATCACCCGGCAGGCCTACCAGGTCGCCACGGTGGCCGCGCGCGGCTACGGCATCCGGGTGCTGGACGTCGAGACCGATCGCGCGTACGTCACCCACCTCGTCCATGCGAACGACACCCTCCCGGCGGCGGTGAGCCAGGACTTCTACACCGTCCGCGAGGGCCAGCGCCTGGTGCGGATCCAGGTGATGGAGCAGGCCGGGGCGGTGGAGTCCGAGGAGCTCGACCACAACACGGTGGTCGCCGAGGGCACTCTGGACATCCCCCCGGGCAAGCCCGCCCACTGGCCGTTCGCCTGCGAGTTCTCGCTCGGTTCCTCGGGGCTGCTGGAGGTGGTCGCCACCGAGCGCGAGACGGGCCGGCGCCTCGAACTGTCCGTGCAGATCGGCGGGATGGACGCGACGGCCGTGGACGAGGCCAGGATCGTGCTGAGCCGCGAGCAGATCGCCTGACGGCGGCGGGCACCGTCCGAGATGGCCTTCGACGAGGTGCGCTACCTGCGCGAGGTGCTCGACCGGGGTCTTCCGGTGGACGAGGACCTGCGGCACCGCTACCAGCTTCCGGCGGAGTTCACCGCCGCCGGGGTCGAGGAGTCGGTGCGCGACGCCCGCGCCTGCTGGCGGCGCCACCGCACCCGGCTCAAGTACCTCCCGGTGATCGAGGAGCTGGAGGCCGGCCACCTGCTGCACCAGGGCCTCTTCGAGGCGGCGCGGGGCGGCGACCTCGGCCCGCTGCGGGCGGCCGTCGCCGCGCAGGGCCGGGCCGCCGCGGCCGCGCGCGACGCCCTGCGCGACGCCCTGCGCGAGGCCGCCGGCGGGCTCGGCCTGGTCACGCCCGCCACGCTGGCGGGCGTCGGCGCCGTCCACCGGGCGGACCGCGCACGGCTCGACGAGGCCCTGGCGGCGCTGTCCGTGACCGTCGCGGACCCGGACCCGCTCCCCCGCGACCTGCCGCACCCGGCCTACGCGCGCTGCGCCCGGCAGCTGGCCGTCCTGCGGCTGCGCCACCTCGCCGACTTCCTGGCCGCCGGCGGTCCCGGGGAGCGCGTCCCGGAGCCGCTGCGCCCGTTCACCGGCCCGGCGCCGGACGAACCCGAGCTGGAGGCGGCGGCGCTGCGCTGGGGCCGGCAGCCGCACGGCGCCGCGCACACCGCGGCGCAGGCCGTGGCCGCCGCCGCGCGCAAGGTGCTCGGCGACCGCGGTCCGGAGGGGCTGCGGGCGGTCCTGCTGTACGAGCTGGCCGAGCCGCTGCGGGCCCGGCGGGCCGCCCGGGCCGGTGCGGGGACCCTGCTGGGGCACGCCGAGCGGGGGCTCTCGGTCGCCGCGCCCGAGGCCCGGCGGCTGGTCCTGGCGGTCCTGGAGGAGCCGGACCCCGATCCGGTCACCGCGCGGCTGCGCGCCCTGGTCGCGGACGGGCTGCTGGCCGAGGCGGGGGCGGTGCTCGACCGCCTCCCCGCGCAGTCGCTCCCGCCGGAGGCCGTGGCGCCGGCCGCGCACGTCCGCGCCGCGCTCACCGAGGCGCGGCGGCTGGGCGACCTCGCCTCCGGGCGCCGGACCGCCGATCCGGACGAGGCCTGGTCACTGCTCGACCGGGCCGAGGCGCTGGTCCGGGACCTGCCCCGGCTCGACGAGGTGCGCCGCTCGCTGCCGGTCCGTCCGGTGCCCCGGGTGAGCGCGACGCCGGACGGCACGGGCGTGCTGGTGGAGTGGCGGCCGAGCCCGTCGACGGCCGGGCGGCCGGAGTACCTGGTGGTGCGCCGGGCCGGCCGGGCCCCGCGGTCGGTGGCCGACGGCACGCTCCTGGCGCCGCCCGCTCCCGGCGCGACCTCGTTGGTGGACGAGGGGGCGCCGGTGAACGTGCCCGTCCACTACGGGGTCGTGGTGCGGCGCTCCGCCTCGCCGGACGGGCTGTACTCCCCGCTCGTCGTCTGCGGCCCGGTGCGTCACCGGCCGGAGGTCGCGGAGGCCCGGCTGGAGGCGGACGACGGTGTGGTGAGCGGCAGCTGGCGGCTTCCGGCGGGCGCGGAGGCCGTCCGCGTCACCCGTCGCGCCGACCCGGACGCCCCGGGCGGTCCCGAGGAGCCTCCCGTCCGGGTGCCCGCCCGCGCGGACGGCTTCACCGACCGGGGGCGGCCCAACGGCCGCATCCACGCCTACCGGGTCCAGGTGCTCTACCGGGAGGACGACGGCCGGACGACGGCCACCGCGGGCCGGTGGCTCAGCGCCGTCCCGCTGGCGCCCCCGGAACCGGTGACCGACCTCACCGTGGGGCCCGCCGCGGAGGACCCGGGGCTGTTCGAGGCCCGCTTCGCGACCGGCGCGCAGCCCGCGCACGGCGAGGTCCGCCTCTACGCCTTCGACGCCCGGCCCCCGTGGCCGGTGGGCCGGCTGCTGCGCCCGGCCGAGCTCGCCGCCCGGGGCACCCGGCTGACGGCCCGGCCGGTCTCCGGCGGTCTGCGGTTCCGGCCCCCGCGGCGCGGCGCGGTGGTCGCCGTGGTCACGGTCGCCGGCGAGCGCGCCGCGATCGGGGCGAGCCGGCCGGTGGTGGCCGTCCCGGAGCCGGCGAACGCGACGGTGGTCCGGGAGGCGGGCGAGGCGGTGGTCACCTTCGACTGGCCGCCGGACGGGCCCGGCGAGGCGGAGGTGCGCTGGCGGGTCGCCGGGGGCGCGCTCCAGCGGCGGACCGTCACCCGCCTCGGCTACGTCCACCGCGGCGGCGTGCGGATCCCCGCTCCCGACGGCGCGGCCGTCGAGGTCGAGCTGTGCCCGCTCGGCCGGGCGGACGGCCTGCCCGCGCCCGGGGCCCCGGTCCGGCTGGCCCTGCCGGCCCGCACCGAGGTCCGGTACACGCTCGGCCGCCGCGGGCTGCCGGGCCGGCGCTCGGTGCGGGCGGTCTTCCGGTGCTCGGGCGAGGTGCTGGTGCCGGGGCTGCTGCTGGTCGGCTCGACCGGGCCGGCCTGGCCGCTCGCGGCCGGTGACGGTGCGACGCTCGCCGAGGCCGGCGCCGTGCGGATCGGCCCCGGCCGGCCCGCCGTGCTCACCGCCCGGCTGCCCCGGGGTGGCCGGATCCGGTGGCTGCGCTGCTTCGCGGCCGGTGAGGAGGTCGTGCTGGTCGATCCGCCGGTCCGCCGGTTGCGCAGCGGCGGGCGGCGGGCGGAGGACCGCTCGTGAGCGCCGCGGAGCGTCCCGGCGCCGGGCTGATCTGCCCGTCCTGTCTGCGGCGGGTGGGCCGCGCGGAGATCGTCCACCGGTGCGTCGCCGGGCCGGATCCGTGCTCCGGCGGCCGCCGTTCCGTCGCCGCGGACCCGCACGCGCCGTGGGCCGTCTGCGACGGCTGCGGGCGGACGACCGCGCGCCGGCACTGCCGGCCGTGCGGTGGACGGCTGCCCGAGGGGCGGCTCGGGGAGCCGGGGCGGATCGTCGCGGTGGCGGGGCCGCCGGGCAGCGGCAAGAGCACCTTCCTCGCCGTGCTGCTGCACGAACTGCGGCACGGCCTCGGGGCGGAGCTGGGCGCGGCGCTGCTGCCCGGCGACGACCGTACGGAGGCCGAGGTGCGGCAGCGCTACGAGCAGCCGCTCTACGAACAGGGGCGCGTGCTGGCCGCGCACGCCCCGGGTGAGGGCTTCCGGCCGCTGGTGCACCGGCTGGGCCTCCGGTACGGCCGGCGGGAGCGGGCGCTGACGCTGGTCCTGCTGGACACCCCCGCCGGCGCCGACGCCCGGCCGGCCCTGGCGGCGGCGGACGCGGCGGTGCTGCTGCTCGATCCGCACGACCTGCCCGGCACCGGGCTGCGCCGGCCCGGCCGGGGCACCCGGTCGGCGGAGGTCCTGGACCGGGCGCTCGACGCGCTGCCCCGGGACGCCGGCGGGCGGATCGGCGTCCCGGTCGCGCTCGGGCTGGCCAAGCTCGACCTGCCGGCCCCGGGGCTGCCGCCGTACTCGCCGCTGCACCGCCGCCGTCGCCCCCGGCCGGGCTTCGATCCGGTGGACCGCGCGGCCGTGGACACCGAGGTGCGGGCCCTGCTGGAGCTGTGGCAGGGGGACGGGCCCGTCCGGCGGCTGCGCGAGGAGGGGGCCGCCGGGCACCAGCTCTTCGCGTTCTCCGCGCTCGGCGCCCCGCCCCGCTCCGGCGCGACGCCGCCCGGCGGCCCGCGCCCGCACCGGGTCGAGGACCCGTTGCTGTGGCTGCTGCACCGGTTCGGCCTCCTGCCGCGGCTGAAGCGGGCGGGCCGCGCATGAGGCGGGGGCGCGGCGGCGCCGGCCGGGTCCGCCGCCGGGGCCCGACGGCCAAGGAGTGGGGCAACCTCGTCACCGGGGTCGTGCTCGGCGTCGTGCTGCTCGCCGCGCTGTACCGGATCGCACTCCTGCTCGCCCTCGTCTTCGTCGCCCTGCACTTCCTGGTGCTCGCCCTGCCGCGCCTGCTGCTGCGCCACGCGCGCGCCGTGCGCAGCGCGTTCGGCGCGGGCGCGCCCCCGCCCCCCGCCACGGAGGACGGCGCCGCCCGGGAGCCGTATCTGCGGCACGCCGGCGCCCAGGCGCTGCGGGCGGTCCGGCGCGACCTGCGGAAGGCCTACGAGGAGCAGCTCCGGGCCGCCCTCCGGTGGAGCGTCGACCGGTTGGCGCCCCCGGACCGGGCCTGGGGGCGGGGCGAGCTGTTCACCGCCCGCTGTCTCTGCGCGGTGTTCGGCGCCCTGCGGGCCACCAGCGTCGGCACGGCCGTCCTGGTGTCGATGCTCCTGGCGCTGCCCGCCCTGCTCTGCCAGCTGCTGGCCCGGGCGGCGCTGCTGGCCGGGTTCCGGCTCTGGTGGACGGCCTGCCGGGCGGCCGACGGGCTCGGCCGCCGGCTGACCGGCTCCGCCCGGGTCTGCCCGCATCCGGCCTGCGGGCGGGCGGTGGAGCTGCCGGTCCGGCTCTGTCCCCGGTGCGGCGTGCGGCACCGGCGGCTCGTCCCCGACCGCTACGGCGGCCTGCGCCGCACCTGCCGCTGCGGGGCCCGGCTGCCGGCCGGGTCGCTGTTCGGCGCGTGGCGGCTGGAGGCCCGCTGCCCGCACTGCTCGCGGCCGGTGCCGCCGGGCGGCTCGCCGACCCGGCTGGTGCTGGTCGCGGGCTCGGCCGGGGCGGGGCGCAGCACCGTCGTGCGCAGCGGGTTCGCGCATCTGGCCGGGGTCGTCGGGGCGCTGGGCGGGCGGGTCGGCGGGGCGCCGGCGGGGGCGGCGGTGGCGGAGCTGTCCGGGTTGCGCGGCGGGCGGCGGACGCTGGTGCTGCTGGATCCGCCGGGCCCGGTGTTCGAGGAGCAGTCCGGACTCGACGCGCTGGAGGGTCTGCGCCGCGCGCACGGCCTGGTGCTGGTCCTCGACGCGCTGACCCTGCCGTCGGTGCGGCGGGCGCTGCCCGGCGGGTCGGCGTCGCCCGCGCCGGGCTCCGTCCCGGCCGCGGAGCGGGTGCTGCGCAGCGTCGGCGCCCTTCCCCGGCGCCGTCGGCCGCGGCGGATCGCCGTGGTGCTCACCCGGACCGCCGCGCTGCGCGCCACCCCGGCCGGGCCCGGGCCGGATCCCGGTGCCGGCGGCGAGGAGGCCGTGCGGCGGTGGCTGGAGGAGGCGGGGGCGGGGAACCTCGTCCGGGTGCTGGAGCGGACCGGCGGCCGGCTCCGGTTCCTGGCCGACGGGCCGGGTTCCCGGGCGGGCCCGGACCTGGGCGAGGTGCTGCTGTGGACGGCCGGGGTGCGCGCCGCGCCCCGGCGGCGGCCGGCCCCGCACCGTGTCCGTCCCGCCGGCGGCCCCCGCATCCGGCCGGACGGGACGACGGCCCGCGCGCGGCACGCGCTGCTGCTGTCGCACCTGCCCGGCCTGGCGGTGGTGCCGCTGGCGCTCACCCTGCTGTTCACGGGGACGCTGCCGCCCACGGCCGCCTTCGGGTTGCCCGCCGCCGTCGACCGGTGGCAGCATCCGCTGCCGGACTTCGCCCGGGACGTCGATCTGACCGCCTTCCGCGGGGACGGTTCCTGGCCCGCCCTGACGGCGAGCTACTCCGCCCCCGGGAGCAGCCCGGACGGGCCGCGCGCCGGAAGGGGCGGCCACTGGTCGACCGAGGGCGGCCCGGACGCGGCCGTGCCCGACGGGAGCGACGGGGAGGCGATGGACAACCGGCTCCCGCGGCCGGAATGGCTGGAGATCGACTTCGGGGTGCCGGTGCCGGTCTCGCGGCTCGAACTGGACATGGAGCCCGGGATCGTCGCGCGCGCCACGGTCGAGACCCTGGCCCCGGACGGCGTGTGGGTGAGGGACGGCCGCCAGGAGCTGTCCGGCGAGGATCTCCTGGCGGGCCGCAACCGGCGGTTCACGCTCGGCGGCACCACGACGGCGGTCAGGATCGTCACGGTGGTGCTGCCCGGACACGACGGCGTGCGGGTCACCCGTCTGCGGACCTGGTCGCCCTCGACCACCCTGCTCCGGCCCCGCCTCTCCGGCACCGACCTGCTGCTGACCAACACGGCGAACCGGGACGTCCGGGTGGAGGTGCTCCCGCCGGTGCCGCCGCCGGGCTGGCGGGCCGAGCCCGCCGGCCCGGCGCCGCGGCGGGTGGCGGGGGGCGCCACCGTCACCTCCGCCTGGCGCCTCACCCCCGGCTCCGGCGCGAGGCCCGGCCCGGTCGGGTACGCGGTCCGCGTCACCGAGGACGGCCGCACCGCGACCGTGACCTGCGTCGCCCTGCTGCGCACCACGCCGCAGGGGGTCCGGACCGAGCCGCTCGCTTGCGGCCCGGACTAGGTCCTCTCTTCCGGATCTTGCCGGCGCCGGCAAGGATCCGAGAGACAGGCCCCGGGCCCCGGCCTTCGCGAGGACCGGCCCCGGGAGTGCGGCGAGATGCCGGGACCGGTCCCTTTTGGTGCGGGCATTTCTGGGCAGGGGCGTCATGTGGCATTCCCGGTCTGCCCGGGGCGCGTCGACGCCCCGACGCCGCCGCCGTTCACGGACGGTGTCGTCGAACGCCGCGGACAGCCTCCGGGCGATGCCGTGACCCTGCTCGCCGTGCGGCCCGCCGCACCCGACGGATCCGGAGAGAACCGATGGACGACGCCCCGTACTCGCCGCCCGGCCGGACGGCCACCGCTGCCCCGGGCCCCCTGTTCCTGCCGTCCTCCGGCCCCGGGCCGGACCACGCGGCCGGGGCCGGGGCCCTGCGCCGCGACGGCTACGCCCGGCTGGGCGCCGCCGCCCTGGGCATCGACACCGAGGCGATGGCCGAGGACTTCGCCCGGCTCGCCGACGCCTACCGGGACCTGCCCCCGGACCCGTACGCGCGGGAGACCAACCGGTTCCGCCGCTACTCGCACGCCGTGCACCTGCCGTGGACCGGTCTGCTGTCCTACATCCCCGGCACCCCGGACGCCGAGTTCGGCACCGTCACGGAGTACTGGCAGGACGAGCACAACCCCGACTACCCGCGCATGCGGCGCAGGCTGCCCGACCTTCCGCCCGCCCTGCGCGACAACCGGCTGCTCGACGCGCTGATCCGGGCCGACCTCGCCCACGCCCTCTGGCTGGAGGACCTCCGGCGGGCGCCGGTCTACGTCGGCATCCACCTGATCGCGCTCGGGGTGCGGGACCGGGCCCAGGAGGCGGTGTCCTCGCCGGACTGCCTGCACCAGGACGGCGGTTCACCGGCCACCTTCACCTTCGCGCACCTCGTCGGGCGGCGGAACGTCGAGGGCGGCGAGAACGTCATCGCCACGGCGGAGAGCGCCGGCCGGCAGCCCGGTGAGGTGCCCGCCGACGCGATCCACGCCCGCTTCGTGCTGACCGAACCGCTCGACGGCTACGGCGTGCACGACCACCGGGTGAGCCACTACGTCGGCCCGGTCCGGCTCGGCGGTGACGGAGCCGCCGCTGCCGGCCCCACCGGCGAAACCGGCGGCCGGCGCGACATCCTGATCATCGGCATCGCCCCCTACACCCCGGGGCTGTAGTCACCCGGAGCACCGGGGCGCGGCACCACCCGCCCCGGTCCGCCCCGGTTCACGGCCGGTCCCCCGGCCCGCCGGCGACGCGTCGCTTCCGGGGCGGGGACGGTCGTCCCCGCCCCGGGCCGGCTGCCCCTCGCCGATCGTCACATGGGCGAGGCCCGGACAGCCGTTGCCCCCGGCGGCCGTCACCGGGACGCGTGCGGGGCCCCCGCTTCCCCAGATCATCCGGTGGTCACCGCCCCGACGGCCCCCCGGCCGCTCCGCATCCGCTTCCGACCCGGCCCGCCGTGCTGATCGCTGGTCATACCGTCGATGCTGTCGGGGCGGTGCACCGTCCGCCTGAGTACCGGTACTCAACTCCGCGTCACCGCTTCACTCAATTCCGCGTCACCGTTCCGGCGGAGGGGCCGACGGCGCGGGCCCGCCCCGGGAGGTCCCGGGGCGGGCCCGCGCCGCGCTGGGGCCGGGTCTCGGGGGGCGGTGGCGCGGTGAGCACCACCCGCGGTGGGCGAACG
>NZ_JBIBVJ010000010.1:0-257013 GCF_043080305.1 Kitasatospora sp. NPDC015120 | reverse complement strand
GGGCGCCGCCGCCCCCCCGCCCGCCCCCGCCCCCCCCCCCCCCCCCCCCGCGGGGGGCGGGGGGGGGGGGGGGGCGGGGGCCCCGCCGGGGGGGGGGGGCGGGGGGCCCCCCCCCGCCGCTCTGTCGACGGCTCTCGGTGGGCGGTGGCGCGGTCAGCACCACCCGAGGTCGGCGAACGCCTTCCAGGCGGCCTTGGTCTTCGAGCCGGCGATGCCGTCGATGCCGCCGGTGTCGTAGCCGAAGTCGGTCAGGAAGCGCTGGAGGGCGCGGATGGTGTTGGGGCCGACCGCGCCGTCCACCGTTCCGGCGTTGTAGCCCTGGTCGTTGAGGAAGCTCTGCCAGGCCTTCCAGCTGGCGGTGCCGAGCTGGCCGTCGATGGTGCCCGGGTCGTACCCGGCGTCGCGGACGAAGCACTGGACGCTCTTGCCCTCGGCGGTGTTGAGGCCGAGGTTGTTGACGGCCCGCAGGCCGGCCGTGCGGGCGGGGGCCTGCTGGGCGGGCGCGACGGCGGTGGCCGCGGTGGCGCCGGCGAGGGTGCCGAGGCCGAGGGTGGCGGCCGTGAGGATTCCCACCAGCGCCTTGGTGAGCCTGTTCGATGCCATGGGATCTACTCCCTCGTACGGGAATCGGGGCAAGCCGGAAGCTATCACCGATCGCATGCGAAGAACCATGACCTTTTCCGGCCTCCGGCCAGCACCCCGACAGGATCCGGAAAGGCCGGAGCGGGCCCGGTGAACACCGCGTTCCAGCAGGTCGGAAGGGACTGTCCGACGCCGGCCGGGAATCCCGGGAGCAATCCGTACACGGATCGCGAACCGGCGGTCCGCCGCCGCGAATCCCCCGTTCGGCCGAGCGTGCGGCAGGGCGGCTGCGCGCCGGTTGTCCGCCGCGCACCGGTGCACCTACCCTGCTGCTGTGTCCTCGTCAGCGCGGGGTGCCGCAACCACGACCTTCGTGCACGGGAAGCTGCCCGGGGCGGTGCCGGTGCTCGGGCACCTGCCGGCACTGGCACGGGACCCGGCGCGCTTCCTCGGGCAGGTGCACCGCCACGGCGACCTGGTGGAGATCCGGCTGGGACCGCACCGGCTGGTGGTCCCCTGCCACCCCGAGCTACTGCGCCAGGTGTACGCCGACGACCGCACCTTCGACAAGGGCGGCCCGATCTACGCGCGGTTCCGGGAGATCCTCGGCAACGGGCTGGCGACCTGCGCCCACGCCGACCACCGACGCCAACGCCGCATGCTGCAACCGGAGTTCCGGCCCGAGAGGCTGGCCGCCCACGCCGTCGTGATGAGCCGGGAGGCGGACACGCTGGCCGGCTCCTGGCGCCACGGCGAGGTGGTGGACGTCTTCCCCGCCTGCTACCGCTTCACCCTGCGGGTGGTGACACGCACCCTGCTCGGCGCCGAGGTGCCGGACGCGTCGGCCGAGCGGCTGCAGCAGGCCTTCGAGACGGCGTTCGCCGGTGCGCTGCGCAAGCTCTGGATGCTGCCCGCCGGCCCCGGCTACCGGACGGCGGTGCGCACCCTGCGGCGGACCGTCGCCGGGCTGGTGCAGGACCACCGGGCGCACGGCCCGGGCCGCACCGACCTGCTGGCCGGGCTCGTCGCCGCCCGCGACGAGGACGGCTCGACGCTCTCCGACGCCGAACTGCACGACCAGGTCGTCGCCATGCTGCTGGCCGGCACCGAGACCACCGCCTCCCAGCTCTCCTGGACGCTGCGCCTGCTGACGGGCCATCCGGCCGCGCTGGCCGCCGTGCAGGAGGAGGTCGACGCGGTGCTGCCGGACGGCCGGGCCGCCGGATGGGACGACCTGCCGGGGCTCCCCCGCACCGCCCGGGCGCTGACCGAGGCCCTGCGGCTGCGCCCGCCCGGCTGGGTGCTGCTGCGCACCTGCGCCCGGGAGGCCGAGCTCGGCGGGCGCGCCCTGCCGCGCGGCAGCCAGGTGCTGCTCAGCCCGTACGTCGCCCACCACAATCCGCGGATCTTCACCGACCCGGCCCGCTTCGACCCCGACCGCTGGCTGCCCGAGCGGGCCGCCGCGCTGCCGCGCTGGGGGTTCGCCGGGTTCGCCAACGGCCCCCGGCAGTGCCTCGGCGCCGACTACGCCCGCGCCGAGGCCGCGATCGCGCTGGCCACCGTCCTCGCCCGCTGGCACCCCGTCCCGGTGCCGGGCCGGCGCGGGGACGACCGGCCGGTGCGGCTGACCACGGTCCTGCGCCCGCAGCGGCTGCGGATGCGGATGCTCGACCGCGCCCGGAGCGGGGCGGGGAAAGGCGGCTGACGCCGCACCAGGCGGCGATGTCGGACGTCTCCCCTAGCGTCCTCGGCATGACTCCTGTGAGCACCACACCACCGGCCGACAGCACCGCTCACGCCCACCGGGACGGCAGCGGGCACCCCGCCCTCGACGGCGCGCCCGTCGCCCGGCTCTCCGGCAGCCTGCGCGCGGCGCTGCTCGCCCTGGCCGCCCGCCTCGATCCGGCGGGCACGGCGGCCGACCCCGGCTGGGCGGTGTGCCTGGCGCTGCGGCTGGTGGTGGCCGGGGCCTACGACACCGCCGAGCCCGGCGAGGAGCCGGGGATGCTCTACGTCACCCCTCCGGTCGCCGAACTGGGCAGCCGGCCGGTGTGGCTGGAGCGGACCCGGCCCGGCGGGCCGATCACCGCCAGGTTCCCGGCCGACCGCTGCTGACCGGCGGCCACCGGCTTCCACCGGCCACCGGGCCGGGGCCGAGCCGGTTCAGGCCTTCTTGACCACGCTGGACTTGAGCTGCATGGCACCGAAGCCCTCGATCCGGCAGTCGATGTCATGGCCGTCGACGCCGTCGACCAGGCGGATGTTGCGCACCTTGGTACCGGCCTTGATGCCGGAAGCGCTGCCCTTGACCTTGAGCGCCTTGACGACCGTCACGGTGTCGCCGTCGGCCAGCACGTTGCCCACCGAGTCCTTGACCACCCGCCCGCCGGACGCCGCCCCGCCGTCACCGGCGGCGGGGTCCCACTCGTGGCCGCACTCCGGGCAGACCATGAGGGCGTCCATCTCGTAGGTGTACTCGCCGGAGCACTGCGGGCAGGCGGGGAGGTTGTCGCTCATGTGATCGGGGCTGTCCAGTCGTTCGGAGGGCGGTCAACGGGATGAAGGAGGGCCGGTGAGGGGCCGGGGTCGACGACCCGCCGACGGCTCGCCAGCATGTAGGAACATGAAGAATTTTTCAAGTCGCTGATTGCACACCCGTTGGATCCGCACCGTAGCGACGGGGGGTCCGGCCCGGGTGCACCGCTCAGCGGCGATGGCGGCCCCGCCGGCCGCGGGGGCGCAGGGGCGGGGGCGGGAGCAGGGCCCGGACCGGGGCCCTGGCCGCACTCCTGGCCGCGGTCCCGGTGCGGCCCGGAGCGCCGGTGCGGGTCGGAGACGGGGTGCGGGCCGGAGTCCGGGTGCGGGCCGGGAGGAGGAGGCGGGCGGCCTCGCGGCCGAGGTTGACGCCGATGGCGAGTGCCATGGCCATGGCACTGGCCTGGGCCATGCCCCGCAGGCCCGCCTCGGCGTCGCCGCGGACGAAGGCGAGCAGGGCGAAGTAGAGCAGCGAGCCGGGCAGCAGCGGCCCGAGCGCCGCCGTCACGTGCGGGAGTGCCGGGCTGCCGCGGTGCCGGGCCATCACCTGGCCCGCCAGCCCGACCAGCCCCGCAGCCAGGGCGGCGGCGGCGATCGGCTGCTGGCCCGCGCCGACCAGCACCCCGTACGTCGTCCAGCCCGCCGTACCGTTCAGCATCACGGCGGGCAGCGCCCCCGGCTCGGTGTTCAGCATCACCGCGAAGGCCAGGGCGACCAGGACGGCCGCCGTCAGCTGGACCGGCGGGTTCGACGCGCCGACCGGGAGGTCCCGGGCGGCGAGGTCCGCGCCGTGGTTGATGCCCACGTAGAGCACGGCCGTCACCCCGATCACCACGCCGGCCATCAGGAACAGCGCTTCGAGCATCCGGGCGGCGGCCGTGAGGTAGAAGCCCGCGAGCCCCTCCTGCGCCGCGGCGACCAGGCGCCAGCCGGGGAGCAGCGCGTACAGCCCGCCGGTGATCACCGCCGAGCCGCGCAGGTGGAGGCCGTTGAAGGAGAGCAGGATGCCGATCAGCGCGGCCGGGGTGGCGGCCAGGACGAACTGGTAGAACTCCGGGAGGTCGTGGCGCGCCACCAGGGCGGCGAGCCGGTCGCCCACCGAGGCCGCGACGAAGGCGCTGGTGAACACCAGTCCGGCCCGGGCGTCGGTGCGGCCGCCGACCAGCACCGTCGCCGCCCCGGCGAGCAGGCCGCAGGACAGCGCGACCAGCCACCCGGGGTAGCGGTGGCCGGTCCGGAGCCCGGCCGCGAGCCGGCGGTGGGCCTGCTCGACGTCGATCCCGCCCGCCGAGATCCTGGTGACCAGCCGGAAGAGCAGGGCCAGCCGGGCGTAGTCGCCGGCGGGCCGGCGCACCGACCGCTCCGCCGTCAGCGACGGCTCGGCCGGGCCCGGGCGGTAGGAGACGGCGACCCGGGTAAAGGTGACCTGCGGGTCGCACGGGTGGACGCCGTAGGCGCGGGCCACCGCGAGCATCGCCACCTCGACGTCCTCCGCCGCCTCGCCGCTCGCCAGCAGCAGTTCCCCCACCAGCAGGGCGAGGTCCAGCACCGCCGCCACCTCGGCCGGGCCCGGCCGGTGCGCGCCGAGCGGCTCCGGGAGCAGCGGGCGGGCGGCGGTGGGCGTGCGGAGCAGCGGCAGCATCCGGTCGGGCCAGGAGGTCGCGCCGACGCCGGTGACCGCCGGGCCGTCGAGGTCGGCGGGCGGGCGGGGGGCACGGGTCTGGAGCGGCACCTTGTCGGGGCGCGCCGGAAGTTCGGCCGGTCCGGGGTCTTCGGGGGCTTCGGCAGGCCCCCCGGGCTCGGCGCGTGGGCCCAGCTGTTCGTGTTCCGGCATCGCCGCTCCCTGGCCAGAACCCCCCTTTTCGGGTCGCCCAGTGTATGCGAACGGCTACCCGCTGCGACCGTCCGGGAACGCGCCACGCGCACGCAGGCGCGCCGGGGTGGAGTGAGGGCGGGCCGTTCGCGCCGGTCAGGTCCGGACGCGCCACGGTCGCCGCCCTCGCCACCCCGGGGAGACCGCCGGCGGGCGGGGCCGCCGGGGAGCGGCGGGCCGTCAGCCGAGGTGGCGGCCGTCCCGCGCGACCACGCGCCCGCCGCGCACCACGAGCTCGCGCGCCGGGAGGTCCACGACCACCTGCGGCAGGCACTCCCCGGTGACCAGCATGAAGTCGGCCGGGGAGCCGGGCCGCAGGGTGACGCGCGGCAGGCCGAGCAGGTCGGCGCCACCGTCGGCGGCGAGCGCGAAGCAGTCGCCGAGCTCCTGGTCGGTGCGGGCGTCGGTGGTCCAGCCGAGCAGGTGGGCGCGGTGCAGCATGTCGGCGTTGCCGTAGGGGCTCCAGGAGTCGCGCACGCCGTCCGAGCCGAGCCCGACGCGCACGCCGCGCGCCTGCAGCTCGCGGAAGGGCAGCACCTGGTGGGCCGAGGGGGCGACGGTGGTGAGGCCGACGCCGGCCCCGGCCAGTTCGTCGGCGAGCGCGGCGAGCCGGTCGCCGGCGAGCTCCGGCACGCAGAAGGCGTGGCTGACCACGACCCGGCCGGCCAGGCCGGCGGCCCTGGTCCGCGCGACGATGTCGCGCAGCGGGTCCAGGCCGCGTTCGCCCCGGTCGTGCAGGTGAATGTCCAGCCGCAGGCCGTGGCGTTCGGCCAGGCCGAAGACGAGGTCCAGCTGGGCGGGGCCCTCGCCGTCGGGCCCGCCGTCGAAGCCGGCCGGGTCGATCCCGCCGACCGCGTCGATCAGCCCGCTCGCCGCCGCCTCGGCGAGCAGGTCGCCCGCGCCGGGGGTGCGGCGGACGCCGTGCTGGGGGAAGGCGACCAGCTGGACGTCCAGCGCCCCGGCCAGCCGCTCGCGGGCCTCGGCCAGTCCGGTCACCCCGGCGAGTCCGTAGGCGGGGGCGACGTCGACGTGCGCCCGCACGGCCCGGGTGCCGGAGGCGACGGCGTGGGCCAGCAGCCGGTGGGCGCGTTCGGCGAGCGGGGTGGCCTGGTGGCGGTGGAGGTCGACGTCGCCCTCGACGTACTCGGGCAGCGAGGCGGCCGGGCGGCGGCTGTACCAGGGCTCGCCCCAGGCGGTCTTGTCCGGGTGGATGTGCGCGTCCACCAGGGTGGGCAGCGCGATCCGGCCCCCGCCCTCCACGACGACCGGCTCGGCGCCGTCCGGCAGGCGCTCGGCCAGCACGCCGTCGACGGCGAACAGGTCGACGGGCCGCTCGGCGCCGTACGGGCGGACGTTGCGGAAGACGGTGGCGGCGGTTCCGGCCATGGGGGGTCAACCTTCTCTGCGGGCATGGTCGCTGGGGGCGTTCCGCCGCCGCCACGGACCACGGTCCGTCCACGGAGTGTCCGACCATCGTCCAACTGGCGAAACATCCCACCTTTTCTGACAGCAGTCTGTCTATCATCCCCGGGTCCCCCGTTCCCCACCCGGAGCCTCTCCCGCATGACCACGCCGCCCACCGCCAAGGCCCCCGGCCGCATCCGCTGCACGCCCTGCGGGCGTCCGCCTTCGCCATCGGAGCGCTGCTCCTGCTGGCCGGCATCGGTGTGCTGGTCCACCAACCGCTGCTGATCCCGCCGGTCGCGGCCAGCGCGGCCCTGGTCCACGGCGCACCCGGGCTGCCGATCTCCCAGCCCCGCAACCTGATCGGCGGTCACCTGCTGGCCGGTGCGATCGGCTACGCGACGCTCGCCGTCACCGGCAGCACCGCCTGGGGCGCGGCGATCGCCGCCGGACTCGCCCTGGGCGCGATGATGCTCTGCCGCGTCTCGCACTCCCCGGCCGCCGCCAGCGCGGTGGTGGTGGTCCTCCAGGCTCCGCACGCCTGGCCGTTCCTGCCGCTGCTGGCGCTCTCCACCGTCCTGCTGGTGGCGATCGGCCTGCTGCCGGGCCGGATCGGCGGGCATCCGGTGCGCTACCCGCTCTCCTGGTGACGGCGGACCCCGGGGGTCATCCGATCGGATGACCCGTCGGTCCGACGACCGGCCCGCTCGAAGGGGCCGGGCCTCCGATCCCGCGCCGGTCGCCGGGGGCGCAGGCTGGGACGGGTCCGCCCCGTGCCCCCGGAGGAGCCCCGCGATGACCGACCGCCCCTCGCCCCCGGCCGCCGTCGCCGCCGTGCTGGCCGCCGCCGTGCTGCTCGCCGGCTGCGCCGCCGGGACGGCACCCGCGCCCGCGCCCTCGGCGGCCCCCGTCACCGCGACCGCCCCCGCGCCGCCGTCGGCGTCGGCGACAGCGACAGCGACGGCGACGGCGACGGCGACGGCCGCCGGTCCGATGCCCGCGCCGGACCCCTCCTCCCCCACCCTCCTGGTGACCGACTTCGGCGCGGACACCGTCACCTTCGTCGACCCGGCCCGCCCCGGCGCCGCCGCGCTCGGCTCCGTCCGGGTCGGCACCGCCCCGTACGGGCTCGCCGTCGCGGCCGACGGCACCGCCTGGGTGGCCACCGCCGAGGGGGTGGCCGCCGTCGACACCGCCACCCGGACCCGCACCGCACTGATCCCCTACCGGACCCGCACCGGCCCGGTGACCACCGGCGAGTACCGGGGCGGCGGCATGGGCCTCGCGCTGTCCCCGGACGGCCGCCGGGTCTACGTCGGCGTCAACGTGCCGGGCGGCAACGGCACCCTGGAGGTCGTCGACACCGCCACCCGCACGGTCACCGAGGTCGTGCCGGTCGGCCGGCGCCCCTTCGACGTGGACGTCTCCGCCGACGGCGCCCGGGTGTACGTCACCGGCCACGACTCCTTCGACGTCACCGTGGTCCCCACCGCCACCTGGCGGCCCCGCCGCATCGAGGTCGCCCCGTACGGCACCGAGGGCGGCCTCGGCTCCTGGCTCAAGCCGCACTACACCGCCGTCCGGCCGTCCGACGGGGCGCTGCTGCTGCCCTTCGAGGGCGAGCGGCTCGCCGTCGTCGACCCGGCCACCGGCCACGTCGGCGTCGAGCCGATGACCGCCGGCACCCATCAGCACGGCGCCGCCACCGCCCCCGACGGCACCCTCTACGTGGTGGGCACCGGGCCGGCCGGCCCCGCCACGGACGCCGGCCCGTCCCTCACCATCCGCTCCCCCGACGGCGGCGAGCGGGTGGTCCCCCTCGACGGCCCCCACGAGACCGTCACCCTCTCCCCCGACGCCCGGACCGCCTACGTCTCCGGCGGCTTCACCCGTGAGGGCGGCTGGGACGGCCTCACCCTCGTCGACACCGCCACCGGCCGCACCACCCGCCTGCCCGTCGGCCGGCTCCCGCTGGCCGTCGCCGTCCTCCCGGCCCGCACCGGCGGCTGAGCGCGGCGCCTCCCGGCCGACCGCCCTCCGGCCCCGCCGTCGTGATCACGCCGGTCATTGACGTTAATAATGCCCAGTATTAATCTGGGCCGCATGGCAAGGACGTCGGCGGGCCACGAGACCCGCGAGAGGCTGCTGCGGGCGGCGGAGGAACTCTTCGCCACCCGGGGCGTGGAGGCCTCGCTGACCAAGGACATCGTCCGGCAGGCCGGGCAGAGCAACCCCTCGGCCGTGCAGTACCACTTCGGATCCCGCGAGGGACTGCTCGACGCCATCATGGCCGCCCGTCAGGAGCGCACCGAGCGGGCCCTCGCACCCCGGCTGCCCGCCCTCGGGGACGCGGACCTGCCCGCCCTGCTCGGCGCGCTGATCGCCGCCGAGGCCACCGAGCTGCGCACCGAACAGGGCCGGCACTGCCTGCGGATCTCCGCGCAGATCAGCCGCAACAGCGGGGTGCGCACCCGGACCCCGCACCCCACCCTGGCCGGCGGCGGCTACTGGCGGATCATCGAGCGCGCCGAGGAGCGGATCTCCGCCCTGCCGGAGCCGATCCGGCTGGAGCGGCTCGACCTGGTCCTCACCCTGATCGGCGCGGCGCTCGCCGACCGCGCGCAGCAGTACCTCGACGGGTCCGTGCCGCTGACGGACGAGGAGACCTTCCTCGCCGACCTGGTGGCGGTCTCCGCCGCCGTGCTCTCCGCCCCCGCCCCCTCGTCCCCCTCCCCCGCCTCATGAAGGAGCGCGTCATGAACGACCTGACCGGCAAGACCGTCATCATCACCGGAGGCGCCCGGGGTCTCGGCGCCGAGGCCGCCCGGCTGGCCGTCGCGGCCGGCGCCAACGTGGTGATCACCGACGTCCTGGCGGACGACGGCGAGGCCATCGCCGCCGAACTCGGCGAGCGGGCCCGGTTCACGGCGCACGACGTGACCTCCGAGGAGGACTGGCAGCGGGTGGTGGACTTCGCGGTGGCGGAGTTCGGCGCGGTGCACGGCCTGGTCAACAACGCGGGCATCTCCACGGGCACCCCGCTGGTGGAGGAGAGCGTCGAGCACTTCCGGCGGGTCCTGGACGTCAACCTGACGGGGGTGTTCATCGGCATCAAGACCGTCACCCCGGCGCTGCGCGCCGCCGGCGGCGGCTCGATCGTCAACATCTCCTCCGCCGCCGGGCTGATGGGCATGGCGCTGACGGCCGGCTACGGCGCGTCCAAGTGGGCCGTGCGCGGTCTCAGCAAGATCGGCGCGGTCGAGCTGGGCGCCGAGCGGATCCGGGTCAACTCGGTGCACCCGGGCATGACCTACACGCCGATGACGGCCTCGGTCGGCATCCGGCGCGGCGAGGGCAACTTCCCCAACACGCCGATGGCCCGCGTCGGCGAGGCCCCCGAGATCGCCACCGCCGTGGTCTTCCTGCTCTCCGACGACGCCTCCTACGTCACCGGCGCCGAGCTGGCGGTGGACGGCGGCTGGACCGCCGGACCGACCGTCAAGTACATCATGGGCCAGTAGGATCGCCGCCGCCCTCGTGCCGCCCCGCGTGCTCCGCTCCGGAAAACCCGTGGGGCGCCGGGGCGGGTCTCTGCTTGGATGACGGCCATGACTGACGGAGGATCCCGCCGGATCGCGATCGTGCTCTTCCCGGGCGTCGAGGAACTGGACGCCATCGGGCCGTGGGAGGTGCTCGCCTATTGGACGCGCAACTTCCCCGAGGACGGCTGGAGCGTCGGCTGCGTCTCGCGGGACGGGGCCGCGGTGGAGTGCGCGAAGGGCCTGACGGTCCTGCCGCACCACTCCCGGGAGACCATGCCGCCCGCCGAGGTCGTGCTGCACCCCGGCGGACGGGGCACCCGGCCGCTGATGAAGGACGCCGACCACCTCGACTGGGTGCGCGAGCTCTCCGCGAAGGCGTCGCTCACCACCAGCGTGTGCACGGGGGCGCTGGTGCTGGCCGAGGCGGGCCTGCTGCGCGGCCGCGCCGTCACCACCCACCGGACCTCCCTCGACCTGCTCGCCGAGCTGGAGCCCACGGCCGAGGTCCGCCGGGACTCCCGCTTCGTCGACGACGGCGACCTCATCACCTCGGCGGGCATCTCGGCCGGGATCGACATGGCGCTCCACCTCGTGGCGCGGCTGCACTCGGTCGAACGCGCGCGCCAGGTGCGCCACGGCATCCAGTACGACCCCGAGCCGCCGGTCTAGGGGACGGGGCCGACCGCGGCCACCTGCCTCCCGTGCGGCAGCGCGGGCGGGGGTCATTCACCCGCGGCACGGGGCCCTGCTGTTAGAGTGACGGGACCATCGAACTTTCGTCGAGGAGACCGGACATGGTGGTGGACGACGACATCTCCGGGTGATACCCGGACCGACAGGCCGCTCGCCGGTGCGCTGAAGCACCGCTGCCGCGGCCCGGCTGTCGTCCCCTCCTCCCCCCTGTCCATCCAGGGGACAGGTGTGTCCTTCCCTGCCCCTGGCGCCTTCACCCCGTGAGGTCACCTCCATGTCCGGCGCTTCCGTCGTCTGCTCCCACCTGTCCTTCTCCTGGCCCGACGACACCCCCGTCTTCCAGGACCTCTCCTTCGCCGTCGGCTCCGGCCGCACCGGCCTGGTCGCCCCCAACGGCAGCGGGAAGAGCACCCTGCTGCGGCTCGTCGCCGGGGACCTGCGGCCCACCGCCGGGTCGGTCACCGTCGACGGCACCCTCGGGTACCTGCCGCAGACCCTCCCGCTGACCGCCGGCCTCACCGTCGCCGAGGTGCTGGGCGTCGCCGAGGTGATCCGCGCCATCGACGCGGTGGAGTCCGGGGACGTCGACGAGCGGCACTTCACCACCATCGGCGACGACTGGGACATCGAGGAGCGCACCCGCGCCCAGCTCGACCGGCTCGGCCTGGGCGCCCTCGCCCTCGACCGCACGCTGCACACCCTCAGCGGCGGCCAGATCGTCTCGCTCGGCCTGGCCGGCCAGTTGCTCCGGCGGCCCGACGTGCTGCTGCTCGACGAGCCCACCAACAACCTCGACCTGGACGCCCGGCACCGGCTGTACGACACCCTGGAGGACTTCCACGGCTGTCTGCTGCTGGTCAGCCACGACCGCGCGCTGCTCGACCGGATGGAGCGGATCGCCGAACTCGACCGGGGCGAACTGCGGCTGTTCGGCGGCAACTTCACCGCCTACGAAGAGGCCGTGCGGGCCGGGCGGGAGGTCGCCGAGAAGAACGTCCGCAACGCCGAGCAGGAGCTCAGGCGGGAGAAGCGGGAGATGCAGCTGGCCCGGGAGCGGGCCGACCGGCGGCAGAGCAACGCCGCCCGCAACCTGAAGAACGCGGGCCTGCCGAAGATCTTCGCCGGGACCATGAAGCGCGGCGCCCAGGAGGCCGCCGGACGGGCCGGCCAGGTGCACGCCGGGCGGGTCGGCGAGGCGAAGGCCCGGCTGGACGAGGCGGAGCGGGCGCTGCGCGAGGAGCAGCGGATCGTGCTGGACCTGCCGGACACCCTGGTCCCCGCCGGGCGCACCCTGTTCCTCGGCGAGGGACTGCGGGTGCGGCTCGGCGAGCGGGAGGTCTTCGCCGGTCCCGGCGTCGACCTGACCGTCCGCGGCCCCGAACGGATCGCCCTGACCGGTCCCAACGGCGCGGGCAAGAGCACCCTGCTGCGCCTGCTCACCGGTGACCTCGCCCCGGAGGGCGGGGAGCTGCGGCAGGCCGACGGGCGCATCGCCCACCTCTCGCAGCGGCTGGACCTGCTCGACCCGGACCGCAGCGTCGCCGAGAACTTCGCCGCGGCCGCCCCGGAGCGCCCGGAGGCCGAGCGGATGAACCTGCTGGCCCGCTTCCTGTTCCGCGGTGCCCGCGCCCATCTGCCGGTCGGGGTGCTGTCGGGCGGCGAGCGGCTGCGCGCCACGCTGGCCTGCGTGCTGTGCGCGGAGCCGGCCCCGCACCTGCTGCTGCTGGACGAGCCGACCAACAACCTGGACCTGGTCAGCACGGGGCAGCTGGAGAACGCCCTGAACGCCTACCGGGGCGCCTTCGTGGTGGTCAGTCACGACGAGCGGTTCCTGAGCGGGATCGGCGTCACCCGCTGGCTGCACCTGGCCGGGGGCGAGCTGCGGGAGACGGCGGCACCCGTGCGCTGACGGCCCGCCGGCGCCGGGGGAAGGGGCCGTGCCGGACGGCGGCCGGCCCCTTCCCCCGCCCGGCCCTCCCCCCGGTCCGGGCCGCGCACCGCCGGCGGGGCGACTACCCGGCGGTAGCGGTGGGCGGCGCGGTCCGCGGGGGAACGCTGCGCCGGATCGGCGCGGCGCCGCGCCGAAGAGCCCGGGAGCCGTCCATGCCGCCGTCCACCCGCCGCGACCGCCCGGCCGCCGAGCCCGCGGCCGACCGTGCCGGCCTGCGCCGCCTCGGCGAGTGGTGCGCACGCCACTCGCTGCTGGTCGTCGTGCTGTGGATCGTGGCGCTGGCCGGCGTCCAGGCCGCGAACAGGACCGTCGGGGGCACCTACTCCGACGACTTCTCGCTGCCCGGCACCCAGGCGGCGCAGGGCAAGGACGTCCTCCAGGCGCACGAGCCGGCCGCCGCGGGCACCAGCTCCCAGGTGGTGCTGCACGACGCCCAGCAGCTGACCGGCTTCCAACCGCAGATCACCCAGGCCGTCTCCGCGCTGCAGCAGCTGCCGCACGTGCTCGGCGCGCAGAGCCCGCTGCCGCCGCCCGGTCAGCCCGCGCCGCCCGGCGGCCCGCTGTCCACCGACGGGCTGACCGGCTACATCACCGTCCGGTTCGACACCAACCCCACCCTGCTCGGCGACGCGTACCTGACCGGGGTGGACGCCGCCGTCACCCCGCTGCGGCAGGCCGGGGTGCAGGTGGAGTACGGCGGGCCGCTGGGCGAACTGGCCCGGCCGGCGCCGGACGACCGCTCCAGCGAGGCGATCGGCTTCGCGGTGGCGATCGTGGTGCTGCTGGTCGGCTTCGGCAGCCTCCTCGCGGCCGGGCTGCCGCTGCTGACGGCGCTGTTCGCGGCGGTGGTCGGCCTCGGCGTGCTGGGACTGATCGCGGCGCTGTCCACCTTCGCCACGGTCGCGCCCACCCTGGCGACCATGATCGGCATCGGCGTCGGCATCGACTACGCGCTGTTCCTGCTCACCCGGCACCGGCAGAACCTGATGGACGGGGTGGACCCGGTCGCCTCCGCCGGGCAGGCGGTGGCCACCAGCGGCCGCGCGGTGCTGGTCTCCGGCTGCACCGTGATCATCGCGCTCTCCGGGCTGTCGGTGTCCGGCATCTCCTTCATCGCCAAGCTCGGGGCCGCCGCCGGGGTCACCGTGGTGTCGGCGGTGCTCGGCGCGCTGACCCTGCTGCCCGCGCTGATGGGGTTCATCGGCCCCCACATGGACCGCATCGCGATGCGCCGGCCGGTCGCGGAGACCGGCGGCGCCCGGGGTGAGGAGACCACCGGTGCCTGGCACCGCTACGCCCGGCGGGTCGAGGCCCGGCCCTGGCGCTACCTGGTCGCCGGGGTCGTCGTGCTCGGGGTGCTGTCGATCCCGCTGTTCTCCATCCAGCTCGGCCACGTCGGCGACGGCGCCGACTCCACCGACTTCACCGACCGGCGCGCCTACGACCTGATGTCCGAGGCCTTCGGCCCCGGCTCCAACGGGCCGCTCACCCTGGTCGTCGACCAGGGCGCGGTCGCGGCCGGCGACCGTCCCGCCGTCCAGGCCTCGGTGCAGCAGGCCCTCACCGGCCTGCCCGGCGCGGCGAGCGTCGGCCCGCTGCAGACCAGCCCGGACGGCGTGGTGCTGTTCACCACCGTCGTCCCGGCCACCGCGCCGCAGGACCGCGCCACCACCGACCTGGTGAACCGGCTGTCGGACACCGTGCTGCCGGACGCGGTGGCCGGCACCGGCGCGAAGACCTACGTGACCGGCACCACCGCCGCCCAGGTGGACTTCCTGGACATCGTCTCCAGCCGGCTGGTGCTCATCATCGCGGTGGTGGTCGGGCTCGCCTTCCTGATCATCCTCGCCGTCTTCCGCGGCCTGCTGGTCGCCGTCAAGGCCGCGGTGCTCAACCTGCTGTCGATCGCCGCCTCGTACGGGGTCGTGGTGGCGGTCTTCCAGTGGGGCTGGGGCGGGCCGGCGCTCGGGGTGTCCGGGAAGGTGCCGATCGAGAGCTACGTGCCGATGATGATGTTCGCCATCGTGTTCGGGCTGAGCATGGACTACGAGATCTTCCTGCTCTCCCGCGTCCACGAGGCCTGGCTGCGCACCGGCCGCCCCCACGACGCCGTGGCGCACGCCCTGGAGATCACCGCCCGGGTGATCTCCTGCGCCGCGCTGATCATGGTCAGCGTGTTCGCCGCGTTCATCGTCAGCGACAACGTCGTGATCAAGATGATGGGCCTCGGCCTGGCCGTCAGCGTGCTGGTGGACGCCACGATCGTCCGCCTGCTGCTGGTGCCCGCCGTGATGACCCTGCTCGGCGCCTCCGCCTGGTGGACCCCGCGCTTCCTCGACCGGATCCTGCCGCACATCGACACCGAGGGCACCGGCGAGCAGGTGTAGGGCGTGGCCGGCGGATCGGCCCGGATGCGCGACCGACGGGCGTGGAACGGACGGTTCCGGGTAGCGGAGGGGGCATGCTGACACTCGGAGTCGAGGAAGAGTACCTGCTGATCGATCCCCGGGACGGCACCCCGCTGCCCCGGGCGGCCGAGGTGCTGGCCGCCGCCGACCTGGCACCGGCGCTGCGGCCGAGCGAGGCGCAGCACGAGCTGCTCCAGGTCCAGGTGGAGTCGGCCACGCCGGTGTGCGAGGACCTCCCGGCGGTGGTCCGCCACCTGTCGCGGGTGCGCGCGGGGCTTGCCTCGGCGGCGGCGCAGCACGGGTGCCGGGTGGTGCCGGTCGGCGCGGCGCCGTTCGGGCTGGACGACCCGGTGCCGGTCACCGAGGGCACCCGCTACCGCCGGGCCCACCGCCAGGCGCCCGCGCTGGTCGACGACCTGATGCTCAACGGCATGCACGTGCACGTCGGGGTCGAGGACGAGGAGGAGCGCCTCGGCGCGCTGATGCGGGTGCGTCCCTGGCTGCCGGTGCTGATCGCGCTCTCCGCCAACTCGCCCTACTTCCGCGGCCGGGACACCCGTTTCGCCAGCTGGCGCACGGTCCACTTCGACCAGTGGGCGGTGAGCGGCCCGCCGCCCGCCTTCGCCGACGCCGCCGACTACCGGCAGCGGGTGGCGGCCCTGGGGGCGGCCGGTGCGATCGCCGACGAGGGCCAGCTCTACTGGCACGCCCGGCTCTCCGCCCGCTACCCGACGGTGGAGGTGCGCGCGGCCGACGTCCAGCTGACCGTCTCCGACGCCGAACTGTTCGCCGGCCTGGTGCGCGCCCTGGTGGCCCGGGCGCTCCTGGACGAGCGGGCCGGGGAGCCGCGCCCGGCCGTGCCGGAGGAACTGCTGCGTGCCGCCACCTGGCACGCCGCGCGCACCGGGCCCCGCGGCCGGCTGGTCTCGCCGCTCAGCGGGGCGGCCCGGCCGGCGGCGGAGGTGGTGGCGGAGTTCCGGGCCCACGTCGCCCCGGGGCTGCGGGCCGCCGGGGACTCCGAACGGGTCGCCGGGCTGTGGAAGGACTTCGTGCGCGCGGGCACCGGCGCCGACCGCCAGCGCCGCTGGTACGCCGACGGGGGCCGGGAGGGCCTGGCCGAGCACCTGGTGGCCTCCACCGTCCGCCCGGAGCAGTGAGGCGAGGCGGTGAAGCGGTGAGGCGGTGAGGCGTCCGCCGGCCGGCGGCCCGCGCGGGCGGCCGGTCAGCGGACGCCGGTGCCCGTGGGGCCGACCGGGTCTCCCGGGGCGGCCGGCTGCCACTCGATCATCATGATGGTGGCGTCGTCCGAGAGCTTGTTCTCCTGGTGCGCCAGGATGGCGTGGATGAGCCGGCGCAGCGCCTCGGGAGCCTCCTCACCGGCGGCGGTGGCGCGGATGACGAAGTCGGCGAAGCGCTCCAGCCCGAAGAGCTCGCCGGCCGTTCCCCTGGCCTCGGTGACCCCGTCGGTGTAGAGCAGCAGCCGGTCGCCCGGGCGGAGCCGGAAGGTCTGCACGGCGCGCGGCGCCTCGCCGAGCGCACCGAGGCCCAGGGGTGACTCCGGGGTCTGCGTCAGCGCCTCCGTGACGACGTGCTGGTCGCGGATCAGCAGCGGCGGCGGGTGCCCGCAGTTGATCCATTGCAGGGCGCCGTCCGCCACGTCCAGGCGCAGCAGGATGCCGGTGGCGAAGCGGTCGGGCAGCCAGTTCTGCAGGCAGTCGTCGATGACGTCGGCCAGGGCGGGCAGCTCGGCGCCGTTGCGCCGGGCGTTGCGGCCGGCCGCGAGGGCGACCGCGGCGGTCAGTCCGGAGGCGAGGTCGTGACCCATCGCGTCGAGGACGGCGGCGTGCAGCATGCCGTCGGCCAGCGAGTGGTCGAAGGCGTCGCCGCCGAGGTCGTAGGCGGGTTCCAGGACGGCCGTCGACACCACCTGCCGGGTGCGGACGGTGCGGGGCGGCAGGAAGGCGCGCAGCATCTCCGCCGGCAGGCTCATGGTGTCGGCGCGGGTGCCCAGGGCGTAGCTGTCGCTGGTGTCGCGCTTCGAGGTGATCACCATCGCGAGCAGGGCGGCGAGCATCCGGCAGCGGCGCAGTCCCTCGTGGTCCAGCCGCTCCGTGCGCAGGCAGAGCACGCCGAGCCGCACGGCGCCGTCGGTCAGCGGGAACCAGGCCAGCAGTCCCGCGTCGTGGTCCTCGATGACGCGCAGGGTGCCGGTGCGGAACGCCCAGCCGGCGACGGTGCCGTCGATCGGCAGGGAGGGCCCGCCGCCGATCGGGACCAGCCGGTACTGCTGGATGTCGGTGAGGTAGACGACGCTCGACCCGATCCCCAGCTCCCGGGTGTACCGCTCGGCGATCACCGGAACGTCCCGGGGGTCGAGCGTGCACCCCGTGGTGAGGAACTGTTCCAGCAGCCGCTCCCCGAGATTGAGCTGTGGTGTCGCGTCGGCCGATCCTCCGGGCAACCGCATGGCGCACCCCTGTGCTATCCGGTGGACCCGTCCGGCGGCGGGGCCGCGGCCCTCCGGGGGCCGCACCCGAGCACCGCCGTCCGGCTCCACAGCATCGTGGACCGCCTCCTTCCGGGCCCGCGCCCGTCGCACGGCCTGCGTCTGCCCCGGATCGGGAGCGGGAACCGGGCCGCCGCCGTTCGACCCGTCCGGTCCGTTCGACTACGGGACGTGCACACCGGGAACCGGTTCCCGGTGTGCCCCGGCGGCGGGGTCGTGGCGTCTTCCGCCGAGGGCCCGGGGGGACCACCGCTGCGGTGGTCCCCCGGGCCCTCGGCGTTCCGGCGCACGGTCAGGACGTGTCGTCCGGCTCCTCGTCCGGTTCACCGCCATCAGGATCGCCCTCCGGGTCGTCCGCCTCGGACTCGTCGGACTCCTCGGGGTCCAGGCGGCGGGCCCGGCCGGGCTCGACGGTGGTCGCGTCGCCCCCGCCGTCGCCGCCGCCCCCGCCCCGGCCCGGGGCCCGGGGGTCGTGGGTGTTCTCGTCGTCCGGGTCGTGGTGCAGCGGTACTCCGCCCGCGCCGCCCTGCGGGATCTCCTCCACCGTCGTCTCCTCGCCTCGTCGCGGATTCCTCCGGTCGCTTCGCGGGTGCCCGCACCGGCCCGGGTCAATCGGCCTTCCGGCAGCCGCGCAACAGGCCGAAGGACGCCCCCAGGAGCACGGCCCAGCCGCCGACCGCCGGCCAGAACACCCCCGGGGCGCAGCCGCGCAGCCCGGCCGCCAGCAGGCCCAGGGCGAGCAGCCCGAGGGTCAGCACGCTCCGGGGGCGCGCACCGCAGAGCGTCTCCCAGGCCCGGCCGCGCAGCCGCAGTCCCACGCCCCGCAGCACCGGGTGAGGCTGGTACCGGGGCCCGGTCCCCGCCCGGACCGCGAGCACGCCCGCCCCGGCGCTCCCCGCCCCCGCCACCCGTTCCCGCTCGTCCACCGTGTCCGCCTCCTCGCGGTCGCCCTGCGTGCCGGCGCTCGGTTTCCCCGGTTCTCCGGGCGCTAACGTGCGGATCCTGCGGGTTCGCCGGCCCGTGGGCGTACGCGGAGGTGTCCCCGCGCGCGGCGGGGGCAGACGCGCGGCGTGAATCCGGTCGAACGCGTCCTTCGCGCGCTGGACGGCCTCCAGCAGCGCCACCGTCCGCCCGCCGTCGTCTTCGGGGTCGTCAAGAAGTACGGGGACGACCGCGGCGGACTGCTCTGCGCCCTGCTCACCTACTACGGCTTCGTCGCGCTCGTCCCGCTGCTGCTCCTGCTCAGCACCGTGCTCGGCTTCGTCCTGCACGGCCATCCCGGGGCCCAGCGGGCCGTCGTGGACTCCGCGCTCGCCGACTTCCCGATCATCGGCGACCAGCTGCGCCAGAGCACCCACTCGCTCCAGGGCAGCGGTCTGGCGCTGGTCATCGGCGTACTCGGCCTGCTCTACGGCGCGCTCGGCGTCACCCAGGTGCTCCAGCACGCGATGGCCGAGATCTGGAACGTGCCGGGCGTGCGGCGGCCCGGCTACTTCCCCCGGCTGGCGCGCGGACTGCTGCTGTTCGTCGTCCTCGGCACCGGGCTGGTGCTGACCACGGCCGGCGCCGCGCTGGTCGGCACCACCCTGGGCGGGCTGCCCGCCCGGATCGGCGCCCTGGTCGTCTCGGCGCTGCTGAACAGCGCCCTGTGCCTGGCCTGCTTCCGGGTGCTCACCCCGCACGACGTGCCGACCCGGGCGCTGTGGCCGGGCTGTCTGCTGGCCGGACCGCTGTTCACCGCGCTGCAGGCGTTCGGCTCGCTGCTGGTCGCGCACGAGCTGCGGCACGCCGGCCAGGTGTACGGGTTCTTCGCGACGGTGATCGGACTGCTCTCCTGGCTCTACCTCACCGCCCAGGTCACCGTGTACGCGGCGGAGACCGACGTGGTGCTCGCCCGCCGGCTGTGGCCGCGCAGCCTGCTCCAGCCCCCGTTGACGGAGGCTGACGAGCAGGTGCTCGCCTCGGTCGCCCGGCAGGAGGAGCGCCGGCCCGAGCAGCGTGTCGACGTCTCGTTCCACGACCCGGACCCGGACCAGGCCGACGCCGGCGAGGGCGAGGGCCCCGGCCGGCCCAAGGACGCCCCGGAGGGGGTCTAGGGGACGGGGCGCTCCGCGTCCGGGCGGGCGCCGGGGGCGTCCGTCACCGAGACCCGCGGCAGCGCGTACGCGTGGTGGTCCCGCAGGTAGCCGATCAGGTGCTCGCGCAGCTGGCAGCGGAGTTCGTAGGCGTGGTCCGCGTTCGCCGCGGTGGCCAGCGCCCGCACCACGATGGTGGTGGGCGTGGTGTCGACCACCTGGAGGGCGCTGCCCTCGCCGTCCCACAGCGGGTTGCCGGCCAGGTAGGCGTCGAACTCCTCGCGCAGCTTGCCGACCGGGGCGTGATGGTCGAGGTGCAGCAGCGCCGTGCCGGTGATCCGGCTGGAGCGGCGGGACCAGTTCTCGAACGGGCGGCCGACGAAGTACGACATCGGCATCACGATCCGCCGCTGGTCCCAGGTCGCGATCACCACCGCCGTGAGGGTGATCTCCTCCACCGTGCCCCACTCCCCCGCCACCACGACGACGTCCCCGATCCGCGCGAGGTCGCCGAAGGCCATCTGCACGCCGGCGAAGACGTTGGCGAGGGTGCTCTGCGCCGCCACCCCCGCGACCACCCCGACCAGGCCGGCCGAGGCGAGCAGACTGGTGCCGACGCCGCGCACCGCCGGGAAGGTCATCAGGACGGCGCCCAGCGTCACCAGCCCTATCACGGCCTGGCATATCCGGCCGAGCAGGTCGGCCTGGGTCCGGGCGCGCCCCGCCCACGCCGGGTCCCGCCGGTGCACCGCGAGCCGGACGGTGCCGTCCACCAGCAGCGCCACCACCCGGGCGCAGAGCCAGCCGCCGCAGCCGATCGCGGCGATCAGCACCAGGTGCCGCAGGCCGTCACGGGCGGCGGGCGGCGCGTCGATCCACGGCATCGCGCCGAGCACCAGCAGACAGGCCGTCAGCGACAGCAGCGGGCGGCGGCACCGGGCCAGCACGCGCGGCACGCCGGTGCCGCGGCCCCCGGTGGTCAGCCGCCGGGCGGCCGCCCGCGCGGCCCGGTCCGCGCCGTACGCCAGGAGCACCGCCGCCAGGCCCGCCAGCGTCAGCCGTACCAGACTCCACCCCATGTCCCCGCTCTCCTCTCCGTGCTCTTCCGCGCTCTCTCGTGAGCGCCGGGGCGCGAGCACCCGGCCCGCGGCCCGTCTTTCCCGGCTCGGCGCGCCCACACCTGCATGGATCGCCCGGCGCGGGGCACCCGACCACCGGTCCTACGACGGAAGGGAGAAGAGCACATGAACGAGGGCGTCAACCTCTGGCAGTTCCGCGACACGGCCGGCCACACCGCCGGCACCGACCTGATCGGGTTCGACGTGGAGGCCGTCGACGGCTCCGTGGGCAAGGTGGACAAGCTCTCCGAGGAGGTGGGGTCGCAGTACCTCGTCGTCGACACCGGCCCGTGGATCTTCGGCCGGCTGGTGCTGCTCCCGGCCGGAACGGTCATCCGCATCGAGATCGGCGAGCAGAAGGTGTACGTCGACCGCACCAAGGACGACATCAAGAGCAGCCCCACCATGGGCGCGGGCGAGGACGACCTGGGCCCCGACTTCCGCGACCGCTACGCGCTCCACTACGCGCCCTTCTACAGCGGCCGTCTGATGTGACGCCGGCCCGGCCGCCGCGGCTCCCCGGCCCCGCGCCGCTCCCCGCGGTCCGGTGACCGGCCGGGCGGAACCGTTCGAACCGTTCCGCCCGGCCGCCGGGACCGGCATCCTTGGAGCATGCGAGGAACTCCCGGATGACGCGGATCACGGACAGCGACCTCGTCCAGGCGGCGCTGTACGGCGGCCTCACCCTGGTGCTCGACGTGTGGCTGCTGGCCCGCACCGGGTACGACGGGCGCGTCGTGGCGGCGCTCGCCGCGCTGGTCACGGCCGGGGCGCTGGCCGGCCTCGGTCTCGGCCGCGCGAGCGCACGCCGCGCTGCGCGCACCCGCCGCCCCGGGCCGCCCGCGCCGGGCGGCGCGGTCCGCGCGCTGCGGAGCGCGCTGACGGGAAGCCTCTACTTCCACCTCGCGCTGCCGGCCGCCGCGCTGGCCGACCTCGCCCTGCACCGGGACCATCTGCTCGGCTACCTCGGCGGCACCTTCTAGTACTCGGCCGTGGTCCGCGGACCGTGGTCCCGGAGGGGATGGTCAGGCCCGGGGCGCTCCGAGGAAGCGCAGCACGGCCAGCACGCGGCGGTGGTCCACGTCGACCACGGGCAGGTCGAGCTTGGCGAAGATGTTGTTGATGTGCTTCGCCACGGCGCTCTCGCCGACCACCAGCGCCTGCGCGATGCCGGCGTTGGAGCGGCCCTCGGCCATCAGGCCGAGCACCTCCCGTTCGCGCGGGGTCAGCCGCGCGAACGGGTCGTTGTCGCGCCGCAGCAGCAACTGGGCGACGACCTGCGGGTCCAGGGCCGTGCCCCCCTCCGCCACCCGCCGGACCGCCGCCACGAAGTCGGCGACATCGGCAACCCGCTGCTTGAGCAGGTAGCCCACCCCGCTGGTGTTCGCCGACAGCAGGTCGGCCGCGTACCGCTCCTCCACGTACTGCGAGAGCAGCACCACCGCCGTCCCCGGCCAGCGCCGGCGGATCTCCAGCGCCGCCCGCACCCCCTCGTCGGTGAAGCCGGGCGGCATCCGGACGTCGATCAGGGCGAGTCCGGGCCGGTGCTCCGCCACCGCCGCCAACAGCCCCTCCGCGTCGCCGGCCTCCGCGGCGACCTGGAACCCGCCCATCTCCAGCACCTTGATCAGGCCGACCCGCAACAACACCGAGTCCTCGGCGATCACCGCACGCACGGCAGCTCCGCGGTGATGGTGGTGGGCCCGCCGGCCGGGCTGCTGACGTGGAAGGCCCCGTCGAGTGAACCGACCCGCTTGGCCAGGCCGACCAGCCCCGTGCCGGCGGCGTCGGCACCGCCCAGCCCGTCGTCGGTGACGCGCACCCGCAGCACCTCGCCGACCTGGCGGACCATCACCTCCGCACGCATCGCCTTGGCGTGCTTCGTCGCATTGGTCAGCGCCTCCGAGATCACGAAGTACGCGACCGACTCCACGCGGGGCGCCACCCGCTCCTCCAGATCGACCCGCAGCCGCACCGGCAGGGGCGTGCGGGCGGCCAGCCCGGACAACGCCGCGTCCAGACCCCGGTCTTCGAGCACGGCCGGGTGCAGCCCCCGCACCAGGTCGTTGAGTTCGGCGATCGCCTCCTTCGCCTCCAGGTGCGCCCGCGCGATCACCTCGCGGGCATCACTCGACAGGTCCGGGCGGGTGGCCATGGCCAGACCCAGGTTGACCGCGAGGGACACCAACCGCTGCTGGGTGCCGTCGTGCAGGTCGCGCTCGATCCGGCGGCGCTCCGCGTCGACCGCCTCGATCAGGTCGGTCCGGCTCACGGCCAGCTGGTCGACCCGCTCCTGGAGCCGCTGGGCCCGGCTGGGCCCGAGCAGTCCCGCCGCCAGCCGCGCCTCGGCCCGGGCCACTGCCCGCGCGGTCCAGGGCAGGGCGCACAGGAGGAGGAGTCCGGCCGCTGCGCAGGCCGGCAGCCGGGCCGGGAGGCCGGGCCAGTCCTGGCGGATGGCGGTGGGCAGCGCCCATGACCAGGCGCAGGCCGTGACGGCCGCCAGGCACGCCGCTGCCATCGCGAGCACCAGCAGCTCCAGCAGCGCGAGCAGCGGGCCCAGCAGGAGGTGGTAGCCGATCCTGCGCCAGGGCCGCTTCGCCGCGAGCCACCGGGCGGTCGAGGCCCATGTCCGCCGTTCCGGCGCGGTGGGGGTGAGCCGGGGGACGTCCACGCCGATGAGCACCCGGTAGCGGGCCCGCTGAACGGCCGTCAGCACCGGGGTACCGAGCAGGACCAGGGCGGCGGACACGGGAACCGTGAGGAGCCAGTCCCCCGTCCGGGCGGTGGTCGTCGCCGCCCACGCCCACACGGGCACCAGCGCCAGGTGCGGCAGCACACCGGCGGCAAGGAAGCCGGTGTCCCTCCGCGCCCGGAGAACCGTGCGTCTCAGTCCGGCCGGAATCGTCATGGCACGACGCTAGAACACCGCAGGTCGGCGGCGCCATGAATCCTGCACCCGATCTCATGGTGAACCTAGTACCCCAGCCGGCGCGGGTGGCCGGCCCCGGGCGCATGGCGGTTCAGGCCGGGCCGTACCGGTCGGCGTCGCGCGGGCCCTGCGAGGCCTGGCCGACCGCCTTGTGCAGGGTGCGCAGGGCCACCAGGAGCAGCCCGATGTCGTCCAGCAGAATCGGGTCCGGGAGCAGGTCGACGGGGCTGATCAGGTAGGCGATGGACGCCCAGAACAGGACCTTGGCCGACATGGGGACACCGGTCGCCACCAGGAGCCTGCGCACCCGGACCAGCTTCACGACCAGGACCACCGCGACCACCAGGGACACCACCGCCAGGGCGGCGAGGACCCACCACAGAACGTCGCCACCGTTCACCGGCGCACCTCCGCTCTCTTCGCACGACGCTGCCCAGGGTACGGGAGCCGCGCGGAGCAGCCGGTCCGGAGCGCGCTCCGGACCGGCTGCTCGGGGGCCGGCCCGCGTCAGGCGTCGAGGACGCCGCCCGCGCGCCGGACGACCGGCTCCTGCGTCGACCACGGGAAGTTGATCCAGTCGTCGGTCCGCTTCCACACGTACTCGCACTGCACGAGGCTGTGCGACTTCTCGTAGATGACGGCCGAGCGCACGTCGGCCACGTGGCCGAGGCAGAAGTCGCGCACCAGCTTCAGCGTCTTCCCCGTGTCGGCGACGTCATCGGCGATCAGGACCTTCTTGTCGGTGAAATCGATCGCCTCGGGAACGGGCGCCAGCATCACCGGCATGTCGAGGGTCGTGCCCACCCCGGTGTAGAACTCGACGTTCACCAGGTGAATGTTCTTGCAGTCCAGCGCGTAGGCCAGACCCCCTGCCACGAACACCCCGCCACGGGCGATGCTCAGGATGAGATCGGGCTCGAACCCGTCATCCGCCACCGCCTGCGCCAGTTCGCGCACTGCCCGACCGAACGTCGGATAATCCAGGACTTCACGTACATCGCTCACCCGCACATTCTCCACGGTCAACGCCCCGCGGACGAACAACGCACCGGAAGGCCAGGCCCTCCGGCTCGGACCGGCCCCACCGCGACAGGAAATTCTTCGGCCACGAGCGGCTCAAATGAGGTGGCGCCGCCGTCCGGGGACGAAGATTCTTTCGTCCTGCCCCGTCGGACCGTCCCGGCGCGGGCCCCGCTCGGCGGCGTTACCCTCGGCGGTATGGAAGCCTCCGACGCCAGTGCCCCGGAACGCCCCGCCGGCTCCGCGGAGCTCGCGGACCTCACGGGACTGGTGGGGACGCTGGAGCGGCGCGGCGCGGTGGTGCTCAGCGGGGCGGGGCTGTCCACCGAGTCCGGCATCCCCGACTACCGGGGGGCCACCGGTCTCCGCCGCACCGGTACGCCGATGACCTACCAGGAGTTCACCGGCGGCGAGGCCGCCCGCCGCCGCTACTGGGCCCGCAGCCACACCGGCTGGCCCGCCTTCGCCCGGGCCCGCCCGAACGCCGGGCACCGCGCGGTGGAGCTGCTGCGGCGCTCGGGGCACATCGGGGCGGTCATCACCCAGAACGTCGACGGACTCCACCACGCGGCCGGCACCCGTGGGGCGGTGGAGCTGCACGGCGGGCTCGGCCGGGTCGTCTGCCTCGACTGCCGCCGCATCAGCTCCCGGGCCGAACTCGACCGGCGCCTGGAGGAGTTGAACCGGGGATTCCGGGGGGCCGACCCCGTGCTGCGCCCCGACGGTGACGCCCTGCTGCCGCCGGCGCTGGTGGACGGCTTCCGCGTCGCGCCCTGCGCGGACTGCGGCGGCGTGCTCAAGCCCGATGTGGTGTTCTTCGGCGAGAACGTGCCCGCCGCCCGGGTCGAGCACTGCTACGACCTGGTCGACGCCGCCGGCTCCCTGGTGGTCCTCGGCTCCTCGCTCACCGTCCTCTCCGGCCTGCGCTTCGTGCGCCGCGCCGCCCGCGCACGGCTGCCCGTCGTCATCGTCAACCAGGGCCCCACCCGCGGTGACGACCTCGCCGCCCTCCGCCTCGACCTGCCGCTGGGACCGACCCTCACCGAGGCCGCCCGGCTGCTCGGCGCCCACTGAACCGAGCACCCGGGCACGTCCTCGGAGGCCGTCGACGGCCGGCCGGGCCCCCGGGGAGGGTGGTGATCACCGCACCGCGGGGCCGGCACGCACCACCGATGACCACGGGACCGCCGGGCGCCAGGGGCCCGGCGCCCCGGGCTCAGCCGATCGCGCGGCCGGCCGGGAGGACGTTCGCGCACCGGCAGTCCGCCGCCGGCCGGTGGTGCGGCGCGGCGGACCCCCGGGCGCGGCGTTCGCGGTCGCGGTGCGCGCCCTCGACGACCGCCCGGTGGACGGCGCGGGCCAACCGGGCGCCCCACCGGGACCGCGGGCCGCCGAAGGGATCGGCCTCCCGGCGGCCGTCGGGCGTGCGGACGGCCACGCACACCGCGTCGGAGGGGGTGCCGGAGCATGCGTAGCCGGCGTCCAGGAGGGCCTGGACCTTGGCCTCGGTGGCGGTCGCGAGCAGGTTGACGAGACCCGCGTCGGTCACCGGCGCCGGGACCACGGCGAGGATGTTGATCGTGCCCGGAACGTACCGGGCGGGCGCCGGAACGGCCGGCACCCGACCAGCGGGCACCACGGCCACGGGCGGCACGTCGGGCGGCGCGGCGGCCCAGGTCGGCACGCCGATGCCGGTGGTCACCAGGGCGAGGGCGCCGCCGTCCTCGCCCCAGGTGCAGTCGTCGACCTCGGCGGCGGTCATCAGGCCCACCCCCGGGCCGCGCAGCCCCTCGGCCCGCGCCAGCTCCGCCAGGTGCCGGTCCGGATCCAGCCGGTCGTAGCCGGGCCGGACCTGGGCGTTCAGGACCCAGCCGCGCTCGCCGATCCCGCCGCCCAGCACCCCGCTGCTGACCATCCGCCACCCCGGGCCGGCCTCCCACACCAGCAGATGGCGGCAGGAGCCGTCCTCCGTCCGCGCGCCGCGCCGCACGACGGGCGGCCGGCCCTCCGGCGCCGCCCCGGTCACCGGTCCGCGCTCCGGGCACCCTCGGCGCGCCGCTCGATCAGCGCCTCCAGGCCGTCGAGGATGCGCTCCAGGCCGAAGTCCAGCGCCCGGTCGTGGCCGTCCTGCGCGGTCAGGGCCGCCGCGAGGGCGGGGAAGCGGTCGGCGTGCCGGTGCACCAGCGGGCCGAGGACGGCCAGGAACTCCGCCTCGGGCGGGCTGTCCGGTCGGGCCGCGCGGGCCTGCTCGGCGATGCCCCGCACGTGCCCGGCCAGCAGCACGGCGGCGTCCATCCGCTCGGGGCCGGTCAGCCGCCGGCCGTCCAGGGCCGCGACCACCCCCTCCAGCCAGCCGAGTTCCCGGGGGCCCATGACGCGCGGTCCGACGGTGGCGTCCAGCAGCCACGGGTGCCGGGTGAAGGAGGCCTCCAACTGCCGGGCCCAGGCGATGAGCCGCTCCCGCCAGCCGAGCGCGTCCAGCGCCGTCGGCGGCTCGTCGATCGCGGTCTCCACCATCAGCGCGACCAGCTCCGCCTTCCCGGGCACGTAGCGGTAGAGCGACATCTTGGTGAAGTCGAGCAGCCCGGCCACCTTCTGCATCGAGACGGCGCCCAGGCCCTCGGCGTCCGCGATCTCGATGCCCGCCGCGGCGATCCGCGCCAGGCTCAGCGCGGGCTTCGGCCCCCGGGACGGTGTGGCGGGCGGCCCCCAGAGCAGCCGCACCGCCGCGTTCGCTTCCTCGCCCATGCCCGCTCCGTCCGTGGTCCCGGCCGCCCCTTGCGGGGCGGGCCAACTGTGTCTACCGTACACAGCAGTGAACAGTGTCCACCGGACACAGTTCACGGATCCCGCATGGACGACCCCGGATGGAGCGGTCCGCATGAGCACGAAGGTCCTGATCTCGGGCGCGAGCATCGCCGGCCCCGCCCTGGCCCACTGGCTGGGCCGGTACGGGTTCGAGACCACCGTCGTCGAGCTGGCCCCCGCCCTGCGCGGCGGCGGCCAGCCGGTCGACTTCCGCGGCGCGACCCACCTGGGCGTGCTGGAGCGGATGGGCGTGCTCGACGAGCTCCGCGCGCTCGGCACCGGCGGCAGCCCGATGACCTTCGTCGACCCGCGCGGCCGCCGGCTCCTCCACCTGCCCGCCGACTTCGCGGGCGGAGACGTCGAGGTCCCGCGCGGGGAGCTCGCCCAGGTGCTCCACCGGCACAGCCTCCCGCACACCGAGTACCTCTTCGGCGACTCGATCACCGCCCTGGAGCAGACCCCCGCCGGCGTCCGGGCGGCCTTCCGGCACGGCGCCCCGCGCACGTTCGACCTCGTGATCGGCGCGGACGGGCTGCACTCCAACGTCCGCCGGCTCGCCTTCGGCCCGGAGGAGCGCTACGTGCGCCACCTCGGCTACTACGCCGCCACCTGGCAGCTGCCCAACTACCTGGACCTCCCGCCCGGTTCGGTCGGCCTCAACGTCCCCGGACGGCTCGCCTCGGTCGGCGCCGACCCCCGCGACCCGGCCCGGGCGGGGGCCTTCCTCCTCTTCGCCTCGCCCGGACTCCGTTACGACCGCCACGACACGGCGCAGCAGAAGGCGCTGGTCCGGGAGGCCTTCGCGGGCCTCGGCTGGGAGGTGCCCCGGCTGCTGGAGAGCCTGGAGCAGGCCCCCGAGCTGTACTTCGACTCGATCAGCCGGGCCGACGTCCCCGCCTGGTCCACCGGCCGGATCGCCCTGCTGGGCGACGCCGCCTGCGGGGCCACCATCGGCGGGATGGGCACCGGGACGGCCGTGGTGGCGGCGTACGTCTTGGCCGGCGAGCTGGCCCGGGCCCGCGGCGACCACCGCACCGCCTTCACCCGCTACGAGCGGATCCTGCGCGCGTACGCCCGGGGCTGCCAGAAGGGCGGCGACCGCACCGGCCCGTTCCTGGCGCCCGGCACCGCGACCGGGCTGCGGGTGCGCAACGGGCTGCTGAACCGCCGCTGGGTGCTGAACAGGATGCTGGAGCTGGGCAGGCGGGTCAGCAGCCTCGACCTGCCGGACTACCCGGCCGAGCTGTCCGGCGCCCGGCGGGCCTGAGCCCCCCGGCCGGGGCCGCTGGGGCGCCCCGGCCGGGCGGCCGGTCAGAGCTTGCGGGCCGCGTGGACCTCGTGGAGGTGGACGAGGACGTCGTAGGCCCGGCCGACGGCGAGCTCCGGCATCGGGTCGCTGATGAACACCGAGCCGGCGTCGTAGGTGGGGCGGCTGACGTCCAGCCAGTCGCGGGCCGCCCCGGGCACGGTGCGCAGGTCGACGTAGTAGTCGCGGTGGCGGACCCGGTCGAGGGTGTACTCGTTCATCCCCGCGGTGGCCGGCGGAACCGTCACGGACTTCCAGCCGCCGGTCATCACCTCGTCGTTGGTGAGGAAGGCGCCGCGGTCGAAGGTGAAGCCGATGGCCACGTAGCCGCTGCCGTAGGCGTCGCGCAGGTGGGCGCCCTGCGGCTCGGGGTACAGGAAGGTGTCGGTGGCCAGGTACCCGGCGTGCCCGTTGTGCGCCGACAGCAGCACCTTGCCGCCGGTGCGCCGCTGCCACCAGGCGGTGTTGTCGGCCATGGCCCGGTCGCGCAGCTGCTCCGCGGCGGAGACGGACTCCGGGTCGGCCAGGTCGAGGGCGGCGAAGGCGAAGGTCTGGGCGATGTTGCGGGCGTGCTGGACCGCCCATTCGTACGCCTCCTCGCCGGGAGTGCCGCTCGCGGTGACCAGGTCGAGCGCCTGCTGGGCCCGGGCGGCGTTCTCCCGGCGCTCGGCGACCGGGCGGCCGATGTAGGCGATGGTGTCGTCCAGGGGGCGCAGGGCGGCGTAGAGGCCGTCGAGCTGCGGCACGGCGTCCGGCCTGGTCCGCCGGACGGAGGAGACGACCCGTTCGAAGATCCCGTCGCCGAGCTTCGGCGCACCGATGTCGTCGCCCAGGAAGCGGACCGGGCGCCGCGGGTGGCTCCGGTTGTACGCGCGCATCCAGGAGAGGAGGTCGGCGAACTCCTCGCGTTCCCAGGGGCTGCCGCCGAACGCCTCCTTGACGATCCGCCGCGCGTCGCCGGAGCCGCCGCCGAGGACGTACTCGTCGACCAGCAGGCCGCTGGTCCAGCTCGTCTCCAGGGCGAAGGTGGTGAAGCCCTTCTCCTCGACGAGGTGGCGGAAGAGCCGGTGCTTCATCGTGAAGAACTCGTGGGAGCCGTGGGTCGCCTCGCCGAGGCCGACCACCTCGGCGTCGCCGATCATCGCGTCCAGGGCGCGCAGGTCGACGCTGCCGCCGCCGGGTTCGGTGGTGCGCAGCGGCTGGGCGACCCGGTCCAGGGCGCGGACGGCCGCCGCCGCCCGCGCGTCCGCAGGTGCGGCGCCCGCAGGGGCGGCGCCCGCCGTCACCGGGGCCAGCACGGCCGCGGCCGCCGCGGCCGCCGTCGCCGCCAGCAGTCCCCGCCGCCCGATCCGCTTGCTCGCTGCCATCGCTCCGACCACTCCTCACCTCATGGGGCCCGGGAACTCCCCGGTGAGTTGATCATCGCGGTGGCGACGGCGGCGGCGCGCTGGGGACGGCCACCGACTTCCCCGGGGGAAGCCCCCCGGCCGGATTCGGTGGCGGGCCCCCCGCCCGGCGGCGGCCCGCCGTCCGTTACCGGGCCCGCAGCGCCCGTTCGCACTCCCGGCAGCGCTGCTCGGCAAGCGCCGGCGGGTACCACGGCTCGCCCAGGCCCGGCCGGAAGTGCGCGTGCTCCATGTCGGCGGTGTCGCGCCCGCACAGGGTGCGCGGCAGCGGGTCCTCCGGCACGTCCGGGTCCGCCCCGGCGGCGTGCACGGCCACCACGGCGGGCTCGACCCCGTCGGGGCCGAGCGCCCGGGCGGGTTCCAGCTCGTAGAGCACGACGATCGAGGCCATGGCACGAGGATCGTCCGCCCCGGCCGCCGGGACACCCCGGGTGGGCTGTTCGTGGGCCCGCGGTCACCGCCGGGACGCCCCCCGCGGCCCTCACCGGGCCCCTGCGGCCCTCACCGGGGCGCCCGGGCCCTGCCCAGCGGCAGAACGGCCGAAACCGGGACCAAGCGCCCGGCCGGCCCGGGACCTCCGGTCCTCGATCGGGTCCCGGTGGACCGGTCCGCCGCTCCCCCGCCCGGGAGCAGGGTGGTGATCACGGCCCGCGGTGGCCGGTCCGCGGGGTGTCACCCGTCCGGTCCAGCCGCGTTGCCGTCGCAGGGACCGTTGGCGAGCGTGGGCGAGGTCCGCCCGGGCGCGTGAGCGGCTGTTCACCGATCGAAGGAGTGCACGTGTACTGGAGCAGCGGGAACTACGAGGCGTTCGCCAGGCCGCGCAAGCCCGAGCGGGCCGACCGGGCGAGCGCCTGGTTCGTCGGGGCGGGGCTGGCGTCGCTCGCGGGTGCGGCGTTCCTGGTACGCGACGCACAGGTACCCGGCGAGCGGATCACCGTCCTGGAGCGGCTGCGGCTGCCCGGCGGCGCGCTGGACGGCATCAAGGAGCCGGAGAAGGGCTTCGTGGTGCGCGGCGGCCGGGAGCTGGAGGACCACATGGAGTGCCTGTGGGACCTCTTCCGCTCGGTGCCCTCGCTGGAGGTCGAGGGCGCCTCGGTGCTCGACGAGTTCTACTGGCTGAACAAGGACGACCCGAACTTCTCCCTCCAGCGGGTCACCGAGCAGCGCGGCCGGGACGCCCGCACCGACGGCCTGTTCGCGCTGAACGACCGGGCGCAGAAGGACCTGGTGCGGATCTTCCTCGCCACCCGCGAGGAGGTCGAGGGCAAGCGGATCGACGAGGTCTTCGGCCGTGACTTCCTGGACAGCAACTTCTGGCTGTACTGGCGGACCATGTTCGCCTTCGAGGAGTGGCACGGCGCCCTGGAGATGAAGCTCTACCTGCACCGCTTCGTCCACCACGTCGGCGGCCTGCCGGACCTCTCCGCGCTGAAGTTCACCAAGTACAACCAGTACGAGTCGATGGTGCTGCCGCTGACCCGCTGGCTGATGGACCAGGGCGTGACCTTCCGCTACGAGACCGAGGTCACCGACATCGACTTCGACCTCACGCCCGGGCGCAAGCGGGCCACCCGGATCCACTGGACCGAGGCCGGCAAGCCCGGCGGCGTCGAACTCGGCGAGGACGACCTGGTGTTCACCACCATCGGCTCGCTCACCGAGAACTCCGACAACGGTGACCAGCACACCCCGGCCCGGCTGAACGAGGGTCCGGCCCCGGCCTGGGACCTGTGGCGGCGGATCGCCGCCAAGGACCCGGAGTTCGGCCGCCCGGAGGTGTTCTGCGGCAACATCCCGCAGAGCAAGTGGGAGTCCGCCACCGTCACCACCCTGGACCCGCGCATCCCCCGGTACATCCAGCAGGTCGCCAAGCGCGACCCGTTCAGCGGCGGGGTGGTCACCGGCGGAATCGTCACCGCCCGGGACTCCTCCTGGCTGCTGAGCTGGACGGTCAACCGCCAGCCGCACTTCAAGCAGCAGCCGGCCGACCAGATCGTGGTCTGGCTGTACTCGCTGTTCGTCGACCGGCCGGGCGACTTCGTCCGCAAGCCGATGCAGGACTGCACCGGCGAGGAGATCACCCAGGAGTGGCTGTACCACCTGGGCGTCCCCGAGGCGGAGATCCCCGAGCTGGCCGCCGGGGCCGCCCGCTGCGTGCCGGTGATGATGCCCTACGTCACCTCGTTCTTCCTGCCGCGCAAGGCCGGTGACCGGCCGCAGGTGGTACCGGACGGCGCGGTGAACTTCGCGTTCATCGGCCAGTTCGCCGAGACCGGGCGGGACTGCATCTTCACCACCGAGTACTCGGTGCGCACCGGCATGGAGGCCGCCTACCGGCTGCTGGACGTCGAGCGCGGGGTCCCCGAGGTGTTCAACTCGACCTACGACGTGCGCAAGCTGCTCGCGGCGACCAGCCGGCTGCGCGACGGCGCCGAACTGAGCCTGCCCGGCCCGGAGTTCCTGCGCAGGCGGCTGCTCCACCGGATGGAGGCGACCGAGGTCGGCTCGCTGCTGGAGGAGTTCGGGCTGATCGACGAAGGACGGTAGCGGCACGGCACGGACCCGGGGGGGGGCGCCGCCCCGCAGGGGGGGCGGCGGCCCCCCGCGCGCGGCGCCCCCGGCCGGGGGGGGGGGGGGGGGTGGGGGGGGCGGTTCCCTCGGGGGGGGGGCGGCCCGGCCCCCGCGGGGGGGCGGGCGGGGGGGGGGGGGGGGGGGGGGGGCGGGGGGGCCCCCCCCGCGGCCGGAGGTCGGTCGTGGGTCAGTAGTAGTGGCGGCGTCCGCCGACGGCGTGGCCGAGGGCACCGGCCACCCACAGCACGAGGCCGATCACGGCGAGGACGAGGCCGATGGTCCACAGCACCGAGATGCCGGTGACGAAACCGATGATGAGCAGTATGACGCCGAGGACGATCACGGATACCTCCCGGTGGATGCGGACGGGCGGGGCCTCGGAGGGCCGGTGACCTGCCGTTCTCCGGTCAGGCCCTGGCGCTGCGTGTACCACCCTTCCGGGCGGGCAAACACGGCCGGTGCGCGCGGGCCGGCAGCGGCGGCCCGGGGCCGCGCTACGCGGCCCGGCCGCCCGGCGCCGAGGCGTCGGTGAACAGCGCACGCCGGTCCTCCTCCGTCAGCCCGCCCCACACCCCGTAGGGCTCCCGGGTGGCGAGCGCGTACCGGCGGCACGGCACCCGCACCGGGCAACGCGCGCAGACCGACTTGGCGTGCTGCTCGCGCTCCTTCGCGGCGGCGCCGCGCTCGTTGACCGGGTGGAAGAAGATGCTGCTGTCGACGGTGCGGCAGGCCCCCTCCAGCTGCCAGTTCCACTCGTGGTCCACGGCGCCGGGGAGGCGGGAGATGTCGGTCACGGAAGGCCCTTCCTGGTCGCACGACGGCGGTCGGTGTCGGCCTCCGTCTAACCGCGATGCGGAGGTTCATGCGCACCGTCGTCACGGCCGCGCAGCCGCTCCACCGCGTCGAGCGGCACCGGCGGCGGCTGCTTGCGGGCCCGGCGGCGGCTGCCCCACACGAAAGCGGCCAGCAGGGCGCCCACCACCAGGACGGCGGGCAGGACGGTGACGAACAGGACCGGCCCCTGCAGGCCGGCCGCGAGCGAAGCGGTCGTCTCGGACATCGGTTGCACCTTCCGGTCGACGGGGCCCGCCGGCGCTCGGCCCGGGCCGTTACGAACCGCCCGCCTACCCGGGCGCCGCCGCCCCACACCCGGCGCCGGCGGAGGGCGCGCACCGCGCCGGGCCGGGCGGCGGCGGGTTTCCGGCCGGAGCGGCGGGGCAGCCGCCGGACCATGGACCAGTCGCAGGCACCCGTGCTGGAGGCCCTCGCGGCCTACCACGCCAATCCGCTCACCACCTTCACCCCGCCCGGCCACAAGCAGGGCCGCGGCGCCGACCCGCGCACCCTGGCCGCGCTCGGCGCGGACGTCTTCCGCTCGGACGTGCTGGCCACCGGCGGGCTGGACGACCGCACCGCCTCGCGCGGCATCCTGGAGCACGCGCAGGCGCTGATGGCCGAGGCCGTCGGAGCCGACCACACGTTCTTCTCCACCTGCGGCAGCTCGCTGTCCGTGAAGTCCGCGATGCTCGCCGTCGCGGGCCCGCACGAGAAGCTGCTGGTCGGCCGGGACGCCCACAAGTCCGTGGTGGCCGGCCTCGTCCTCGCCGGGATCCGCCCGATCTGGGTGGATCCGCAGTGGGACGCGCAGCGGCACCTGGCGCACCCGCCGTCCGCGGCGTCCTTCCGTGCCGCGTTCGCCGAGCACCCGGACGCCCGTGGCGCCCTGGTCACCTCCCCCACCCCCTACGGGACGTGCGCCGACCTGCCGGCCGTCGCCGAGGTGTGCCACGCGGCGGGCCGGCCGCTGATCGTCGACGAGGCGTGGGGCGCCCACCTGCCCTTCCACCCCCGGCTGCCCACCTGGGCGATGGACGCGGGCGCGGACGTCTGCGTCACCTCCGTCCACAAGATGGGCTCGGCGCTGGAGCAGAGCTCGGTGTTCCACCTGCGCGGCGACCTGGTGGACCCGGCGGTCCTCAAGCAGCGCGAGGACCTGCTCGGCACCACCAGCCCCTCCGCGCTCGTCCACGCCGCCCTGGACGGCTGGCGCCGCCAGATGGTCCAGCACGGGCGCGCCCTCTACGACCGGGCGCTCGACCTGGCCGGCGAGGTGCGCGCGCGGATCGCGGCGCTGGACGGCATGCACGTGCACGGGCGCGAGGACTTCTGCGGCGACGGTCTCGCCGCCGACCTCGACCCCCTGCAGGTGATCGTCGACATCTCCGCCCTCGGCACCACCGGCTACCGGGCCGGGGACTGGCTGCGCTCGCACCACCAGCTGAGCCTGCACCTGTGCGACCACCGGCGGATCAGCGCCCAGCTCACCCACGCCGACGACGCCACCACCGCCGACGCCCTGCTCGCCGGCCTCTCCGAACTCGTCGCGGCGGCGGCCGACCTGCGGCCCGCGGCCGCGGTCCACGTGCCCCGCCCCGACCGGCTGCGCCTGGAGCAGGTCCTGCTGCCGCGCGACGCGTTCTTCGGCCCGACCGAGCAGGTGCCGATCGAGAAGGCGGCGGGCCGGATCGCCGCCGAGATGCTCACGCCCTACCCGCCGGGGATCCCGGCCGCCCTGCCCGGCGAGCGGCTCGACGAGGACGTGGTGGAGTACCTGCGCAGCGGGCGGGCCGCCGGGATGCTGGTGCCGGACTCGGCGGATCCGGCGCTGGGAAGCCTGCGGGTGACCGTCGAGGACGGCGGGCGCTGACCCGGCGGCTCTCCGCCCGGGGGCGCGCCCCTCAGGCGGAGAGCAGGTCGCTGATGCAGCGGTCCCAGTCGATCCGGCAGGACTCCGAGCCGACCGGCACCGCCCGGCCGGTCGCCCGCAGGAAGCGGGCCAGCGGGCGCGCGGGGGCGTTCAGCAGTGCCACCCCGGACAGGCCGCCCAGGGCAATGAACACGTGCTCGCCGGTGCCGCTGGGCTCGATGTGGACGTCGCCCTCGCCCACCGGGCCGCGCAGCCCGGCCGCCAGCAGGTCGCGGGCCACCACCCAGACGGCCCCCTCCTCGGCGCCGAAGTCCAGGTGGACGGCGAACGGGTCGGCGCTCTCGTAGCGGCACTCGACGTCCAGGTCCCGCCCCTGTGCCTCCCCCGTGATCAGACGCATCCTCAGCTGTGCCGCCACCTTCTCCGACATCGGCCTCGCCCTCCCTCGTACCGTCCTGCCGAAACGTTGTGGGCACCGTCTGCCCCGGCGGACCCCGGTCATGCCACGGAATCGGCGGGCGCGCCACCCGGCGGGCGCGCGGACCGCGGCGGACCGGGCGGAGCCGGACGGTAACGGAGGGTTCGCCCCGGTACCGCACGATTCGCCCGCCGCGCAGCGGGCAAGGAAGGCGTATGGAAGACACGCGCAACCGTGAGGTGGACGCCGCGGTCGACCGGGCCGACGCGCGGCGGGTGACGGACGAGCTGCGAGCGGCGGTGGCGGAGCCCCGCACCGCCGCACTGGTACTGACCCGGCGGGTGCGCGCCGCGCACCGGGGCCGGGCGTGGGCGGTGCTGGGGCATCCCTCGTGGGACGCCTACGCCATGGCCGAACTCGGTGTCCCACGGGCCACGGCCTACCGTTTGCTGGACCTCGCGGCCACCGCCGCGGTGATCGAGCAGACCGTGGCCCGCGAGGCCGGACCCTCGCTCGCCCACGCCTGGGACACCTGGGCGGTGCTGGACGTGGGGGCGGTGGTGGACCTGCGCGGCCGGCTGTCCGAGCTGACCGACCTGCTCGCCGAGCGCCTGGGCCGGCTGCGCGCGGACGCCGGCGGGGAGCCCCGGGAACCCGCCCGGGTGGCCGCCGCCGTCGCCGACGCCATCGCCGAGCTCCGCGAGAGCCCGGACGTCCCGCCCGCGGATCTGCGGCGCGTCCCCGGGCCCGACGGCATCGACGTGGAGGCCTGGCGCACCACGGTCGCCGAGGGGCTGGGCGTCCAGCGGCGGCTGCGGGGCGGCTACCGGGAGCTGGGCCTGCTGGCCCTGCGCGTGGCGCCGGGCTACGTCTCGGACCACGACGCCGAGACGGTGCTGCACCTGCTGGGCGAGGAGATCGGCAGCACCTGTGACGAGCTGCTGGCCTGCCGCCGCTACGCGCTCACCGGCGACGCCCGCGCGGTCGAGGGACTGTAGGCGGAGCAGCCGGGCGCCGGTGCGCCCGGCTGCGGTCAGTCACCCCGGCGCAGCCGCGCCGCGTCGACCTCGGCCCAGATCGTCTTGCCCTGGCTGTGCGGCTCGGCGCCCCAGCGGTCGGCCGTGCGCTCCACGATGAACAGGCCGTGACCGCCCGGCAGCGCCGGATCGTGCGGCCGGCGCGGGACGGGCATGACCGGGCTGCGGTCGCTGACCTCGACCCGCAGCCGGGCGCCGGTGACCTCCAGGACCATCTCCAGCGGGCCGTCCCCGTGCAGCATCGCGTTGGCGACCAGCTCCGCCGCCAGCAGCACCACGTCCTCGGCGACCTCGTCGCGGGGGCCGGGCACGGCGGCGGGCGGGAACCAGTCCGCGAGGGCCCGGACGGTGAAGGTCCTGGCGTGCGCGACCGGCTTGGGGAGCCCGGCCAGCGTCAGCCGCCTGCGCTGGCCGCCCGGCGGCGTCACGGGTCCGGCCTGCTGGGGTTCTCCGTCCAGGGTTCCCCGGCTCAGCGTCATTGGAGGGCACCCTTTCGGATCGACGGCGTGGTCCGGTGGTCGGTTTCCCGGCGGTTCCGGAATTATGCCTGCCGCCGGATCCGGAGGGCACCACGGGTGCGCCCGTCCGGATCCGGCGTGCCGGACGGGCCGGCGCGAGCCCTGGCTCATCCCGCCAGGGCCGCGTCGACCGACTCGTGAATGGCGAAGACCGTACGCGCCCCGGTCAGGTCGAGGACCCGCATGACCGTGGCCGGGACGGCGGCGAGCCGCAGTTCCACTCCCGCCCGCTCCGCCGCGAGGCGGGTGCGCAGCAGGACGTTCAGCCCCGAGGAGTCGCAGAAGCCGACCCCGTGCAGGTCGACCACCACGGCCGCGGGCCGCTGGGCGACCAGGTCGGCGAGCGCCTCGGCGGCCGGCGCCAGCGTCTCGACGTCGAGATCCCCGGCCAGCGCGCAGAGCATCACCCCGCCGGCCCCGGAGCGGGTTTCCACCACCAGCTCGGGACGGGGTTGGGAGGCCGCCAGCACAGTCTCTCCCTGGTCGTTGGATGGCATCATCGTCATTCCCCTCCATGTCCGTGCCTTCCGACCATACGGAGGTCACGCCCGCAGGCCAAGTGAGGGGTGGTCGTGCGGGGCCCTCGCGCCCCGGGCGGGGAGCCGCACCGCGTGGCACGCGCGGCACGCTCAGGCCGCCTCCAGGCCCTGGCGCAGATGTCGCAGGGTGCGGCTGAGGAGCCGGGAGACGTGCATCTGGGACAGGCCGAGCCGGGCGCCGATCTGGGACTGCGTCATGTCCTCGCAGAAGCGCATGGACAGGATCAGCCGCTCCCGTTCGGGCAGGGTGGCGATCAGCGGCTTGAGCGCGACCAGGTCCTCGACCAGGGCGAGTTCGCGGTCGTCCTCGCCGAGGTGGTCGCCCAGCGGGCCGGGCCCCTCGCCGTCGTCGTTGCCGCCGTCCAGCGAGCCCGCGGTGTGGGCGTTGGCCGCGGTCAGGCCCTCGACCACCTCCTCGGGGGAAATCCCGACGTGCTCGGCCAGCTCGGCCACCGTCGGGGCGCGGTCCAGCCGCTGCGCGAGGCGTTCCTGGGCCCGGGCCAGGGTGATGCGCAGTTCCTGGAGGCGGCGCGGGACGTGCACGGCCCAGGTGGTGTCCCGGAAGTGCCGCCGGATCTCGCCGAGCACGGTCGGCAGGGCGAAGGTGGTGAACTCCACACCCAGCTCGGGGTCGAAGCGGTCGATGGCCTTGATCAGGCCGACCGCACCGACCTGGAGGAGGTCCTCCTTGGGTTCGCGGTGCGAGTCGAAGCGGCGGATCGCGAACCGTACCAGGGAGAGGTTCATCTCGACCAGTGTGGAGCGGACGTAGGAGTACTCCCGGGTGCCCTCCTCCAGGGTCGCCAGACGGCGCAGCAGCACCTTGGTCAGTTCCCGGGCGTCCGCGGGCGCCACCTCCCGGGGGTCCTCGACCGCCGCGAGCTCGGGCGGCAGCAGGTCCCGCAGTCCGGCCGTGGTCGGGGCAGCGGCGGAGGCGAGCAGTTCACCGGTGGGGGCCACCATGGGAATCCTTCCGTCGTGTTGGTACGGTCCTGCCCCGCTACCCCGGAAGCGCGAAAGGATGCAGTTGCCGTCTGTGAAGGTTTCATGGAGACGGTCTGCGGCGTCCGGAACGGCGGGACCCTGGAAAGGTTGCCCCGGGCATCAACTGTTTTTCAACCGCGGGTAAGGGCTGGGGTAGCCTCCGGGGCGGTACCCACCACGCCCGGGGACCGGTCCGACGACCCGTGCTCGCGGCGTCCAGGATCGGAGGCGAGCGTTCGATGGCCGGCCCCACGACCTTTCAAGGACCCCCGCGGGGGCCCCAGCACGAACCGGACCGAGGGCCCGACAGCGCGCGCGTGGGCGAGCCCGAGCTGAGGCTGCTCCTCGCCGGGCTGACGGCGGTGCGCGACGGCGACTTCGGCACCGAGCTGCCGGACGACGCCGACGGCCTGCTGGGCGAGATCGCCACGGTGTTCAACGGCATGGTGGACCAGCTGTCCCGGTTCACCTCCGAGGTGACCCGGGTCGCCCGGGAGGTCGGCACCGAGGGCCGGCTCGGCGGCCAGGCCCAGGTGGACGGCGTCTCCGGCTCCTGGGCGGACCTCACCGACTCGGTCAACGCGATGGCGGGCAACCTCACCACCCAGGTCCGCGACATCGCCCAGGTGGCCACCGCGGTGGCCAAGGGCGACCTCTCGCAGAAGATCACCGTCGACGCCCGGGGCGAGATCCTGGAGCTGAAGAACACCGTCAACACGATGGTCGACCAGCTCTCCGCGTTCGCCGGCGAGGTGACCCGGGTGGCCCGCGAGGTCGGCACCGAGGGCATCCTCGGCGGCCAGGCCGACGTGAAGGGCGTCTCCGGGACCTGGCGCGACCTCACCGACTCGGTGAACTTCATGGCCGGCAACCTCACCGGCCAGGTCCGGGCGATCGCCCAGGTGGCCACCGCGGTGGCCGGCGGCGACCTGTCGCAGAAGATCACCGTCAACGCGCGCGGCGAGATCCTGGAGCTGAAGGAGACCATCAACACGATGGTCGACCAGCTCAGTTCCTTCGCCGACGAGGTGACCCGGGTCGCCCGCGAGGTCGGCTCCGAGGGCCGGCTCGGCGGCCAGGCCCAGGTGGAGGGCGTCTCCGGCACCTGGAAGCGGCTGACCGAGAACGTCAACCGCCTGGCCGGCAACCTCACCCGGCAGGTCCGGGCGATCGCCGAGGTCACCAGCGCCGTCGCGGCCGGGGACCTCACCCGCTCCATCACCGTGGACGCCTCCGGCGAGGTCGCCGACCTCAAGGACAACGTCAACTTCATGGTCCAGTCGCTGCGCGAGACCACCCGCGCCAACGAGGAGCAGGACTGGCTGAAGACCAACCTCGCCCGCTTCTCGGCGCTGATGCAGGGCCGGCGCGACCTCGTGGTCGTCGCCGAGTCCGTGATGGACGAGCTCGCCCCGCTGGTCGCCGCGCAGTGCGGCGCCTTCTACCTCGCCGAGGAGGGCCCCGAGGGGACGGTGCTGCAGCTCGTCGGCTCCTACGCGTTCCCCGACGGCGAGCGCCCCACCCGCTTCCGGCTGGGCGAGTCCTTCGTCGGCCAGGCCGCGCGCAGCCGGCGGACGATCACCGTCGACTCGCTGCCGGCCGGGTACCTGGCCGCCTCCTCGGGGCTCGGCCGCACCGGCTCGCTGTTCCTGGTGGTGCTGCCGATCGTGGTCGAGGAGCAGGTCCTCGGCGTGATCGAGCTGGCCTCCGTCCAGCCGTTCACCCAGGTCCACCGGGACTTCCTCGACCAGCTGATGGAGACCATCGGCGTCAACGTCAACACCATCATCGCCAACGCCAGGACCGACGAGCTGCTCGGCGAGTCCCAGCGGCTGACCGCCGAACTCCAGGCCCGGTCGGAGGAGTTGCAGGCACGCCAGGAGGAGCTCCAGGCCTCCAACGCGGAGCTGGAGGAGAAGGCCGAGCTGCTCGCCGCGCAGAACCGCGACATCGAGGCCAAGAACCTGCAGATCGAGCAGGCCCGCCAGGAGCTGGAGGACCGCGCCCACCAGGTCTCGCTCGCCTCGACGTACAAGTCGGAGTTCCTGGCCAACATGAGCCACGAGCTGCGCACCCCGCTCAACAGCCTGCTCATCCTGGCCCAGCTGCTCGCCCAGAACCCCACCCGCAACCTGACCGCCAAGCAGGTCGAGTACGCGGGCATCATCCACTCGGCCGGCTCCGACCTGCTCCAGCTGATCAACGACATCCTCGACCTGTCCAAGGTCGAGGCGGGCAAGATGGACGTCAACGTCGAGGCCGTGCCGCTGCGCGCGCTGCTCGACTACGTCGAGGCCACCTTCCGCCCGATGACCGGACAGAAGAACCTCGCCTTCGCCGTCCAGACGGGCGACGGCGTACCCGCCGAACTCGTCACCGACGACTACCGCTTGCGCCAGGTGCTGCGCAACCTGCTGTCCAACGCGGTCAAGTTCACCGAGCAGGGCCGGATCGAGCTGCGGATCGAACCGGCCGCCGCGGCCGAACTCCCGGACGGCATGCGGCGCGACGGCGGCGCGGTGCTCGCCTTCCGGGTGAGCGACACCGGCATCGGCATCGCGCCCCAGCACCTGGAGACGGTGTTCGGGGCCTTCCAGCAGGCCGACGGCACCACCAGCCGCAAGTACGGCGGCACCGGTCTCGGTCTGTCGATCAGCCGCGAGATCGCCTACCTGCTCGGCGGCGCGATCACCGTGGAGAGCACCCTCGGCCGGGGCAGCACCTTCACCCTCTACCTCCCCGCCGCCCGGCCCGGGGCGGCGGCCGGCGCCGACAGCGGTGCGCGCAAGGCCCTGACCGGCGCCCCGGAGCCGGCCGGGGACGAGGACCGCGGCGGCCGGCCGGCCGCCGACGGCCCGCGCCGTCTGCTCGTGGTGGAGGGGCGCCCCAACGGCCTGCTGTCGCTGGTGGCGGAGAACGCCGTGGCCGACCTGGCCCGCTACGCCGGTGCGCAGCGCCAGGTGGAGATCGTCACCGCGGTCGGCGCCCAGGAGGCCGCCGCCGCGCTGGCCACCTCCGCGTGCCACTGCGTCGTCCTGGAGCTCGACCTGCCCGACGGCACCGCCACGAAGCTCCTGGAGGAGATGGAGCGCGACCCGGCGCTGCACGCCGTCCCGGTGCTGGCGCACCACAACCAGGGCGTCGGCGCCCAGGACGAGCACACCGTGCGCCGGGAGGCCGGCCGTCCGCTGGAGTTCCTGTCCAGCCTGGACGAGCTGCGCGAGCGCGTCGCGCTGCACATGAGCGCCGACCGCCCCGGGGCGGTGCTGCCGCTGGTGCGGGGCGCCGAGCGCGACACCTTCTGGAGTCCGCAGGCCGACCCGGTGCTGGCCGGGCGCACCGCGCTGGTGGTCGACGACGACGACCGCAACCTCTACGCGCTCACCAGCATCCTGGAGCTGCACGGCCTGCGGGTGCTCCAGGCGGAGAACGGCCGGGCGGCGCTGGAGGCGCTGGCCGCCCACCCGGGGATCGACGTCATCCTGATGGACGTGATGATGCCCGAGATGGACGGGTACACGGCCACCGCGGCGATCCGCGCGATGCCCGAGCACGAGGGGCTGCCGATCATCGCCGTGACCGCGAAGGCCATGATCGGCGACCGGGAGAAGAGCCTGGCCTCGGGTGCCAGCGACTACATCACCAAGCCGGTCGAGCCGGCCGAGGTGATGGCCCGGATCAAGCACCACCTCGCCCGGTAGCCCCCGCCGCCGGCCCCGAACCCGAGGAGTCACCACCGTGCAGCAACCGCAGGATCCCCCGACCACGGGTCTTCCCGCGCCGTCCGAGCGCGCGCCGAGGGTCGGGCCCCAGCGCGGGCCCGCCCCGGACGGCGCGGCATCCGGCGCGCCGTCCGCCGCGGAGGCGACGGCGCGCGGCGAGGCGACGGCGGTCGGGCGGCTCGCCGGCACGGTGGAGCGGCTGCGGCTGGAGCTCGAACGGGCCCAGGCCCACTCGGCGGGCCGGGCGGTGGTGGAGATGGGCGTCGGCGTGCTGGTCGAGCGGCTGCGCTGCGGGCCCACGGAGGCCGCCGGGCAGCTGGAGAGCCTCGCCGAGCAGGCCGGGGTGTCGACCCTGGCGCTCGCCGCCGACCTGGTCAACCAGGCCGCCGCGGACCAGATATCGGCACTGGCCCGGGCGTTCGTCGAGGGGGCCGCGGTGCCCCCGGACGAACCGGACGAACCGGTGGCGGTCCGGCTGCGCAGCACCGAGGCGGACGCCCTGGCGGGCGGGGACGCCGCGGCGGCCGCCCGGGCCATGCTGGACCACGCGCTGCGCCCGCTGGGCGTCACCGCCGTCGCGGTCTGGGCGGCCCACCCGGACCTCTCGCTGTCGCTGGCCGGGAGCGCCGGCTTCCACGAGGAGGAGGCCCGCCGCTGGCGCCACGTGCCGCCGGGCGTGCCCACTCCGGCCCGCCGCGCCCTGGACGAGCGGGCGGCGGTCGGCTACCCGACCCTCGCCGAGGCCTCGCTGCCCTCCGTCGGCCAGCACGAGATCCGCGGCGGCCGGCTGGCCGTCCCGGCCGGCAAGGGCGGGCGGCTGATCGGGGTCCTGGAGCTCTGCTGGCCGGAGGAACTGCCGGAGCTGTCCCAGCCCCTGCAGCGGCAGTTCGAGGCGCTCGCCGAGGTGGCCGCCGCCACCCTGGAGTCCGCGGGCGGGCGGGAGCCGCGCGTACCGGAGGCCGTCGACGGCCAGTTCGACGAGCTGCGGCAGCTGACCGACGGCCTGCTCGACCCGTGCATGGTGCTGCGGCCGGCGCCCGACGGCGACGACCTGCCGCCGCCCTTCGTGATCCGGCACGTCAACCCGGCGTTCGTCGACTTCGCGGGGCGCCCGACCGGGGTGATCGCCGGTGCCCGGCTGCTGGAGGCGTACCCGCTGGCCGCCGAGCCGGGCGGGCTGGCCGAGAAGGTCGAGCACGTCTTCGCCACCGGCGAGCCGTTCCGCACCCCCGCCCTGCGGCTCGCCGCCCTGGTCGACGGGGTGCCGCTGGTCACCCGGGCGCAGGTGAGCGTCAGCCGCCACGGCAGCCACGTCGCGGTGGTCTGGCGGCTGGACGACGGCACCCCGCGGGTGGCCCGGCTGCTCCAGCACGCGCAGCGGCTGGGCCGGATCGGCGGCTTCGAGGAGGACCTGCGCACCCGCCGGATCGCCTGGAACGACACCGTGTTCGAGCTGCACGGGCTGCCGCCCACCGCGTCGCCGATCGCGCTCGACCAGCTCCCCGACCACGCCCACCCGGACGACCGGCACGCCCTCGGGCGGTTCCTGCGCACCCTGCTGCACCATCACCGCCCGGCGTCCACCGCCTTCCGGCTGCAGCGCCCGGACGGCGTCACCCGGCACATCCGGGTCGTCGCGGAGCCGGTGCACGAGCCGGACAGCGGGCTGCGCACCGTACGCGGTGCCTACCAGGACATCTCCGCCCAGCACTGGACGGAGGTCGCGCTCGCCGCCACCCGGGACCAGCTCGCCCAGAGCGAGCAGCAGGCGGCCGAGCGCAGCCGGCTCGCCCTGCAGCTCCAGCACGCGATCATGCCGCCGGCGCGCGGCCCGCTGGACCTGCCGGACCTGCGGGTGGGCGTGCGCTACCGGCCGGCCGAGAAGGGCCACCTGGTCGGCGGCGACTGGTACGACGCCCTGCCGCTGCCCTCGGGGGACGTCCTGCTGTGCGTGGGCGACGTCGCCGGCCACGGCATCGAGGCCGCCACCGGGATGGTCGCGCTGCGCAACGCGCTGCGGGGGCTGGCGGCCACCGGCGCCGGGCCCGCCCAGCTGCTGGGCTGGCTGAACAGTGTGACCCACCACCTGACCGACAACGTCACCGCCACCGCCGTCTGCGGCCTCTACCGGCCGGGGGCGCGGCGGCTGCGCTGGGCGCGCGCAGGCCACCCGCCGCCGGTGCTGCTGCGCGGGGGGCGGGCGACCACGCTGCCGCAGCTGGGCGGGATCCTGCTGGGCGCCGTCGACCAGGCGGACTACGAGGAGGGCGAGCTGGTGCTGGAGCCGGGCGACCAGCTGGTGATGTACACCGACGGGCTGATCGAGCGCCGCGACGAGTCCTTCCAGGCCTCGCTGGCGGGCCTGATGGCCCTCGCCGAGCAGGCCCGCGGTGCCTCGGCCGGCGGCGCGGACGGTCTGGAGGAGCACCTGGACCACCTGCTGCGGTACAGCAACGCCGACACCGACGACGACACCTGCCTGGTCGGGATCGCCGTCCGCTGACCGGGCGCCCGGCGCGCCGTCCCGTCCTGCCGACGGGACGGCGCGGAGGGTCAGTAGCGCAGGACGGCGGCGATCCGTCCGGCGTCGGACAGGGTGCCGTCGGGCACGAAGCTGACCCGGCCGCCGGTGTCGAGGGTGCGCTCGACCACCTCGTCGACGATGTCCTCGCGCGCGCCGGACTCCTCGGCCGAGGCCGGCACCAGGTGCTCGCCGTCGTCGCGCACGGTGGTGCGGAAGTTCTCCTCGACCACCAGCCGGCCGAGCCGCCCCTCACCGGCGGCCCGCCAGACCTCGTCCAGGCCCGCGGCGAAGGTCTGGCGGCCGCGCGCGGCGTCGAGCTGGGCGAGCGCATCGGTGGTCTCGCGCTCGGCCTGCGCGCGCACGGCGGGCTCGACCGCCTTGCGGACCGTCTCGGCGTCCGCCTGGGCGAGACCGCCGTGCGGAAGCTGCTCGGTGGCCTCCTTGGCGATCGGGCCGACGGCGTCCAGCAGGGCGAGCGCGGCGGCCTCGCCGGTGACGTAGAGCGGGCGGCGGTCGGCCGCGAGCAGCTTGCCGACCTCGGTGTCGGCCTGGCGGAGGAAGGTCTTGGTCTCCTCGTCGCGGAAGGTGCTGGGCGTGTCGCCGATCCGCTCCTGCCGCTCGGGGTCGGGGTTGTCGAAGACCCGTACCAGCGGGAAGCCGTGGTCGTGGACCTCGGTGACCCGTTCGTGGTCGCCGTCCCACAGCACCACCCGGTCGGCGGCGACCGCGAGCACCCAGTAGGGACGCTCGGCGGCCTGGGCGGCGACCAGGTTGCGGGTGAGGTAGGTGTCCGACAGCACCACCCGGGCGGGCGCGGTGCGCCCGAGCGACCAGACCTGGTGCTCGCCGGGGCTGGCGAGGATCGCGAGGCCGTCCTCGGCGTGCACCAGGTCGACCTCGGCGACGGCCCGGTCGAGCTGCTCCAGCACGTCGATCCGGTCCGCACGGGAGACGTCGGGATCGGCCTGGACCTTCTCCTTGGCCTCGGCCAGCAGGTTGCGCAGCCGGACCGGGTCCTGGGCGTTGTCCGGCTCCCGGCGGTGCGTGGGCATCAGGATGGACACCGCCGGGTACGGCCTCGGCCGGCGCAGCTCGGCGAGGACGGCGGGGCTGAGGGCACGCTGCATGGAGACCCTTTCCGAAGGCGGCTCGGCCTTCTTTGCGTGAACACGCTTGGCCCGGGACTGCTCCCGAATGTCCGTGATGCCCTCAATGTACCGACATGCCCCTTCACTCGCCGCCCGCCCGCCGCCCGCCCTCCGGCACTCGGCACGCGTCACGCGTCACGCGTCACTCGATCCAGACCAGCACCCCGTGCCGCCGGGTCGCCACCGCCCGCAGGAAGTCCGCGAGGGCCCGGTACTCCGCCGTCACCAGGTGCAGCGCGTCCTCCTCCGCCCACAGGCCCTGCGGGTACACCCGCGCCCCGGCGAGGTCCGCCGCCGTGACGCCCTCGGTCAGCCGCCCCGGGTCGAGCCCGGCGAGCGCCCCGGCGGCGAGCCGGACCCGCTCCGGCATGATCAGGGACGGCGGCCCGTAGCCCCAGTCGTCCGCCCCCGGCAGCTCCCCCTCGCCGTGCACCAGGTCGACCGGGAACTCCCGGCGGCGGAGCAGGAAGTCCAGCGCCTGCCACGCCTTGCCGGTCTCGTGCAGCCGCGCCCATCCGCCGCCCGCCCGCGCCCCGTCCGCCGCCCCGTCCAGCTCCTCGACGAACTCCTGCGCCCACTCCGGCTCCCGCAGGGCCCGCTCCAACTCCCCGGCGCTGAGCCGGAGGTACCGCCCGATCATGCTCATGGCCGGAGCCTAGGCCAGGCCACCGACAGCGCCCGGGCGGAGGGCTGCCGCGGCCGGCGGGCTCAGGCGGGGTGACCGGCCTCGATGCCGGCGACGTCCCGGAAGGACAGCACCGCGGCGTCGCCGGCGGGCGGGGCCTCCACGGCCACCGGGGCCAGCAGCAGGCCGGTGTGGTCGCCCCAGTCGGCGCAGTCCAGCACCCGGCCGACGAACCAGGCGGGCGCCTCCGCGAGCACCGGCACCCCGTACGGCCCGTGGTACCACTCGATCCCGGCGAACTTGTCGGTGTCGTCCCCGCTGCGGCCGCCGAACAGCGCGGCCAGCCCGTGGCCGTACGGCAGCAGGTGGACGCCCAGCGCGTCGGCCGCCAGGGCCGTGTCATGGGTGTGGTTCGCCTTGGACATCCACACCACGAACCGCACCGGGTCGATCGAGCACTGACCCGCGAACCCGACCAGGCACCCCGCCGGCGGCGGCCCCGGCGCGGTGACCACGTACACCGGGTAGTCCAGCAGGGCCGTGAACCTGTCGAAGTCGCCCATGCCTCCAGCCTAGGAACGCTCCCGCCGGTTCGCACCCGGCCCGGCCTCCCCTCCCCCGGTCCGGCGTGCCCCGGACCGTACAGGGCTTGCCTGACGGTGCACAGGACGGCTGCGGGCCGTGCCGACCGGTGCCCGGGGGGTCCATGCTGGGGTCAGCCGGCCGGAACGCCCCCGATCGCGACCCGGCCGCCCCCCGTCCTCCCTGCTCCACGAGCACGACCGAAAGGCCGTCATGCCCTTCATCACCCTCTCCGACAGTTCCCAGAAGTTCTACAAGGACTGGGGCAAGGGACGGCCCGTCGTCCTGTCGCACGGCTGGCCGCTGAACGCCGACGCCTGGGAGGGCCAGGCCGTGGCCCTCGCCTCGGCCGGCTTCCGGGTCGTCGCCCACGACCGGCGCGGCCACGGCCGCTCCACCCAGACGTGGGACGGCAACCACATGGACCAGTACGCCGACGACCTGGCCGAGCTGATGGACCAGCTCGACCTGACCGACGCGGTGCTGGTCGGCCACTCCACCGGCGGCGGCGAGGTCGCCCGCTACCTGGGCCGGCACGGCAGCTCCCGGGTGCGCAAGGCCGTACTGCTGGGCGCCGTCCCGCCCCTGATGCTGCGCACCGACGCCAACCCCGAGGGCACCCCGCTCTCGGCCTTCGACGGCATCCGCGCCGGTGTCGCCGCCGACCGCTCGCAGTTCTACTACGACCTGAGCGAGGCCTTCTACGGCTTCAACCGCCCGGGCGCGGAGGTCTCCGAGGGCAAGCGCCGCGAGTTCTGGCTGCAGGGCATGCAGGCCGGCCTGAAGAACGCCCTGGACTGCGTCGAGGCGTTCTCGGAGACCGACTTCACCGAGGACCTCAAGAAGATCGACGTCCCGGTCCTGGTCGCCCACGGCGACGACGACCAGATCGTGCCGATCGCCGCCTCCGCCGAGAAGGCCGTCAAGCTGCTCCCCCAGGGCACCCTGAAGGTCTACCCGGGCGCGCCGCACGGCCTGGTCGGCGCCTACGAGGCCGCGTTCACCAAGGACCTGGTGGAGTTCGCCGCCTCCTGACCGTCCGCCCCGTTCCCCGGCCCCGGCCGTGCGGCGTCCTCACCGGCGCCGCACGGCCGGGGCCGCGCGTCAGCGGCCCGACAGCCGTCCGGCCAGGGCCCGCACGGCCTCGGAGCCGGCCGCCTCCGCCACCCGGTCGAGCAGCCCCAGCACCGCCGCGTACTCGCCGCGGGTCAGCGTCACCGGGGCGCCCTCGGCGGCCAGTCCCGCCCGGATCGCGGCCTCGGCGCCCTCGACGGCCGTGCCGGGGTCCGGCCCGGTCGACAGGGTGCCGGTCTGGATCACCCGTCCCGCGATGTGCACCGTGCCCGCGATGCTGTTGGAGACCTCCATCGCCCTTCCCCCTTCCGGTACCGGCTTCCCCCGATCCCGCCCCGGCCCGGTTGTCGGTGCCGGATGGTAGGACACCGCCCATGCCTATCGATCCCACCATCTTCACCGAACCGACGGCCACCGGGCTGAACGACTTCGTCGTCCGCGCCAAGGCCGCGACCTACGCGGGCGGCGGCGGCCGGGTGGCACCGGTCCGGACGAGCTCGCACGACCTGGAGTACCGCGAGGGCGAACTCGTCTACCGGGACAGCTACTTCGGCGGCACCGACTTCCTCGGGCAGGAGACCGTGCACCTCGGGGACCGCCCGCTGTGGGGCATGAACTACTACGGCTACCTGCTCACCGACGGCATCACGGCCTTCACCGCGGGCGAGACCGTCAAGGCGGCGCTCACCGCCCTCTACGCCGAGGGCCGCTTCCTCGGCGGCTTCCGGTACACGGTCGGCGACTTCGGCTACGTCGACGAATCGTCCGGCACCGTCGAGCGGTTCCGGGGCGTCGAGCACATCCTGACCGCGACCGGCGAGCGCGCCTACGAACTGCGCTACCACGGCGGCCGGATCCTCGACTGAGCCGTGCTCGCGTCCGGGGCGTCGCCCGGCGCCCCGGCGCGGCATTCCCTACGCTACGGAATGGACATTCCCCCAGGAAAGGGACCAATCATGCCTTCCGTCCTGAACCCCTACATCAACTACACCGGCGACGCCCGGCCGGCCCTGGAGTTCTACCGCGACGTCTTCGGCGGCGAGTTGAACCTCAACACCTACGGCGACTTCGGCGCCGGGGAGGGCCCCGGCGCCGACCGGATCATGCACGGCATGCTGACGACCCCCGCCGGCTTCACGCTGATGGCCGCCGACACCCCGCCCGGCATGCCCTACACGGCCGGCAACAACATCTCGGTGTCGGTCAGCGGCGACGACGAGGCCGAGCTGCGCGGCTACTGGGAACGGCTCTCCGCCGACGGCACCGTCCTGGTCCCCATCGAGCGGCAGGCGTGGGGCGACGTCTTCGGCATGTGCACCGACCGCTTCGGCATCACCTGGCTGGTCGACATCACCGCGCCCCGCCCCTGAGCCGCCCGCCCCCGCCGGCCCGGCCCGGCGGGGGCCTCTGACAGTGCCGCATGACACAGTTCCGCCCATGAACCTCACGACCACCCTGCACAGTTGGGACGAGTCGGTCGCCCTCTTCGAGCGCCGCGGCCTGCCCCGGGACTCCTACGAGAACCTCTACGAGGAGGAGTACGACGTCCACGCCGGCGACCTCGCGATCGAGGGGCACTTCGACCTCGACACCGCCGGCCTGGAGGGCACCGGCTGCATCGTCGACGGACACCTCACCGTCGACGGCGCGATCCTCAACATCGACGACGGCTGCCCCGCCCTGATCGTCCTCGGCGACCTCCGCGCCGCCGCCGTCTACCTGGAGGGCGACGCCAAGCTCCTCGTCCGCGGGGACGTCCTGGTCGGCGCCTTCGTCGGCAACATGACCGAGAAGCTGGTGATGATCAACGGCGACCTGCGCGCCCAGGTCACCGTGCTGTCCTCCGAGTTCGGCCCGGACCTGATCGGCGGCACCCTGCACGGCCCGGTGCTGGCGCCCGCCTACCTGGCGGCCGGACTGGAGGCCCCGCCGGCCGCCGCCGCGAGCGTGCTCGTGCCCGAGGTACTGCGCGTCGAGGGCGAGGACGACGGCGACGCGCTGCGCCACTTCGACACCCCCGGCGTCCACGGCGGCCGCCTGCTGGAGCGCATCGAGGCCGGCCTTCCCGTCACCCTGCCCACCCCGGAGGCGGCCGGACGCTAGGTCCCCGTCCGGGTGCGACGGGGGCCGCCGCACCCGGAACCGCCCCACGCCGGTGCGATGATGTCCGGCATGACGGATGCGGAGGCCCTCGGCGAGGGCGTGGTCCTGGACGCACTGCTGCGCGAGGCGGACGCCGACCGGGCCGGGGCACTGTGGCGGCTGACCGGTGCCGAGCGCCAACTGGACGCGAACGTGGTCCGGCTGCGGCCCGGGGCGTCGGTGGCCGAGCACGTCGAACCGGACCTGGACGTGCTGCTGCTCGGGCTCGCCGGGCAGGGCACACTGCGGTGCGGCGGCGTCGCGCACGCGCTGGAGCCGGGCGTGCTGCGACTCGTGCCGCACGGCGCGGCGCGCGGCGTGTCGGCGGGGCCGGAGGGCGCCGTCTACCTGACGGTCCACCGGCGGCGGCCGGGCATGACCGTCCGGCCCCGCCCCTGACGCCCGGCCCCTACGCCCCGAGCCCCGCCAGGTAGCCGAGCACCGCCTCGTGGTCGTCCGCCCGGGCGGTCAGGGCGATGTGGTGGTCGGGCCGGACGAGGACCAGGGCCTCACCGGTGATCCCGTACGCCCGGCGGACCGCGCCGTCGGGGTCGTCGACCGCCACCGGGCGGACGTGGCCGGGCAGTCCGGCCGCCTCGGGCCGGGCGCCCGGCCCGAGGCCCAGCAGGGTGAAGTGGTCTCCGGCGAAGCGGTCGAACAGGCGGGCCGGTGCGCCGTCGGGCCCGAGGTAGCGGCTGTCCGGCGCCCGGTCCCCGGCCCGGACCGACCCGGCCCGGTCGACGGCGGCCGGCTCCCCGTCGGTCCGGTCGACGGCCAGGCTGCTCCACCGGTAGCCCAGCGCGAGGCCGGTGAGTTCGCCCACCCGCCCGGCCTCGACCCCGGTGCCGGGGGTGGCGCTCCCCGCGGTGACGGCCGCCATGCCGGCGCTGGTGACGTCGAGCGTCCAGGCCGCGACCGGCAGCCGCTCCTCCTGGTAGGTGTCCAGCAGGCCCGGACCGGCGAACCCGCGCAGCACGTGGCCGAGCTTCCAGGCGAGGTTCCAGGCGTCCTGGATCCCGGTGTTCATGCCGAGCCCGCCGGCCGTCGGGTGGACGTGCGCGCAGTCCCCGGCCAGCAGGACCCGTCCCTCGCGGAAGCGCTCGGCCATCCGGACGTTGACCCGCCAGGTGGACAGCCAGGTCGCGTTGCCCAGCCGGAGGTCCGCGCGGCCGGTGTGCAGCGCCGCCAGCCGCTGGAAGCTCTCCAGCGACGGCGCGACCGGCCGGCCGTCGGCGTCCGTCTCGGGGCTCGCCTGCAGCTGCCAGCGGCGGGTGCCGGGGAACGGACAGAGCATGAACGCGCCCCGGGGCCCGAACCACTGGTGCCAGGCGGCCGGGTCCAGCCCCTCGACCTCCACGTCGCCGCAGACCATCACCGGCTCCGGGTCGCCGTCGCCGACGAAGGGGATGCCGAGCAGCTTGCGCACCGTGGAGCGCCCGCCGTCGCAGGCGACCAGGTACTCGGCGGCGATCCGGCCGCCGCCGGCGAGCCGGACCTCCACCCCGGCGCCGTCCTGCCGGAGGTCCACCAGTTCGGTGGCGAGCTCGACCCGCACCCCGTGGTCGGCGAGCCGCTCGCGCAGCAGCCGCTCCACCCGGGTCTGCGGCAGCCACAGGCTCGCCGCGTACGGGGTGGTGGCGGTGGGCCGGGCGCCGGCGAACGGCTCCGTCTCGTTGACGAACTCGCCGTCGAAGTACTTGCGGAACGGCAGGTGGGTGCGGCCCGCGGCCGCCAGCCGTTCGCCGAGGCCGAGGTCGGCGAGGACCTCCAGGCTGCGCGGGTTGAGGGTCTTGCCGCGCGAGCCGGCGGGGAACCGCTCCGCCCGGTCGATCACCCGCACCGCCACGCCCTGCCGGGCCAGTCCGCAGGCCAGGGTCAGTCCGGTCGGCCCCGCCCCCGCGATCACCACGGTCGTCATGTGTCTCGCCCCTTCCGGTCGTCGATACTCCTCCATGGAACAGCAACCGGGTAATCAATGCAACCGAGTAACAAACATGCCTGGGTTATGATCGGCTCATGGAACTGAACGAGCACGACACCGACCCGGGTCTGCGCACCCTGAAGAAGCAGCGCACCCGCCAGGCCATCGCCAACACCGCCATCGCCCTCTTCCTCGCCCGCGGCTTCGACGAGGTCTCGGTGGCCGAGATCGCCGCCGCCGCCGAGGTCTCCAAGCCGACCCTCTTCCGCTACTTCGCCAGCAAGGAGGAGCTCGTCCTGCACCGCTTCGCCGACCACCTCGGCGAGGCCGGCCGCGTGGTGCGGGACCGGCCGGCCGGCGTCACCCCGCTGGACGCGCTGGAGCGCCACCGCCTGGACGGGCTGGCGGAGCACGACCCCAGCACCGGCATGACCGCCCACCCCCAGGCGATCGCCTTCCTCCGGCTGGTCTACGAGACCCCGAGCCTCTCCGCCCACCTGGTGGACTACCTCGCCGCCGACGCCCGCGCGCTCACCGAGGCCCTGGACCCGGACGGCGGCATGGCGGCCCGGCTGCTCGCCGCCCAGTACGTGGCCGTCCGCCAGGTGCTCGCCCGCGCCGTCTGGACCAGGCTCGCCGACGGTCAGGACGTCGAGGAGGTCGGCCGGATCGCCGCCGCCGAGACGGCCACGGCCTTCGCCCTGCTGCGCGACGGGGCCGCCGCCCTCGGGTTCTGAGCCCGTCCGGGCGCGAACCGGTGAAGCACATCACGGGTGGGCACTGTCGCTTCGCGGGGCCGTGTTGGGTAGGTTCCTGCCCCCGGGGGAGCGAGACTCCTCGGAAGGGCGGATCCCGCCGTCAACGGTTCCTCCGATCAGAGAGGCACGAGTGATGACTGCACAGGGCTCCACGCACCACCCACCGCAGCGCATCGGCGTGGTCGCCGAGTCGACCGCCGGGGAGACCAGGGTCGCCGCGACACCGTCGACGGTCCGGGGCATCCTCGCCCTGGGCTACCGGGTCGTGGTCGAGTCCGGGGCGGGCACGGCCTCCGGCTTCACCGACGAGGCCTACACCGAGGCCGGCGCGGAGACCGGCGACGCCTGGGCGGCCGATGTCGTCCTCAAGGTCAACGCCCCCTCGGCCGCCGAGCTGGCCCGGCTGCGCGAGGACGCCACCGTGATCGGGCTGCTCGCCCCGGCGCAGCGCCCCGAACTGCTGGCGGCGCTGGCCGCGCGCCCGGTCACCGCGCTCGCGCTGGACGCGGTGCCGCGGATCTCCCGGGCCCAGTCGATGGACGTGCTCAGCTCGATGGCGAACATCGCCGGCTACCGGGCGGTGATCGAGGCGGCCCACGCGTTCGGGCGGTTCTTCACCGGCCAGGTGACGGCCGCCGGCAAGGTGCCCCCGGCGAAGGTCCTGGTGGCCGGGGCCGGGGTGGCCGGGCTCGCCGCGATCGGCGCCGCCTCCAGCCTGGGGGCCGTGGTGCGCGCCACCGACCCCCGGCCCGAGGTCGCCGACCAGGTCAGGTCGCTGGGCGGCGAGTACCTGGCGGTGGACGTCGCCCAGGAGGCGGGCACCGACGGCTACGCCCGGGCGACCTCGGCCGACTACGACCGGGCGGCGGCCGAGCTGTACCACGCGCAGGCGCGGGACGTCGACATCGTGATCACCACCGCGCTGATCCCCGGCCGCCCGGCCCCCCGGCTGCTCACGGCGGCGGACGTGGCGGCGATGAAGCCGGGCAGCGTCATCGTCGACATGGCCGCCGCGCAGGGCGGCAACGTCGAGGGCACGGTGGCCGGCCGGACGGTGGTCACCGGCAACGGCGTCACCGTCATCGGCTACACCGACCTCGCCTCCCGGCTGCCGGCCCAGGCCTCGCAGCTGTTCGGCACCAACCTGGTGAACCTGCTGAAGCTGCTGACACCGGGCAAGGACGGGCGGCTGGTGCTGGACTTCGAGGACGTGGTGCAGCGGGCGGTGACGGTGGCCCGCGCGGGCGAGGTCACCTGGCCGCCGCCGCCCGTGGCCGTCTCCGCCGCGCCCGGCCCCGCGCCCTCGACGCCCGCGGCGCCCGCCGCACCGGCCGGCGCGGGCGCGCAGCCCGAGCGGCCCCGGCTCACCCCGGCGGCCCGGTTCGGCCTGATCGGCACCGGGATGCTGGCGGTGTTCCTGCTGGTCGGCTTCGCTCCGGCGCAACTCGCCCGGAACTTCACGGTGTTCGCGCTCGCCGTGGTGATCGGCTACTACGTGATCGGCAAGGTCCACCACGCGCTGCACACCCCGCTGATGTCGGTCACCAACGCGATCTCCGGGATCGTGGTGATCGGCGCCCTGCTGCAGATCGGGCACGAAAGCACCCTGGTGACCGTGCTGTCCTTCGTGGCGCTGCTGCTGACCAGCGTCAACGTCTTCGGCGGCTTCGCCGTCACCCGCCGCATGCTGAGCATGTTCTCGACGACCCCCGAAAGGCGCTGAGACCGATGACCTCCACAACGGCGGCCCACGCCGCGGACCTGGTCGCCGCCCTGCTGTTCATCCTCAGCCTGGCCGGGCTCTCCCAGCACCGCACCTCGCGCGCCGGCGTCGTCTACGGCATCGCCGGGATGGCCCTGGCCCTGGTCGCGACGGTGGTGGTGGCGTCGCGGAGCATCACCGCCGGCGCCGTCGCGCTGATCGTCCTCGCGATGGCGCTGGGCGGCGTGATCGGGCTGTGGCGGGCGCGGCAGGTCGAGATGACGCAGATGCCGGAGCTCATCGCCGTCCTGCACAGCTTCGTCGGCCTGGCCGCGGTGCTGGTCGGCTGGAACAGCTATCTGGAGGTCGAGGCGCACGGCTCGGCCCAGAGCGCCGTCCCCGCCGACCTGCTGACCATCCACCACGCCGAGGTGTTCATCGGCATCTTCATCGGCGCGGTCACCTTCACCGGCTCGATCGTCGCCTTCCTCAAGCTCTCCGCGCGGATCGCCTCGCGCCCGCTGATGCTGCCCGGCAAGAACGCGCTGAACATCGGGGCGCTGGGCGCGTTCGCGGCGCTGACGGTCTGGTTCACGGCCGGCCCGGGGCTCGGCCTGATGATCGCGGTGACGGTGCTCGCCCTGGCGCTCGGCTGGCACCTGGTCGCCTCGATCGGCGGCGGCGACATGCCCGTGGTCGTCTCGATGCTCAACAGCTACTCCGGCTGGGCCGCGGCGGCCGCCGGGTTCCTGCTCGACAACAACCTGCTCATCGTCACCGGCGCGCTGGTCGGCTCCTCCGGCGCCTATCTGTCGTACATCATGTGCCGGGCGATGAACCGCTCCTTCCTGTCCGTCATCGCCGGCGGCTTCGGCATCGAGGCGCCGTCGGGCGGCGGCGGGGAGCAGGGCGAGCACCGGGAGGTGAGCGCCGAGGAGGCGGCCCGGCAGCTGGCGCAGGCCAAGTCGGTCGTCATCACGCCCGGCTACGGCATGGCGGTGGCGCAGGCGCAGCACCCGGTCGCCGAGCTCACCCGGCGGCTGCGCGAGCGCGGCGTGGAGGTGCGGTTCGGCGTGCACCCGGTCGCCGGGCGGCTGCCGGGCCACATGAACGTGCTGCTCGCCGAGGCGAGGGTGCCGTACGACATCGTCCTGGAGATGGACGAGATCAACGACGACTTCGCCGCCACCGGCGTCGTCCTGGTCATCGGGGCCAATGACACCGTCAACCCGGCCGCGATGGACGACCCGGCCAGCCCGATCGCCGGCATGCCGGTGCTGCGGGTCTGGGAGGCGGAGCAGGTGATCGTGTTCAAGCGGTCGATGGCCTCCGGCTACGCGGGGGTGCAGAACCCGCTGTTCTTCCGGGAGAACAGCGCGATGCTCTTCGGCGACGCCAAGCAGAGCGTCGAGGACATCCTGCGCGCCCTGGACGCCGGGCTCCCGCAGGGCGTGGCGCAGGCCGGCGACCGGGCCCGGGTGTAGGCCGGCGACCGGGCCGGGGCGCGGACCGCCCCGGCCCGCGCGGTCACGGCTGGGGCGTGGCCGCGGGAAGCGGCGGGCCGGTCAGCAGGGTGCCGTCCTCGCCGAACGGCCGGCCGTTCGGCACGCAGCCGTGCAGTCCCTTGATCTGCTGCATCATCACCGGGGCGGGCGCCCCCGCGCCGGGGCAGTCGACGTGGCCCTGGCCGAGGATGTGCCCGACCTCGTGGTTGACGGCGAGGGCGTGGTACTCCTCGGGCTGTCCGGTGTAGAACTCCGACAGCTCGGTCCAGCGCTTGAGGTTGATGACGACCTGGCGGTTCGCCGCGCAGTTCACCCAGCCGCCGGTGTCCAGGCCGTACTGGCCGCAGATCCGGTCGGTGGAACCGGGGGTGGCGAGGTAGACGGTGAAGTCCACCGGGTCGGCGGCCACCCGCTGGAACGAAAATCCGCCGCCCGCCGCCCAGCCGCGCCGGACGTCCCCGAGGATCTTGTCCACCTCGGCGGCGAACTGGTCCGGGCCGATCCCGAGGCCGTCCTCCGCCCGGACCTTGTAGCGGTAGAGCTTCCCGCCGGTCCCGGACTGCGCGGTCCCGCCGGCGGCCGTCGTGAACGCCAGCGGCTTGGACGACGGCTCCTCGGCGGCCCACGGCTTCCACCACAGCAGCCCCGCCGTCACGGCGGCCACCACCGCCAGCGCGACCGCCGCGTACCCCGTGCGTCCGCGGAGGGCGCCGGGGCCCCGGGCCCTCACCCGGACCGCCGGGCGAGGGCGGCGGGTATCGCCGCGCGGACGGGCCGCGCGGGGAGGCGGGACGGTGGGAGGGGCAGCAGAACGGTCATGCCTGAAGGGACGTACCGGACCCGCCCCGCGGTTCACCGGCGCGGTCCACCGGGGCGCCGCGCCGGCGCGGCTCAGGACGGCCGCGCGCCGTCCGGGGCGACCGCCATCCAGTGCGCGGGCAGCTCGATCCGTTCGCCTTCCGAGGTGAACTCCGTGGTGGCCAGCGGGAGTTCACCGGAGCCGAGGACGGCCAGGCCGGCCGCGGCGAGGAGTTCGCCGAAGGCCGCGTCGGCGACCCCGGCCGGGGCCAGGCCGTGGGCGAACACCGGGCGCAGCTTCGGGGGCGGGCCGGCCGGGTCGCGGGCGAGGGCGCCGAGGACGCCCTTGGCCGCCTCGGACAGTTCGACGAGGAAGGCCCGGCCGTGCGTGCCGAGCAGCGTGGCCACGGCCTCGGCGACCGGGGCGCGGTCGGCCGGGTCGCTCTGGTGGATCACGCCGCGCAGGTACACGTTGGCGTCGCCGAGTCGCCGGTGCAGCGCCCGCACCGCCGCGGGGTCGGTGGCGTCCAGCCGGAGGTAGGCGGCCCGCTCCCCCGGGTCCGCGCGCCGGGCCAGCTCAACGGCGGCGGCGGACAGGTCGGCGCCGAGGACGCGGGCGAAGCGGCCGGCGAGGAAGCGGGTCTGGGTGCCGTTGCCGCAGCCGAGGTCGACGAGCGGCAGGTCCGGGTCGGCCAGGTACGGCGCGAACAGGGCGAGGTGGCGTTCGGCGGTGAGGGCCGCTCCGGCGTCCCAGATCACCGAGCCCTCGCCCTCGGGCGCGTCGCGCCAGAAGCCCTCCCAGGCGTCCCGGTACCGGTTCGTCACACTCATGGGAGACCTCCCGACCGTCACGGACAGTGCTCTCATCGTACCGCTCCGTCGGCGGGTCCCGCGGCCCGGACGTGTCCTGCGGGCCGTCAGCTGACGGCCCGGGGCCCGGAACGGCGGGCCTGCCGGGCATCCGGTCGGCGGCAATGGCCGAACGGGGGTGTGCTCCGGGCCCGAAGTGGCCTTTACTGGAAGTGAACGCATTCGAGCCGGCGGGCGGCGAAGCGTTTTCACCGCCCCCGGCGGCCCACCGGTTCCCCCCGGTCGCACCCCGGTAGGAGGTCGTGCCATGAGCCCGCCCTCGCAGGACCAGGCCTTACCCCGTCTGATCGTCGACGGCCCTGACCGGCTCCGCGGCCAGGTGTACGAACTCGACTACGAACCCTTACTGGTCGGCCGGGACTCCACCTGCCGGCTGCAACTGGTGGATCCGCTGCTCAGCCGGCGCCACGCCGTGGTGTGGTGGGCGGGCGGGCACACCACCGTGGAAGACCTGAGCTCCACCAACGGCACCAAGCTGAACGGCCACCGCGTCCTCGGGCAGCAGATCCTGCGCACCGGGGACGTCCTGAGTTTCGGACCGCTGGAAGTGCACTACGAGGAGCCGACGGCCGCGGTGACCGAGGTCGCCGGGGCGCCGGGCTCCGCCCGGGAGCCGCCGGGCCCGACGCCGGTCACGGCCGAGGCGCCGGCGGCCTTCCGCGAGCGCGCCGGGGCCGCGCGGGGGCCCGCCCCGAAACCACCCCCGAAGCCGGCCGCGCAGCCGCTCGCGCAGCCCGTGCACGCGGCGGCGCCCGGGCCCGCGGCGGCGCGGGTGGAGACGCCTCCGGAACGGGGGCGCCCCGAGAAGCCGCCCGGACCGGCCTGGCCCGGCCCGGCCGCCCCGTCCGAGACGCCTCCGCCGCCCCCGCCGCCCCCGGTCGTCGGGCCGCCCCCGCCGCCGCAGGCACGGGCGCCCCTGACACCGCTGCCGCGTCTGGACGTCCCGCCCCCCAAGGCCCCCGGGCCCGAGGGAACGCCGCAGCCCCGGTCCGACGCCGGCCGGCAGCGGGCGGAGCCGAACGTCGAGGACGTCGGCCGGAACACGTTCGACGCGGCCTCCCGCTTCGACGTCGACCGGCAGATCGCGGAGGGGAACCTCAGCAATATCGGCCGGGACCAGGTCAACTACATCTACCGCGACGACCACCTCGAAGTGGCCCGCCGCGAGACCTTCTTCCGCAAGATGGCCGCCGCCCGGCTCTGGGCCCGGCACGTGCTGGTCGCGGGCCTGGCGCTCGCCCTGGTCGGCAGCGCCTACCTCGGCTGGGAGCGGGCCAACCCGGACACCCTGGCCGAGCGGATCGGGCACATCGCGCACAACGCCGGCCTCGTGATCGGGGTGGCCGGGGTGGTGCTGCTGGTGGTCGGCGGCGCGGTGATGATCCGGGCCGTGATCCGCCAGCGCCGGTACGAGAAGGACGAGGCGCGCCGGCTCGACGCGAACCCGTCGCCGTCCGGCTGAGGCGGCCCGGATCCCCGGCGAAGGGAGCATCATGGTCTTCAACATCGGCAGCCAGCAGGGCGGCGTGGTCAACAACGTCGCCGGGAACCAGGTCGTCCACGGCGGCCAGAGCGGCCACCTCACGGCCGACGGGCAGGACGTACGGGAACTCCTCGGCGAACTCCGCGCCGCCGTGGAGCGGGCCCCGCTGCCCGGCGCCGTGGCGCCCGAGGTCCGCTCCGAGCTCGACGCGCTGGACACCGAGGCCGCCCGCCCGGAGCCGGACCGCGAGGAGGTGGCGAGCCGGCTCGGCCGGGTCACCCGCCTGCTCAGCTCGGCCGGCGCACTCGTCGCCGCCGGGACGGGCCTGATCGGGCCGATCTCCGCCCTGGCCGGCTGGCTCGGCACCCTGGGCGGCCCGATCCTCCGGGCCATCGGCGGCTGACCGCCGGGCCCACGGCCGCGTCGTCGTCCCGCCACCCGGCCCACACCGGGTGGCGGGGCGCCGCGGGGCCGGTGACAGTCGGACCATGACACAGACCACGTGGACCGAAGCACGCATCCTGTTCGCCTCCGCCACCGAGGGCGGGCATGCCGCGGACCAGGGCAAGGCCCGGATCAGCGAGCAGGGCTGGGTGGACGTCAAGCAGGACGGCGGGGGCTTCACGTCCTATCCGCCGCAGCAGGTCTTCCGGGTCCTCTGGCTGTCCGATCCGTGGACCGAGGACCAGTAGCGCGAGGGCGCCGGGCCCCGGGCGTGCTGCCCGGGGCCCGGCGTCCGCCGTGGCCGGGCCCCGTCCGGGGGCGTGCCCTCAGCCGGGCCCGAGGCGGCGGCCGGTCACCTCGTCCGGGGTGATCCGGACCCACAGGGGGCGGTCGCCGCCCGCCCAGGGTGTCGAGCCGGGAAGCCGGGCCAGCCGCCCCTCCTCCTGCGGGTCGTCGACGTGCTGGGCCGTGCCCAGCATCAGCACGCTCCAGCCCTCGGTCAGCCGGTCGTCGATGTGGTCGGCCTGGAAGGAGACCGGCGAGCCGTCCGGCGCCGCGGCGGCACCCCGGGGCGAGGTGTGGTAGACGACCGTCCGGCCGTCGACGGCGTAGTTCACCGGGTAGACGGTCGGCGCCGGGGTGCCGGGCAGGCCCACCCGGCCGACACCGTGGGTGCCCACGAGCAGCCAGCACTCCGGCTCCGAGAGGTGCAGCAGCAGGGGCCTCGGCGTGCCCTCCGGAGGCAGCGACTGCCCCGGCGGAGCGTCGGTGCGGTCGTCCAGGAGCTCCGCCCAGGTCATCCTGAGGGCGGCCGCGATGCGTACGAACCCGGCCGGGTCGAAGGCCGGGCCGGCCGCCAGCAGGTACCGGAAGTAGGCGGGCGACATGGCCGCCTGGTGGGCCAGGGAGCGGTCGTCCAGGGCCAGCTGGTCGCGGCGCCCGACGATCCGGCGGGCCACCTCGGCGGGGTCCGCCCGCCGGACGGCTTCGAGGTCGGGGGTGCGGTTCACAGGTCGGCTCCTCGGCTCGCGGTCTCCTCGTTGCGTTCCCCCGTCCGGCCCTCTCCCTCCGGGCGCTCGCCGTCCGGCGCTCCCCCTTCGGCCGCCCCCTTCGGCCGCCCCCCTTCGCAGGATCCCCGGCCCGGGCCCGGTCGGCGAGGGGCGTGGGCCGTTCGGACCTGCCCCGCCCCGGCCGGTGCGGGCCCGGTCGGTCCGCAGGCCGGTGGTCCGCTCCGGGCCGCCGGTGCCGGGCACGGGCGGGGCCGCCCCGCGCTACGCCCGGTGCGGGTGCCATTCCGCCAGCAGGATGGTGGCGTCGTCGCGCAGCTCGTGGTCCTGGTGGGTGACCAGGGCGTGGATCAGCTGGCGCAGCGCCTCGGGGGCCGGCTCGCCCCCGGCCATGTGCTGGACGAGGGTGTCGGCCAGGCGGCGCTCCCCGAAGAGCTCGCCGGAGGCCGAGCGGGCCTCGGTGACCCCGTCGGTGTGGACCAGCACCCGGTCGCCGGGCTGCAGCCGGGCGTGGTGCACGGGCTGCGGCCCGCTCTCGTGGAAGCCCAGCCCGAGCGGCAGCTCGGCGGTGCGGACCAGCGCGTCCGGGACGATCCGGCGGTCCCGGACGAGCAGCGGCGCGGGGTGGCCGCAGTTGACCCAGGTCAGCTCGCCGGTGGCGGTGTCGAGGTCGGCGACCACCGCCGTGAGCAGCCGGTCCGGGATCCACCGGGCCAGCGTGCGGTCGATCGCGTGGACGATGTCGGCCAGACCGCCGCCGGCCCGCCGGGTCGAGCGGCAGGCGGCCAGGGCGACCGAACTGGCGCCGCCGGAGGCCAGGTCGTGGCCCATCGCGTCGAACACCGCCACATGCAGGTGCCCCCGCGCCACCGAGTGGTCGAAGGCGTCGCCGCCCACGTCGTAGGCGGGTTCCAGGACGGCGCTGGAGGTGACGTCACGGGTGCCGATGGTGCGCGGCGGCAGGAACGCCCAGAGCAGCTCGGCCTGCAGGCTCATCCGGTGCCTGCGCCCGACCTCGACGATGATGTCGCTGTACGCGCTCTTCGACACCGCCAGCAGGGCCACCAGCGCGGCCAGCGCCTCGAAGCCCGCGGTCGCGTCCGCGCTCCGGGCGCCGCCTTCGATCCGCAGGACGCCGATCCGCTCGACGCCGTCGACCAGCGGGTACCAGCCGACCGCGGGCGAGCCGGTGGAGAACTGGGTCCGCTGCAGGCGGTAGGCGCGGCCGCCGAGCGTCCCCTCGACGTCGACCTCGTCCTCGGGCTCGCCGTCCCCCGCGCCGGGCAGCAGCGGGACGAGGTGGCGCTGCTGGACGTCGGCGAGGAAGATCCGGGCCCCGTCCGCGCCCAGCCCGCGGGCCGCCTCCCGCACCAGCCCGGGCAGCTCGGCGGGCCCGTGCGCCCGCGAGCGGGCCAGCAGCCGGGCCAGCACACCGCCCAGCACCACCTCGTCACGGCCCACCGCCGTCCACCTCCCGTCGGTTCGGCGCCTACCCACCATCGGCCCGATCCTGCTCCCCCGCCAACGGGAGAACCGCACGAGGGCGACGGGCGGCCCGCCGACGGGAGCCGGCGCGCCGGACAGCCCGGCGAGGTCGGTGGAACCCAGCACGCCCCGGCCGGGCACGCGGGGCGCCGACGGCGACGCCTGCGCCCGGACCCGGCACCGCTGCCCACCCGCCCGGTGCCCGGCACGGCGAGGCGGAGCGGGTGGGTGTGCCGGGCACGGAGCGCCCGCCGTGGGCCGCACCCGGCGGCCGCGGCGCGGGAGCGGGTCAGCCGAGCGGCAGCTCCAGGGCGGACTCCTGCCCGGTCTGCGAGCCGACCGTGGTGGTCGTGACCACGGGGAGGTCCATGCTCGCGTACGAGTACAGCGGGTCGCGGCCGTTAACGACCAGCGCCAGCCGGTGCCCGGCCGGCAGGTCGTAGGAGGCGGCCTGGAGCCGCCAGCTGACGCCCGCGTTGACGTTCGGGGTCAGGTCGGTGGCGGTGTACGGCTCGTGGGTGATGATCCGCGCGGTGCCGTCCGGCGCGACGTCGAACAGGTACGCGACCAGGGTGGCGGCGGTGACGCTGCTGCGGACGGTGAGCCGGACGGTGGCGGCGCCCCGGATCCGCCGGGCGACGCCGCCCGAGCCGGAGAGCGGATCGGTCGTCCAGACCAGCAGCCGCGAGCGGTCGAACGTCCCGAGGTCGTAGGACTTGGGGTTGCCGAACCACTCCCTCTGCCCGGTCTTCATGATCGCGTCCACGGCGACGGCGTTCGTCAGGGTGCCCGCCTCGAAGTCCCGCGACCAGCCGGCGGCCGGCTTGTCGGAGAGCCGGCCGTCCACGGAACGCTCGGCGCCCGTGAGGTACCAGGCCTCGGTGGCGGTGGTGAACTCGTTCCAGCTCGCGAGCGGCTCCCGGCGTGCCGGAACGGTGATCAGCCTGCTGCCGCCCGGGATGGGGAGGGTCCGGTAGGTGAACATGGACTGGGCGCTCACCTCCGGCCAGTCCGGCACGCCGTTGTCGGCGTCGAGCAGGTAGTGATCCAGCCACTCGTAGGCCTCCCGCGTCGGAACCGCGATGCCCGGGAACGGCAGGCCGCTCAGCAGGCCGGTCAGGCCGGGGCCCTCGGGGGCGCCGTGGTCGCCGATCCACAGGTTCAGCCGCTTCGGCACGGTGAGCTGCTGGAAGGTGTCGATCACCGGGCCGACCGGGAACAGGGTCTCGTGCCAGGTGTTGGAGATGAAGGTCGGGACGCCGCGGGCGTTGGTGCGGTCCACGTACGTCTGCGGGGAGCGCCTGGTGCCCCAGGCGACCACGGTCTCCAGGTCCCGGCCGGCCAGGAAGTTCCTGAGGATCTCCTGGGTCTCCTCGTCGAACTTCTCCTCCAGCGGGCCGCCGGTGAAGTCGATCAGCAGCCGGACGGCCTCCAGGTGCCGGGTGCCGTTGTCGTAGAGGCTGGTGGCGAGATTGCCCCAGGTGCTCCCCGCGACGACGACGCGGACCCGCTCCGCCGGGTCGTGCGCGGCCACCAGCTGGCTGATCCCCGAGCCGTAGGACAGGCCCAGGAAGCCGACCCGGGTGGGGGCGAAGTACTCCTCGGCGTAGTCGATCACGGCCGAGCCGTCGGTCCAGTCCTTCTCGCCCGCGACGTCGACGAAGCCCTCGGAGGTGGACAGCCAGCCGGGGATGCCGATGCCGCGCGGCGAGTAGGCCAGCACGTGGTAGCCGCGCCGGGCGAGGGTGAGGTAGGCGTAGAGGAAGGGCAGCCATCCGTACGGGTTCCAGCCGGCGGGCACGATCACCACGGGGTGCGGGTCGCCGTCGTTCCGCTTGATGGTGAGCGCGGACAGCCGGAGGTCGCCGTCGTCCCCGGGCACCGTGATGCCGGTGACGTCGACCGTACTGGCCTGCCGGACGTCGGCGGCCAACTCCGCCAGCTCCGCCGGGAGTTCGACGCCAGGCTCGCCCCGGAGGGCCGCCAGCAGCGCCCGGGCCAGGTCGACGACGGACTCGCTGGGAGTGAGGCCCGGGCCCCAGATGCCGTTCGTCGCGATGTCGATGAGCGTCGCGTCGGTGATCGACGCGAGCGGTCCCCCACTGGCAGTGGTCATGCGAGCCGTCCTCTCCGTACCGGTGGCAGGGGGCACCCCGAACCGGGTGCCACCCGGCATCCTGGGCAACCACGCTCGAACAAAACGGACTTGACGCCGAGGTTCACTCGAAGTGCTGTCCTCGCCATCACCGGGTTGACGCCCCGCCCCGGCGGGCCGGAAGGGCGCCCCGACCCGGGACCTTCGGCGGCCGGACGGGGCTGGTCGGACCCTGGGGCCGGGCACCCGCCGGGCGGGACGCTGGTCACCGGAAGGGCCGCGCACACCGGGTGCCGCGGACCTCCGAGGACCGGGGAGGTCACAGGCATGGCGCACAACGTGACGGTGGGGATCGACGGTTCGGTGCCGAGCGCGGCGGCCGCCGAGTGGGCCGCCCGCGAGGCGGCCCGGCGCGGGCTCGCGCTGCGGATGATCCATGTGGCGGGGACGGAGGCCGACGCACTGGAACGCGACCTCGGCGGCGGGACGGCGCTTCCCGCCCCGGTGGCCGACCTCTGCGACGGGATCGCCGCCGCGCTGCCCGGCCTCGACGTCACCTGCGAGGTCCAGCCCGGGCACCCGGCGTACACCCTCGCCGCCGCGAGCGGGCGCGCCGAGCTGCTGGTCCTGGGCTCGCGCGGCCTCGGCGGGTTCACCGGACTGCTGATCGGCTCGGTCGGCCTGCGGACCGCCGCCCGCTCGCAGTGCCCGGTCGTCCTGGTCCGGGCCCTGACGGACCGGCAGGACGGCGGCGCCGCGGGCGACGTCGTGGTGGGGCTGGAGAGCGACCGGCCGAGCGACGCCGTGCTGGAGTTCGCCTTCCGGCAGGCCGCCGACCACGGGACCGGCCTGCGTGCGGTGGAGAGCCGGACCACCTCCCACGACGCCTACGCCACCCGGGCGCCCGTCGGGCAGGCCGAGATCCGCGCGGCGATGGCCGCCGCCGAGCAGCTCCGGCTGGAGGACGCGCTGGCACCGTGGCGGGAGAAGTTCCCGCAGGTCCGGGTGGAGGCCGAGGTGTGCCCCTGGAGCCCGGGCCGGGCGCTGGTGGAGGCCTCGCACGGCGCCTGCCTGGTGGTGCTCGGCCGGCGCACCCCCGAGCACCCGCTGACCGGGCCCCGCCTCGGGCCGGTGGCCCAGTCGGTGCTGCACCACGCGCACGCCCCGGTCGCGGTCGTCCCGCACCCCTGAACCCGGGTGCGGCGGCACCCCTGAACCCGGGTGCGGCGGCACCCCTGGACCCGGCTGCGACGGGACCGGCCGCCCGCCGCAGCAGGGACCTTCGGACCACGGGGAGGTCCCGTTGGGCGGATGCCCGCCCGGCCCCCGCGCAAGGAACCTGGAACCGAAGGCGCCCGCGGCGCCCGATGTCGGACGATGACCCGAAAGGCAGTCCCGCACATGTCGACCCGCCCGAAGCACGACGCGAAGCCGTCGCCCACGAGCGTCCTCGCCGCCCCGCACGACGCCGTCGACCGCCTGGTCGCCGGCGCCCTCACCGCCCTGGAGGAGTACGCCTCCTTCACCCAGGAGCAGGTCGACCACATCGTCAAGAAGGCCTCCCTGGCCGCGCTGGCCCGGCACACCGGCCTGGCGGCGCTGGCGGTGGAGGAGACCGGACGGGGCCTGTTCGAGGACAAGGCCGTCAAGAACGTCTTCGCCTGCGAGAACGTCACCCATGTGATGGCCCGGACGAAGACCGTCGGGGTCGTGCGCCGGGACGAGATCGACGGCATCGTGGAGATCGCCGAACCGGTCGGCGTGGTCGCCGGCATCACCCCGGTCACCAATCCCACCTCCACCACGATCTTCAAGGCGCTGCTCGCCCTCAAGACCCGCAACCCGGTCGTCTTCGCCTTCCACCCGGCGGCGCAGCGCTGCTCGGCCGAGGCGGCCCGGGTCGTGCGCGACGCCGCGGTGGCGGCCGGCGCGCCGGCGCACTGCGTCCAGTGGATCGAGGAGCCGTCGATGGCGGCCACCGACGCGCTGATGCGCCACCCGGGCGTGGCGACGATCCTCGCCACCGGCGGCAACGCGATGGTGCGGGCGGCGTACAGCTGCGGCAAGCCCGCGCTGGGCGTCGGCGCGGGCAACGTGCCGGCGTACGTCGAGCGCAGCGCCGACCTGCGGCGGGCGGTGAACGACATCGTGCTGTCGAAGACCTTCGACAACGGCATGATCTGCGCCTCCGAGCAGGCGGTGATCCTGGACGCCGAGATCCGCGAGGCCGCGCTCGCGGAGTTCCGCACGCTGAAGGCGCACCACGCGAGCCCCGAGGAGAAGGCGCTGCTGGAGCGGCACCTGTTCGGGGCCGGTGACGGGGTGTCGTGCGCGGGCGCGAAGCTGAACGCCGAGGTGGTGGGCCGCACGGCCGCCGAGGTGGCGGCGGCGGCCGGCTTCGAGGTGCCGGCCGACACCACGGTGATCCTCGCGGACTGCGAGCGGGTCGGGCCGGCCGAGCCGCTCACCCGGGAGAAGCTCTGCCCGGTGCTGGCCGTGCTGACCGCGGGCTCCCGCCGGGAGGGCGTCGAACTGGCCGCCGCCATGGTGGAGTTCGACGGGCTCGGGCACTCGGCGGCGGTGCACACCGAGGACGCGGCGTTCACCGAGGAGTTCGGGCACGCCGTCAAGGCCTGCCGGATCATCTGGAACGCGCCGAGTTCGCAGGGCGGCATCGGTGACGTCTACAACGCGTTCACGCCCTCGCTGACCCTGGGCTGCGGCAGCTACGGGCACAACACCGTGGCGGGCAACGTCTCGGCCCTGAACCTGGTGAACATCAAGCGGATCGGGCGGCGCAACACCAACATGCAGTGGTTCAAGGTCCCGCCGAAGATCTTCTTCGAGCGCAACTCCGTCAAGTACCTGGCGAGCATGCCGAACGCGCGCCGCGTCGTGGTGGTCACCGACCACACCATGGTGGCGATCGGTCACCTGGAGCGGATCCGGGGCGTGCTGGACCGGCGCCGGGAGCCGGTCGAGGTGCGGGTCGTCGACTACGTCGAGCCCAACCCGAGCATCGACACGGTGCGCCGGGGCGCGGAGCTGATGCGGGAGTTCGAGCCGGACACCGTCATCGCACTGGGCGGCGGTTCGCCGATGGACGCGGCCAAGGTGATGTGGCTGATGTACGAGCACCCGGAGGTGGAGTTCGCGGACCTCAAGGAGAAGTTCTTCGACATCCGCAAGCGCGCCTTCACCTTCCCCGACCTCGGGGAGAAGGCCAAGCTGGTGTGCATCCCGACCACCTCGGGCACCGGCAGCGAGGTCACCCCGTTCGCGGTGATCACCGACACCGCCACCGGCCAGAAGTACCCGCTCGCCGACTACGCGCTCACCCCGACCGTGGCCATCGTCGACCCGGCCCTCACCACCCGGCTGCCGGCCGACGTCACCGCCGACACCGGGTTCGACGCCCTCACCCACTGCATCGAGACCTATGTCTCGGTCTACGCCAACGACTTCACCGACGGCCTGGCGCTGCAGGGCATCCGGCTGATCTTCGAGAACCTGGAGCGGGCGGTGACCGCCGGGGCGGACGACCCGGAGGCCCGCGAGCGGATGCACAACGCCGGGACGATCGCCGGCATGGCCTTCGGCTCGGCCTTCCTGGGCGCGGTGCACGCCATGGCGCACACCCTGGGCGCCACCTTCCACGTCGCCCACGGGCGGACCAACGCCCTGCTGCTGCCGCACGTGATCCGCTGGAACGGCTCCGCCCCGGCGAAGGTCACCGGCTGGCCCAGGTACCGGAGCTACGTGGCCCCGGAGCGCTACCAGGCGATCGCCCGGATGCTGGGCCTGCCGGCCGCGACCCCGGAGCAGGGCGTGGAAGCGCTCGCGGCGGCGGTCGAGGACCTCCGCGACCGGGTCGGCATCCCGCGCTCCTTCAAGGACGCGGGCGTCGAGGAGGAGGCCTTCCTGGTGGCCCTCCCGCAGCAGGCGATGAACGCCTACGAGGACCAGTGCGCGCCCGCCAACCCCCGGATGCCGCTGCTCGCCGACATGCAGCGGCTGATGCGCCGGGCCTACTACGGCGACCGGGCCTGAGGGCCCGGGAAGGGAGAGACCGAGATGACCACCTCGCAGCAGACCCGGACCGCCCCGGTGGCGGCCGGGGCCTGGGACGGCTTCGCCCCCGGCCGCTGGCAGGACGCCGTCGACGTGCGCGACTTCGTCCAGCGCAACTACACCCCGTACGAGGGCGACGCGGCCTTCCTGGCCGGCCCGACCGAGCGGACCCTCGCGGTCTGGCGGCGGATCACCGAGCGCTTCCCCGAGGAGCGCGCCAAGGGCGTCCACGACGTCGCGTACGACATCCCCTCGACCATCACCGCGCACGCCCCGGGCTGGATCGACCGGGAGCGGGAGCTGATCGTCGGGCTGCAGACCGACGCCCCGCTCAAGCGCGCGATCATGCCCAACGGCGGCTGGCGGATGGTCGCGGGTGCGCTGCGGACCTACGGCTACCCGGTCGACCCGGGGCTGGAGAAGGTCTTCACCGAGTACCGCAAGACCCACAACGCCGGGGTGTTCGACGCCTACACCCCCGAGATCCGGGCCGCCCGCAAGGCCGGCGTGATCACCGGCCTGCCCGACGCCTACGGTCGCGGCCGGATCATCGGCGACTACCGCCGGGTCGCCCTCTACGGCGTGGACCGGCTGGTCGGGGCGAAGCTCGCCGAGAAGGCGGAGCTGGACGCCGCCCCCACCGACCCGGCGCGGCTGGAGGAGACGATCCGCGGGCGCGAGGAACTCGCCGAGCAGATCCGGGCGCTGGGCGAGCTCAAGGAGATGGCCTCGGCCTACGGGTACGACCTCTCCGGGCCGGCCGGCACCGGCCGGGAGGCCGTCCAGTGGCTGTACTTCGCCTACCTGGCGGCGGTCAAGGAGCAGAACGGCGCGGCCATGTCGCTCGGCCGTACCTCGACCTTCCTCGACGTCTACCTGCAGCGCGACCTCGCCGCCGGGCGGCTGACCGAGGAGCAGGCCCAGGAGCTGGTCGACGACTTCGTCATCAAGCTGCGGATCGTCCGCTTCCTGCGCACCCCCGAGTACGACGAGCTGTTCTCCGGCGACCCGACCTGGGTCACCGAGTCGATCGGCGGCATGGGCGCGGACGGCCGCACCCTGGTCACCCGGACCTCCTTCCGCTACCTGCAGACCCTGTACAACCTCGGCCCGGCGCCGGAGCCGAACCTGACCGTCCTCTGGTCGCCGCGGCTCCCCCGGGGCTTCAAGGAGTTCTGCGCCAAGGTGTCGATCGACACCTCCTCGGTGCAGTACGAGTCGGACGAGCTGCTGCGCCCGCGCTTCGGCGACGACACCGCGATCGCCTGCTGCGTCTCCGCGATGGAGGTCGGCCGGCAGATGCAGTTCTTCGGCGCGCGGGTCAACCTCGCCAAGACGCTGCTCTACGCGGTCAACGGCGGCCGGGACGAGAAGTCCGGCGAGCAGGTCGGCCCCGACACCGGCGCGATCACCTCGGAGGTGCTGGACCACGACGAGGTCTGGGCACGCCTCGACGAGCAGCTGGAGTGGCTGGCCGGGACGTACGTGCACGCGCTCAACGTCATCCACTACATGCACGACAAGTACGCCTACGAGCGCCTGGAGATGGCGCTGCACGACCGGGACGTGCGGCGCACCATGGCCTGCGGCATCGCCGGCCTCGCGGTGGCGGCGGACTCGCTGTCCGCGATCAGGTACGCCAGGGTCACCCCGGTGCGGGACGCGACCGGGCTGGTCACCGACTACCTGGTCGAGGGCGAGTACCCGGCGTACGGCAACAACGACGACCGCGCGGACGCGATCGCGGTGCGGCTGGTCGAGGAGTTCATGCGCAAGGTGCGCAAGCACCCCACCTACCGGGGCGCCGAGCACACCCAGTCGGTGCTCACCATCACCTCCAACGTGGTGTACGGCAAGAAGACCGGCAACACCCCGGACGGCCGCCGGGCCGGGGAGCCGTTCTCCCCCGGCGCCAACCCGATGAACGGCCGCGACCGCCACGGGTACGTGGCCAGCGCCCTGTCCGTCGCCAAGCTCCCGTACGCGGAGGCCGAGGACGGCATCTCGCTCACCCACACCGTCGCCCCGGACGCGCTGGGCCGCACCCCGCAGGAGCGGATCACCAACCTGGCCGGGGTGCTGGACGGCTACACCGCCGTCGGCGGCTTCCACATGAACGTCAACGTCCTGAACCGGGACACCCTGCTGGACGCCATGGACCACCCCGAGAAGTACCCCCAGCTGACCATCCGGGTCAGCGGCTACGCGGTCAACTTCGTCCGGCTCACCCGCGAGCAGCAGCTCGACGTGGTCAACCGCACCTTCCACGACGCGCTGTAGGACGTGTCCGCGTGCCGCCGGCACCCCGCACGTCCGGGGTGCCGGCGGCGCACCACCCCCCGAGGGAGATCCCCATGACCGAGGACGTCCCCACCGCGCCGGTGACCGGCATGCTGCACTCCTGGGACCTGTCCACCGGCGTCGACGGCCCCGGCACCCGTTTCGTCGCCTTCCTGGCCGGCTGTCCGCTGCGCTGCCAGTACTGCCACAACCCCGACACCCGCTACCTGGCCGACGGCCGCCCGGTGACCGCCGACGAGGTGGTCCGCGAGGCCGCCCGGTACACCGCCTTCATCCGCGCCTCCGGCGGCGGTGCGACCGTCAGCGGCGGCGAGCCGCTGCTCCAGCCCGCCCTCACCGGCGAGCTGCTGCACCGGTTCAAGCACGAGCTCGGGCTGCACACCGCGCTGGACACCTCCGGCCACCTCGGCGCCCGCGCCACCGACGCCCTGCTCGCGGACACCGATCTGGTGCTGCTGGACCTCAAGTCCTGGGACCGCGCGCTGTACCGCCGGGTGACCGGCCGCAGGCTCTCGCCCACCCTGGACTTCGCCCGCCGCCTGGCCCGCCTCGGCACCGAGGTCCACATCCGCTTCGTGCTCGTCCCCGGCCTCACCGACCCCATCGACAACGTCGAGGGCGTCGCCGCCTTCGCCGCCTCGCTCGGCCGTGTCACCCGCGTCGACGTGCTGCCCTTCCACAAGCTGGGCGCCGCCAAGTGGAGCGCTCTCGGCCTCGACTTCCCCCTCGCCGACACGCCGGTGCCCACCGCCGAGCAGACCGCCGCCGCCCGCGCCGTGTTCACCGCCCACGGTCTGCATGCCGTCTGACGGCGGACCGCGGGGGGCCGCCACTCTTTCGGGTGGCCCGCGCGCGGGTCCTCGCCCGGCCGGACCGGGCGGCGCGTAGAACGTCCGTGTACCGCACACCCCCGCGAAGGACGGACAGCACCGATGACCCTGGAGTCCGGTCCCTACAGGATCCGCAACGCCGGCCGGCCGGTCGGCCGCGCCAGGACGGAGACCTTCGACCTGGCGCCCAAGGCGGTGTTCGCCGCGACCGACGACGAGAACGCGGTGTGGATCGCCGAGGCGCTGCCCGGCGGGCGCCACAGGCTGTACGCCAAGCGCGCCCCCACCGGCATCGGGAACAACGCGCCGGCGGGGCCGCTGGTCGCCCTGCTCGTCGGACAGGAGCACGCCGAGGAGTGGGAGCTGACCGCGGTCGACGGGACCGCGGGCGGCTACGAGGTCCGCTCGCGGCAGGGCGTGGTGTGGCTCGCCCCGGCGGAGGGCGTGCACGGCCCGGTCGAGGTGCTGCCCGCCCTCGACGACCTGGACCGGTCCACCTTCGTGTTCGAGCGGGTCGGGCCGTAGGGGCCCGGTCCCCGGCCGTCGCCCTGGCCGCTCAGTGCGGGACCACCCAGTCCGGCCGCCAGGTGCCGGGGGCGTCGTGACCGGGCGAGGCCGCGGCGAGGTGGGCGCGCAGGGCGGTCAGGGCCGGGTGGGGGTTGTCGCGGTGCCAGAGGAGCGCGTGCGGGTAGACCGGCACCGGGTCGGTCACCGGGATCAGGCGCAGGCCGTGGCCGGCGGGCCAGACCAGACGGGTGAGGCCGCCCATGAAGGTGGCCAGGGCCGGGGTGTCGGCGACGGTGTCGAGGAGGGCGTCGGAGCCGAAGTTCGGGCCGGTCGCCTCGATGGTGAGGCCGAACCCGGCGACCAGGTCGTCGTAGTAGGCGGCCCACTCGGAGCCGGGGAGCAGGCCGGGCATCCAGATCCGGTGCCCGGCGAGCTCGGTGAGGGTCACCGACCGGGCGCCGGCCAGCGCGTGGCCCGGGCCGGTGAGCAGCTGGAGGGGTTCGTCGGCGACCCGGACGGACTCGATGGCGTCCGGAAGGCGTCCGCCGGGCATGGCGACGGCCCGGAAGGACGCGTCGATCGCGCCCGACTCGATGGCGCCGACGGCGGCCTCGATCTCCAGCAGCATCAGCACGTCCAGCTCGATCTCCGGGTGGGCCCGGTGGAAGCCGCGCATCAGGCCCGAGCCCGCGCCGCGTGAACTGATCACATCGACGCGCAGCGGCCGGCGCCCGGCGTGCACGGAGGCGACCGCGCGCTCGGCCACGCGCAGCAGTTCGCGCGCGTGCGGCAGGAACGCCTGACCGTCGATGGTGGGTTCGGCGCCGCGCGGGGTGCGGTGGAACAGCCGTACCCCGAGATCGCGCTCCAGGGCGGCGATGCGCTTGGAGACGGCCTGCTGGGTGATCGACAGGTCGGCGGCGGCCTTCTGGAACTGGCCCGCCCCGGCCACGGCGGCGAAGGTGCGTACGGCTTCGAGGTCCATGGCGGACCACCCTAGAGGACAACCCCTGGTTGTGAAGATCGGGTGGACCGGTTGTTTGACCTGCCGCTTCACGGCCCGCTTGGCTCTGCCCCGGCAACAGTCGTTTGTGCGGGGAGGGTGCGGCATGACGGGCGGAAGAGCGCTGGGCCGGCGGTTCGGCTGGCTCTGGGCGGCGTACGCGGCGAGCGCCTACGGATCCGGTCTCGGGTTCGGGGCGCTGCCGCTGATCGCCGTGCTGGTGGTGCACGCCGGTCCCGCCGAGGTGTCCGCGCTGGCCGCGGCCGGCCCGGCGGTCGGTGCGCTGATCGCGCTGCCGCTCGCGCCGTGGGTGGAGTTCCGGCGCAAGCGGCGGGTGATGATCGCGATGGACCTGGTGAGGTGCGGCGCCATGGCGTCGATCCCGGTCGCCCACGCGTTCGGCCGGCTGGGCTTCGTCCAGCTGCTGGTGGTCTCCGCCGTGGTCGCGGCCGCCAAGATCGCGTTCAGCGCGGCCGGTGGCGCCTTCCTCAAGGCCCTGGTCCGGCCGGAGGACCTGCTGGTGGCGAACGCGCGGTTCGAGTCCACCACCTGGAGCTCCCTCGCGCTCGGGCCGCCGCTGGGCGGGGCGGCGACCGGCCTGTTCGGGCCGGTCGCCACCGTCCTGGCGGACGCGGCCGGCTATCTGCTGTCCGCGCTGGGCGTCACCGCGATCGGCGGCCGGGAGGAAGCGCCGCGACCGGCCGGCGGCGGACGGATCCGGGCGGGCGCGGTCCTCGACGGCTGGCGGCACCTCCTGGGAGATCCCGCGCTGCGGGCGCTCTACCTCGACAACCTGCTCGTCTCCGGTCTGATCATGGCCACCCAGCCGCTGCTGGCCGTCCTGCTGCTCGGCCGGCTCGGCTTCGCCCCCTGGCAGTACGGGCTCGCCTTCGCGGCCCCCTGCCTGGGCGGGCTGATCGGCTCCCGGCTGGCCCCCCGGGTGGTCGCCCGCCACGGCCGGCACCGGGTGTTCCGGGTGGTCGGCAGCCTGCGTGCGGTCTGGCTGATCGGACTGGCCTTCGTGCGCCCGGGGACGGCCGGCCTGCTCACCGTGATCGCCGTCGAGCTGGCGATCATCGTCACCATGAGCCTCTACAACCCGGTGCTCGCCGCCTACCGGCTCGAACGCACGCCCCGGCGGCTCGTCGCCCGCACCCTGTCGGCCTGGTCGATCGGCCAGCAGGCGGCCGTCGCCGTCCTCACCGCGCTCGGCGGGCTGCTGGCCGGCGCCCTCGGCCCCCGCGCCGCCATCGCGGTCGCGGGGGTGCTGGTCCTGGCCGGCCCGCTGCTGCTCACGCGCCGCGGGGACCGGGCGCCGCGGCGCGGGGCGGAACCGTCCCCCGGCCGTTCGTGACCGGGCAGGGCCGGCCCGCCCGGCCACCGCTCCCCGCGGCGGCCGGGCGGGGCGGGTCACGCCTCGCGGCGGCGGCGGAAGATCCGGCGGACGGCGAACACGATCGCCACGACGAGCCCGAGGAAGAACAGCACGATGAGCAGGACGATGACCAGGGCGGCGATGCCCAGCTTCTTGAAGAAGCCGCCCTTCTTCTTCTCGCCGGACGCCGGGGCCGCCGCGAGCGGTGCGGTGCCGGCGGCGGGCCGCACGGCGTCCACGGGCCCCGCGGCCGGGGCGGCCGGGGCGGCTGGCGCCACCGCCGGGGCCGCCACGGCGGCCCGGGGGGCGGCGGGCGCGGCCTGGGCGGTGCCGGGCGCACCCAGCACCAGCCCGACCAGTACGAGGGCGGGGGCGATCTTCGCGATCACACGCGAGCTCACGGCGTCTCCTGTCGTCTCTGCGGTACGGCCGGCGGCCGGGACCCGGGCCACCGGATCCACCGGCGGGACGACGGTGGACCGAGCACCCGGGAGCGGCTCGGCCGGGCCCGCACCGCCGGCCGCCACCAGCCGAAATCTACATGACTGTAGAGGTTCGGGGAACCGGCCCCCGGCCGCACGACCCGCCCCGGCCGCCGGGGAACCGTCGTTCCCTCAGGAGACCGCCGCGGAACGCCTCACATGGTGTTGACGATCAGTCCGATGTGGGTGAAGTAGTTGAGGCCGCCGAAGACGAGGAAGGCGAGCCCGGCGAGGCCCCAGGCCACCCCGATCACCGGGACCGGCCACGCGGCCGGACGGCGCAGCGCGAACGGGAACAGCAGCGCGCCGATGCCGACCAGCACGTACAGCCCCGACATGAAGCTCGCCTCCAGCCACGGCCAGTCCGAGAACTCACCCGAGATCGGCTCCTCCGGCGGGGCCGCGAAGAGCGTGTACTTCCAGCCCGCGGCGGCGATGCCGAAACAGGCGAGGCCCATGCCGAAGACGAACAGCGACACGGGCCCGGCGATCCGGGCGGTGCGGGCCACCCGCTCCTCGCCGAGCAGTTCGGCGCCGCGCTTCCAGAGGTAGAAGGAGGCGGAGAGCAGGAAGACGCCGAAGGCGAGGGCGGGTTCGCCGAAGATGATGTTGTCGAAGGGGAAGCCCTGCCCGGCGAGCGGCCAGGTGAGGGTCATGTGCAGACCGGTGACGACGAGGGTGAAGCCGAGCGCGCCGAAGGCCAGCGCCCAGCCGTCGAGGGTGGCGATCGGCCCGGGTGCCAGGAACCGGCGGCCGAGCGCGACCACGAGGAGCAGGCCGGCGCCGGCGGCCACGGACATGATCGTGTTGTAGGTCGGCATCCTGGCCCAGTCGATCTTCAGACCGTCCGCAAGGAGCGACAGAGCGTGCTGTTCCATGTGCGGATGGTAGGAAGCGGGGTGCGCGCCGCGGCCGTGCCGCTGCCGTCCGGACGGCCGCGCCACCCGGACGGCCGAGGGCGGGCGGTCCCGAAGGCACCGGCGACACCGGCGGCACCGGAGACGGCGGTGGGGCCGGGGGGGGGGGGGGGGGGGGGGGGGGGGGGGGTGGGCGGCGGGCGGGTGGGGCGGGGGGGGGGGGGGGGGGGCGGGGGCGGCCGGGCCGGCCGCGCCCCCCGGCCGGCCGGGGGGGGGGGGCCCCGCCGCCCCGGGCCCCCCGGGGGGCCCGGGGGCGGGGGGGGGCGCGGGCGGGGCCCCGCCCGGGGGGGGGGGGGCCCGGCCGGCTCCGGGCCCGGGGTGATCCTGGCTACGGCACCGGGCTCAGCCGCTTCCAGGGGCGGCCGCCGTTGGCCTCGGCGGTGCCGGGGGTGGCGGTGGTGTACCACTGCGCATACCAGTAGGAGCCCTGGTACTTCACGAACGCGGCCGTCGAGGCGGCCGGGTCACCGGTCAGCAGGTGGGTTCCCCGGCCGGTGGCTCCGCCGGCGACCTCGATGTCGTTGCCCGCGGCGGAACGGAGCTTGAACAGCCCGTTGTGCCTCGGCCCGCCGGGGGCGCCCTCACTGCCGTCGCCGGCGATCGGGACCAGCCGCCACTTCTGCTCGTTCCGCCCGTCGCACGGAAGGGAGGCGACGTCCTGGCGGACGGCCGTGGCGGTCAGGCACCGGCCGCCGCTGCCGACGGTGTGGAAGCCGCCGCCCGCGTCCTGGAACCGCCAGTACTGGTTGGGGTTCTGGTCCATCAGCTCCACCAGGTGGGCCCGGGACTCGTCGGGGTGGTTGTCGATCATCATGGGCTTCCCGGCCGGGCTGTCGCCGTACTCGGCCATCCAGCCCTGGGCGCCCTTGTCGTAGAGCCGCCACAGCCGTCCGCCGTCGGGCCGGTAGACCTGCCCCGGCTGCCAGTCCGGTGCCTGGCAGGAGCTGCCGGCGGCGGGAGCGGGCGGGGTCACCGTCCGCACGCCGCGGCGCTGGTCACCGGTCGAACCGTACTCGCGTCCGCCGATCCGGAAGGTGACGTTCGACGGCCCGGTGACCGGGAGGTAGTACTTGAGGTCGATGTCCCGGGACCTGCCCGGCGCCAGGTCCTCGCAGTAGCCGAGGGTGATGGTCAGCCGGTGGAAGTCCCCCTGGAGGCCTCCCGTGTTGGGCCCGGTGTGGCCGGGGACGAGGCCCTTCAGCTCCTTGTAGTCGTTGTCCTTGACGACGGGCGGCGCCGAGGTGGGCAGGTCGAAGGAGATCTCGGTGCCCTGGGCGAGGGTGACCCCGCTGTCGTTGGTGAGCCGCAGCTTCGGCTGGACGGGGTAGAAGTCCTTCTCCCCGGTCGGGAACTCCACCAGTTCGGCCCTGACGTCGATCACCTCCGCCGGCTGCGGCCGGCCGCCCGCCTTGGTGTTGCCGGTGGCACCGGCGGCCCGGAAGGCGTTGTCCAGCCGGGTGGTCAGGTCGTAGCCCATCCCCCATTCCCCGCCCGGGCGCTGGGCGTAGTCACCGGACAGCTCCCAGATCATCGCCCCGCCGATGCCCTTGTCGACGATGTAGCGGGCCTTGGCGTCGAGCGACTTCTCGTTCTCGGTGGACAGGAACACCTTCTTGGCGTCGTTCCACAGCCAGGGCGCCTGGAGCGCGTCCGAGTACTTCTCCGCGTACGTCCCGGTCAGCCGCCCGCTCGGCAGGCTGGTGTCGACACCGTAGGACCGCAGGTAGCCGGGCGTGCGCCCGTCCTGGAGGTTCTTGGTGTGCCACAGCGGGTTCACCCCGGCGCCGACCTCGCGCTCGTTCTCCACGTCGTGCCAGACGTTGTCGATGCCGACGGCGCCCGTCCCGCAGGACTGCGCGTTGGCCGGGCCGCGGCCGCCGGTGCCCAGCGGGCACTGTGCCTGGTCCGGCATCGCGGCCGTGCCCCAGAGCCCGTCGGTGCCGCCCTGGACGCCGCGCCAGCCGCGGGAGTAGTACGGGATGCCGAGGTTGATCCGGCCGGCCGGCAGGGTGCCGCGGTAGTAGTGGTAGGCCCAGTCGACGTTGAAGTAGCCCTCCTTCCGGAAGTCCTTGGTGGTGGGGGCCGTGTCGTCGTAGATCCCGGCCTCGGCCAGTTCGTTGTCCCGCCCGTCGTCGTAGAGCGGCGCCTGCGGGCCGACGAACCTGTTCCAGGAGCCGTGCAGGTCGTAGGCCATGACGTTGACGTAGTCCTGGTACTGCAGGGCCTGCCCGGCGTCCAGGCCGCGCACCAGGTAGCCGGAGGAGGAGCCCGCCGAGGTCAGCAGGTAGTAGCGGCCCTGGGCGGCGCCGGCCCGGTCGAGGCGCTCGCGCAACGTCTTCATCAGGGCGTTGTAGCCCTGCTGGAGGCCCTTGCGGCGCGGGTTGGAGACGTCCCAGTCCAGCGGGTTGCCGGTGTTGGGCAGCGCGGTCGGGTACTCGTAGTCGATGTCGACGCCGTTGAAGCCGTACCGGTCCAGGAAGGCGGTGACGGAGTCCGCGAAGGTGTCGATGCCCGCCTGGTTGACCGATCCGTCGGCGTTGGTGGCCATCGCGTAGAAGTTCCGCGTGCCCGCCCAGCCGCCGACCGAGATCAGCGTCTTCACCGCCGGGTGCTTCTTCTTGTAGGTGTTCAGCAGGTTGAAGTGGCCCCGGTACGGCAGCGAGCCGTCCATGGCGTTCTTCTCCCCCGGCCAGGTCATCCCGGTCGCCGGGTTGGCCGGGTCGTTCGGGTCGCCGATGCTGATCCGGTTGTCCTGCACGTCGGCGAAGGCGTAGTTGATGTGCGACACCTTCGACCAGGGGATGTTGGACGCCAGGTACTTCGGGTCGCCGGCCGTACCGACGCGCTTGCCGTTGAAGTAGCCCACCACCCGCCGGGTGCGGTTGTCGCCGACCCACTCGCGGCCGGCGCCGTCGTACACGTCGCAGTACCGCGCCGACACGCCCGGGGTGGGGGTCATGCCCTCGGGGCGGCAGTCCCCCGCCGTGGCCGGCTTGGTGCCGCGGTCGTCCGGGGTGGCGTCGAACGGGTCGCCCGCGTCACCGCCGCCGGGCTGGCCGACCGGGCCGGCGGACAGCCGCCACTTCTGGGCGGGGCTCTGGTTGCAGTCCCAGATCTGCAGGGGCCGGGTGGTGTCGGAGCCCGGGACGTCCAGGCACTTGCCGGAGGCCGGGTTCTTCAGCTCCTGGCGCGCCGTGCGGATCCACTGCTGGGCGGGGCTCGCATTGCACTCGTACAGCTGGACGGGCGTGCCGCTGGTGGCGCGCCCGCCGTCGACGTCCAGGCACTTCGACAGCGACTGCAGCGTGCCGTCGGTACCCACCGTCCAGACCTGGCCGTCGGATCCGGCGCAGTCCGCCAGGCGCACCGGGGTCCGGTCCTCACGGCTTCCGCCGCGGGGCTCGGCGCACTTGTCGCCCAGGCCGCGGATGGTGCCGACCTCGCTGCCGGTCCCGTTCTCGCGGAACTTCCACTGCTGGGCGCGGTTGCCGGCGCTACAGGCCGTCACGGCGAGCGGCCGGCCCTCGTCGCCGGCCGTCAGACAGCCGCCGTCGGTGGCGCTGACCAGGGTGTACCAGCCGGTTCCGGCGCCGACGCCCTTCGCCTGCCACACCTGGTTGGCGTTGCCGTCCTCCGCCCGGGTGAGGTGGGTGGTGTGCGGGCCCGGGTTGTGGTCGACGACCATGTCCGGGGCCGCTGCGGCGGCGAACCGCCAGTTGCCGCCGCCGAGCGAGCGGGTGACCCAGCGCTGGGCCGGGGAGCCGTCGGGCCCCCGCGCCTGCACGCCGGTGCCGGCGGTGGTGTCGCCGCCGCTGAGGTCCATGGCCATGCCGGTGGCCGAGCGCAGCTCCATCTGCTGGCCCTCGCGCGGGTTGGTGGCGGTGTCCGGGTCGCGGGGGGTGATCACGATGTCGCCGGGATACTCGATGTACCAGCTCTGCATCTCCCCCAGGCGCTCCGTCGAGCAGCCGAAGACGTTGACCCAGTTCCCGCGTCCGTCCTGGTTGTTCGGGTCCTGGGTGAGGCACTTGGCCGAGTCGCCGATGGTCAGCCTGACCCGGCCGTTCTCCTCCGGCACGACGCTCCAGCCGGCTTCGTCCGAGCCCAGGTACGTCCAGAAGTTGACGCGGTTGCGGTCCAGGAAGCCGCCGGTGCGCTGCGACTGCAAGGAGATCTTCGACCCCACGTTGTGGAGCAGCCACCGCTGACCGGTCCGCTCCACGTCGTCGGGGCGGGTGAGGACGTACTCGTCCTGATCGTCCAGCATCTCGCCCGTCCGGGCGTTGCGCAGGCGGACGATGCCCTCGCGCCGCGCGGCCGTGTCGGGGGTGACGGTCATGCCGTCGCCCGAGGCGGCGCAGTTGTACACGTACCCGTCGCGGTCGGACGCCACCCTCCCGAACGCGGTCAGGCACTGCGACAGCGCCCGCTGGCCGAACGCGTTCGGGTGGACGCCCTCCTGGAGGTGTCCCTGGGAGTTGCCGAGCCAGCCGTACCCGGGGATGTAGGGAACCCACCGGATCCACTCGGCCCTCGCCATCGGCAGCGGCGCGCTGTTGCTGTTCGCGGCCGTCGCCTGCTCCGCCGTCCTGGCGCACAACTCGTGCCCGGCGAAGGCGTCCTGCACGTTCAGGAACCTCGCCCCGACCGAGCCCGCGGCCTGCCGCAGCATGTCGGTGATGCGGGGCACGACCTCGTTGCGGGCCCATTCCGCGTCCACGTCGAGGAAGGGGCACCCGCCCTTCCGGTACCGGTCGCTGGAGAGCGTGCCCTCCTCGTAGCGGAAGTCGTCCTTGCCGGGAAGGGGGCTCGGGTACGACTGGAGCACGAGCTGGTAGCCCTGCTGGCCGGCGGCGGACATGGCACGGCGGATCGCGGTCAGCGTCTTGATGACCTCGGCCCGCACCACGTTCCGCTCCCTGGCGAACCGGTCCGCCTCCACCTCCTTGCAGGGGGCGTTCAGCCGGAAGAAGGCCCTGCCGCAGATCTTCATGAGGTCGGAGAACCGCAGGTCGTTGCCGCCGATGGAGACGACGACCATCCGGATGTCGTAGGCGCGGGCGAGGTCGGCCAGTTGCTGGATCTGCGGCTTCTCGCCCTTGTGCGGGTCCGTGAGGATGTTCGCGGTCGTCGCGCCCGAGCAGGCGATGTTGAACCGCCGCTCCACCGGGATGTCCTCGAACTCCGCTCCCTTGACCGGCGCCACGTCGGAGCGGTCGCACTGGTTGCCGCCGAAGTCGTAGGACGTGGTGTCGTAGACGCAGTCCTGCCCCGGCCGGCACCGCGACCGCCGGTCGGTCCCCCAGACGTCACCGTCCTGCTCGGTCAGGGCGTTGCCCGCCCAGCGGCCGGCCTCACCGGAGATGAAGCTGTCGCCCATGGACACGATGGCCTTCGGCCGGTCGGCGGCGACGGCCGGGGCCGGGGGGAGGACGGCCTGGAGGAGACCAGCGAGGAGGGTGAGGGCGAGCAGGGCGGCGGCCCGGCGCCAGGGGGCCGGCCGAGGGCGTGGTGGTCGGTACGGGGCGGGGCCCGGGCGGTGCGGCGTGGCTTCCATGTCTTTCCTCTCGTCGACGGCGCAGGGCGGCGTGGTCCGCCGGGCGGTGCGGACCCCGGTCGGGCCGGCGCCCGCCGGCCGGCGGTGGGAACGGCGGCGGGGCGGAGGACCGCACGGCCCTGCACGCGGATCGTGGACGGAGGCGGTACACAGCCGGTGGACACGGCGTCAACCGCCGTGTACGGCTCCGGGTGCGGCGCACGGGGCGGGGGCGGCGAGGAGCGCCGGGCCGCCGGCCGGCCCCTCGGGGGCGGGCCGGGGCGGCGGGGCGGTCAGCGGGAGGTGCGGCGGGAGCGGCCCAGGCGGCCGGCCAGCGGGACGCTCACCGCGATGGCCGGCAGGACGGCGGCGAGGACCGCGAGCGCGGTCGGGTCGGTGCGCGCCGTGAGGAGGGCGTCCGCGAGCAGGGGCGGGCACGCCAGCGCCGTCGCCGCCAGCGCGGGCCCGCCCCGCAGTCCGTGACGCCACGTCAGCAGGAGGCCGGCCGCGCCGAGGACGAGCAGCGGCCAGCAGCCGTAGTCGGTGCTGGGCCAGGGCAGCAGACGGGCGTCGAGGACCGCCCGGGGAGCGACCACCAGGGCGATCGCGGCGCCGGCCACGCCCGCCGGACCAGCCGTGCCGCGCCCCGGGCGCCGGTCCGGCGGGCACGCCAGCAGCACGCCCGCCGCCAGCACCGTCGCGGCCGGGGTGACCACCGGGTCGCCGAACGCCGGTCCGCTGACCACCGCGGCCGCGGCGAACGCCAGCAGCCCGGCCACCGTGCAGGGCAGCCCGACCCGCCCCCGCCCGGCCAGCGCCGTCGCCGCTCCCGTGAACACCAGCAGCGCGGCGACGAGCAGGGCGCCCCACGCCCCCGACAGGTCGGCCCGCAGCTGCACCCCGGCCGGCGCGGGCGAGGCGGCGAAGCCCGCGTACCAGCGCAGCAGGTGCAGGCCGCAGGCGGCGGCCGCGGCGGCGAGCACGAAGGGGTACGCCAGGCCGAGCACCCGGGCGGCGGGGGCGGCCGGTCCCGGCCCCAGCCGCACCCTCAGCGCGTGCGCAGCCAGCCCGGCGCCCTCCCGCAACCGCGAGCCCCACGGCTCGCCCGCGGTCATCTCCCGGAAGGTCGCGGCGATCTCCCCGCCGTGGGCCCGCCGGTAGGCGGCGGGGTACAGCCGCAGGACGTGCTCGATCACGTGGCGGAGGCGGACGGCCGCGCGGCGGACAGCCGCCGACGGGCCTCGCGGGCCGTCTCGGCCAGGCGTTCGGCCTCCGCCCCCAGCCGCTCGCGGCCCGCCGGGGAGAGCGCGAAGATCCGCCGGACGCGGCCGTCGACGACCTCCTCGCGGTCGATCCCGATCAGGCCGTCGGCCAGCAGGCGGTCCAGCGCCCCGTACAGGGCTCCGGTGCGCAGCGCGACCCGGCCGCCGGTCATCGCCTTGATCTCCCGGGCGATGGCGTAGCCGTGCCGGGGCTCGTCCGCGAGGGCCGTCAGCACCATCACGGTCGGTTCTTGCATCGCGCGCTCGCTCACCCGACGAAGATAGTCACTCCGCCGGAGCGTCTCAACGCCGGCGGCCGGGCGCACGGCGGGGCCCCGGGAGCGGCATCCGCTCCCGGGGCCCCGGTCGGTCGGGTCAGCGGGACATCAACGGCCCTGGAGGGACTTGACGGTGTCGCCGAAGGACCAGCCCTTCGAGCCGTCCCAGTTGATCGACCAGGTCATCAGACCCTTCAGCTGGCCGCTGAAGGCGCTCCACGACTGGCTGACCAGGCTCGGCGCCATGTAGCCGCCGCCCGCGCCCGGCTGGGCCGGCAGGCCGGGGACCTGCTTGTCGTAGGGCACCTTGATGGTGGTGCCCTGGATCGTCAGGCCGTTGTTCAGGCAGGTGGTCTGCGCGGTGAAGCCCTGGACGGTGCCGGCCTGGTAGGAGTCACCGGAGCAGCCGTACATGCTGCCGTTGTAGTACTGCATGTTCAGCCACCAGAGGCGGCCGTTGTCGATGTACTTCTTGATGATCGGCAGGTAGGAGCCCCAGATCGAGCCGTAGGTGACGCTGCCGCCGGTGACGTACGCGGTCTCGGGGGCCATCGTCAGGCCGAAGCCGGCCGGCATCTGGGCGAGCACGCCGTCGATGATGCGGATCAGGTTGGCCTGGGAGGCGGAGAGCGTGTTGATGCTGCCGCTGCTGGACAGGCCGGTCTCGATGTCGATGTCGATGCCGTCGAAGTTGTACTTCTTCAGGATCGGGACGACGGTCGCGACGAACTTGTCGGCGACGGCGCTGGAGCTGAGGTCGATGCCCGCGGCGGCGCCGCCGATCGACATCAGGATGGTCGCGCCGGCGGCCTTGGCCTGGCACATCTCGGCGGGGGTCGACACCTTGACGTTGGCGTCCATGCCGTCCTCCCACAGGACGGTGCCGTCCGAGAGGATCACCGGGAAGGCGGCGTTGATGACGTTGTAGCCGTGCGCGGCCATCCGCGGGTCGGTGATCGGGGTCCAGCCCATGCCCGGGTGCACGCCGTTGGAGGCGCCGTCCCAGTTCTCCCAGTAGCCCTGGAGCACCTTGCCGGTCGGCTTGGGCTTGGTCGGGCAGGTGGAGCCCGGAGGCGTGGTCGGCGGGGTGGTGGGCGGGGTGGTGGGCGGCGTCGTCGGCGGGGTGGTCGGCGGCGTCGTGGGAGGCGTCGTCGGCGGGGTGGTGGGCGGGGTGGTCGGCGGCGTGGTGCTGCCGCCGGGGCCGGCGAGCTCCACGTCGTCCGCGTAGAACGCGGGCTGGCCGTACCAGCCGTGCAGGAAGACGGTCACCGAGGTGGTGGTCGCACCGGTCGAGAAGGCGACGTTGAGCTGGCTGTAGGACGCGCTGCCCGCCGTCCAGGTGGACGTCGTGCCGGACAGGCCGGTGCCGGTGGCACCCAGGTAGACGTAGCTGCCCTGGACGAAGGCGCTCAGCGTGTACTGGGAGTTGGGCTGCACGCTGATGGTCTGGGTGCACTGGCCGGTGTCCTGGCCGGTCGGCGTCACCTTGAGCGCCGAACTGCCGCCGTGCACCGGGCTGCTGACGGCCGCGCCGACCCCGCCCGCGCAGTTCCAGTCGGAGAGGCCGTTCTCGAAGCCGGGGTTGGCGACCAGGTTGGGGGTGGCGGCCCCGGCGTTGACGGTGCCGGCCACGGCGATGCCGGCGCCGACGACGACGGCCGCGCTCAGCGCGGCGAGGGAGCGCCGGGCGAGGCCGGGTCCGGGCTGGGCACCGGTGGTCCGGTGGGTCTGTGCTGCGCGCTCCACGACCGCACGCTGCGGCTGCGGAGTACGCGACCTCCGACGGAACATGCTGTGCTCGCTTCCCGCCGGGAGTCATGGGCATGACCGTCGCTGTGGGGGCGTGACGCCCGGCTCTGGGTGGGGACATGTGGGGATGTGCCGGTCCGGATCGTAGGAGCGACGGCAAGGCCCGTCAATAGGTCTGGACCAATGCCTACTTGGGGCGCGGTAGCGGTACCACTACCCTCGGTGCGCCACCCGGGCGTTCCCCCAGTTGAGGGGCGGGCACGCGGCGCACCCCGGGGTGGGGCTCGGCCACGAGGTGCTGCACGGGCATCCCGTCGAGCAGCCGGCGCGGGCCTCCGAGCACGCGCTCGCCGTGGTGGTCGGGCGGCGGGGCGACGGCGGGTTCACCGGCATGCGGATGGGCTCGGTCCCGCACGGACTGCTGCGCCGCGCCTGCTGCCCCGTCATCACCGTCCCGGAGCCTCCGGCCGACGGGCGCTGACCGGGGCCGGGCCGCCGCCCGGTGGCCGGGCGGGCGGGCCCCGGGGCTCAGATCGCCAGGTCGCGGCGTTCCAGCAGGGCGAAGGCGGCGGCCAGCCCCGCCAGGCCGACGGCGGTCAGGACGACCAGCGAGGACCACGGAACGGTGCCGCCGACCAGCGCGTCGGCGGGCGTGTAGTAGTGGAAGGGACTGAGGTACCGCAGCGGCGCGGCCGGCTTCCAGGCGAGGGCCACGAAGTTGAGCGCGAACCCGACCGCGCCGAGGGCGACCGCGGCCCCGACCACGTGCGCCCGGCGCCGGCTCGCGGCCGAGACCGCCAGCACCGGCCCGGTCAGACAGAGGGTGAAGCCGCACCCCAGCAGTCCGGCGGCGAGCACCCCGCCGACCGGGACGGCGGCCCGCAGGTCCGGTGAGAGCACGACGCCGAGCGCCACCGTGGCGGTGGCCGCGGCGTTCAGCAGGACGGAGGCGGCGACCAGCGCGACGGTCCGCTCGGCCAGCAGCCGGCGGCGGGAGACCGGACGGGTCATCAGCAGTTCGACGGTGCCGGACTCGACGTCGGCGGCGACGGCCGCCGCGCCCAGCGCGCCGATGGCGGTGAGCTGGAGCGCGATCCAGAACGGGTGGGTGAGCCCGGCGCCGAGCAGGCCGGGGTAGCTGGCGATGGAGACGTCCCCGCTGGAGCCGCTGAACGCCTTGAAGGCGTCCGGGGGGTTCGCCGCGCCGCCGAACAGGTCGGTGGGCGGCACCGTCCCGGTGATCACGACGATCAGGGCCTCGAAGACGACCATGCCGAGCACCAGCGACAGCAGCATCCGGCGCCGGCGGTGCAGGGCCAGCCAGACCAGGGGCAGCCGCCGGCTGACGCCGCCCCGGCTCATGACCGCTCCTCGACGCCGGGGCCGCTGCCGGGGGCGGCGGCAGGCTCCTCACCGGTCCGGTAGAGGTCGAGGAAGGCCTCGTCCAGACCGGCCTCCTCGACCGTGAGGTCGCCCACCGGCAGGGCCGCGAGCAGGCCGCGCACCGCCGCCACGACATCGTCCGGCGGCACCAGGAGCTCCACCCTGGGCCCGTCCCAGCGCGGGGACCAGCGTTCGGCCGTGCCGAGCGGCCGCTCGCCCCGCCCGTCGGCGAGCACCAGCCGGATCCGCCGGGCCCGGGCCCGGCGCAGCGCGGCCACCGACTGGACGGCCACCAGCCGCCCGCCGCGGATGATCGCCACCCGGCCGCAGGCCCGCTGCACCTCGGGCAGGACGTGGCTGGAGAGCAGCACCGTGCGGCCCGCCGCCGTCTCCTCGGCGAGGAGTTCGAAGAAGACCTCCTGGACCAGCGGGTCCAGGCCCTCGGTGGGTTCGTCGAGGACGGTGAGGGCCGGGCGGTGCTGCAGGGCCTGGACCAGCCCCAGCTTCTGCTTCATGCCCCGCGAGTACGCCCCGACCGTCTTGTCCAGGTCGGCCCGGGACAGGCCCAGCCGGGTGCAGAGCTCGGCCTGCCGGGGCGCGGGGGCGCCCTGGAGGTTCGCCAGCAGGTCGAGCGTCTGACGGCCGGTGAGTTCGGGGTAGAGCCGCAGTTCGCCCGGGAGGTAGCCGATGGACGGCGCCACCCGGCGGTGGTCGGCCACCGGGTCCAGGCCCAGGATCCGCACCGCGCCGGCGCTCGGCCTGAGCAGCCCGACCAGACAGCGCAGCGTGGTGGTCTTCCCCGCGCCGTTGGGCCCGAGCAGTCCGAACACCTCGCCCGTGCCGATGTCGAGGTCCAGGCCGTCGACCCCGACGCTGCGCCCGTAGCGCTTGGTCAGCGATCTGAGCTCGATCGCCGCCGTGCCCGCAGCGGACATGCTCCACCTCCCGTGGTGAGCGCGGCTCCATGGTTCCCCGTCCGGGCGGCGGCGAACCGGGCTGCCGGCTCCCCCACCCTGCCGTTCGCCGCGGTCCGGCGCACGGGGCCGAACGGACCGCCCGCCCGGGCCCACCGGCCCCTGCGACCGCGGCTGACCCGCCCGGGTGGACACCGGGCGGGCCGTGCCCGGGCGGCCGGGGCGGGGCGGTGGCGCCCTGGTACAAGCGGAGCGTGGGCGGCCGGCCGGGTGGGGACGCGCGCCGGGCGGCTCCCGGAGAGGCGGAGGAATGATCGTCGAGGATGTCAGGTGCGAACCCGTCACGGACGGCCGGCGGTTGTCGGCGGCGGTCCGGGCCGGGACGCGGCTCCCGTCGGCCCGGCTGCACTTCACGGTGCCGGGCGGCGAGGACGGCTGGCTGCCCGAGCGCGGCGACGCCTTCCTCGCCGCGCTGCTGATGCCGGCGATGAGCCTCGGCGAGGAGCTGGTGGTCGACGCCCCGGTCTCGGCCCGGCTGCTGCGGTCGGCGCGGACCGTGGCGGCCGTCTACGCGGCCTGGTGGGAGCAGCTGCGCGAGGTCCGGGTGACGGCGGGCGAGGTCGACGAGGCGCGGCGCGGGCCGGAGCGCGTCGGGCTGTTCTTCACCCTGGGCGTGGACTCCTTCTACAGCCTGCTCGGGGACGGCGAGCACCGCGCCGAACCCGGCCACCGGCCGGTGACCGACCTGCTGTTCGTCAACTTCGACCAGCACGCCGGCCCCGACCAGGACGAGCTGCTCGGCCGGGTCCGGCAGGTGGCCGCCGGGACCGGCTGCCGGGCCCTGGCCGTGGAGACCGACGTGCGCGCCTTCACCGCCCCGCTGGTCCGCTGGGAGGACTTCCACGGAGCGGCGCTCGCCGCCACCGCGCTGGCGCTGCAGGGCCTGCTCGGCCGCTGCCTGATCGCGGCCAGCTTCGACTACCGCCGGCTGCCGCCGTACGGCTCGCACCCGGTGCTGGACCACCTGTGGTCCACCGAGGCGCTGGAGGTCGTCCACGACGGTGCGGACGCCACCAGGGCGCAGAAGGTGGCACGCCGCCTGGCGCGCTCCGACCTGGCGCTGCGGAACCTGGCGGTGTGCTGGCGCGGCCGGCCCGGGCGCAACTGCGGGGCGTGCGAGAAGTGCCTGCGGACCATGGTCGCCCTCGAACTGGCCGGGGTGCTCCCGCGCTGTGCGACGCTGCCTGCCGTGCTCGACCCCGACCGGCTGCGCAGCGTCCCGGTGAGCACGGCCGACGCCCGGGACGCGATGCGCGAGGCCGCGGCCGACGCCGCCGCCCGGGGCCGCCCCGATCTCGCGCAGGCAGCCGCGCAGGCGGCGGACGGCCCCGGTCCGGTGCCCCCGGCGGCGGTGGCCCGGTGACCGGGACCGGCCGGTGGGCCGACAGCCGGAGCCGGCTCGCGCGGACCGTCGGCGAGCTGGTCGGGCCGCCGGGCCCCTGCGCGCTGCTGGGCTTCCCGTACTACGCCAACGTCGGCGACAGCGCGATCTGGCTGGGGGTGCGCGCGCTGCTCGCCGAGCTGGGCGCCGAGGTCGTCTACACCGCCGACCACCACGACTTCTGCGAGGCGGCGCTCGCCGCGCGGCTGCCGAGCGGAACCATCCTGTTCACCGGCGGCGGCAACCTGGGCGACCTGTGGCCGAGCCACCAGCGGATGCGCGAACGCGTGATCGGCGCCTTCCCGGGACACCGGATCGTCCAGCTGCCGCAGTCGCTGCACTTCGGCGACCCGGCCGCGCTGGACCGGGCCCGGGCCGTCTTCGACGCGCATCCCGACCTGGTGCTGCTGCTGCGCGACGAGCCGAGCCTGCGCGCGGCCCGCCGGGCCTTCCGCACCCCCTCCGTGCTCGCCCCGGACTGCGCGTTCGCGATGACCGGCCTGCCCCGCCTCGCCCCGCCCGAGCGGCGGATCCTGTGGCTGCGGCGCGAGGACCACGAGTCGGCCGCCGCGCACGAGCCCGGCGGTCCGCCGGCGGACGCCGGGGTGCACCGGACGGACTGGACCGCGCAGCAGGGCGCCGACGCGGGCTGGGCCGCCGCACTGCGGGCCGTGCGGCAGCGGATCGAGAAGGCCTCCGCGGAGGTCCGCGCGACGGCGGGAGACGGGGCGGCGGGAGACGGGGCGGCGGCCGAGCTCGCCGACGCCCGGGACCGTCATGCCGAGCTCCAGCTCCGGCGCGGCTGCCGGCTGCTCGGCAGCGCCTCGGCGGTGGTCACCGACCGGCTGCACGGCCATCTGCTGAGCCTGCTGCTGGGCCTGCCGCACGTCGTGGTCGACGACCGGTACGGGAAGATCAGCGGCTACTGGCAGACCTGGGGCCACGACCGGCACCACGCGGTGGCCCGGCGCGAGCCGGACGCCGAGCGGGCGCTGCGGACGGCGGCCGCCCTGCTCGCCGACCCGGCCACGCCCCGGCCGGCCCGGACCGGCGTCCGGACCGGCTGAGCGGCGCGCCACCGGGGCCCGGCGTCGGCGCAGGGCCCGGTGTCAGCGCGCACGGTCGAGCGCCAGCAGCGCCGCGCCGACCGCCCCGGCGTCGGCGGCGAAGCGGGCCGCCAGCACGGGCACCGGCGGGCGGTCACCGGGCGCGTACAGCCGGCGGGCGAACTCGGCGCGCGCCGGGGCGAGCAGCAGGTCCCCCGCGGCGACCGGCCCGCCTCCGACGACCACCACCGCCGGGTCGAACACATTGGCCAGCGCGGCCAGTCCGACGCCGGTCAGCGTGCCCACCCGGTCCATGATCTCCAGTGCCTGTCCGTCGCCGCCGCGCGCGGCGGCCGTGACGGCCTCGCCGGCGCCCGCCCGCTCCCCGCCGATCAGCCGGGCCAGCGGCGAGGCCGGCCGGGCCGCCGCCTCCCGCAGCCCGCGCCGGCCGATGGCGGCGCCGGAGGCCGCCTCGCCCCAGCACCCCCGGTTGCCGCACTCGCACAGCGGCCCCCCGGGCTCGACGATCAGGTGGCTGGCCTCGGCGGCGAAACCGTGCGCGCCGTGCAGCAGCCGCCCGCCCACGATCACGCCGCACCCCAGGCCGGTGCCGAGCGTCACCAGCACCACGTCCTCGTGCCCGCGCCCCGCACCGAGGCGGTACTCGGCCCACGCGGCGGCGTTGGCGTCGTTGTCGGTCACCACCGGCAGGCCCACGGCGTCCGCGATCGGCTCCCGCAGCGGGGCGCGGGCGAAGTGCAGCCCGGGGGCGAAGGCCAGTGCGCCGGTCCGGGCGTCGACCATCCCCGGCAGCCCGACGCCGACGGCGGCGGCCCGCTCGCCGCGCACCCGCGCCACCAGGGCGGCGACGGCGGCGACCAGCTCCTGCGCCGTGCGGCGCGGCGTGGCGCAGCGGGCGCGCGCCGCGACCGTGCCGTCGGCCGTGATCCGCACCGCCGCGATCTTGGTGGCGCCGACGTCGATGCCGACCGCCTCGGCCCGGGGCACGGTCACGACCCCTCCGCCAGGACCACGCGGGCCTCGCCCTGCGCGGCGGCGGTGCGCACCTCGAAGCCGCCCGGCCCGCGGAGGGCGGACAGGTCGCACGGCCGGTCGGCGCTCAGCAGGTCGCTCCCCACCCCGACCCGGACCGGTGTCCCGGCGCCGGTCCGCTCGTTCAGCCCCTTCACGTAGCACGCCCCGAGCCGTCCGTGCGCGACCTGGACGACGGCGCAGCCGCCCGCGGCCAGGTCGGCGGTGACCAGGTGCTCCCCGCACGCGGTGCGGGCCCGCAGCGGGGCGTCCGTGCGGTTGAAGAGGAAGACCAGCTCCTCGTCGGGGTCCCGGGCGGCCCTGCGCAGTTCGAGCCAGGGCGCCGGTCTGCCCCGCACGGCGGCGGCGCTCCCGGCCAGCCAGTCCTCGACGGCCGCGCCGACGCTCCGCCCGCCGGGCACCACCGCGACCGCGGCGCTGCGCAGCGCGGCGTCGGCGAGCTCGGTGCAGCGGTTCAGGTCCTCGTCCAGTGCGGGCGGTTCGCCCACCAGGAGGAGCGCTCCGCCGTGCGCGGCGAAGGCGGCGAGCCGCCGTTGCAGGGCCCGTTCCATGAAGCGGGCCGAGGTGGTGGCCAGCGGCCCCGCCGCGGGGTCGAGCGGGCTGCGGCCGGTGAGTTCGGTCAGCCGGAAGGGCAGGTTGCGGTGCAGGCAGTGCGTGACGAAGGGCACCAGGGTGCGGTCGGCCGAGGGCACCGGCCGCTCGCCGTCGCGCGCCCAGTCCCAGGCGCCGATCGCGGCGTACGGCGGATGCACGCCCCACCGCACGCCGGGCTCCGGGCGGGAGAGGGCCAGCGCCTCCTGCCGCCCGGCCAGGAAGTGGGTCAGCACCCGCAGCGCGGCGAAGGCCGGGCCGGGGCCGGCGTCCAGCCGGACCGGGGCGCCGTCGCCGTACGGCGCCTCGAAGGGCACGGGATCGCCGGCCGTCCGCGCCAGCCACGTGCGGTCCACCGCGAGGTGCGGGCCCCAGCCCTCGGTGGCGCAGGCCGGGTAGACGCTGATGCCGGTCGCCCCGCAGGCCACGCCGAGCAGGGTGTGGTGGACCGGGACCACCGGGAACGCACAGCCCGGCTCCGCCCAGCGAAGGCCCCAGTTCTCCTCGATGTTGGGGCCCGGCCCGGCCTTGGCCGCCAGGACGTAGCCGATCAGGGCCTCCTCGTCGGTGAGCACGTCGCCCGTCCAGCTGGTGTAGGCGCGGGGCAGGGCGCCGGCCGCGCCGATCCGGTTCCTGGCCAGCCAGGCGTCGTGGCGGCCGGCCGCCCGGCCGGGGACGCGCTCGGCCCTGGCCGGCGGCGCGCAGGTGGTGAAGACGGGCAGGTCCGGTGCGAGCGCCCCGGCCCAGCCCGCCATCCCGGCGGCCAGCACCTCGGCGGACCACCGGCCCCAGCCGATCTGGGAGCGGAGCCCGTCGGCGCCGGTGCCGGTGGGCGGGGTCAGGCCGGGGGCGAAGCGGGCGAAGGCGTCGGCGCCCGGCGGGGCGTAGTCGAGTGCGTCGATCGGCAGCGCGCTCTCCCCGTAGTGCCCCTCGTTGCCGATCTGGGCGGCGACGACCGGGCCGCGCGGATGCGCGAAGGGGCGCAGGAAGCGGCCGACGGCGCGCAGCCAGCCGGCCGCGTCGGCGAGGAACGCCGGGTCCAGGGCGGAGGGCAGCGGGTGCTGCTGGCAGGTCAGCGGCCGGCCGTCGGCGGACCGGGCGGCGGGCCGCCGGGGGTCGAGGGCGGGGCTGAGCCGGTCGGGCAGTCCGCCGAAGGGCAGTTCGGCGTGGACGAAGGGGCCCGGCTTCACCACCGCGAGCAGCCCGGCGGCCGCGACCAGGTGCAGGAAGCCGGCCAGGTCGCGGTTGCCGTCCCCCTCGAAGCACCACCGCCGGGCGCCGTCGGCCCCGGCGACCTCGTGGTGCCGCCAGGGGACGTAGCAGGTCACCACCTCGATGCCGGCCTCGCGCACGGCCGCCAGCTTGGCCGCCCACCGCCCGGGGCGGTCCCGGTAGTAGGGGTACTCGCCGGTGATCAGGAACCGGGGCCGCCCGTCCAGCCACAGCGTTCCGTCGACGAAGCGGGGCCTCACGGGGCGAGGCCCTCGCCGCCGGCGAGCAGGACCTTCATGGCGCTGTAGCCGGCCGCCGGTGCGAGGGCCAGCAGCGCCAGGGCCTCGGCGCAGCGTTCCAGCGGCAGCACATGGGTCACCAGTGATTCCAGCGGCAGTTCCCGTGCGAGGTCCACCGCCAGGGCGAAGTCCGCCGGGCGGTACGGTCCGGCCCCCACCAGCCGGATGCCCCTGGTCACCAGGGCCCGCAGCGGCACGGTGGCGACGCCGGTCTCCTTCTCCCCCATCACCACGACGGTGCCCCCGGCCGCCACCGCGCCGAGCACGTCCCCGGGCAGCGTCCCGGTGGTGTCGATGGCCACGTCGGGCCGGCCCGCCCCGGCGGCCTCCTCGGCGGGCAGCACCCGGACCGTGCGCGGCAGCAGCAGCCGGGCGAGGGCCACCCGGCCCGGATCGCGCTCGGCCAGGGTGACCCTGGCGCCGCGCCGGGCCAGCACCAGTGCGCACAGCGCCCCGATCGGGCCGGCGCCGACCACGAGCACCCGGTCGTCCCAGCGCGGCCGGGCCGCCGCCAGGTTGTTCAGCACGCAGGCGAGCGGCTCCACCAGGGCCCCGCGCCGGTAGGACACCGAGGCGGGCAGGCGGTGGACGAAGCGCTCGGGCACGACGGCGAAGCCCGCCATCGTGCCGTCCCGGTCGACGCCGACCTCGCGGCCCGCCTTCGCCCCGCAGTGGGCCGGCATCCCGCGCCGGCAGGGGCGGCACCGGTCGCAGTGGTAGGTCGGGTTGATCACCACCCGGTCGCCCGGTGCCACCGAGCCGACGCCCGCTCCGACCGCCGCCACCGCGCCGGCCGCCTCGTGCCCCAGCACCACCCCGCGGCGGGCGGGGAACTCGCCCAGCAGGATCGCCCGGTCCGTGCCGCAGATCCCGGTGGCCGCCACCGCGACCAGGACCTCGCCCGCCCCGTAGGCGGGGACCGCGCGGTCGTGGATGCCGGGCACGCCCACGTCCTCGAACACGACGGCCTTCATCGCAGCCTCCCACCGGATCGTTCGTCAACGGTCCCATACGATGTCCGATATGAACGCATTCTGGCGGCCGAGCGGGTGGCCGCCCCCGCCGGAATCCCGGCTGAGGATCCTGCTGCTCGGTGCGTCGGGATTCGTCGGCGGCGGCCTGTGGAGCCACCTGGCCGCCCGTCACGAGGTGGTCGGCACGTACGCCACCCGGCCGGCCCCCGGACTGGTGCGGCTGGACCTGCGGGACGAGTCCCGGCTGGCGGCGCTCGCGGCCGGCGGCTTCGACCTCGTCGTGCACGCGGCCGGCCTGGTCCCCCTGGAGCAGGCCGAGGCCGATCCGGAGCTGGCCCACCGCCTCAACGTCCGCCCCGTCGAGGTGCTGCTGGACGCCGTGCGCGGCTCGGCGGCGAAGCTGCTCCTGCTCTCCAGCGACAACGTCTTCGACGGCACCCGGGAGCAGTACACCGAGGCGGACCTCCGCGCCCCGGTGAACGTCTACGGGCGGACCAAGGCGGCGGCGGAGGACCTGCTGCTCGCCGAGGGCGGCCACCTGGCCGTGCGGATCCCGATGGTCTTCGGGCGAGGACCCTGGGCCAACACCTTCCTGGCCCGCCTGGCCGGACCGGCCACCGCCGCCCGCACCGACCTGGTCTGCGCCCCCGTCTACCTGCCCAGCCTCGGCCCGGCGCTGAGCCGGCTGTGGGACCGCACGGGCATGCTGCACTACGGCGGCGCCGACGTGGTGACCCGCTACGAGCTGATGTCCCGGGTCCGGCGGGCCCTGGCACTGCCGACCCGGGTGGTGCCCACGGAGCACGACGGCCCCGGCTGCCGCCGCCCCCCGCGGCTGGTGCTGCGCAGCACCCGGCACGGCCTGCTGGGCCCCGGGCTGGACGAAGCGCTCGCGCATCTGGCGGCATGACCCGGGGGAAGGCGGGGCCGGCGCGGCCGGCCGGTGCCTAGGGCAGGTGGTCGGCGACCAGCGCGAGGTGGCTCCCGGCGTCCACGCCGCCGGGGCGGCCGAGCCGGGCGGCGAGGTCGTTGAGCAGCAGGGTGCCGAGCAGGTAGTGGCCGAGCGCGAGTTCGGCGGGCGGGGAGTCCCGGCCCCGCAGGTCGGGTTTGGGCTTGCGGTCGGAGAGGCGGCACGGCGCCTCCGCCAGGACGTGCAGGGCGTGCGTCAGCAGCAGCCGGTCCCGCCAGCCCGGGTCGTCGCGGAAGAGGTCCGACAGGCCGTCATGGGCCGCCAGCCGGGGCAGGAAGCGGTGGATCGCCGCGCGGTAGCCCGGGAACACCGGCCGGCGGAAGCCCACCCGGTAGCCGTGCTCCGTCCTGCGCACCGAGAAGCCCGTGCGCAGGGCGGGGTCCCACACGGTGAGGCTGAACAGCGTCTTCGCCAGGTCGTAGACCGGGTCCCACGGCTCGACGGAACCGCGCGGATCGATCAGCCGGAAGTCCTCGGCCGCCGCGCCGGGGCGGGCGGAGAGCAGTACGTTGCGCGTGTTGGCGTCACCGTGGGCGGGGGCCATCAGCCGGGCGGGCTCCAGCCGCGCCAGCCGCCCCGCCAGCCGTTCCAGGACCAGCTGCGGGGCCTCGCAGGGGACGCCGTTGACCGTGAGCCGCCCGGCGCCCATCAGCTCCGCCGGCAGGGCCCGGCGCAGCACGGGCAGCCGTCGCAGGAAGCGGCCCAGCACGACGTCCGCCAGGTGGCCGGCCGGGGTGGGGTGGGAGCGCACGGCGTACCCGTCCAGGACGAGGGCCTGGACGAGGGCCGTGTACCGGCGGAAGAACTCCCCGGTGCCGTGCGGCGACTCCCGCAGGGGGGCCGCCAGGTCCGCGGAGTCGTAGTACGGCGTCGTGCAGGCCGACCAGCCGTCACCGTCGAGGACGTGCGGGACCGGCAGGTAGTGCGCCGCCAGCCGCGGTGCCAGGGTGCGCAGCAGCTCGATCTGGCGCAGCTTGCGGCGGAAGGACACCAGGTCGTGGCCGTCCACGGCGCCGGGCGCGGGCACCAGGACCTTGACCACCAGGGCCTCCCCGGCGGGGGTGAGGGCCCGGTGGACCCGGGCCGGGGAGCCGCCGTCCAGGATCTCGTCCCCGATGGTGAGGCCGAGGGTCCCGGCGACGGCGGCCAGGGCCGTCCGCCCGGTCCACCCGCCGGGCGGGCGGGGGGAGGTGACGTGCCGGTGATCGGTCACCGTCCCTCCTACCAGCGGATCGAGTCGATCAGCGCCGCGTGCAGCCGGGGCGTGCAGGCGGCGATGCAGGAACGCTGGTTCAGCGGGCCGATGTCCAGCAGCAGGGTGTCGTGCAGCGGTTTGCCGTAGGCATCGGTGATGGTGACCCCGGCGCGTTCCGCGAGGTGGACCGAGGCGGCGATGTCGTAGGGGAACAGGTGCAGCACGCTCCCGTGGCCGACCCGGCGGAAGTCCGCCTCGGTCTCGGGGCGGTCGCGCAGCAGCCGGTTGCCGATGTCGACGTAGGCGTCCATCTGGCCGGTGATGATCCGGGAGATGGAGAAGGAGGCGCTGTTGAAGACGTACACGCCGCCGGTGTTGGCCGAGGCGTCGATCAGATGGCCGTACGACCCGATCATCAGCTCCGCCGGGTGGCCGTTGAACTCCAGCGACCAGAACATCCGCCCGGGATCGGTGGTGGCGGACAGCCGGGGCACCGGGGCGGGGAAGCCGCCGGACTCGATGCCGGGGCCGTGCTCGTCGGCGTAGAGCCAGTGGCCGGTCTTGATCTCCTGGAGCATCGCGTAGCGGATGTCGCCGATGGTGGGCGCCTCGGTGAACGGGGCCGCGGCGATGGAGACGCAGGCCATCTCCAGGTCGGCGGCGGCGCCGCGGGTCCCGTCGATGGGGTCGATGATCAGCACGTGTCCGGGTGCCCGGCCGATGGTGCGCAGCCCCTCGCTCTCGGTGTAGACGGCCACCGGCTCGCCGCGCTCCCGCAGGAAGTCCCAGGCGGCGCGCTCCGCGAGCACGTCGACGGGAAACTCGGCGTCGCCGCCCTTGGCCGTGCCCGCCACGTAGCGGCTGCCGACCTCGTGCAGTCCCTCGCGCACGGCCGCCCGGATCCGCCCGGACAGCTCCTGGACGAGGCCCCTCATGAGACCGAGAGGAAGAGTCGTTCCAGCAGGTCGCACATCTCGTCCGCCTCCTGACGGGTCATGATCAGTGCCGGGCGGACCTTCAGCACGTTGCCGTGCCCGTAGAGCGAGGTCCGCAGCAGCAGTCCGTGGTCCATGCCGCGTTCGGCGAGGTGGTTGGTGAGCCGGGCGTCGGGGCGGCCGTCCCGGTCCACGACGTCGATGCCGATCATCAGCCCGACGCCGCGCACCTCCCGGACGAACGGCACCTTCCCGGCGAGGTCGCGCAGCCGGGCGAGCACGTGCCCGCCGACCTCGCGCACGTTCTCCAGGAAGCCGGGGCGGCCGATGATCTCGACGGTCTTCAGCGCGGCCGCGGCGGCCAGCACGTTGCCACCGAAGGTGGAGTTGATGTGGTGTCCCTCCACCCCGGTCAGCCGCTCCTCGGTCAGGATGCCGGCGATCGGCATGCCCGCGCCGCCGAGGCCCTTGCCGAAGGTCATCATGTGCGGGGCGACGCCGAAGTGGTCGGCGGCGAACATCCGGCCGGTGCGCCCGAAGCCGGTCTGGATCTCGTCGAAGACCAGCACGATGCCGCGTTCCTCGCACAGGTCCTTGAGCGCCCGCAGGTAGCCGTCCGGCGGGACGACATTGCCGCCGTTGCCGCTGATCGGCTCCAGCACCACGCAGGCCACCCGGCCGGTGCTCGCGTAGTCGATGAAGTCGTTGATCCGCTCGACGCACAGCAGGCCGCAGGTCGCCCGCTCCTGCCGGTAGAAGCAGCGCAGGCAGTGCGGGTCGGGGACGTGCACGACGCCGGGCAGGTGCGAGGGGAAGGGGGTGCGCCGGAACGCGGCGCCGGAGGCCCCGATCATGCCGAGGGTCTGGCCGAGGTGGCCGCGGAAGAGGGTGACCACATCGGACTTCCCGGTGTGCACCTGGGCGATCTTGACGGCGCTCTCGTTGGCGTCGGAGCCGCTCGCCGACTTCAGGTGCACCCGGGTGAGGTTCGCCGGGGAGACCTCGGCCAGCTTGGCCACCAGCGCGTTCAGCGGCTCGGTCTGGAACTTGGAGGTGACGTGGATCAGCCGGCCGGCCTGCTCGCGGACCACGTCGACGATCTCGGGGTGGGCGTAGCCCAGGCTCAGGTTGAACGTCCCCGAGGAGCAGTCGAGATAGCGCCGGCCGTCCTCGCCGTAGAGGTACACGCCCTCGCCCCCGGCCACCCGCAGGTCGTCCGGCCGGTAGTAGTAGTGCTGGAGCGCGGCCGCGGCGTCCCCGCCGGGCGGGGAGTGCGGGGCGGCGGCGGTGCGTGCCGCGGAGCTGGCCTGGCGCATCGGTCTTCCTCCGACAATTCCTGGCAGATCGACCTGCTCGAACGATTCGAACCGCAGATCCGCTTCCTGGAGATCGAGTTCGGCGGTCATCGCGTTCGGTACCGCGACGCACCGGATTCCGGCCCGTTTCGCGGCGCGCACGCCGCTGGGGGAATCCTCGAAGGCGACCGCCCGCTCGGCCGGAATTCCCAGCGAGGCGAGCGCCGCGACATAGAGGTTCGGCTCCGGTTTGGCGCTGGCCCGGTCACCGTCGGCGCACTGCACGGTGCTCCACCCGTCGGCGAGTCCGCATTGCCGCGCATAGCGCGCGACCCATTCCCGGGTGGAGTTGCTGACGATCCCCCGGGAGATCCCGAGGGCGTCGACCGCGCCCAGGACCCGGTGCACACCGGGCCTGCCGCACAGTCCGCCGAGCAGCTCGCGCTGCCGGTGGCGGACCCGCCGCTGCAGTTCGCGGCGGTCCGCCGTGCAGCCGGTGGCCCGTTCGAGCTGGGTCCACAGGTCGGAGCCGATGGTTCCGACGAGCGAGGACCACACCTCGGCCGGGAGCTGGTGGCCGAATTCCCGGAAAACCTCCGCGTGCGCGCGGAATATCTCGGCCTCAGGATCCCACAGCGTCCCGTCGAAATCGAAGAGAATCGCATCCACGTCCTTCACCCGGACACCTCCGTCGAGCGGCGGCGAACGGCCGCGCGGCCAGGGGTTCGTGCACGGAGCCGAGGCACCGAGCGTCCATCATCGCGTGGCCCACCCGGTCCCGCCATTCATGGTTCCGCCGACCGGTGCCCGCCCCATGGTTCGTCGGCGTACCCACGATCGGCGCACGGCTCGGTGCGTACCCGGAAGGACGGTGGTCGACTGGGAGCGACGCCCTGGAGGACCGGAGCGAGAGCCGAGGAGCGATGGACGAAGACACCCGCCCGACCCGTACGACGGCCCGTGCCGGCGCTCCCCGGCCCCGGGTGGCCGTGGTGGGGCACGTCGAATGGACCACGATCGCGGGGCTCGACCGGGTGCCCGGCGCCGGGGAGGTGGTCCACGCGCACCGGCTCTGGCAGGGCCCGGCCGGCGGCGGCGCGGTCGCGGCCGTCCGGCTGGCCGAACTGGCCGGGGACTGCGCCTTCTTCACCGCCCTCGGCGACGACCACGCCGGGCGGCGCTCGCGGGCCGAACTGGAGCACCGCGGCGTACGGGTCCTGGCCGCGCCGCGCCCCGGCCCCACCCGCACCGCCGTGAGCATGGTCGACCGGTCCGGCGAACGCACCACCGTCACCCTCGGCGAACGCCTGCAGCCGGCCGCCGAGGACCCCTTCGACTGGACGCAGCTCGCCTCCCTGGACGCGGTGTTCTTCACCGCCGGGGACGCCGCCCTGCTGCGCCGGGCCCGGCGGGCGCGGGTGCTCGTGGTGACGGCGCGCGAGTTCACCACCGTGCTGGAGTCCGGCGTGCGGGTCGACGCGCTGGTGGGCAGCGGCTGCGACCCGGCCGAGCGCTGCGACCCGGCGCTGCTGCGCCGGCTGCCGGACCTGGTGGTCAGCACCGAGGGCCGCCACGGCGGCGTGTTCACCTGCTGCAACCAACCCCCTCGCCGCTACCGGCCCGCCCACGCCCCGGGCCCCCTGGTCGACACCTACGGGGTCGGGGACAACTTCGCGGCCGTCCTCACCTACGCGCTCGCCACCGGCAGGACCACGGCCGACGCCCTGGACCTCGCCGCCCGGCACGGCGCGGCCTGCACCACCCAGCGGGGCCCGTTCACCGCCGGGCCCGCCCCTCGGCGACCGGCGGCCCGGGTATGACGCGGCTGCTGCTCCTGTGGGACATCGACGGCACACTGATCGACGGCGACCACGTCTGCGAGGCCCTCTACCCGAGCGCCTTCGAGCGCCTCACCGGCCGGCCGGCACGTCACCGCGTCAGCATCGCCGGGAGGACCGAACTCGACATCATGGACGAGCTGTTCGCCCGGCACGGCGTCGGCGGGGTCGGCCCGGAGCGGGTCACCGCCGAGCTGGCCGCCCGGCTGCGCGAACGGGCCGCCGAGCTGCGGGCCGCCGGACGGGCCCTGCCGGGTGCCGTCGAAGCCCTGCGGGCGCTGGCGGCGCGGGCCGACGTGACCCAGTCCGTGCTGACCGGGAACCTGCGGGCCAACGCCGCGCTGAAGCTGGGGCTGTTCGGGCTGGCGGAGTTCCTGGACCTCTCCGTCGGTGCGTACGGCGACGACGCGCGCGAACGGGCCGCCCTCGTCCCGGTGGCGCGGCGGCGCGCGGCGGCGGCGCACGGACACCCCTTCGACGCCGACAGCACCGTCCTGATCGGCGACACCCCGCGCGACGTGGCCGCGGGACGCGCCGGAGGGGCGCGGGTGGTCGCCGTCGCCTCGGGCGCGAGCAGCGCCCACGCGCTGCGGGCGGCGGGGGCGGACACGGTGCTGGCGGACCTGCGCGACACCGCCGCGGTGCTCCGCGCCGTCCGGGCGCCGGGGCCGGCCGCGCGGAGCCTCGGATGAGCGGGGCCGCCCGGCCGGTGCGCCTGGTCTCGGTGGTCGTCCCGGCGCGCAACGCCGAGCCGACGATCGCCACCCAGTTGGAGGCCCTGGGCCGGCAGACCTATCCGGACCCGTGGGAGGTCATCGTCGTCGAGAACGGGTCCACCGACGGCACCCGCGGGCTGCTGCGGTCCTGGCAGCGGCGGATGCCCCGGCTGAGGGTGGCCTTCGCCGGGGCCGCCGGCGTCAACCGGGCGCGCAACCTCGGGTGCCGGCAGGCCGACGGCGAGTTCGTGCTGCTCTGCGACGCGGACGACGTGGCGGCCCCCGGCTGGGTGGCGGCCCTGGTCGACGCCCTGCGGACCAGCCCGGCCGTCGGCGGCGCCCTCGAACGCCGGCTGCTCAACGGTCCGGTGGCGCTCGCCGCGCGGCCGCCGAAGAAGGCCCCCGCCCTGCTGGACACCTTCGGCTTCCTGCCCTATCCGGCGGGCGCCAACTGCGGTTTCCACAAGGAGCTGTGGAGCCGGCTGGGCGGCTTCGACGAGAGCTACCGGGGCGGCGGTGACGACGCCGAGTTCTTCTGGCGCGCCCAGCTGGCCGGCTACCGGCTGGCGTTCGCCCCCGACGCGGTCGTGCACTACCGGCACCGCAGCGACACCCGGGCCATCGTCCGGCAGGCCTACGGCTTCGGGCGTTCGCACCCCAAGCTCTACCGCGACTTCGCCGCCGCCGGCATGCCGTCCTCGCCGCCGGCCGAGGCCGCCGGCGCCTGGTGCAGACTCCTGGCCCGCGCCCCCGACCTGCTCGGCCCGACCGACCGGCGCGCCGCCCTGCTGGCCCAGCTCGCGCTGCGCGCGGGCCGGGCCGCCGGCAGCGCCAGACACCGCCGGTGCTACCTGTGAGCCGCTCCCGGCCCGCCGGCGAGGAGGGCCGGCCGCTCCGTCCGGAGGGCGCGCCCCCGCGCCCCCGCGCCGCGCGGCACGCGGTCCACGCCCGCCCGGTGCGACCCGGCGTCCCCTGCTCCCCGGCGGTGCCCCATCCGGCGCAGCCCGTCTGGCGGCCGGTCGGCGCATCTCCGACTGTTGGCCTGTGCCGATCGTTCGGGTGCGACCCCGGGGTCCGCACACCCGGCGCAGCCGGCCCCCACCAGCGAACCCCAGCGGAGGACGCATGAGCCCCACCGACCCCGGCCCGACCACCGACCAGGTCGTCGCGGCGCCGACCTATCTGGCGGACATCCGCTTCTTCTTCCGGCCCGAGGACATCGATCACATGGGCCAGAAGGGGATCGAGCTCGGCACGTACGACGGGGTGAAGAGCAACGCGCTCGCGATCCACGCCCAGACCGCTCCGCCGGACGCGCAGATGCCCCCGGACGAGGCGGGCAAGTGGAGTGCCGAACGCTCGCAGACCTTCCGCAACTGGATCGTCAACGGGTTCCCGCTCGGCACCGCGACCCCGGCCGGGCCGCCGCCCCCGGCGCCCACGACCCGGGTCCGCAAGGACATCACCACCCTCAGCGACGCCGAGTTCGCGCAGCTGACGACGGCCTTCAAGGGCCTGATGGCCCGCGACCCGAAGGCCCCGGACAGCTACTTCGCCCTGGCCGGGCACCACGGCCTTCCGAAGCGCTTCTGCCTGCACCACGAGAACCGCTACAACCCCTGGCACCGCCAGTACCTGCGCGTCTTCGAGGACGCCCTGCGCACCGTTCCCGGCTGCGAGGAGGTGACGATCCCCTACTGGGACATCTCCACCAAGCTGCCGGACCGGCTGCAGCACCCGCCGTTCGACGCGTACGTGCTGCCGGCCGACCCCGGCGCCGACGCCACGCCGCATCCCGTCCCCGGGTTCTTCCCGTACACGACCAAGCGCTTCCCGGTCGACACCATCGCCCAGAACATGATCGACTTCGGGGTGCTGGACGACATCGCCACCTCGCTCGTCCAGTCGCTGTGGGGCGCCTTCAACGTCAACGGCTACCAGGACTTCTCGATCCAGGCGCACGACGGCGGCCACGGATCGATCGGGCCGACGATGGGCAACCAGAACGTGGCCGCCTTCGACCCGGTGTTCTGGTTCTACCACTGCAACCTGGACCGGCTCTGGCTGAGCTGGCAGACCCGCGTCGGCGCGACCACCCTGACCGGCTTCCGGTCCACCCTGGGGAGCAACACCGACTGGCTCACGCCGCCGTTCAACGCGCTGCCGCCGTACAGCGTGACCGCCGACCGGACGATCGAGACCGACATCTCCTACGACCGGCTGGACCTCGTCAGCCCCGTGGAGGGCGTGTTGGAGAACCTGTCCGGAAGCATCGACGCCGCCCGCACCTTCGCGTTCCGCAGCGCCAACCCGGTCTCGGTCCGGGTGAAGGGGATCGACCGGCTGAACATCCCGGGGTCCTTCGTGGTGAGCCTGCTCGCCGACGGCGAGCCGGTCGCGAAGCGCTACTTCTTCCAGCCGGACGATCCGCGCAGCTGTGCGACCTGCGTGCAGCACGGCATCGTCAACATCGACTTCCGGCTGGCCCACGAGCAGCTGCTCGACCGGTCGCTGTCCGTCCGGATCGACGTGCCCGGGCACGCCGGGGCGAGCGGGACGGCCTTCCCGCTCACCCAGGCGGGCAACCCCACCATCAACGCGCGGCTGCTGGCCGAGGAGGCGTAGCACCCGGCGCGCCCGGCCGGGTCACGCCCGCCGTCAGCTCATGCCGAGCAGCATGTAGACCATGCCGATCGACATCACCGACTGCCGCGCGGCGGCCAGCCGGGGTGAGGGCGCGGCCGGTCCGAAGAGCGGCCGCGCTCCCGCGTGCCGGGCGGCGTCCGCCGGGCGCGGCAGCATCGCACCGGCCCCGCAGGCGGCGTGGGCCAGGAAGTAGGCGGCCAGCGCGAGCAGGGTCCACTCCGGCACCGCCGCGGCGCCCGGGTGGGCGGCGCCGCGGGCGTGGTGGTGCGCCGGCGCCAGGGGCAGCACCAGCACGGCCATCGCGGCGGCGCTGAGGGCGTGGTGGGGGTAGTGCTGCCAGCCGCCGGGGCCGGCGCGGCTCGCGTGTCCGTCGCGTCCCGCGCGGCCCAGGAGCAGCAGGGCCGACCAGGCCGCGCACGCGGCGAGCAGGGCCGACCAGACGGCCTGCGGCAGGGGGTCGAGGGCCGGGGCCATCATGGCGACCATGGCGAGCGCCATCACGATCTCGGTCAGCTCCAGCCGGCGGTCGGCGCAGCGGCGCCCCGCGATCACGAGCGCGCAGTGCACCGCGCACCAGCCGGTCAGGGCGATCAGCAGCACGGTGACGATCACGGGTTCCAGCACGGGGACCCCCGTTCCAGGGCCGCCCCCGGCCCGGTGCGGAGCCGCCGGCCCTTCCCCCACCGTAGGCCCGGGCCCCGCCCGCCGCTCGGGGAGGCGCCCTCGGAACCCGGCAACGCGTTCCAGGTGGTCGCCCTGCCGGCGCTGGTCCACTCCCCGGGGGGGGAGACGCCCGACGGGTGATGCCGGCCGCCGGCCTCGGAGCGGGGGTGTTCGTGCCGGCCGCCTGGGCGAGCACCCGGCCCCGCTGCCCGCCGAGGACCTGCACGCGGGCAACGCGCCGAACAGGACGGTCACCTCCGGCACCGGTCGGGCCGGTCCGGCGGTGACCGGCCCCTTCGCCGTCACGGCGGTGACGCTGCCGGTCGGCCGCGGCAGCCTGGGGCCCCGCCCCGCCGATCTCCGAACGGGCCTCCGTGCCGGGGAGCTTCCGCGCCCTGCTGCGGGAATCGCCGCTGCTGCACGCGGTGCTGACGGTGAGGACGATCGCCGCACCTGGCCACCGACGGCTTCGCCGCCGGGGCGGCCGGGCTGGGCCGCGGCGGTGGACGCCTTCGGGAGCCGGGGGGTCTTCGCGACGACCGGGCTCTGCCTGCCGGGCGCCTTCGGCTACGCGCTCACCGGACGCGGGAGGTGCGAGCGGTGAGGACCGGGCGGCGGGAGCCGCCGGTCACGGCGCCGCCGGGCCCTGGACCTGGAAGGTGGTCCGGTAGTCCGACGGGGAGGTGCCGACGTGGCGGTGGAACGCCGCGCGGAAGGCGGCGGGGCTGCCCAGGCCGCTGAGGCGGGCGACCTGTTCGACGGGGGTCGTGGTGGTCTCCAGGAGCTCGCGGGCCCAGTCGATGCGGGCGGTGGTCAGCCAGGCCATCGGCGAGGTGTCGGTCTCCTGCTGGAAGCGGCGGATGAACGTCCGGCGGGACATGTGGGCGCGGTGGGCCAGTTCGTCGACGCTGTGCCGGTGCGCCAGGTTGCCGAGCATCCAGGCGCGCAGCGGTGCGAGGTCCTCGCCGCGCGCGGCCGGCCGGAAGCGCTCGATGAACTGCGCCTGGCCGCCGGGGCGCTGGGGCGGGGCGACGAGTGCCCGGGCGCGGGCGTTGGCGGCCGCGGCGCCGAAGTCCCGGCGGATGATGTGCAGGCAGAGGTCGATGCCGGCGGTCACGCCCGCGGAGGTGAGGATGTCGCCGTCGTCGACGTAGAGCAGGTTCGGCCGGACGTCGATCCGGGGATACCGGCGTTGCAGCGTGTCGGCGTCCCGCCAGTGCGTGGTCGCGGGGCGGCCGTCCAGCAGTCCGGTGGCGGCCAGGGCGAACGCCCCGGTGCAGATCGACACCAGCCGTGCTCCGTGCGCGTGCGCCGAGCGGATCGCCGCCAGCACGGCGTCGGAGGGCGGGGTGTCCGGCGTCTCGTAGCCCGGGACGACGACGGTGTCGGCGTCCGCCAGCGCCTCCAGCCCGGCGGGCGCGGTGACGGTGAACCCGCCGCTGAGCACCGGCCCGGCCGAGGGGTCGGCGCAGACGGTGACCCGGTAGTGCGAGTCCGCTCCGAAGGCCTGCGCCGGGATGCCGAGGTCGAGCGGGAGGACTCCTGGAAGCGCCAGCACCGCGACCCGGTGCCCATCGATGGCCGACATGGCACGATCCTAGCGCCACCCGGTCTGCGTGCCACTGTCGCGCCCCCGAGGGCGCCTCGTAGCCTGCGGCCATGGACTTCACACTTGAGCTGCCGACCGGCCCCCTGGCCGAGGCCGTCCTCGCCGCCGCCCGCACCTCCGAGTCGCCCTCGGTGGCCAACCACAGCGTGCGCAGCTTCCTCTTCGCCGAGCTCGTCGCCGCCCACGAGGGATGCCTGGAGGACGTCGACTACGACCGCGACCTGCTGTTCGCCGCGACCGTCCTGCACGATCTGGGCGCCGGGGACCTCGCCAAGGGCGAAGCCCGCTTCGAGGTGGAGGGCGCGGACCTGGCGGCCGGACTGCTGCGGCGCCACTACGTCCCCGAGGCGGACGTCGACCGGGTGTGGGAGGCGATCGCCCTGCACACCTCGCCCGGGATCGCCGAGCGCCGGGGCCTGCTGTGCTACCTCACCCGCGAGGGGGTGGGGCTCGACTTCGGGCGCCGCGCGGAGGTCGCCGCCCGGTGGGCGCCGCAGATCCACGCCGCCTACCCCCGTCTGGCCATGGTCCGCTCCCTCGTCGACGCGATCGTGGAGCGGGCCGCCCGGTCGGAGGCGGCGGCTCCCCGCTACTCGATCGGCGGGGAGCTGCTCCGCGAGCGCCGGGCGGAGGGCGTGACCGAGATGGAGCGCGCCGCCGCCTCGTGCCCCTGGGGCGAGTAGCCGCCGCCCGGACGGCCCGCGCCGGGCGGCGGCTCCCGGGACTCACTCGGGGTGGCGGTCGAACACCGACTTCGCCCAGAGGTAGCCGAGCACGGTCAGGCCGAGGCACCAGGCGACGGCGAGCCACCCGTTGTTGCCGATCCCGCTCCCGAGCAGCAGCCCCCGCAGGGTCTCGATGGCCGGGGTGAAGGGCTGGTACTCGGCGATCGGCTGGAACCACCCCGGCATCGCCTCGACCGGGACGAAGGTGCTGGAGACCAGCGGCAGGAAGATCAGCGGCAGGGCGTTGTTGCTGGCCGCCTCGGCACTCGGGCTGACCATGCCCATGCCGACGGCGATCCAGGTGAGCGCCAGGGCGAACAGGGTGACCAGCCCGAAGGCGGCCAGCCATTCCAGGACGGTGGCATCGGTCGAACGGAAGCCGATCGCCACGCCGACGGCGCCGACCAGGACGGCGCTGAGGACGGCCTGCAGCACGCTGCCGACGACGTGCCCGATGAGCACGGACCCCCGGTGGATCGCCATGGTGCGGAAGCGGTCGATGATCCCCTCGGTCATGTCGTTGGAGACCGAGACCGCCGCGCCGACCGTGGTGCCGCCGATGGTCATCAGCAGGATGCCGGGGACGAGGTAGGCGATGTACTCGCCCCGGTCGGCGTGGCCGCCGCCGAGGCCCGCGCTCATCACGTCGCCGAAGATGTAGACGAACAGCAGCAGCAGGAAGATCGGCGTCAGCAGCAGGTTCAGCGTCAGGGACGGGTAGCGGCGCGCGTGCAGCAGGTTGCGCCGCAGCATCGTCGCCGAGTCGCGGACGGCGAGGGACAGGGAGCTCATCGCACAGCCTCCTCGGGCCGGGTCGCGGGGGTGGTGCCGCCGGTCAGGGCGAAGAACACGTCATCGAGGTCGGGCGTGTGCACGGTGAGTTCGGGCGCCTCGACGCCGGCGGCGTCCAGGCGGTCGAGGACCGCCCGCAGGTCGCGCTGGCTGCCGTCGCTGGGGATCTGGAGGTACAGGCCCTCGTGGTCCGCGGTGGCGTCGGGCAGGGCGGCGGCGGCCGACCGGTAGGCCTCCGGGTCGGCGAACCGCAGCCGGACGTATCCGCCGGGGATCTGCCGTTTGAGCTCCTCGGCCGTCCCCTCGGCGACGATCCGGCCGCCGTGCAGCACCGCGATGCGGTCGGCGAGCTGGTCGGCCTCGTCCAGGTACTGGGTGGTCAGCAGGACGGTGACGCCGCCGGCGACCAGTTCGCGGATGATCCGCCACATGTTGTGCCGGGAGCGCGGGTCCAGGCCGGTGGTCGGCTCGTCGAGGAAGATGATCCGGGGGCTGCCGACCAGGGTCATGGCGATGTCGAGCCGGCGCTTCATCCCGCCCGAGTAGGTGGAGGCGGGCTTCTTCGCGGCCTCGACGAGGTCGAAGCGCTCCAGCAGTCCGGCCGTGACCCGGCGCCCCTCGCGCTTGGCGAGGTGGTTCAGGTCGGCCATCAGCCGCATGTTCTCCTCGCCGGTGATCAGGCCGTCGACGGCGGAGAACTGCCCGGTGACGCCGACGGCGGCGCGCACGCCGTCCGGGGCGGTGGCGAGGTCGTGGCCCGCGACCTGCGCCCGGCCGCCGTCGGGTTTGACCAGGGTCGAGAGGATCTTGACGACGGTGGTCTTGCCGGCGCCGTTCGGCCCGAGCAGCGCGAACACGCTGCCGGCCGGGATGTGCAGGTCGACGCCGTCGAGGACGGTCTTGTCCCCGTAGGACTTGCGCAGGCCGACAGCGGTGACGGCGGCGGGTGCCTGCGCACCGGGAGCCCGCCTGGGCTCGGGCATGGCAGAAGACGGCACGGAGTCCTCCCCTTCGAAGGCGTTCGTGACGGCGAGCGCGGGCGCCCGACCTTTCATGACGCTATGGTGGCACCATCGTGGCGCCATGGCAAGCCATGGTGGCGCCGCCCGCCCCCGGCGGCCCGAAGTCGTTGCCCCTGGGGCACGAAGCCGCAGGCGGGAGGCCTGTGACGGCGGCACACCGGGCATCACCGCGAGGGCCGGGCGCCCCCGCGACCACCCGGACCCACCTGATGGCACCTCATGGCGCCGGGTGGCGCCGCGTGGCGCCACCGGGGGCCGGGGTCCCCGGCCGGGCCGGACGGCCACGGCCGGCCCCCGCCCGCCCCGGGTCACCGGGGCACGGGCGCGACAGTGCCGGTACGCCGCGGGACAAGTCACGGTTCGCCCTGATTCCTATCGTTCTGCCACGGGTCCGCCCCCACGGCGGACCGCGAGGCAGCGAGCGAAGAGGAGCGTGACCATGACGGCAGCGGCGGCGGAGGAGCAGCGGGTGTCGGGACCGGACCCGGCGGCGTGGCGGGAGGCCGCCCCGGACACCGGGCCGGTGCCCGGCGGCGGGCAGGAGCCGGACCCGCGCGCGATGGCCCGGATCCACCTGCGGCCCATCGCCTCGCCGCTGCCGCTGGGCTTCTTCGCGGTGGCCATCGCCTCGGCCGTGACCAGCAGCCTCCAGCTCGGTCTGATCGACGGTGCGGGCCGGCAGGCCGTGGCGCTCACGGTCTTCTCCGCGTTCGTGCTCCAGCTGCTGGTCAGCATCCTCGCCTTCGGCGCCCGTGACGTCATCGCGGCGACGCTGATGGGCGGGTTCGCCGGTGCCTGGCTGGCCAACGGGCTGGTCTCGGCGGCGGAGGCGCGGGGCGGGGCGCAGGTGCTGGGCGTGATGAACCTGGCGTTCACGGTGTTCGCCGCCCTGATGGCCTCGGTGGCGAGGCCGAAGAGGGCGCTGTGGCTGCTGCTGATGATCGCCACGCCGCGCTACTTCGTCGCCGCGCTGCACGGGCTGTCGGGCGCGGCCTGGCTGGGCCACCTCGCCGGAGCGCTGGGCCTGCTCCTCGCGGCGGTCGCCATGTACGCGGCCTACGCCCTGATGCTGGAGGAGTTGCGGGGCAGGGAGGTGCTGCCGATCGGGCGCAGCGGGCCCGCGCACCTCGCCATGCACGCGGGGCTGTCCGGTCAGCTGCGCGGGCTGGAGACGCAGGCGGGCGTGCGCCGGAGCCTGTAGCCGTCGGCCGGGGTCCGGTCGGACGGCGCACCGCCCGCGGCCGGTGCGTGCTCCGCCCCCGGCGCAGACTCCTGGACGGCGCGCCATTCGCGCGGGGACATCCCGTAGGCCGCCCGGAACGCCCGGCTGAAGTGCGCGGCGCTGGTGAAGCCCCAGCGGTGCGCCACCGCGGAGATCGTCGTGTGGCGGTGGAGCGCCAGGTCGTGGCGGCACTCCCTGAGCCGGCGCCGCTGGATCCACCGGCGGACCGTGGCGTCCTCGCCCTCGAACAGCTTGTGCAGGTAGCGCAGGGAGATGTGGTGGGCCTGGGCGATGACCTCCGGGGTCAGCTCGGGGTCCGCGAGGTGCCGGTCGATGTACTCCTGGATCCGCAGCAGCAGCGCCCGGTCCCCGCCGGGCGTCTGCGCGCCGCTGCGCCCGAGCACCTCGTCGGCGAGCAGGCCGAGCAGGTCCACGGCATTGCGGGCCATCAGCTTGAGGGTGTGCGGGGCGTACTCCCCGGCGCCGTCCACGAGCCCGGCCAGCAGCGGCGAGAGCAGGCAGCCGAGCGGCGTGTCGGCGCCGAACCGGCGGGCGGTCACCTGAGCGGTCTCGGACGCGCTCAGGCCCAGGACGTCCCTCGGCAGCACGAGGCACTTCACCCGGAAGTCGCCGGGGAGGGCGAGCCGGAAGGGGCGGGCCAGATCGTGGACGACGACGTCCCCGGGCCGCAGGACCGCTTCCCGGCCGTCCTGTTCCAGCCGGGCGGCGCCGGTGTCCAGCAGGGTGACCACCACGGACGCGGCCCGGCCGTCCGTTCCGGCGGTCCGCCCGCTCCGCAGGGCGGACAGGCCGCCGCCCTCCACGGTGGCGGTCCGGAGCCGGCCGAGCGCGGAGGTGCGGACCGTGCCGCAGGACGGCTCACCCGGGACGGTCAGGGGCGCGGCGCCGAGCGTCCGGGCCAGCGCCTCGCGCCACAGCGCCCGCTCGCGCCCGGCGGGCGGCGCGCCGGTGGTGCGGATGCCGCCGCGCGAGCTTCGTTCCCGGACGTCCGTTGCCATGATCCCCGTCCTTCGGCCGGTGTGCCTCGGACTTCACCGTGCCAGCGGACCCGGGGGCGGCGCATCGCGTGAACACGCTAGATCGGCAGGCCGGCCCGGGGCCGGGGCCGGGTGTGCCTCACCGCAGGGCGCCGTCGGTGGCGCCGGCGGTGACGAAGCGCTGGGAGACGACCAGCAGCAGCGCGGCGGGGACGGCCGCCAGGACGGAGGTCGCCATCACGGCGTTCCACTGGTCCGTGTGGGCCCCGAGGTACTGGTAGATGCCCAGGGTGACCGGCCGCACCGACGGGGTGGTGGTCAGGGTGAGCGCGAAGAGGACGTCGCTCCAGGCGAGGAGGAAGGTGAAGACGGCGGCGGTGACCAGGGCGTTGGTGCTCAGCGGGAGCACCACGGACCAGAAGACCCGCAGCCGGCCGGCGCCGTCCACCCGGGCCGCGTCGATGATCTCCCCGGGGAGGGTCCGCATGAACGCGTGCAGGACGACGATCGCGAAGGGGACCCCGGCGGTGGAGTCGGCGAGGACCAGGCCGAGGTGGGAGTCGAGCAGGCCCAGGTCGGCGTAGGCGCCGTGGAGGGCGTTGGCGAGGACGACGCCCGGCACCGTCTGGGTGACGAGCACGCCGAGCAGCACGAGGCGGGTGCCGCGCAGGGAGAACCGGGCCAGCGCATGGGCGGCGGGGGCGGCGAGCGCGAGGCTGAGCACCACGCTGCCGAGGGCCACCACCAGGCTGGTGACGAGATTGCGCCCCTGCTCGCGCAGCGCGACGGCGTAGCCGCCGAAGTCCGGGTGGAGCGGGAACCAGCCGCCCCGCAGGGTGTTGCCCGCCGGCTGGAGGGAGGCGTTCACCATCCAGTAGACGGGGAACAGCATCAGCGCCAGCAGGACGATCGCGACGACGGTGGACAGCGGGCCGCGGCCCCGGGCGCGCCTCACGGGCTCACAGCGCCCGGGCACGGCGCTCGGCCCGCAGGTGGACCAGGGCGGCCAGGAACGAGACGGCGATCAGCACATTGCCCAGCACGGCGCCGCGCCCGAACTCGAACTGCCGGAAGGAGAGCTCGTAGGCCCGGGTGGCGAGGGTCTCGGTGGCGCCGCCCGGCCCGCCGCCGGTCACCACGAGGACGACGTCCAGCACCTTGACCGTGTAGACCACGCCCAGCACCAGCACGACGTTCACCACGGGCCGCAGCAGCGGCCAGGTGATGTGCCGGAACGACGCCAGCGGTCCGGCGCCGTCCAGCTCCGCCGCCTCGTACAGGTGCGGGGGGATGCCCTGCAGGCCGCCGTACAGGAGCGCGGTGGCGAAGGGGACGCCGACCCAGACGTTGACGAGGATCACCGACACCAGCGCCTGCGAGGGGTCGGTGAGCCAGGGGACGCCGGCCGTGGAGAGGCGGAGTCCGCGCAGCACCGTGTTGACGACCCCCGAGTCGGGGTCGAGCATCCAGCGCCACGTCGTGCCGGACACCACCAGCGGCAGCAGCCAGGGCAGCAGCAGCAGCGAACGCAGGACGCCGCCGAGCGGGAAGCTGCGCCGGAAGAACAGCGCGAGGGCCAGGCCGACGGCGGCCTGCCCGAGCACCGAGCCCGCGGTGAACAGCACGGTGGTCGGCAGGGCCCCGGTGAACGCCTCCGAGGAGAGGACCGCCCGGTAGTTGCGCAGTCCGGCGAACGGGGCGTCGCCCGTGTAGAACGTGTCGGCCGTGTAGTGCTGGAAGCTCATCACGACGTTCTCGACGAGCGGGTAGCCGAAGAAGAGCAGCAGGTACGCCGCGGCGGGCAGCACGAACAGCCACCGGGACAGCCGCGGCCCCGGGCGCCACCGGTCAGTCACCGGTCGCGGTCCGCTGGGCGTGCCGGAGGGCTTCCTCCGGGGTCTGCTGCCCGCTCAGCACGGACTGGATCGCGGTGTAGATCCCGGTCGCCGCCTTCGGCCACCCCACGCCGAGCTGTCCCGTACGGGTCCGCGCGTTCTCCACGCCCTGGACGAAGACGGCCGTCGACGGGTTCTGCTCCGCGTACTGCGCGGCGGTCTGCGGGCGGGAGGGGACCGTGACGTGCTGACGGGCCAGGGTGAGCATGTTCGAGGGTTCGGTGAGGCAGGCGAGCACCTGAGCGGCCTTCTCCTGCCGGGCGGCGGAGGGGTTCTGCGGGACCGTCCACACCTCGCCGCCGAGCGGGGTGACCGGGGTCGCCCCCGCCTGCGGCACGGGGACGGGCGCCACCGCCCAGTGCAGGGACGGGTCCTCGTTCAGCGCGGGGATCCGCCACGGTCCGTTGATCATCATGGCCGTCCGGCCGGCGGCGAACTGGTCGTGGACGTCGGCCTGCGTCCAGTTCAGCACCGACTTCGCCATGGATCCGCTCGTCACCAGGTCGGCCCAGAGCCGGAGGGCCTGGGCGGCCTGGGGGCTGTCCAGGTGCCGCTCGTCCCCGCCGTTGGACCACAGGAAGGGCAGGAACTGCCAGCTGCTCTCGAACGTGGCGCTCGCGTCGACCGCCATGCCGTGGCGTCCGGGGCGGGTGAGCCGGGCGGCCGCGTCCTTCAGCTCGTCCCAGGTCCGCGGCACGGCGACACCGGCCTCGGCGAGCATGTCCTCGTTGTAGAAGAGGGCGACCGTGCTGACGTAGGGCGCCAGCCCGTACACCTCGCCCCGGTAGGTGCCGGCGGACAGAATGGGCTCGGAGAAGCCGGCGGTGTCGATGCCGTAGCGCTCCAGCGGCGTCAGCGCGCCGGTCCGGGCGATCTGCTGCAGGTCGGCGTTGTCCAGCATCAGCAGGTCGGGCAGGGTCCGGGCGGAGGCCTGCTGAAGGACCTTGGGGACGAGCGAGGCCGGCGGGACGCTCGTCTGCTCGACGCGGACGCCGGCCCGCCGCCCGCAGGCGGAGAGCATCTCGTCCCACTGGGCGTGCTCGGTGCGGTCGGTGTAGTAGTCGAGCACCGTGATGGTGCCGGGGTCCTCACTGCTGCCGGTTCCGGCGCCGCATCCGGTGGCGAGCGCGACCAGGGCCATGACGGCGGCCAGGCCGGCGGCGGGACGCCGCGTCGGCCGCGGGGCCGGAAGGATCATGGTGGAGTGCCTCGTCGGGTGACTGTTCGTGGCCGGGAACGGCCGCTGTCGTGCGCGTGGGGACTCCCGTGACGTCACGATGACCCGAACCGGCGCCTTCCACTCGACCACATCTTAAACACCCCAGGTCGGGCGCCCGCCGGGGGTGTCCGGGAAGCCCCACGGCGGGAGCCCCGTCAGGCCGGCGGCCTCCCGGATCATCCCCGCCACGGCGTCGGGCCGGGACAGCGCGAGCGCGTGCGAGGCGTCCAGCACGAGTTCGGTGGCGGCCATGCGCTGGGCCATGAAGCGCTGGGCGGTGGGGTTGACGATCCGGTCGGCGGTCGCGATCGCGTACCAGGACGGCTTGGCGGCCCAGGCCGGCGGGCCCGAGGGCTCGCCCAGCGCGCGGCAGGCGACCGGGTGCCGGACCCCGCCGGCCGACTCCCGGGCGCCGGGCGGCAGATCGGCCGCGTAGAGCTGCGGGAAGCGCTCGGCGCGGACGGCCAGGGCGCGCCGCGGGCCGTCGGGCGGCCGGGCGGGCAGGGTGACGGTGAGCGTCGCGTCGGCCACCGGGGCCGGGGCGAAGCGGGCGGCGACGTCCAGGACGCTCTCGCCGGCGTCCGGGCCGAAGGCCGCGACGTAGCACAGCGCCACCACGTGGTCCGCGCCCCCGGCGGCGGGCTGGGTGATGACCGCGCCGCCGTAGTCGTGGCCGACCAGCACCACGGGACCGTCGAGTGCGCGCACCACGCTCCCGATGCGGTCGGCGTCGTGCGCCAGACCGCGCAGCGGGTTCGCGGGGGTGTGCACGGCCAGTCCGTCGGCGCGCAGCCGGGCGGCGACCTCCGCCCAGGTCGAGGCGTCCGCGAACGCGCCGTGCACGAGCACGACGGTCGGCAGTAAGGGGCTGGATCGGTGCACTCCGGCGACCTCCGACTCGGTGGTGGCCCCAGCCAAGCGCGCCCGGCCGGGGCGGCGCATCGCGTGAACGTACCAAGTGCCCTCAGTCGGCGGGCAGGCTCATGACCAGGTTGGCGAGCTGCACCCGGGAGTTGACCGACAGCTTGCGGAAGGCGGACGTCAGATGGGTGTTGACGGTGTGCGGGGAGAGGAAGAGCTGCTCGGCGGCCGAGCGGTTGGTGTGGCCCTCGGCGACCAGGCGCGCGATCCGGCGCTCCGAGGCCGTGAGGGACTCCCACCCCTGCACGGGTCGCGGGGCGGTGGCCGTCCGGCGGGCGCCGGACGCCCCCGCGTCCGCCAGCACCCGCTGCACCCGGGCCGCCGCGCCGTGGCCGCCGGACGCGGCGAAGGCGTCCCGGGCCCGCGTCAGCGCGGCCACCGCCGGGCGCGTGCGGCCCGCCGCCAGCAGCGCGCGCCCCAGGTCGGCGCAGGCGTCGGCGCGCACCAGCGGGCGGGGGCTCGCGCCGAGCAGTTCCGCGGCGCGGGCGAGCAGGGCGGGGTCGTCCGCCACGAGCCCGCGGGCCTGCGCCGCGAGGCCGGTGGCCGTCGGCACGGCGGGGTTGCGGTCCGCGTGGGCGGCGGCCTGGGCGGCGAGGTCCTCGGCGAGTTCGCGCTCCCCGGCGCGCAGCGCCAGGCGGGTGGCGAGGGCCACCGAGGTGCGCAGGATCCGCCAGCGCATGAAGGGGCCCTGCCGCTGCACCAGCCGGATCCGCTCGGCGGCGCGGTCGAGCTCGCCGTCGGCCCCGGCGTGGAGGGCCTCCAGGAAGCCCACGGCGGCGGTGTTGCCCGGGTTCGGCTTGGCCGCCAGCCGTTCCCGGGCGGCGGCCAGCTGCTCCCGCGCCGCCGCGCGCTCACCGCGCAGCAGCGCGATCCGGGAGCGGAGCACCCGGCCGTTCACCTGCTGGACGCGGATCCGCAGCTCGTCCTCCAGCCGTTCCATGGTCACCAGGTGGGCCTCGGCGTCGTCGAGCCGGCCGAGGCCGAGGTCGTGCTGGCCCTGGGCCCATGCCAGCATTGCCTGACGCGCCGCGCCGGTGTCGGCCTCGCCCAGGAGCAGCCGCCCGGCGGACCCGAAGTCGTCCAGGTGCAGGTGCGCGACGACCTCCTCGGGCAGGAAGGCCGGATCGAGGGCGCTCAGCGCGGCGAAGCGTTCCAGCGCGGTGGCGCTCTCCCCCGCGTTCTGGGCGATCTCGCCGAGCGCGGACAGCGCCAGGACGTGCGCCTCCCGGTCGCCGGTGGCGGTGGCGGCCCGCAGCGCGGCCTCGCCGGCCTCGCGCGCCGCGACCAGGTCCGGTTCGCGGGACAGGGCCAGCGTGCGCAGGGCGGCCAGCCTCGCCGCGACCTCCGGGGCGGCGGCGCCCGTGGCGAGGGCGGCCTCGGTCCGCCGGCGCAGCTCGCCGGCCAGGTCGAGGTCCCACAGCGTGCCGCCGAGGGCGGCCTGCAGCCGCCCGAAGTCCTCCAGCGGCGGCCGCTCGGCGAGCAGCGCGTCTCCCGTCGCCAGGGCCTGCGGGCTCCGGCCCGCCCGGGTCAGGCAGCGGACGGCCTGCTCCCCCGCGCCGAACCGCAGCGGGCCCGGCGAGGGGGCGAGTTCCAGGGCGCGCGTCATGAGGTCGGCGGCGAGCTCCGGTGTCACCGGCAGCACGTCGTCGGCCGCGCGCCGCAGCAGCTGCACGGCCTCCTCGTCCCCGGGCAGGGCTCCCCGGAGGATGTGCGGCACCGCGTCGACCGGCCGGTGCCCCGCCGCGACCAGGCTGCGGGCGGCCTCCCGGTGCAGGGCCTTGCGGGCCGAGGGCGGGATGCCGGCGTAGACCGCCTGGCGCAGCAGGTCGTGCCGGAACGCCAGCCGGTCGCCGTCGTCGTCCAGGAGCCCGGCGCCCACGGCCTCCTCCAGCGCCGGGACCAGGGCGGCGGCGGGCCGGCCGCAGAGCGCGGCGGCGGCGTCGAAGCCGAAGCCGCGCCCCAGGACCGCTCCCATCTGGAGGAAGCCCAGGGTGTCCGGCCGCAGGGACCGCAGCCGGCCGCGCACGCCCACCACCAGGCCCGGCGGCACGGGGTGGTCCGCCGCCCCCGCCGTGCGCAGGCCCCTGAGCATCTCGACCGCCAGGAAGGGGTTGCCGCCCGCTCCGTCGAGCAGTTCCCGCGCCGCTGTGCCGACCGGCGTGCCGAGCGTGTCGCGGGCCAGCCGGCCGATGGCCTCCCCGGACAGCGGGCCCAGCGGGACGGTGAGCGTCGGGAGGTTCCCGGCCGCGGCGGCGACGATCTCCTCCGCCGGAGCGGCGGGCGCGCGCCGGCCGGTGAGCAGCCAGAGCACCGGCGAGGTCCGCAGGCGGGTCGGGAGCTGCTGCAGGGCGAAGCGGCTCAGCGTGTCGGCCCACTGCACGTCGTCCAGGCCGACCAGGACCGGCATGCCGCCCGCCCGCGCCTCGATGGCCTCCGCGAGTCGTTCCACCAGCCAGATCCGCTGGTCGTGGTGGCGGGCGAGGTCGGCGAAGTCGTCGCCGGAGAGCAGCGGCCGCTCGCCGTGCAGGACGGAGGTGGCCAGCGACGAGAGGGGCACGATGTGGTGCAGTTCGTCGGCCTTGCCGACGCCGGCCGAGAAGCCCGCCGCCCTCGCCCTGGAGACGGCCTCGGCGAGCAGCGTGGTCTTGCCGATGCCCGGTTCGCCCTGGATCAGGGCCAGCCCGCCGCTTCCGGTGCGGGCGACCGACGCGATCAGCGCGGTGAGCTCGGCCAGCTCGGCCTCCCGGCCGCGCAGACCGCTGCGGGACAGTGGACCGTCCGCTGCCGCCATCTCCGACTCGTCCCGTCCGCACTCGCCCGCCGGAACCGGGGTCCGCCCGGTCCCCGGAGAGTCTACCTACCCGGCGTCACTGCCCTGACCTGGGCCGTCGCGCCCCGGAGGGATGCCTGGAGGGCGGGGAGCGGGGGCCGCGCCGGCCCCGGAGCGGGTGTCCGCCGCTCCGGGGCCGGCGCGTCCGCGCGGGCCGGGACGCTCAGCGTGCGGTCAGCCGCTCGGTCAGCGCCTCGATGACCGCGGCCTGGTGGTCGGCCAGGTAGAAGTGGCCGCCGGGGAAGACCCGCAGGTCGAAGGGGCCCTCGGTGTGGTCGGCCCAGGCGGCGGCCTCGTCGACGGTGACCTTGGGGTCGTCGTCGCCGACCAGGGCGGACAGCGGGCAGCGCAGGGCCTCGCCGGGCTCGTAGGCGTAGGTCTCGGCGGCCCGGTAGTCGGCGCGGGTGGCGGGCAGGATCATCCGCAGGATCTCCTCGTCGCCGAGCAGCCGGTCGTCGGTGCCGCTCAGGCCGCGGATCTCGGCGATCAGGCCGTCGTCGTCGCGCAGGTGCACGGTCTCGGTGCGGTGGGTGGAGGGGGCGCGGCGGCCGGAGGCGAACAGGCCGGCCGCCACCAGCCCCTTCTGCCGCTCCAGGCGCCGGGCGACCTCGAACGCCAGGGTGGCGCCCAGGCTGTGGCCGAAGAGGGCCAGCGGCCGGTCCGTCCAGGGCAGCAGCGCGGCGAAGACCTGGTCGGCGAGGTCGGGGACGTTGTCGACGAGCGGTTCGGCGCGGCGGTCCTGGCGTCCGGGGTACTGGACGCACAGGACGTCCACGGACGGCGGCATCGCCCGGGAGACCGGGAGGAAGTAGCTCGCGGAGCCGCCCGCGTGCGGCAGGCAGACCAGCCGGACCGCGGCGTCGGGGCGCGGGTGGAACCTGCGGATCCACCGGTCGTCGTCAGCGGGATGGTTCACGGGAGGTGTCGCTCCTTGCGTCGTGGGTGGGAGGGGGCCGCCGGCGGTGGTCACTGCCCCGCCGGGCCGAGCGTGTCCAGCCAGGCGTCGACCGCCGCGGCGGCCTCGTGGGCGTGACGTTCCATCAGGGTGTAGTGGTTCCCGGGCACTTCGACCACGGTGTCGGCGTGCTCGGGGGCGGCGGGGCGGTCGTCGGCGTCCGCCCCGCCCCGGGCCATCCATTCCGCGGCCCGGACGACCAGCGTCGGCGCGGCGGCCCGCGGGGCGTCCCAGTCCTCGAAGATCCGCAGGTAGCCGCCCATCGCGGTGAGCTGGGTGCCCGGCGCGGAGACGAAGCCGAAGCGCTCCGACTGCCCCTCCACCACCGCCGACTGGAAGCGCTCGCCCATCCGCTCGCGCCGGGTGAAGCTGTCCAGCATGACGATCCCCGCCACCGGACGGCCGAGCCGCTCCAGGTGGCAGGCGACCGCGTGGGCCACCCAGCCGCCCGAGGAGTAGCCGACCAGCACCACCGGCCGGCCGCCCACGCTGCGTTCGATGGCCGTGGCGTGCACCTCGACCAGCGCGGCGACGTCCTGCGGCAGGGCCTCCCCCGGGACGAAGCCCGGCTCGGACAGCGCCCAGATGCCGCGCCGGCCGCCGAACGCGGCGGCGAACCGGGCGTACTGGTGAACGCCCGACGGCGCCATGTACGGGCCCAGGCAGACGAGTTGCGGGCCTTCCCGGTGCTGCGCGAAGAGCACCGGCGCGGGCAGGTGGTCGGCGGCCGAGTCCGCGGCGAAGACCGGCCGCAGCCGGGCGGCGGCGGTGACCAGCTCGATCCCCTCCGCCATCCGGCCGAGTTCCCCGGCCCGGCGGTAGAGCGAGACGATCAGGTCCTGCGACTCCGGCTCCGGCTGCGGCTGCGCCGGTTGCGGCGCGCCCGCGGGCTCCCCGGCCCGGGGGCCGCCGCGCTCCGCCAGCAGGGCCAGCAACCGGCGCCCCACCTCGGCCGGGGTGCGGTGGTCGAAGGCCAGCGTGCTCGGCAGCCGAAGGCCGCTGGCCCGGCTGAGCCGCTTGCCGAACTCGACGGCGGTGAGCGAGTCGAAGCCCAGCTCCAGGAAGACGTGCTGGGCCTGGACCGACTCCTTCGAGGGGTGACCGAGCACGGCCGCGGCCTCGCCGCGGACGAACTCCACGACCTCCGAGGCGTGTTCGGTGACGGCCAGGCCCGCCAGCCGGCGCAGCAGCGGAGGCTCGGCGCCGTCCTCGGCGGCCTCCTCGCCCTCCTGCGCGGCGAGCAGCCGGGCGACCTCGGGCAGCGCGCCGATCAGCGGGCTGGGCCGGGCCGCGGTGAAGCCCGGCACGAAGCGCTCCCAGTCCACGGCGGCGACCACCAGCGTGGTGTCCTCGCACTCCACCGCGCGGCGCATCGCCAGGACTCCCAGCTCGGGGCTCATCGGCTCCAGGCCGCGCAGCCGCAGCCGCTCCCCGGCGGCGGCGTCGACCATGCCGCCGCCGCCCCAGGCGCCCCAGGCGACGGCGGTGGCGGCCAGCCCGCGGGCGCGGCGGTTCTCGGCGAGCGCGTCCACGAAGGCGTTGGCGGCCGCGTAGCCGGCCTGGGCGCCGCTGCCCCAGGCCGCGGCGCCGGAGGAGAAGAGCACGAACGCGTCCAGCTCCCGCTCCCCCAGCAGGTCGTCCAGGTGCGCGGCGCCCAGCGCCTTCGCGCCCAGCACGGCGGCGAGGTCCGCCTCGGTGGTGTCGGCGAGCAGCGCGGGCGCGCCGCCCACTCCGGCGGCGTGCACCACGGCACTGAGCGGCGCCAGGTCGTCCAGCGTGGCCACGAGTCCGGCGACCGCCGCCCGGTCCGCGAGGTCGCAGGCGGCGAGCGTCACCTTGGCGCCCAGTGCCTCCAGTTCGCCCCGCAGCTGCTCGGCACCCTCGGCGGCGGCCCCGGCGCGACTGGCCAGCACCAGGTGCTCGGCGCCGTCGGCGGCGAGCGCACGGGCCACCCGGCCGCCGATGAAGCCGGTGCCCCCGGTGACCAGCACGGTGCCGCGCACCCGCCAGGGCCGCGCGGCGGGACCGGCCGGGCGCGGGGCCCGCACCAGCCGCCGCGCGTACGTGCCGTCGGCCCGCACCGCGAGCTGGTCCTCGGCGGTGGCGCCGCAGAGCACCGCGGCCAGGCGGCGCAGGATCCGGCCGTCGGTGGCCGCCGCGCCCCCGGGCAGGTCGACCAGACCGCCCCAGCGGGCGGGCAGTTCCAGGGCGGCGACCCGCCCCAGCGCCCAGACCTGCGCCTGGGCGGTGCCGCGCAGCGGAGCGGGGGCGGTGTCGCGGGCGCCGGTGTCGGGCCCGTCGACGGAGACCGCCGCCCGGGTGGCGCACCACAGCCGGGCCGCGATCCCGGCGTCGCCGAGCGCCTGCACCAGCGTCAGGGTCCGGCCCAGGCCCAGGGACAGGCCCGGATGCCCGGGGTGGGGCCGCTCGTCGAGCGCGAGCAGCGACAGCACCCCACGCGGGCCGTCCGCGCCGAGGCCGTCGGCGGCCTCGCGCAGCCGCCCGGCCAGCGCCCGCCGGTCCTCGTCGTCGCTCACGCTCAGCCGGACCACCTCGGCGCCGTGCAGGGCCAGGGCGTTCAGCGCGATCCCGGCGGCGGGACCGGCCACCGGCTCCGGCGGAAGCAGTACCAGCCAGCTCCCGGCCGGGCCCGGCACGGCCGGCTCCGGGACGGACTGCCAGCTGATCCGGTAGCGCCAGCCGTCCGCCTCGGCGTCCTCGCGGCGGCGCCGGTGCCAGGCGGAGAGCGCGGGCAGGGCCGAGCGCAGCGTGGCGTCCTGCGCCAGCCGCCCGTCCCCGGTCAGCGACGCCAGGTCCTCGCGTTCGACGGCCGCCCAGAACTCGGCGTCCGCCTCCGGGGCCGCCGCCGCTGCGGCGGGCCGGGCGGCCGTCTCCAGCCAGTACCGACGGCGCTGGAAGGGGTAGGTCGGCAGGTCCGTCTCCCGCGCGTCCCAGCCCGCGAAGACGGCGGACCAGTCGGGCCGCACCCCGTGGGTGTGGGCCTCGCCCAGCGAGATCAGGAAGCGCCGGGCGCCGCCGTCGCCGCGCCGCAGGGTGGGCACCACGGCGGGTGGCAGCCCGCGCCGCGCGTCGGCGTCCGGTGCCCCGTCCTCCTCGCGGGTGACGGCGTCGACGGTCTCCTGGAGGCCGAACGCCAGCACCGGGTGCGGGCTGACCTCGACGAACACCTGGTGGCCGTCGGCCAGCAGCCGCCGGGCGGCCCGCTCGAACTGCACCGGCCGGCGCAGGTTGCGGTACCAGTAGTCGGCGTCCAGCTCGGCGCCCTCGACCACCTCGCCGGTGACGGTGGAGTAGAAGGGCACGGCCGGCGCCTTCGGGGTGATCCCGGCCAGCATCCCGGCGAGTTCCTCGCGCAGGACCTCGACCTGGGGGCAGTGCGAGGGGCAGTCCACCCGGACCCGCTTGGCCGCCACCCCCTCGGCCTCGCAGACGGCGAGCAGTTCCGCCACGGCGTCGAGGTCGCCGGCCACCACCACGCTCTGCGGGCCGTTGACCGCGGCGACGCTCAGGCGCCCCTCCCAGCGCTCCAGCCGCCCGGCGGCCTCCGCCTCCGGCAGCGGCACCGAGACCATGCCGCCCGGCACCCCGGCCAGCAGCCGGCTGCGCAGCGCCACGATCCGCGCGCCGTCCTCCAGCGACAGCGCGCCCGCGCTGCAGGCGGCCGCGATCTCGCCCTGCGAGTGCCCGACCACGGCGGCGGGCCGCACCCCGCAGGAACGCCACAGCTCGGCGAGCGAGACCATGACCGCCCAGAGCACCGGCTGGATGACCTCGATCCGGTCAAGGCCGGGCGCACCGGGCACCTCGCGCAGCACGTCCTCCGCGCGCCAGTCCACGTACGGGGCCAGCGCCCGGGAGCAGGCGGCGACGCTGTCGCGGAACACCGGGGAGGAGTCCAGCAGGCCGACCGCCATGCCGGACCACTGCGAGCCCTGGCCGGGGAAGACGAACACGGTCTTCGGCTCGCCGCCCGCGGTGCCGCGTGCCACCAGCCGGTGCGAGCCGCCGGTCGCCAGCGCTTCCAGACCCGCGGTCAGCTCCGCCCGGTCGCCGCCCACCACGACCGCCCGCTGTTCGAAGGCGGCGCGGGTGGTGGCGAGCGAGTGGCCGACGTCCTCGGGCCGCAGCTCGGGCCGCGCGCGGAGCAGTGCGGCGAGCGAGGCCGCCTGCTCCTCCAGCGCGCCGGCCGTCCGGGCGGACAGCGGCAGGACCACCGCCACCGGTTCCAGCGGCAGCCGCCGCGGGGCGGCGCCGGCCTCCGGGGCCGGGCGGGCCGCAGGGGGTTCCTCGATGATCACATGGGCGTTGGTGCCGCTCATCCCGAAGGAGGAGACGCCGGCCCGGCGGGGACGGCCGCCCGGGGGCCAGGCCACCGGCTCGGTGAGGAGTTCCACGGCGCCCGCCGACCAGTCGACGTGCGGGGTCGGCTCGTCCACGTGCAGGGTCCTGGGCAGCAGCTCGTGCCGGAACGCCTGCACCATCTTGATGATGCCGCCGACCCCGGCGGCGGCCTGGGTGTGGCCGATGTTGGACTTCAACGACCCCAGCCACAGCGGGCGTTCACGGTCCTGGCCGTAGGTGGCCAGCAGCGCCTGCGCCTCGATCGGGTCACCCAGCCGGGTGCCGGTGCCGTGCCCCTCCACGACGTCGACGTCCGCCGCCGACAGTCCGGCGCTCGCCAGCGCCCGGCGGATCACCCGTTGCTGGGCGGGACCGTTGGGCGCCGTCAGGCCGTTGGAGGCGCCGTCCTGGTTGATCGCGCTGCCGCGCACCACCGCCAGCACCCGGTGGCCGCGGCGCTCGGCGTCCGAGAGCCGCTCCACCAGCAGCAGGCCGACGCCCTCGCCCCACCCGGTGCCGTCGGCGGCGGCGGCGAAGGCCTTGCAGCGGCCGTCGGCGGCGAGCGCGCGCTGCCGGCTGAACTCCACGAAGGCACCGGAGTTGGACATCACGGTGACACCGCCGGCCAGCGCCATCGAGCACTCGCCCTGGCGCAGCGACTGGACGGCCATGTGCAGGGCCACCAGCGAGGACGAGCAGGCGGTGTCCACGGTGACCGCCGGGCCCTCCAGGCCGAAGGTGTAGGAGATCCGCCCGGAGACCACGCTGGCCGCGTTGCCGGTGCCCAGGTAGCCCACCACGTCGTCGGAGACCTCCAGGCCGCGCTGGAGGTAGTCCTGGTAGCCGGTGCCGACGAACACGCCGGTCGGGGTGCCCCGCACGGTCGTCGGGTCGATGCCGGCCCGCTCGAACAGCTCCCAGGCGGTCTCCAGCAGCAGCCGTTGCTGGGGGTCCATGGCGACGGCCTCGCGCGGGGAGATGCCGAAGAAGGCGGCGTCGAAGTCGGGCAGGTCGTGCAGGAAGCCGCCGGAGCGCGCGTAGGTGGTGCCCGGGTGGTCGGGGTCGGGGTGGTAGAGCGCGTCCAGGTCCCAGCCCCGGTTGCCGGGGAACACCGACATCGCGTCGGTCTCCCCCGCCACCAGCTGCCACAGGTCCTCGGGGCTGCGCACGTCCCCGGGGAAGCGGCAGCTCATCGCCACGATGACGATCGGGTCGTCGTCGCGGTCGGCCGTCACGGGCCCGTCCTCGGCGCCGGGCCCGGTGGCCTCGCCCAGCAGGTCGGCGAGCAGCCGCCCCGCCAGCGCCTCGGCCGTGGGGTGGTCGAACACCACGGTGGTGGACAGCTGGACGCCGGTGGCCCGGGTCAGCCGGTCGCGCAGTTCCACCGCGGTCAGCGAGTCGAAGCCCAGCTCCCGGAACGGCCGTCCGGGTTCGACCAGATGGGGGCCGCGCAGCCCGAGCACGGCGGCCGCCTCGGCGCGGACCAGCTCCACCAGGGCGCGTTCCCGCTCGGCGGGCTCGGCCCCGGCGAGGGTGCGGCGCAGCGCTCCGGCCTCCTCGGAGAGGTCGCCGTCGCGCGGCTCCGCGGCCGGCCGCAGGGCCGCCCGGACCTCGGGCAGCTCCGACAGCAGCGGACTGGGCCGCACCACGGTGAACGCCGGGGCGAACCGCTCCCACGCCACGTCGGCCACCGTCACGGCACTCTCGCCGCGCTCCAGCAGCCCGGCCAGCGCGGCGATCGCGGCGCCCGGCGCCAGCGGCCGCAGGCCCCGGCGGCGCAGGCTGCCGGCCACCTCGGCGGAGCCGGCCATGCCCGACTCGGCCCACGGGCCCCAGGCGACGGCGGTCGCCGCGAGGCCCCGGGCCCGGCGGGCCTGGGCCAGCGCGTCCAGGGCGGCGTTGGCGGCGCTGTACGCGCCCTGGCCGCCCCCGCCCCAGGTCCCGGCGATCGAGGAGAAGAGCACGAACGCGTCCAGCGGGCGGTCGCCGAGCAGGTCGTCCAGATGGGCCGCGCCGGCGGCCTTCGCCGCGACCACGGCGGCGAAGGCCGCCGGGTCGGTGTCGGCGAGCATCGCCGCGGTGTCGACGCCGGCGGTGTGGACCACGCCGGTGAGCGGGTGCTCCGCCGGGATTCCGGCCAGCAGCGCGGCCAGCGCGTCCCGGTCCGCCACGTCGCAGGCGGCGATCGTCACGCGGGCGCCGAGTTCCTCCAGTTCGGCGCGCAGCTCGTCGGCGCCCGGGGCGGCGGGGCCGCGCCGGCTGGTCAGCACCAGGTGCTCGGCGCCGCGGCCGGCCAGCCAGCGGGCGACGTGGCCGCCGAGCGCACCGGTGCCGCCGGTGACCAGGACGGTGCCGCGCGGCGCCCATCCGTCGGCGGCGGGGGCCTCGGGGGTGAGGCGGGTCAGCCGGCGGGCCAGGACCGTCGTGCCGCGGACGGCCAGCTGGTCCTCCTCGCCGTCCGAGGTGAGGACGGCGACCAGCCGGGCGAGTGCCGGCTCCTCGGAGGCGGGCCGCTCCTCCCCCGGTCCGGCGGCCGGCGGCAGGTCGACCAGGCCGCCCCAGCGGTCGGAGTGCTCCAGGGCGGCGACCCGTCCCAGACCCCAGATCTGGGCCTGGGCGGGGTCGGCCGGCTCGTCGGCGCCGCCGGCCGCCACCGCGCCGCGGGTCACGCACCAGAGCGGTGCCTCGACGTCCGCGTCGCCGAGGGCCTGCACCAGGGTCAGGGTCGGTGCCACACCGGCGGGCAGCGCGGCCGCCTCCTCGCCCCGGTCGTCCCCCCGGTCGTCGCTCCGGCCGTCGTCGCCGAGGGCGAGCAGCGAGACGACCGCGCGCAGGGGCACCTCGCCGTCGGCGGCCGCGCGCAGCCGCGCCGCGAGGGCCTGCCGGTCGGCGGGCCCGTCGAGCTCCAGCACGCCGACGTCCGCGCCCCGGGCCGCGAGCGTCCCGCGCAGCGCGTCCGCGGTGCTGCGCGCCCCGGTGCCCGCGGGCACCAGGAGCAGCCAGCGGCCCTGCGCCGTGCCCGTGCCCTGCGCGGCGGCCGTGAGGTGCGGCAGCGAGGTCCAGGTGACCCGGTACTCCCAGCCCTCCGCCGTCGGGTGCTCGCGCTGCTCACGGGCGGCCGGCTCCAGCCAGTACGACTCCCGCTGGAAGGCGTAGGTGGGCAGGTCGATCCGGCGGGCGTCGGTGCCGGCGAACACGGCGTCCCAGTCGAGGGGGGTGCCATGGGCGTGCAGCCGGGCGAGGGCGGTGGTGAAGGACTCGGGTTCGGGGCGGTCGGCGCGCAGCGCGGGGACGGCGAGGGCGTCCGCCAGCGTCTCCTGGACCATCGGGGTCAGGCCGCCGGGGCCGACCTCCAGGAACGCCGTCGCGCCCTGGGCCGCGAGCGTCTCCACGGCGTCGGCGAAGCGGACGGCGTGGCGCACGTGGCGCACCCAGTAGTCCGGGTCGGCCAGCTCCTCGAAGGTGAGGAGCCGGCCGGTCAGGGTGGAGACGATCGGCCGCTCGGGTGCGGTGAAGGTGACGCGCTCGGCGACCTCGCGGAAGCGCGCCAGCATCGGTTCCATCAGCGGCGAGTGGAAGGCGTGGGAGACGGTGAGCCGTTTGGTGCGGCGGCCCTCCAGCAGCCCGACGACCTCCGCGACGGCGTCCTCGGTGCCCGACAGCACCACCGAGGCCGGGCCGTTGACGGCCGCGATGCCCACCCGGTCCTCCCGGCCCGCCAGCGCCAGCAGTACCTCGCCCTCGGCGGCCTGCACCGCCGTCATCGCCCCACCGGTCGGCAGCTGCTGCATCAACCGGCCGCGCGCCACCACCAGTTCGGCGGCGCCGGGCAGCGAGAGGGCGCCCGCGACGTGCGCGGCGGCGTACTCGCCGACCGAGTGACCGGCGAGGAAGTCCGCCCGCACCCCCCAGGACTCCACCAGCCGGAACAGCGCCACCTCGATCGCGAACAGTGCCGGCTGGGTGAACTCCGTGCGCGCCAGCAGCTCCGCGTCCTCGCCGAACACCACGTCCCGCAAGGGCCGTTCGAGGTGGACGCCCACGGCGGCGCAGACCTCGTCGAACGCCTCCGCGAACACCGGGAACGACGCGTGCAGTTCACGTCCCATCCCCAGCCGCTGGCTGCCCTGGCCCGAGAACAGGAACGCCAGCCCGGCGTCCCGGCCGGTCACCCCCTCGACCACCTGCGGCGCCGGGCCGCCCTCCGCCAGCGCGCGGACGCCGTCGACGAGTTCGGCGAGGTCCGTGCCGACCACCACCGCGCGGTGCTCCAGCGCGGCGCGCGAGGTCGCCAGCGCGCGGGCGACGTCGACCGGCCGCACGTCGGGCAGGCCGATGACGTGGGAGAGCAGCCGTTCCGCCTGCCCGCGCAGGGCGGCCCGGCTGCGGGCGGAGACCACCCAGGGCACCGGCGCCGCCGCCTTGACGGGCAGCGGGGCGGAGCGGGCCGACGGCTCCTCCTCCGCCTCGGGCGCGGCCGGAGCCTGCTCAATGATGGTGTGCGCGTTGGTCCCGCTCACCCCGAAGGAGGAGACGGCGGCGCGGCGCGGCCGCTCGCCCGCCGGCCAGGCCACCGGCTCGGTCAGCAGCCGCACCGCGCCGCTCGACCAGTCGATGTGCGGGGACGGCTCGTCCACGTGCAGGGTCCTGGGCAGGACCTCGTGCTGGAGCGCCTGCACCATCTTGATGATGCCGCCGACCCCGGCCGCGGCCTGGGTGTGACCGATGTTGGACTTCAACGAGCCCAGCCACAGCGGGCGTTCCTCGGGCCGGTCCTGCCCGTAGGTGGCCAGCAGCGCCTGCGCCTCGATCGGGTCGCCGAGCCTGGTGCCGGTGCCGTGCGCCTCCACCGCGTCGACGTCCGCCGGCGAGAGCCCGGCGCTCGCCAGCGCCTGGCGGATCACCCGCTGCTGGGCGGGACCGTTCGGGGCGGTCAGGCCGTTGGAGGCGCCGTCCTGGTTGACGGCGCTGCCGCGCACCACGGCCAGCACCGGGTGCCCGTGGCGCCGGGCGTCGGAGAGCCGCTCGACCAGCAGCAGGCCGACGCCCTCGCCCCAGCCGGTGCCGTCCGCCCCGGCGGAGAAGGACTTGCAGCGGCCGTCCACCGAGAGGCCCTGCTGGCGGCTGAATTCGGTGAACATCCCGGTGCTCGCCATCACCGCCGCGCCGCCGGCCAGCGCGAGCGAGCACTCGCGCCGGCGCAGCGCCTGGACCGCCAGGTGCAGGGCGACCAGCGAGGAGGAGCACGCGGTGTCCACGGTCAGCGCCGGGCCTTCGAGCCCGAAGGTGTAGGAGAGCCGGCCCGAGGCGACGCTCGGCGCGGTGCCGGTCAGCAGGTAGCCCTCCAGCTCCTGGGCGTTCTCGGCGTCGCCCGCGTACCCCTGGTAGGCGAGGCCGACGAAGACGCCGGTGCTGGAGCCCTTGACCGAGAGGGGGTCGATCCCGGCCCGCTCGAAGGTCTCCCAGGCCACCTCCAGGAGCAGCCGCTGCTGCGGATCGGTGGCCAGCGCCTCGCGCGGTGAGATCCCGAAGAAGCCCGGGTCGAACTCCCCGGCCTCGTGCAGGAACCCGCCCTCGCGGGTGTAGCACGTGCCGGGGCTCCCGGGGTCCGGGTCGTAGAGGTCCTCCAGGTCCCAGCCGCGGTCGGCGGGGAAGCCGGAGACCGCGTCGCCGCCGCGCTCGACCAGCTGCCAGAGCTCCTCGGGGCTGTTGACCTGCCCCGGGTAGCGGCAGCCCATCGCCACGATGGCGATCGGGTCCTGGTCCTTGGCCTCCGCCTCGTGCAACCGGCGCCGGGTCTGCTTGAGATCGGCCGTCACGCGCTTGAGGTAGTCGAGCAGCTTCTGCTCGTTCTGCATGTCTCGTTCACCCGCCATGAGAGTCAGGAAGTGCTGTCGCACTGCGGTCCGGTGGAGCCACAGGGTCAGGAGGCGTCGAGCTCCTGGTCGATCAGCTCGAAGATGTCGTCGACGGTCGCGCTCCGGAGCCGCTCGTCCGAGGCGTCCGCGTCCGCGCCGTCCCCCTCGTCCGCCGGGGTGCCGGCGAGCCCGGCGAGCACGGCCTGCAGCCGGGTGCGGACCCCGGAGCGGACGAGTTCGTCGTCCGCCCCGATCGCCGCGAGGACCGCCTCCAGCCGGTCGATCTCGCCGAACACCGCCACGGCCGGCTCCACCTGCTCCGGCGCGAGGCCGGTCCGGATCCGCTCCGCGAGCGCGAGGGGGTTCGGGAAGTCGAACACCAGCGTCGCGGGCAACCGCAGCCCGGTGGCGGCACCGAGCCGGTTGCGCAGTTCCACGGCGGTCAGCGAGTCGAAGCCCAGGGCCTTGAACTCGCGGCCGCGCTCGACGTCCTGCGGTCCGCCGAGCCCCAGCACCGCCGCCACGTGCGTGCGCACGACGTCCAGCAGCAGCCTGGTCTGCTCGTCCTGGGGCAGACCGTCCAGCCGGTGCCGGAGGGTGTCCGCGCCGCCCGTCGCGGCCTCGGCCGTGCGCCGGGCGGGCGTACGGACCAGGCCGCGCAGGATCGCCGGGACGGCGGCCGCGGCGGCGCCCCGGTCGGCCGCGGAGTCGAAGCGCACCGGCACCGCCAGGGCGTTCTCCCCCGCGCGGGCGGTGTCGAAGAGCGCCAGGCCCTCCTTCGCCCGGAACGGGACCAGCCCCGAACGCGCCATCCGGTCGCGGCCGGACGCGTCCATCCCGGCCGCCATCCCGCCCTCGGCCCAGGGGCCCCAGGCCAGGGCGGTCGCGGGCAGGCCGGCCGCCCGGCGGCGCAGGGCCAGCGCGTCGAGGAAGGCGTTGGCCGCCGCGTAGTTGCCCTGCCCGGCGCTGCCGAGGGTGGCGGCGACCGAGGAGAACAGCACGAAGGCCGACAGGTCGAGACCGCGGGTGAGCTCGTCCAGCACCAGGGCCGCGTCCACCTTCGGGCGCAGCACCGCCGCCAGCCGCTCGGGGGTCAGCGAGGTCACCGTGCCGTCGTCCAGCACCCCGGCCGCGTGGATCACGGCGGTCAGCGGGTGCTCGGCCGGGACGGCCGCCAGCAGCGCGGCGACGGCCTCCCGGTCGGCGGCGTCGCAGGCCGCCAGGGTCACCTCCGCCCCCAGCTCCGTCAGCTCGTCGCGCAGTTCGCGGGCCCCCTCGGCCGCGGGACCGCGCCGGCCGGTCAGCAGCAGCCGCCGGACGCCGTGCTCGGTCACCAGGTGCCGGGCGACCACGCCGCCGAGGGCGCCGGTGGCTCCGGTGATCAGCACCGTGCCCTGCGGGTCGAGCGGCGCGGGCACGGTGAGCACCAGCTTGCCGGTGTGCCGGGCCTGGCTGAGGTGGCGCAGCGCGTCCGGCGCCTGCCGCACGTCCCAGCCGGTGACGGGCAGCGGCCGCAGCACGCCCCGCTCGAACAGCTCCACCAGGGCGCGGAGCATGGCGCCGATCCGGTCCGGTCCCGCCTCGATCGTGTCGAACGCCCGGTAGGACGCGCCCGGGTGGGCCGCGGCGATCGCCCCGGCGTCCCGGACGTCGGTCTTGCCCATCTCCAGGAAGTGCCCGCCGTCGGCGAGCACCCGCAGCGAGGCGTCGACGTACTCGCCGGCCAGGGAGTTCAGGACGACGTCCACCCCGCGCCCGCCGGTCGCCGCCAGGAAGTGCGGCGCGAAGTCGAGCGTGCGGGAGGAGGCGAGGTGCGCCTCGTCCAGGCCGTCGGCCCGCAGCGCCGGCCACTTGCCGGGGCTCGCGGTGCCGTAGACCTCGGCGCCGAGGTGACGGGCCAGCTGGGTGGCCGCCATGCCGACGCCGCCCGCCGCCGAGTGCACCAGCAGCGACTGGCCCGGGCGCAGGCCGGCCAGGTCGACCAGGGCGTAGTAGGCGGTGAGGTAGGCGATCGGCGCGGACGCGGCCTGGGCGAAGGTCCAGCCGCGCGGCACGGGGGCCACCATGCGGTGGTCGGCGACCGCGAGCGGCCCGAAGGCCTCGGGGACCATGCCGAAGACGCGGTCCCCGACGGCCGTGCCGGTGACCCCGGGCCCGGTCTCGACGACGACGCCAGCGGCCTCGCTGCCCAGCGAGGCGGCCCCCGGGTACATGCCCAGGGCGATGAGCGCGTCGCGGAAGTTCACCCCGGCGGCCCGGACGGCGATCCGGACCTGCCCCTCGCCCAACGGGGCCGTGGCGGCCGGGTTCCCGGTCAGCGCCAGGCCGTCCAGGGTGCCCGTCCCGTCGGTGGTCAGCCGCCAGCCCGCCTCGCCGGGAGCGGGGTGCAGGGCCGCGCCGGGCTCCGTGCGGGCCAGCCGGGGGGCGTGGGCGGTCCCCCGGCGCACCGCGAGCTGCGGTTCACCGGCGGCCGGCACGGACATCAGGGCACGCACCGAGTCCGGGTGGCCGTCCAGGTCGACCAGCAGGATCCGGTCCGGGTTCTCGGACTGGGCGGAACGCACCAGGCCCCAGGCGGCGGCCTGGGCCGGGTCGGCCACGGACTCGCCGGGCTCCGGGGCGACCGCGCCACGGGTGAGCAGGACCAGCCGGGACCGCGCCGTGCGCTCCTCCGCCAGCCAGGCCGTGACCAGGGCGAGGACCTCACGGGTCGTCCGGTGGACGTCGGCGGCGCGCTCCCCGCCGGGGGCCACGGGGGCGAGCACCAGCGGCGGGGGCGTGGCGCCGGCGTCCAGGGCGGCGGTGAGCGCGGTGAGGCCGGGGTGGACGGTGAGCCGGGCGCCGGCCGCCGCGAGTTCGGCGGCCGGCCCGAGTTCGGCGGCCGGCGCGGTCGCGAGGATGCCCGCCGGGTCGTCGGGAGCGGCGGTGCCGAGCAGGACCCAGTCGGCGTGCTCCGCGTCGGCGGCCGGCGCGGCCGGCAGGGCGACCGTCGGCCAGGTGAGCCGGTAGAGCGCGTCCTGCTGCTCGGCGCGGCGTGCCCGGGCGAGCCCGTCGGCGGCGACGGGGCGCAGGACCAGCGAGTCGACGGTGGCGACGGGCCGGCCGGTGGCGTCGGCGGCCAGCAGCGAGACGGCGTCCGCTCCGGCCGACGTCAGCCGCACGCGCAGCGTGCCCGCGCCGGTCGCCGCGAGCCGCACCCCGCTCCAGGAGAACGGGATCCGCCCCTGGCCGGTGTCGGGCAGCAGGCCGCCCAGGCCCACCGCGTGCAGGGCCGCGTCCAGCAGCGCCGGGTGGACGCCGAACCCGTCGACCTCCGTCCCCTCCGGCAGCGCGACCTCGGCGAACACCTCCTCCCCGCGCCGCCACACCGCGTGCAACCCCTGGAACACCGGGCCGTAGCCGAACCCCAGCTCCGCCAGCCGCTCGTAGAAGCCCTCGGTCGTCACGGCCTCGGCCCCGCGGGGCGGCCAGGGCGACAGTTCCTCGTCGGACGCCGGCCCGGCGGTGACCAGGGCGCCGGTGGCGTGCGAGGTCCAGGCCTCGCCGGCCTCCTCCGCGCCGTCCGGCCGGGAGTGCACCTGGACGGTGCGGCGGCCGGTCCCGTCGGCGGCGCCCACGGTGATCTGGATCTGCACCGCGCCCTGCTCGGGCAGCACCAGCGGTGCCTGGAGGGTCAGCTCCTCCAGCAGCTCGCAGCCCACCTCGTCGCCGGCCCGCAGCACCAGGTCCACCAGGGCCGTCCCGGGCAGCAGAACCGCCCCCGTCACCCTGTGCTCCGCCAGCCAGGGCTGCGCCGCCAGGGACAACCGGCCCGTCAGCAGCGCGCCCTCCCCTCCGGCGAGCGCGATCGCGGCGCCCAGCAGGGGGTGACCGGCCGGGCGCAGGCCCGCGCCCGTGAGGTCGCCGGGCGCGGGCCGGGTGTCCAGCCAGTAACGGCGGCGCTGGAAGGCGTAGGTGGGCAGGTCGACGCGCCGGGCGCCGGTCCCGGCGAACACCGTGTCCCAGTCGAGGGGCGTGCCGTGGGCGTGGAGGTGGGCGAGGGCGGTGGTGAAGGACCCGGGTTCGGTGCGGTCGGCCCGCAGGACCGGAACGGCGACGGCCTCGGGCAGGGCCTCCTGCACCATCGGCGTCAGGCCGCCGGGGCCGACCTCCAGGAAGGCCGTCGCGCCCTTGGCCGCGAGCGTCTCGACGGCGTCGGCGAAGCGGACGGCGTGGCGCACGTGGCGCACCCAGTAGTCCGGGTCGGCCAGCTCCTCCGCCGAGACCAGCTGTCCGGTGAGGGTGGAGACGAGCGGCAGGGCGGGCACGCCGAAGGTGACCCGCTCCACGACCGCGCGGAAGCGCGCGAGCATCGGTTCCATCAGCGGCGAGTGGAAGGCGTGGGAGACCGTGAGCCGCTTGGTGCGACGGCCCTCCAGCAGCCCGACGACCTCCGTGACGGCGTCCTCGGTGCCCGAGAGCACCACCGAGGTCGGGCCGTTGACCGCCGCGATGCCCACCCGCTCCTCGCGACCGGCCAGCAGCGGCAGCACCTCGGCCTCCGGGGCCTGCACCGCCACCATCGCCCCGCCCGGGGGCAGCTCCTGCATCAACCGGCCGCGTGCCGCCGTCAGTTCGGCGGCGTCCGCGAGCGCCAGAACACCGGCGACGTGCGCGGCGGCGTACTCGCCGATCGAATGACCGGCGAGGAAGGCGGGACGGACCCCCCAGGACTCGATCAGCCGGAACAGCGCCACCTCGATCGCGAACAGCGCCGGCTGGGTGAACTCCGTGCGGCCCAGCAGTTCGGCGTCCTCGCCGAACACGACGTCCCGCAATGGCCGTTCCAGGTGCACGTCCAGATGGGCGCAGACCTCGTCGAACGCCTCCGCGAACACCGGGAACGACGCGAAGAGCTCACACCCCATCCCCGGCCGCTGGCTCCCCTGTCCCGAGAACAGGAACGCCGGTCCGGCGCCCGGCAGCGCGGTGCCGAGGACCACCGAGCGGTCCGGCCGGCCGTCCGCCAGGGCGCGCAGGCCCGCCATCCGGCCGGCCCGGTCCGGGGCCACCACCAGCGCGCGGTGCTCCAGGGCGGCCCGCGAGGTGGCCAGCGTCAGGCCGATGTCCGCCGCGCCGAGCCGCGGCCGCTCGGCCAGGTGGGCGTGGAGGCGCTCGGCCTGTCCGCGCAGCGCCTCCACGGTGGTGCCGGAGAGCACCCACGGGAGCCCGGCCCCGTCCGCCGTGTCCCCGTCGGCCGTGTCTCCGTCCGCCGTGGCCGGGGCCGCCGGGACCGGACCGGCCGGGGCGGGCGCCTGCTCGATGATCACATGGGCGTTGGTGCCGCTCACCCCGAAGGACGAGACGCCCGCCCGGCGCGGCCGGTCGTTCCGCGGCCAGTCGACGGGCTCGGTCAGCAGTTCCACGGCGCCCGCCGACCAGTCGACGTGCGGGGTGGGCTCGTCCACGTGCAGGGTCCTGGGCAGGACCTCGTGCTGGAGCGCCTGCACCATCTTGATGATGCCGCCGACCCCGGCCGCGGCCTGGGTGTGACCGAGGTTGGACTTCAACGACCCCAGCCAGAGCGGCCGTTCCTCGGGCCGGTCCTGCCCGTAGGTGGCCAGCAGCGCCTGCGCCTCGATCGGGTCACCGAGCGTCGTCCCGGTGCCGTGCGCCTCCACCGCGTCGACGTCCGCCGGCGAGAGCCCCGCGTCCGCGAGCGCCTGGCGGATCACCCGCTGCTGGGCGGGACCGTTGGGCGCCGTCAGGCCGTTGGACGCGCCGTCCTGGTTCACCGCGCTGCCCCGCACCACCGCCAGCACCCGGTGGCCGTGGCGCTCGGCGTCCGACAGCCGCTCCACCAGCAGCAGGCCCGCACCCTCGCCCCAGCCGGTGCCGTCGGCGGCCGCCGCGAACGGCTTGCAGCGGCCGTCGGGCGCCAGACCGCGCTGGCGGCTGAACTCGATGAAGGCGTTGGGGCTGGACATCACGGTCACCCCGCCCGCGAGCGCGAGCGTGCACTCGCCGCGCCGCAGCGCCTGCGCCGCCAGGTGCAGCGCGACCAACGAGGAGGAGCAGGCCGTGTCCACCGTCAGCGTCGGCCCCTCCAGACCGAAGGTGTAGGCGATCCGGCCCGACACCACGCTCGCCGAACTGCCGGTGCCGATGTAGCCCTCCAGGTCCTGCGGCACGCTCAGCAGCCGGGAGGCGTAGTCCTGGTAACCGGATCCCATGAAGACACCGGTCCGGCTGCCGCGCAGCGCGCCCGGGTCGATCCCGGCCCGCTCGAAGGCCTCCCAGGTCAGTTCGAGGAGCAGCCGCTGCTGCGGGTCCATGGCGAGCGCCTCGCGCGGCGAGATGCCGAAGAAGGCCGGATCGAAGTCGGCGACGTCGTAGAGGAATCCGCCGTCCGTGGCGTAGCTGGTGCCCGGCCGGTCCGGGTCGGGGTCGTAGAGCGCCTCCAGGTCCCAGCCCCGGTCCGTGGGGAACCCGGCCACCGCGTCGCGGCCCTCGGCGACCAGGCGCCACAGCTCCTCGGGCGAACGCACCTCACCCGGGTAGCGGCAGCTCATCGCGACGATGGCGATCGGCTCGTCGTCGAGGGGTGCGGCCGTGGCGGCGGCCGTGGGCGTGGCCGGCTCCACGGCGCCGGCCAGCTGTCCGCGCAGATGGGCGGCCAGCACGGCGGGCGACGGGTGGTCGAAGACCAGGGTGGCCGGCAGCCGCACCCCGGTCGCCGTGGCCAGCCGGTTGCGCAGCTCGACGGCGGTCAGCGAGTCGAAGCCGAGCTCCCGGAAGGCCCGGTCGGCGGCGACCTGCTCCGGGCCGCCGTGGCCGAGCACCGCGGCCGCCTCGGCCCGGACCAGGTCCAGCACCGCGCGCAGCTGCTCGGCCTCCCCGAGGCCGGTCACCCGCCGGACGAACGCGGGCACCGGCGCGTCGGCGGCCGGCTCCGGGCCGTCGGCGGCGGCCGCCAGCGCGGACCGGACCTCCGGCAGGTCGGCGAGCAGCGGGCTCGGGCGCACCAGGGTGAAGGACGGCGCGAACCGCGCCCAGTCCACGTCCGCCACGGTCACGGCGGTCTCCTCACGGTCCAGCGCGCCGCACAGCGCGGCGACCGCCGGCTCCGGTGCGAGCGCGGCCAGTCCACGGCGCCGCAGCCGCTCCTCGGCGTCACCGTCCTCGACCATGCCGCCGCCCGCCCAGGGCCCCCAGGCCACCGCGGTCGCGGCCAGTCCGCGGGCCCGGCGCCGCTCGGCCAGGGTGTCGAGCGCGGCATTGGCCACCGCGTAGGCGGCCTGGCCTCCGGCACCCCAGACGCCGGAGATCGAGGAGAACATCACGAACGCGTCCAGCGGCCGTTCGCCCAGCAGTTCGTCCAGGTGCCGCGCGCCCTCGGCCTTCGCGGTCACCACCCGGGCGAACTCCTCCGGCGTGGTCTCGGCCAGCAGGCCGGGCGTGCCCACGCCGGCGGCGTGCACCACGGCGGTCAGCGGGTACTCGGCCGGCAGCCCGTCGAGCAGCCGCGCCAGCGCCTCGCGGTCGGCGACGTCGCACGCGGCGACGGTCACCTCGGCCCCCAGGGCCACCAGTTCGTCGCGGAGTTCGGCCGCGCCGTCGGCCGCGAGGCCGCGCCGGCCGGCCAGCACCAGGTGCTCGGCGCCCTCGCGCGCCAGCCGCCGCGCGACATGGCCGCCCAGGGCGCCCGTACCGCCGGTGATCAGCACGGTCCCGCGCGGCCGCCGGGCGGCGGCCGCCGTCACCGCGCCCTGGGGCGCGCGCGTCAGCCTGCGGACGTAGACGCCCGAGCCGCGCACCGCCAGCTGGTCCTCCGCGCCCGCGCCGGTCAGCACGGCCGCCAGGCGGCGGGCGGCGCGCTCGTCCAGCGTCTCCGGGAGGTCCACCAGCCCGCCCCAGCGGCGGCTGTGCTCCAGTGCCGCCGTCCGGCCCAGCGCCCAGACCTGCGCCTGCCGGGCGCTGCGGACCGGGTCGGAGGAGCCGATGGAGACCGCTCCCCGGGTCGCGCACCAGAGCGGGGCGTCGAGGCCGAGGTCGCCCAGCGCCTGGACCAGCGCGAGGGTGGCGGCCAGGCCCGCCGACAGCACGGGGTGCTCGGGGTGCGGCTGCTCGTCCACCGCGAGCAGGGAGAGCACTCCGGTGACGCCGTGCTCCGGGGCGCCCTGCCCCGGGGCGAGGCCGACGAGGCCGGCGAGCACGCCGCCCAGCTGCTCGGCGACGGTCTCGCGGCCGGCGGCGGTGTCCACGGTGACCGGGACGACTTCCTCGCCGTGCGCGCGCAGGGCGGCGACGACGGCCGGGCCCCAGCCGTCGTCGTCCGGCCCGGCGGGCAGCAGGACGAGGCGGCGCCCGCCCGGGGTGGGCTCCGTGAGATCGGGGGCGGGCTTCCAGGTGATCCGGTAGCGCCAGCCATCCACCGTGGACTGCTCCCGACGGGTGCGCCGCCAGGTGGACAGCGCCGGCAGGACCTCGGCCAGCGGGGCGTCCTCGGGCACCTGGATGCGGTCGGCGAACGCGGCCAGGTCCTGCTGCTCCACGGTCTCCCAGAAGCCCGCCTCGACCAGGTCCGCCGGAGCGGCCTGGAAGGCGGAGGACTCCAGCCAGTAGCGGCGGCGCTGGAAGGCGTAGGTGGGCAGGTCGATCCGGCGGGCGCCGGTGCCGGCGAAGACCGTGTCCCAGTCGAGGGGGATGCCGTGGGTGTGGAGGTGGGCGAGGGCGGTGGTGAAGGCGGCGGGTTCGGTGCGGTCGGCGCGCAGCGCGGGGACGGCGAGGGCGTCGGGCAGCGTCTCCCGGACCATCGGGGTCAGTCCGCCGGGACCGATCTCCAGGAAGGCCGTCGTGCCGTTGGCCGCGAGGGTCTCGACGGCGTCGGCGAAGCGGACGGCGTGGCGCACGTGGCGCACCCAGTACTCGGGATCGGCCACCTCCTCCGCCGAGACCAGCTGTCCGGTCAGGGTGGAGACGATCGGCAGCGAGGGCGCGCCGAAGGTGATCCGCTCGGCGACCTCGCGGAAGGCGGCGAGCATCGGTTCCATCTGCGGCGAGTGGAAGGCGTGCGAGACCGTGAGCCGCTTGGTGCGACGGCCTTCCAGGAGTGCGACGACCTCCGCGACGGCGGCCTCGTCACCCGAGAGCACCACCGAAGTCGGGCCGTTGACCGCAGCGATGCCCACGAGCTCTTCGCAACCGGCGAGCAGCGGCAGCACCTCGGCCTCCGGGGCCTGCACCGCCACCATCACCCCGCCCGACGGCAGCTCCTGCATCAACCGGCCACGCACGGCGACCAGTTCGGCGGCATCGGCGAGCGAGAGGACGCCCGCGACGTGCGCGGCGGCGAACTCGCCGATCGAGTGACCGGCCAGGAAGTCCGCCCGCACTCCCCAGGACTCCACCAGCCGGAACAGCGCCACCTCCACCGCGAACAATGCGGGCTGGGTGAACTCCGTCCGGCCCAGCAGCTCCGCGTCCTCGCCGAACACCACCTCCCGCAACGGCCGTTCCAGGTGCACGTCCAGATGCGCGCAGACCTCGTCGAACGCCTCCGCGAACACCGGGAACGACGCGCACAGCTCACGCCCCATCCCCAGCCGCTGACTCCCCTGCCCCGAGAACAGGAAGGCGGGCTTGTTCTTCCGTCCGGCGACTCCCTGGACCAGGCCGGCATCGGCACCGTCCCGCGCCAGGGCCTCCAGCCCGCGCAGCAGCCCGTCCCGGTCGGTCCCGAGGACCACGGCCCGGTGGGGCAGCGCGGCCCGCGAGGTGGCCAGCGAGCGGCCGAGGTGGGCGGGATCGACCGCCGGGCGCTCCGCCAGGTGGGCCAGCAGCCGCCGGGCCTGCCCGCGCAGCGCCTGCCCGTCCCGGGCCGACAGCGGCCACAGCGCCACCGGCAGCCGCGACGGCTCACCCGCCGAACCGTCCGCCGGTTCCTCGGCCGATTCCTCCGTCGGCTCCTCGGCGGGCGCCGCTTCGAGGATGACGTGCGCGTTGGTGCCGCTGACGCCGAACGAGGACACGCCCGCCCGCCGGATCCGGTCCCGCTCCGGCCAGGCCACCGGTTCGGTCAGCAGCCGCACCGCGCCCGCCGACCAGTCCACGTGCGGCGTCGGCTCGTCCACGTGCAGGGTGCGCGGCAGGACGCCGTGGCGCAGCGCCATCACCATCTTGATCACACCTGCCACCCCTGCCGCCGCCTGGGTGTGACCGATGTTCGACTTCAGAGCCCCCAGCCAGAGCGGCCGGTCCTCCGGGCGGTCCTGCCCGTAGGTGGCCAGCAGCGCCTGCGCCTCGATCGGGTCACCCAGCGAGGTGCCGGTGCCGTGTGCCTCCACCGCGTCCACCTCGGCCGCGGACAGTCCCGCGTCCGCGAGCGCCTGGCGGATCACCCGCTGCTGCGCGGGACCGCTCGGCGCGGTCAGGCCGTTGGACGCACCGTCCTGGTTCACCGCGCTGCCCCGCACCACCGCCAGCACCGGGTGCCCGTGGCGGCGGGCGTCCGAGAGCCGCTCCACCAGCAGCATGCCCACGCCCTCGGCCCAGCCGGTGCCGTCGGCGGCGGCGGAGAAGGGCTTGCAGCGGCCGTCGGCCGCCAGCCCGCGCTGACGGCTGAACTCCATGAACGCGCCGGGCGTCGACATCACCGTCACGCCGCTCACCAGGGCCAGCGTGCACTCGCCGCGCCGCAGCGCCTGCGCCGCCAGGTGCAGGGCGACCAGCGAGGAGGAGCACGCCGTGTCCACCGTCACCGCCGGCCCCTCCAGGCCGAAGGTGTAGGCGATCCGGCCCGACACCACGGCGGCGGCGTTGCCGGTGCCGAGGTAACCGTCGAAGTCCTCCGGGGAGTTGGAGAGGCGCGCGTAATCCTGCCCGTTGGTCCCGGCGTAGACGCCCGTCCGGGTGCCGCGCAGCGAGCCCGGGTCGAGGCCGGCCCGCTCGAAGACCTCCCAGGTGGTCTCCAGCAGCAGCCGCTGCTGCGGGTCCATCATCAGCGCCTCGCGCGGCGAGATCCCGAAGAATCCGGCGTCGAACTCGGCGACGTCGTGCAGGAAGCCGCCCTGGCGGACGTAGCAGGTGCCGGCGTGGTCCGGGTCGGGGTCGTAGAGCGCCTCCAGGTCCCAGCCGCGGTCGGCGGGGAAGCCGCCGATCGCGTCGCCGCCCTCGGCGACCAGGCGCCACAGGTCCTCGGGCGAGGCGACGCCGCCCGGGAAGCGGCAGCTCATCGCCACGATCGCGATCGGCTCCGCGGCGTCCTCCACCAGCTTCCGGTTCTGCCGGCGCAGCCGCTCGGTCTCCTGAAGGGAGGCCCGCAGCGCTTGGACGATCTTGTCGTTCGAGGTGGTCATCATCCGCTCCGTACTCAGGGCCGTTTCAGAAATCGCTGTCGCCGAGCGCGAGTTCGACAAGATCGTCGATGCCCATCGTCTCGATGGACTCCGCCGTACCGGGATCGTCCGGGGCCGGTTCCCCCGCACCGGGCTCCGCCAGCCGCAGCAGGGCCTCCAGCAGCCCCGCCTCCCGCAGGCGGGACAGCGGGACGGTCGCCAGGGCCTGGCGCAGCCGGGCCTCCGGCACGTCGCCGGTGCCCGCGTCCCCGCCGGTGGCCGGGAGGAGTTCCGCGCACAGGTGGTCGGTGAGCGCGCCGGGGGTCGGGTGGTCGAACACCATCGTGGTCGGCAGCCGCAGCCCCGTCGCCGTGGCGACGCGGTTGCGCAGCTCGACCGCGGTGAGCGAGTCGAAGCCCAGCTCCCGGAACGCCCGGTCCGGCTCGATCGACTCGCCCCCGCCGTAGCCGAGCACGGCCGCGGCCTCCGTCTGGACGAGGTCGAGCAGCAGCGCGTGCCGGCCCTCCGGCGCCAGCTCCGCGAGGCGGCGGGTGAGCTCCGACGCCCCGCCGTCGGCGGCCTCGTCGCCGACGGCGGCCCCGGCCAGGGCCGCCCGGACCTCCGGCAGGTCACCGAGCAGCGGGCTCACCCGGCCGATGGTGAAGGAGGGCGCGAACCGCGACCAGTCGACGTCCGCCACCACCACCGCGGTCTCGTCCCGGTCCAGGGCGTCCTGGAGCGCGCCGACGGCCAGCGCGGGGGCCAGTTGCGGCAGACCGCGGCGGCGCAGGTGCTCCGCCGCGCCGTCCTCGGCCGCCATGCCGCCCTCGCCCCACGGACCCCAGGCGACCGCGGTCGCGGCCAGGCCCCGGGCCCGGCGCCGCTGCGCCAGGGCGTCCAGGAAGGCGTTGCCGGCCGAGTAGGCGGCCTGGCTGCCACTGCCCCAGACCCCGGAGACCGAGGAGAAGAGCACGAAGGCGTCCAGGTCCCGGCCCTCCAGCAGCTCGTCGAGGTGCACGGCGCCCGCCACCTTGGCCGCGACCACGTCCGCCAGCTCGCTCAGGCCGGTCTCCATGACGGTGGTGAACTGCGGGAGGCCGGCGGCGTGCACCACGGCGGTCAGCGGGTGCCGTTCCGGCAGGGAGTCCAACAGCCCGGCCAGTGCCCCGCGGTCGGCCACGTCGCAGGCGGCGATGGTGACCTCGGCCCCCAACTCCTCCAGCTCACGGCGCAGTTCGTCCGCACCCTCGGCCGCCGCGCCGCGCCGGCTGGTCAGCACCAGGTGCTCGGCACCGCCGCGCGCCAGCCAGCGGGCCGCGTGGCCGCCGAGCGAACCGGTGCCACCGGTGATCAGCACGGTGCCGCGCGGACGCCACTCGCGCCCGGGGGTGCTCCGGGCCGCCCGCGCCAGCCGGCGGACGAACACCCCGGAGTCGCGCACCGCCAGCTGGTCCTCGTCCCCGGCGCCGGCCAGCACGTCGGCCAGCCGGCCGAGGGTGCGTGCGTCCTGGCCCGAGGACGACGGGAGGTCGACCAACCCGCCCCAGCGGTCGGGATGTTCCAGCGCGACCGCGCGGCCCAGCCCCCACACCAACCCCTGGAGCGGCTGCTCGACGGGGTTGGAGCGGCCGACCGAGACGGCGGCCCGGGTGACGCACCACAGCGGGGCGTCCAGCTCGGCGTCCCCCAGCGCCTGCACCAGGGTGACGGTCGCCGTGAGGCCGAGGGGCAGCGCCCGGTGGACCGGGTGCGCGCGCTCGTCCAGCGCCAGCAGGGACAGCACCCCGGCCGTCCGGGTGTCCTGCGGCAGGGTCTCGCGCAGCAGCTTGGCGAGCATCGGCCGGTCGGTACCGGCGTCGGCCACGATCAGCGTCGTGGGCTCGGCGCCCCGCTCCCGCAGCACCCGGGCGCAGGCGTCCGCCGCGCCCTCGTCGGCCGCGACGACCAGCCAGCCGCCCGCCAGGGGGCCGGACGGGAGGTCGGTCCACGGCTTCCAGCCGGCCTGGTAGCGCCAGCTGTCCACGGTGTTCCGGGCCCTGGTCTCGCGGCGCCAGGACGAAAGCGCGGCGAACACCGAATCGAGCGGCGCGTCGGCGTCGAGACCGAGCCGCTCGGCCAGCGCCTGGGACTCCCCGCGCTCCACGGTGTCCCAGAACTCGGCCTCCGCCGCGTCGACGGGCGCCACCGGGACGGACCGCTCCGACGTGCTCTGCAGCCAGTACCGCTGGTGCTGGAAGGCGTAGGTGGGCAGGTCGACCCGCCGCCCGCCGGTTCCGGCGAGGACCGCGTCCCACGCCGGGGAGGTGCCCCGCACGTGCAGCTCGGCCAGGGCGGTGGTCAGCGCCGTGTCCTCGGGGCGGTCGGCGCGCAGGGCGGGGACGGCGAGGGTGTCGGGCAGGGTCTCCCGGACCATCGGGGTCAGGCCGCCAGGGCCGATCTCCAGGAAGGCCGTCACCCCCTGCGCCGCGAGCGTCTCGACGGCGTCGGCGAAGCGTACGGCGTGGCGCACGTGGCGCACCCAGTACTCGGGATCGGTCACTTCCTCGGGGGTGACCGGCCGGCCGGTGAGCGTGGAGACGATCGGCAGCGTCGGCGCGGCGAAGGTGATCCGCTCGGCGACCTCGCGGAAGGCGGCGAGCATCGGTTCCATCAGCGGCGAGTGGAACGCGTGCGAGACCGTGAGCCGCTTGGTGCGACGGCCTTCCAGCAGCCCGACGACCTCCGTGACCGCGGCCTCGGCACCCGAGAGCACCACCGAGGTCGGGCCGTTGACGGCCGCGATGCCCACGCGGTCCTCGCGGCCGGCGAGCAGCGGCAGCACCTCGGCCTCCGGGGCCTGCACCGCCACCATCACCCCGCCCGACGGCAGCTCCTGCATCAACCGGCCACGCACGGCGACCAGTTCGGCGGCGTCGGCGAGCGAGAGGACGCCCGCGACGTGCGCGGCGGCGAACTCGCCGACCGAGTGCCCGGCCAGGAAGGCGGGACGGCCCCCCCACGACTCCACCAGCCGGAACAGCGCCACCTCCACCGCGAACAACGCGGGCTGGGTGAACCCCGTCCGGCCCAGCAGCTCCGCGTCCTCGCCGAACACCACCTCCCGCAACGGCCGTTCCAGGTGCACGTCCAGATGCGCGCAGACCTCGTCGAACGCCTCCGCGAACACCGGGAACGACGCGCACAGCTCACGCCCCATCCCCAGCCGCTGACTCCCCTGCCCCGAGAAGAGCAGCGCCAGCCGTCCCGGGGAGGACGCGGCGACCCCTCGCACCAGGCCTGCCGCCGACTCGCCCCGGCCCAGCGCGCCGAGACCGGCGGCGAGGTTGGCCCGCTCGCGGCCCACGACGACGGCCCGGTGGTCCAGCGCGGTCCGCGAGACCGCCAGGGAGAGGGCGAGGTCGGCCGGGGTGGCGGCGGGGGCGGCGTCCAGGGCGGCGAGCAGCCGGTTCGCCTGCTCGCGCAGGGCCGGCTCGTCCTTCGCCGACAGCAGCCAGGCCAGACTGCGCGGCACCTCCGGGGCGGCCGGGGCCGGCGCGGCGGCGGCCTCGTCGGGCGCCTGCTCGATGATGGTGTGGGCGTTGGTGCCGCTGACGCCGAAGGAGGAGACGGCGGCGCGGCGCGGGCGGTCGCCCGCCGGCCAGGCCACCGGTTCGGTCAGCAGCCGCACCGCACCCGCCGACCAGTCCACGTGCGGCGTCGGCTCGTCCACGTGCAGGGTGCGCGGCAGCGACCCATGCCGGATCGCGAGCACCGTCTTGATCACACTGGCGACGCCCGAGGCGGCCTGGGTGTGGCCGATGTTGGACTTGATCGAGCCGAGCCAGAGCGGCCGTTCCTCGGGCCGGTCCCGGCCGTAGGTGGCCAGCAGGGCCTGTGCCTCGATCGGGTCACCGAGCGCGGTGCCGGTGCCGTGCGCCTCCACCGCGTCGATGTCACCGGGGGCGAGGCGGGCGTTGGCCAGGGCCTGCTGGATGACGCGCTGCTGGGCGGGGCCGTTGGGCGCCGTCAGACCGTTGGACGCGCCGTCCTGGTTGACGGCGCTGCCGCGCACCACCGCCAGCACCGGGTGCCCGTGGCGCTCGGCGTCCGACAGCCGCTCCACCAGCAGCATGCCCACGCCCTCGCCCCAGCCCGTGCCGTCGGCGGCGGCCGCGAAGGGCTTGCAGCGCCCGTCGGCGGCCAGGCCGCGCTGGCGGCTGAACTCGACGAAGGCGTTGGGGCTGGACATCACCGCCGCGCCGCCGACCAGGGCCAGCGAGCACTCGCCCGAGCGCAGCGCCTGGGTCGCCAGGTGCAGGGCCACCAGCGAGGACGAGCAGGCCGTGTCCACCGTCACCGCCGGGCCTTCGAGCCCCAGCGCGTAGGCGATCCGGCCGGACATGACGGAGGAGGAGCTGCCGGTGAGGAGGTGCCCCTCCACGCCCTCGGGCAGGTCGGACAGCCCGGCGCCGTAGCCCTGGTAGCCGGAGCCGACGAAGACGCCGGTCAGGCTGCCGCGCACCGAGGCGGGGTCGAGCCGTGCCCGCTCCAGGGTCTCCCAGGCCACTTCCAGCAGGATCCGCTGCTGCGGGTCCATCGCCAGTGCCTCGCGCGGCGAGATCCCGAAGAACCGCGCGTCGAAGGAGCCGGCGTCGTGCAGGAAGCCGCCCTGGTTGACGTAGCTGGTGCCGGTCCTCTCCGGGTCCGGGTCGTACAGGGCCTCGATGTCCCAGCCCCGGTCGACCGGGAACGGGCCGACCGCGTCCGCCTCGTCCACCAGCAGCCGCCACAGGTCCTCGGGGGACCGCACGCCGCCGGGGAAGCGGCAACCCATCGCCACGATCGCGATCGGCTCCTCGCTCCCGGTCGCGGTCCCGGGCGCCGCCGTCGCGGCCACGGCGGCGGTGCTCCCCCGCGGACCCGAGAGTTCGGCGGCCAGGAAGGCCGCGAGGTCCGTCGCGTTGGGGTGGTCGAAGACCAGGGTGGCCGGCAGCCGCAGCCCCGTCACGGTGTTCAGCCGGTTGCGCAGTTCGACGCCGGTGAGGGAGTCGAAGCCCAGGTCCTTGAACGCCCGGTCGGGCGCGACCGCTTCGGGGCCCGGGTGGCCGAGCGCCCCGGCCACCTCCGTGCGGACCAGGTCGAGCAGGACGCGGTCGCGCTCGGCTCCCGGCAGTGCAGCCAACTCGGCGGCGAGGGAGGGGATTTCTCCACCGGACTGGGCCTCCTCGGCGCCGGACAGCGCCTGCCGCACCTCCGGGAGCTCACCGAAGAGCGGGCTGGGGCGGGTGACGGTGAAGGCGGGGACGAAGCGCTCCCAGCGCACATCGGCCACCACGACGGCCGTCTCGTCCTGGTCCAGGGCCCGCTGGAGCGCGGCGATCGCGGGCTGCGGCGCCATCGCGGGCAGGCCGCGGCGGCGCAGATGGGCCTCCGCCTCCTCGCCGTCCACCATGCCGCCCTCGGCCCACGGGCCCCAGGCGACCGCGGTCGCGGCCAGGCCCCGGGCCCGGCGCCGCTGTGCGAGGGCGTCCAGGAAGGCGTTGGCGGCGGCGTAGCCGGCCTGGCTGCCGCTGCCCCACACGCCGGCGACGGAGGAGAAGAGCACGAACGCGTCCACCGGGTGGTCGCCCAGGAGCTCGTCCAGGTGGGCGGCCCCGGCCACCTTGGCCGCCACCACCTCGGCGAGGTCGGCGAGCGTGGTCCCCTCCACCGGGGCGAACTGGGGCATGCCCGCGGCGTGCACGACGGCGGTCGGCCGGTCGCCCTCGGGGAGGTCGGCGAGCAGCCGGGCCACCGCGTCGCGGTCCGACACGTCGCAGGCCGCGATGGTCACCCGCACGCCCGACGCCTCGATCTCGGCGGCGAGTTCGGCCGCCCCGGCGGTGGAGCCTCCCCGGCGGCCGGTCAGCACCAGGTGCTCGGCGCCGCGCTGCGCGAGGTGCCGGGCCACCTGGGTGCCCAGCGCGCCGAGCCCGCCGGTGATGAGCACCGTGCCCCGGGGGCGCCAGCCCCGGTCGGCCGCGCCCGTGCCCGCACCGCCGGGGGCGGCGCGGTGGAGGCGGCGCACGAAGGTGCCGGAGGAGCGGACGGCGAGCTGGTCCTCCTCGCTCCCGCCGGCGAGCACGGCGGCGAGGCGGCGCGCCGAGCGGTCGTCCAGCGTCTCCGGGAGGTCGACCAGCCCGCCCCAGCGCTGCGGGTGCTCCAGTGCCACGGAGCGGCCCAGGCCCCAGACCATCGCCTGGGACGGGTCCCCGGCGCCGTCCGAACGGCCGACCGCCACCGCGCCCCGGGTGGCGCACCACAGCGGCGCGTCCACTCCGGCGTCGCCGAGGGCCTGGACCAGCAGGGTGGTCAGCGCCAGACCCAGGGGCAGCGAGGGGTGGGCGGGATGGCGGTCCTCGTCGAGGGCGAGCAGCGACAGCACGCCCGCCGGCCGGTCCTCGCCGTTCGACTCCGCCAGCCGCCCGGCCAGCGCCGCGCGGTCGTCGTGGCCCGTCACGGGCACCTCGACGACGGCGGCGCCGTGCGCGCCGAGCGCCGTCCGCACCGCCGCTGCGGTCGGGTGATCCTGCGCGCCGGCCGGGAGGACGAGCAGCCAGCTGCCCGTCAGTCCGGCGTCGCCGCGCGCGGCCAGCGGCTTCCACTGGACCTGGTAGCGCCAGCGGTCCACCGCCGCGTGCTCGCGCCGACGTCGACGCCAGTCGGCGAGCGCCGGGAGCACCGAGCTGAGCGGTGTCTCCCCGTCCACCTCCAGCTGCTCGGACAGCGAGGCCAGGTCCGCGCGCTCGACGACCTCCCAGAAGCCCGCGTCGGCCGGGTCCGCGGCGGCCGCTGCGCCGGCCTTCGGCGCGGCGGCCTTGAGCCAGTACGACGCGCGCTGGAAGGCATAGGTCGGCAGGTCGACGCGCCGGGCGCCGGTCCCGGCGAACACCGCAGTCCAGTCCAGGGCGGTGCCGTGGGTGTGGAGGTGGGCGAGGGCGGTGGTGAAGGCGGCGGGTTCGGGGCGGTCGGCACGCAGCGCGGGGACGGCGAGGGCGTCGGGCAGGGTCTCCTGCACCATCGGGGTCAGGCCACCCGGACCGACCTCCAGGAAGGCCCGCACGCCGTGGGCCGCGAGCGTTTCGATCGCGTCGGCGAAGCGGACGGTGCCACGCACGTGGCGCACCCAGTAGTCCGGGTCGGCCACCTCCTCGACGGTGACCGGCTGCCCGGTCAGGGTGGAGACGATCGGCCGCTCGGGTGCGGTGAAGGTGACGCGCTCGGCGACCTCGCGGAAGGCGGCGAGCATCGGTTCCATCAGCGGCGAGTGGAACGCGTGCGAGACCGTGAGCCGCTTGGTGCGGCGGCCCTCCAGGAGTGCGACGACCTCCGCGACGGCGGCCTCGTCACCCGAGAGCACCACCGAGGTCGGGCCGTTGACCGCCGCGATGCCCACGAGCTCCTCGCGACCGGCGAGCAGCGGCAGCACCTCGGCCTCCGGGGCCTGCACCGCCACCATCACCCCGCCCGACGGCAACTCCTGCATCAACCGGCCACGCGCCACCACCAGTTCGGCGGCATCGGCCAGCGAGAACACCCCCGCGACGTGCGCGGCGGCCAGCTCACCGACCGAGTGACCGGCCAGGAAGTCCGCCCGCACCCCCCACGACTCCACCAGCCGGAACAGCGCCACCTCCACCGCGAACAACGCGGGCTGGGTGAACTCCGTACGCGCCAGCAGCTCCGCGTCCTCACCGAACACCACGTCCCGCAAAGGCCGTTCCAGGTGCACGTCCACCGCGGCGCACACCTCGTCGAACGCCTCCGCGAACACCGGGAACGACGCGTGCAGCTCACGCCCCATCCCCAGCCGCTGACTCCCCTGCCCCGAGAACAGGAACGCCGTCCCGCCGTCCACGACCGTGCCGCCCGGCGTCTCGCCGCGCGCCAACGCGCCCAGACCGTCGAGGAGTTCCTCCCGGTCGGCGCCGACCACGACGGCACGCCGGGCCAGCGCGGCCCGCGAGGTGGCCAGCGAGTGGGCGACGTCCACCGCGTCCAACTCCGCGTGCTCCCGGACGTGCGAGAGCAGGCGCGCCGCCTGGTCGCGCAGGGCCTGCGGGTCCTTCGCGGAGAGCACCCACGGCAGGACGGGCGGGGCCGGGGCGGCCGGTCGCGGCCGGTCCGCCGGACGGCCGGGGGCCTGTTCGAGGATGACATGGGCGTTGGTGCCGCTGACCCCGAAGGACGACACGCCGGCCCGGCGCGGGCGGTCGCCCTGCGGCCAGTCGACGGCCTCCGTCAGCAGCTCCACCGCGCCCGCCGACCAGTCCACGTGCGGCGTCGGCTCGTCCGCGTGCAGGGTGGGCGGCAGCACGCCGTGCCGCATCGCCATCACCATCTTGATCACGCCGGCCACGCCCGCCGCGGCCTGGGTGTGGCCGATGTTGGACTTGACCGTCCCGAGCCGGAGCGGGCTGCCCTCGGCGCGCCCCTGTCCGTAGGCCTTGAGCAGGGCCTGCGCCTCGATCGGATCCCCCAGCGTCGTGCCCGTGCCGTGCGCCTCCACCGCGTCGACGTCCGCCGCCGACAGCCCGGCGTTCGCCAGTGCCTGGCGGATCACCCGCTGCTGCGCGGGGCCGTTGGGCGCCGTCAGACCGTTGGACGCGCCGTCCTGGTTGACCGCGCTGCCGCGCACCACCGCCAGCACCGGATGCCCGTGGCGCTCGGCGTCCGACAGCCGCTCGACGAGCAGCATGCCCACGCCCTCCGCGAGGCCGGTGCCGTCGGCGCCCGCCGCGAACGCCCGGCAGCGCCCGTCCTCCGACAGGCCGCGCTGACGGCTGAAGGCGATGAGCGCGCCCGGGGTCGACATCACGGTCACACCGCCGGCCAGAGCCAGCGAGCACTCCCCGGCGCGCAGCGCCTGCGCCGCCAGGTGCAGGGCGACCAGCGAGGACGAGCACGCCGTGTCCACCGTCACCGCCGGCCCCTCCAGGCCGAAGGTGTAGGCGAGGCGGCCGGAGACGACCGCCGCGGAGTTGCCGGTGAGCAGGTGGCCTTCGAGCCCCTCCGCGCCCGAGTCGCGCAGCCCGGCCGCGTAGTCCTGGCCGTTGGTGCCGGTGAAGACGCCGGTCCGGCTGCCGCGCAGCGCGGCCGGGTCGATCCCGGCGCGCTCGAACGCCTCCCAGGTGGTCTCCAGCAGCAGGCGCTGCTGCGGGTCCATCGCCAGCGCCTCGCGCGGCGAGATCCCGAAGAACTCCGGGTCGAAGGCGTCGGCGTCGTGCAGGAAGCCGCCCGCGCGGGCGTAGCAGCGGCCCGGGGCGTCGGGGTCCGGGTCGTAGAGCCCTTCGAGGTCCCAGCCTCGGTTCACCGGAAGGCCGGTGATGGCGTCCTCCCCCTCGGCCACCAGTCGCCACAGGTCCTCGGGGCCGGTGACCCCGCCCGGGAAGCGGCAGCTCATCGCGACGATGGCGATCGGCTCGGTGTCGTCGCCCGGGCGGCCGTTCTGCTCCGGCGCACCGGTGGCCGGGTGCTGGTCCCCGCCGGAGACCTCCTCCAGCAGGTGGCCGGCCAGCGCGGCGGGGGTCGGATGGTCGAACACGGCGGTGACCGGCAGCCGTACGCCGGTCGCGGCGATCAGGCGGTTGCGCAGTTCCAGCGCGGCGAGGGAGTCGAAGCCCAGCTCGCGGAAGGCCCGGCCGGGGTCGACCAGGTCGGCGGTGCTGTGGCCGAGCACGGCCGCGGCCTGGGCGCGGACCAGCCCGAGCAGCGCCTCCCGGCGGTCGGCCGGTGCGAGCGCCGCCAGCCGCCGCAGTTCGGCGGAGGCTTCCCCGGCCGCCGCCCCGGCGGTCCGCCGTACGGGCGTCCGGACCAGGCCGCGCAGCAGGGCGGGCACGGTGCCGCCCGCGGCCTGGGCGCGGATCGCCGCGAGGTCCAGCCGCACCGGCGCGAGCACCGGCTCGTCGAGGGTGCGGGCGACGTCCAGGAGGCGGAGTCCTTCGTCGGCGGAGAGCGGCACCAGGCCCGCGCGGACCATCCGCCGGAGGTCGTCGTCGGCCAGCCCGGTCTGCGCGCCGCGCTCCTCCCAGACGCCCCAGGCCAGCGAGGAGGCCGCGAGTCCGTGGGCCGCGCGGTGCTGGGCCAGGGCGTCCAGAAAGGCGTTGCCCGCCGCGTAGGCGCCCTGGCCGGCGCCGCCGAGCGTGCCGGCGAAGGAGGAGAAGAGGACGAAGGCGGCCAGGTCGGCGTCCCTGGTGAGCTCGTGCAGGTTGAGCGCCGCGTCGACCTTGGGGCGCAGGACCTGGTCGAGCTCCTCGGCGGTCAGCGCGTCGACCAGGCCGCCCGCGACCACGGCGGCCGCGTGGAAGACGGCGGTCAGCGGCCGGTCCGCGGGGATGCCGGCGAGCAGGTCGGCCAGCGCGTCGCGGTCCGCCGCGTCGCAGGCGGCGAGGGTGACGGTCGCGCCGAGGGCAGAGAGCCGGTCGCGCAGTTCGGCCGCGCCCTCGGCGGCGGGTCCGCGGCGGCCGGTCAGCACCAGGTGGCGGATGCCGTGCTCGGTGACGAGGTGTTCGGCGAGCAGCCCGCCCAGGGCGCCGGTGCCGCCGGTGATCAGGGCGGTGCCGTTCGGATCGAGCGTCGGATCGCTCTTCCGGTCGGGCTTCGGGTCGCTCTTCGGGTCGGACGGCGCCGCCGCGGCGTGCTCCCCGGCGGCGTCCGGCTCCGTGCGCAGCGGCACCCTGGCCAGCCGGGGCACGCTCACCGCTCCGGCGCGAAGGGCCAGTTGGGGTTCACCGGTGGCGATCGCGGCGGGCAGCAGCCGGTAGGAGGCGGGGTGGTCGTCGAGGTCCGCCAGGACCAGCCGGTCGGCGTGCTCGGACTGCGCCGAACGGACCAGGCCCCAGACCGGCGCGTGGTCCAGGCCCGGGGTGTCGGCCCCGGCCGCGGTGGCCACCGCTCCGCTGGTGAGCAGCACCAGCCGGGAGGCGGCGAAGCGCTCCTCGCCCAGCCAGTCGCGCAGCAGCGCGAGGGTGTCGCGCGCCGTCGCCCGGACGGCCTCCGGCCCGGTCCCGCCCGTGGGCAGGACGGCCACGACCACCTCGGGCAGCGGCGCGCCCGCCGCGACGGCCTCGGCCAGCTCCCCCAGCCGGGCGTGGTGCGCCGGGGGGCGGGGACCGTCCAGCAGCGCCCGTACGGCCGCCGAGGCGTCGTCGCCGAGCACCGCCCAGGGCGTGTCCGGTGCGGTGGCCGGCACGGGCAGCGCCGTCCAGTCCACCCGGTGCAGCGCGTCGTGGTGACCGCCGCGGGCCTGGCGCAGCTGTTCCTCGCCGACGGTGCGGAAGGACAGCGTGCCGACCCCGGCCACCGCCCGGCCCGTGCCGTCGGCGACGGTGACGGACACGGCGTCGGGGCCGGCGGGGGCCAGCCGCACGCGCAGGTCGGCGGCGCCGGTGGCGTGCAGGCGCACGCCCTCCCAGGAGAACGCCAGCCGCCCGGTCCCCATGTCGCCGAGCGGGCCGAACCCGACGGCGTGCAGCGCCGCGTCCAGCAGCGCCGGGTGCAGGCCGAAACGGCCCGCCTCCGCCTGCGCCTCGGCGGGCAGCGCGACGGTGGCGTAGACCTCGTCGCCGCGCCGCCAGACGGCCCGCAGGCCCTGGAAGACCGGGCCGTAGCCGAAGGAGCGCTCGGCGAGGCGGTCGTAGAAGCCGGCGAGGTCGACGGCGGTGGCGTCGGCGGGCGGCCAGACGGTGAGGTCCTCGCCCCCGGTGGCGGGGCCGGTGCCCAGCAGCCCGGTGCCGTGACGGGTCCACTCCTCCTCGGCGGGGGCGTCCTCGGGGCGCGAGTACAGGCCGAAGGAGCGCCGGCCGGCGTCGTCCGGCCGGCCGACCGAGACCTGCACCACCACGGCGCCGCGGTCGGGCAGCAGCAGCGGCGCCTCCAGGGTCAGTTCCTCCAGCAGGCCGCAGCCGACCTGGTCGCCGGCCCGGATCGCGAGCTCGACGAACGCGGTGCCCGGCAGCAGCACCGAGCCCAGCACCACGTGGTCGGCGAGCCAGGGGTGGGTGTGGGCGGAGAGCCGGCCGGTGAGCAGCAGGCCGTCGGAGTCCGCCAGGGTGACGACGGCGCCCAGCAGCGGGTGGTCCGCCGCGCCGAGGCCGAGGCCGGCGGCGTCCCCGGCGGTGTGCGGGGCGTCCAGCCAGTACCGCTGGTGCTGGAAGGCGTAGGTGGGCAGCGGGACGGTGCGGGCGCCGGTGCCGGCGAGGACGGCGGGCCAGTCGACGGCGGCGCCGTGCGCGTGCGCCTCGGCGACGGCGCGCAGCATCCGGTCCGGGCCGCCCTCGCCCCGGCGCAGGGTGCCCAGTGCCACGGCGTCGCTGCCCAGGGCGTCGATCGTCTCCTGCATGCCGATCGTCAGGACCGGGTGCGCGCTGACCTCGATCAGCGCGCCGTGGCCGTGCGCCACCAGCGCGCGGGTGACCTCCTCGAACCGCACGGTCCGGCGCAGGCTGCGGTACCAGTAGTCGGCGTCCAGCTCGGCGGTGTCCACCACCCCGCCCGTCACGGTGGAGTAGAACGGCACGTCGCAGGAGTGCGGCGTGATGTCCGCGAGCTCGCTCAGCACCCGCTCGCGCACCGCCTCGACCTGCGCCGAGTGCGAGGCGTAGTCCACGGCGATCATCCGGGCCCGGACGTCGTCGGCGAGCAGGCCGTCGCGCAGTTCGGCCAGGGCCTGCGGGTCGCCGGACAGGACGATGGACGAGGGGCTGTTGACGGCGGCCACCGCCAGCCGCTCGCCCCACGGCGCGAGCCGCGGGGTCAGCTGCTCCAGCGGCAGGCCGACGGACATCATGCCGCCCTGGCCGGCCAGCGCGGTCAGCGCGCGGCTGCGCAGCGCCACCACCTTCGCGGCGTCCTCCAGGGAGAGCGCGCCCACCACGCAGGCGGCGGCGATCTCGCCCTGGCTGTGCCCCGCCACGGCCTCCGGGCTCACCCCGTAGGAGCGCCACAGCTCGGCCAGCGAGACCATGACGGCGAACAGCACCGGCTGCACGACGTCGACCCGCTCCAGCCCGGGCGCGCCCTCCTCGCCGCGCAGCACGGCCGTCAGCGACCAGTCGACGTACGGGGCGAGGGCCGCCTCGCACCGGCCGATTCGCTCGCGGAACACCGCGGAGGCGTCGAGCAGGTCGACGGCCATGCCGACCCACTGCGAGCCCTGCCCGGGGAAGACCAGCGCGACCTGGCGGACGTCCTCGGCGACGCCGCGCACCAGATCCGGTTCGGGCGAGCCGTCGGCCAGCGCGGCGAGCGCCCCGTCCAGCCCGGGCCGGTCGGCGGCGAGCAGCACGGCGCGGTGCTCGAAGGCGGAGCGGGTGGTGGCCAGCGAGAGGGCGACGTCGAGGGCGTCGAGGCCCGGGTCCGCGGCGAGGTGCGCGCGCAGCCGCCCGGCCTGGGCGACCAGGGCGGCCTGGTCCTTGCCGGACAGGACCCAGGGGATCAGCGGCGGTGCCTCGGCCGGGGCCGGCGCCGCGCCCTCGCCCGGGGCCTCGGCCGTGCCCTCGGCCGGGCTCGGCGCCGCGCCCTCGGCCGGGGCGTCCTCGGCGTCCGGCTGCGCCTCCTCCAGGACGAGGTGCGCATTGGTGCCGCTGACGCCGAAGGCCGAGACCCCGGCCCGCCGGGGCGCGCCCGTGCCGGGCCAGTCGGTCGCCTCGGTCAGCAGCGACACCGCACCGGCCGACCAGTCCACGTGCGGCGAGGGCTGCGTCACGTGCAGGGTGAGCGGCAGGACGCCGTGCCGGATCGCCTGCACCATCTTGATCACGCCGGCCACGCCGGCCGCGGCCTGGGTGTGACCGAGGTTCGACTTGACCGAGCCGAGCCACAGCGGCCGTTCGCGGTCCTGGCCGTAGGTGGCCAGCAGGGCCTGCGCCTCGATCGGGTCGCCCAGCGCGGTACCGGTGCCGTGCGCCTCCACCGCGTCCACCTCGGCGGGCGAGAGCCGGGCGTTGGCCAGCGCCTGCCGGATGACGCGCTGCTGGGACGGCCCGTTCGGCGCCGTCAGGCCGTTGGAGGCGCCGTCCTGGTTCACCGCCGAGCCGCGCACCACCGCGAGCACCGGGTGCCCGTGGCGCCGGGCATCGGAGAGCCGTTCCACCAGCAGCACGCCGACGCCCTCGCCCCAGCCCGTGCCGTCCGCCGAGGCGGAGAACGCCCGGCAGCGGCCGTCGGGCGACAGGCCCCGCTGGCGGCTGAACTCGGTGAACGTGGCCGGTCCCGCCATCACGGTGACGCCGCCGGCCAGCGCCAGCGAGCACTCGCCGTTGCGCAGCGCCTGCACGGCGAGGTGCAGGGCGACCAGCGAGGACGAGCAGGCGGTGTCGATCGTCACCGCCGGGCCTTCCAGACCCAGCGTGTAGGCGATCCGGCCGGAGACCACGCTCCCCGAGTTGCCGGTGCTCACATAGCCCTCGACGCCCTCGGGCAGCCGCGGCAGCCGGGAGACGTAGTCGTGGTACATCACACCGGCGAAGACGCCGGTGTCGCTGCCGCGCAGGGAGCGCGGGTCGAGGCCGGCGCGCTCGGCCACCTCCCAGGACGCCTCCAGCAGCAGCCGCTGCTGCGGGTCCATCGCCAGCGCCTCGCGCGGCGAGATCCCGAAGAACGCGGCGTCGAAGTCGGCGGCGTCGTGCAGGAACCCGCCCTCGCGGGTGTAGCTGGTGCCGGGGTGGCCGGGGTCCGGGTGGTAGAGCGCCTCCAGGTCCCAGCCGCGGTCGGTGGGGAAGCCGGAGATCGCGTCGCCGCCGTCCGCGACCAGCTTCCACAGGTCCTCCGGCGACCGCACCCCGCCGGGGAAGCGGCAGCTCATCGCCACGATCGCGATCGGCTCGTGGTTCCTGCTCTCGACCTCCCGCAGCCGCTGGCGCGCATGGCGCAGGTCGACGGTGGCACGCTTGAGGTAGTCCCGGAGCTTGTTCTCGTCAGTCATCTGAATTCAGTTCCTCAACGCCAGGGGAGTTCGTGCCGGTCGATCAGGTGCCGAGCTCGTTGTCCAGCAGTTCGAAGAGTTCGTCGTCGGTGGCCGCCTCGACCGCGGCCGCGCCCTGGTCGGCGCCGGGGTGGTCGTCGTCCTGCGTCCCGTTCCACTTCGCCAGCAGGACCTCCAGGCGCATGGTGACGGTGCTGCGCAGGCCCCGGTCGGCCGGGGAGGCGGCCAGGGCGGCTTCGAGCCGGTCGATCTCCGCGAGCACGGACGGCGCCGCCGCCTCCTCCCCGGCCGGCATCGAGGCGCCGAGGTGGTCCGCCAGGGCGGTCGGTGTCGGGTGGTCGAACAGCAGGCCGGCCGGCAGGCTCAGCCCCGTGACGGCGCCGAGGCGGTTGCGCAGCTCGACGGCGGTCAGCGAGTCGAAGCCGAGGTCGCGGAAGGCCTGGCCGGGGCCCACCGCCTCGGCGGAGGCGTGGCCCAGGACGGCGGCGACCTCGCCGCGGACGGTGGCCAGCAGGATCCGCCGGCGCTTGTCCTGCGACGCTCCGGCCAGCTGCTCCGCCAGCGCGGTGGCACCCGCCCGCTCCGCCCGGCGGGCCGTCACCGGCACCAGGCCGCGCAGCACGGCCGGCAGCGGCTCGCTGCGGGCCCTGGTCCGCAGGGCCGCGAGGTTCAGCGGCACCGGGACGAGGACGCCCGGGCCCCCGGCGGCGGCCGCCGCCCGGGCCGTGTCGAGCAGGGCCAGGCCCTCGCCGCCCGACAGCGGCGCCACCCCGCCCCGGGCCATCCGCCCGAGCGCCTCGGCGCCCAGCTCGCCCAGCATCCCCTCCTCGCCCGCCCACGGCCCCCAGGCGAGCGAGGCGCCCGGCAGGCCCTGGGCGCGGCGGAGCTCCACCAGCGCGTCCAGATAGGCGTTGGCGGCCGCGTAGTTGGCCTGGCCGGCGTTGCCGAGGGTGCCGGCGAGGGAGGAGAAGAGCACCAGCTCCACCGGCCCGTGGCGCCCGGTCAGCTCGTGCAGGTGGAAGGCCGCGTCCACCTTCGGACGGAACACCCGGTCCAGCCGCTCCGTCGTCAACGAGCCGATCAGCCCGTCGTCCAGCACACCGGCGGCGTGCACGACGGCGGTCAGCGGGTGCTCGGCGGGCACCGCGTCGAGCAGCGCGGCGAGCGCGGCGCGGTCCGCCACGTCGCAGGCCGCCGTCGTCACCCGGGCGCCCAGGGCCGCGAGTTCGGCCTCGAACTCGCCCGCGCCGTCGGCCGCCGGGCCGCGCCGGCTGACCAGCAGCAGGTGCCGCGCGCCGTGGACCGCGACCAGGTGCCGTGCCACCAGCCGGCCCAGCGCCCCGGTCGCGCCGGTGACCAGGACGGTGCCCGCCGGGTCCGGTGCGGGCCCCGCCCCGGCGGCTGCCGCCGGGTCGGTCGTCGCCGCCCGGGCGAGGCGCGGCACGAACGTCCGGCCCTCGCGCAGTGCCAGCTGCGGTTCGTCGGCGGCCGCGGCGGCCGCCAGCGCGGCCGGCAGGGCGCGCGCGGACTCCTCGTGGTCGTCCAGGTCGGCCAGGACGAACCGGCCCGGGTGCTCCGACTGCGCGGACCGCAGCAGGCCCCAGACCGCGGCCTGCGCCGGGTCCGGCCGCTCGGCCCGGTCACCGGCGGTCCGGTCACCGGCGGCACGGTCACCGGCCGGGCCGTCGAGCGCGACCGCGCCCTGCGTCAGCACCACCAGCCGGGAGGCCCCGGAGCCCGCCCGCTCCAGCCACTCGTGCACCAGGGCGAGGGCGTGGGCGGTCGCGGCCCGGGCCGCCTGCGGCGTGCCCGGCGCGGCGCCGGGGGTCAGGGGCGGGAGGGCCACCACGGTGTCGGGGAGCGCCGGCCCCGCCGGAAGGCCGGTCAGCCCGGCGTGCGCGTCCACGGCGTGGCCCGCGGCGCGCAGCGCCGCGCCCGGGCCGCTCCCGGTGTCGCCCACCAGCGCCCAGGACTGCGGCCCCGGGGCGGCGGTGGCCGCGGGCCCGGCGAACGGCAGCGGTGCCCAGGCGATCCGGTAGAGCGAGTCCGGCCGCCCCGTGCGGGCGGCGGCCAACTGGTCGGCGGAGACCGGCCGCAGGACGAGGGCGTCGACCGAGACGACGGGCCGCCCGGTCCCGTCCACGGCCAGCAGGGACACCGCGTCCGCCCCGGCCGGGGCGATCCGCACCCGCAGTCCGGCCGCTCCCGGCGCGTACCGGCGCACGCCGCTCCACGAGAAGGGGACCCGCGTCCCGCCGGTGTCGGGCAGCAGCCCGCCCAGCGCGACGGCGTGCAGGGCCGCGTCCAGCAGCGCCGGGTGAACGCCGAACCCGCCGGTCCCCGTCCCCTCGGGCAGGGCGACCTCCGCGAACACGACGTCGCCCTGCTGCCAGGCGGCCCGCAGACCCTGGAACACGGGGCCGTAGTCCAGCCCCAGCGCCGCCAGCCGCTCGTACACCGCCTCGGTGCCGAGCGGGCCCGCCCCCGGCGGGGGCCAGGCGGACAGCCCGCTCTCCGTCCCCGGAGCGGCCCCTGCGCCGAGCACGCCCGTGGCGTGGCCGGTCCACGGCGCGTCGGCCGCGTCGCCGTCGGCCTCGCGCGAGTAGACGGTGAGCGTACGGCGGCCGGCCTCGTCGGCCGGTGCCACGACGACCTGGAGCTGGACACCGGCCTGCTCGGGCAGGACCAGCGGCGCCTGGAGGGTCAGCTCCTCCAGGAGGTCGCAGCCCACCTCGTCGGCGGCCCGCAGCGCGAGGTCCACCAGGGCGGTGCCGGGAAGCAGCACGGTGCCCAACACCGCGTGATCGGCGAGCCAGGGATGCGTGGCGAGGGACAGCCGCCCGGTCAGCACCACGCCCTCGCCGCCGGCCAGCGTGACGGCGGCTCCCAGCAGCGGGTGGTCGGCCGCCGTCAGTCCCGCCGAGGTGACGTCCCCGGCCGCCGGGCCCGGCTCCAGCCAGTAGCGGCGGCGCTGGAAGGCGTAGGTGGGCAGGTCGATCCGGCGGGCGCCGGTGCCGGCGAAGACCGTGTCCCAGTCGAGGGGGATGCCGTGGGTGTGGAGGTGGGCGAGGGCGGTGGTGAAGGCGGCGGGTTCGGTGCGGTCGGCGCGCAGCGCGGGGACGGCGAGGGCGTCGGGCAGGGTCTCCCGGACCATCGGGGTCAGGCCGCCGGGGCCGATCTCCAGGAAGGCCGTCACCCCCTGCGCCGCGAGCGTCTCGACGGCGTCGGCGAAGCGGACGGCGTGGCGCACGTGGCGCACCCAGTAGTCCGGGTCGGCCACCTCCTCGGCGGTGAGGAGCCGACCGGTGAGCGTGGAGACGATCGGCAGCGTCGGCGCGGCGAAGGTGATGCGCTCGGCGACCTCGCGGAAGGCGGCGAGCATCGGTTCCATCAGCGGCGAGTGGAAGGCGTGGGAGACCGTGAGCCGCTTGGTGCGTCGGCCTTCCAGGAGTGCGACGACCTCCGCGACGGCGGCCTCGGCACCCGACAGCACCACCGACGACGGACCGTTGACCGCCGCGATGCCCACGAGCTCCTCGCGACCGGCCAGCAGCGGCAGCACCTCGGCCTCCGGGGCCTGCACCGCCACCATCGCCCCGCCCGACGGCAACTCCTGCATCAACCGGCCACGCACGGCGACCAGTTCGGCGGCATCGGCCAGCGAGAGGACGCCCGCGACGTGCGCGGCGGCGAACTCGCCGACCGAGTGACCGGCCAGGAAGGCGGGACGAACCCCCCACGACTCCACCAACCGGAACAGCGCCACCTCCACCGCGAACAACGCGGGCTGGGTGAACTCCGTACGCGCCAGCAGCTCCGCGTCCTCACCGAACACCACGTCCCGCAACGGCCGTTCCAGGTGCACGTCCACCGCGGCGCACACCTCGTCGAACGCCGCCGCGAACACCGGGAACGACGCGCACAGCTCACGCCCCATCCCCACCCGCTGACTCCCCTGCCCCGAGAAGAGCAGCGCCGCCTTCGCCCCGGGCGCCGCGACGCCGCGGACCACGGCCCCGGACGGCTCACCGGTCACCAGCGCGCGCAGGCCCTCCAAGGCCCCCGCCGGGTCCGGGGCGACCACCGCCGCGCGGTGCTCCAGCGCCGCCCGGGAGGTGGCCAGCGAGTACGCCACGTCGGCCGACGGCAGGTCGTCACGCCCCTGCGCGAACGCGAGCAGCCGGGCGGCCTGGTCCCGCAGGGCCTCGGGCGCCTTGGCGGACAGCACCCACGGGATCGCCGCCCCGCCGTTGCTCCCCACCGCGCGGCGGGGCACGGCGGGCGCGGCCGGGGCCTGCTCGACGATGACGTGCGCGTTGGTCCCGCTGAAGCCGAACGAGGAGATGCCGGCCCGGCGCGGGCGGCCGTCCGCCGGCCACTCCACCGGCTCGGTCAGCAGCCGCACCGCGCCGCTCGACCAGTCGATGTGCGGGGACGGCTCATCCGCGTGCAGGGTGCGCGGCAGCACGCCGCGCTGGAGCGCCTGCACCATCTTGATGACGCCGCCCACCCCGGCCGCCGCCTGGGTGTGACCGATGTTGGACTTCAACGACCCCAGCCACAGCGGCCGTTCACGGTCCTGCCCGTAGGTGGCCAGCAGCGCCTGTGCCTCGATCGGGTCACCGAGCCTGGTCCCGGTGCCGTGCGCCTCCACCGCGTCGATGTCACCGGGGGTGAGGCGGGCATTGGCCAGGGCCTGCTGGATCACCCGCTGCTGGGCGGGGCCGTTGGGCGCCGTCAGACCGTTGGACGCACCGTCCTGGTTCACCGCGCTGCCGCGCACCACCGCCAGCACCGGGTGCCCGTGACGCTCGGCGTCCGACAGCCGCTCCACCAGCAGCATGCCCACGCCCTCGCCCCAGCCCGTGCCGTCCGCCCCGGCGCCGAAGGCCTTGCAGCGGCCGTCGGCGGCCAGGCCGCGCTGACGGCTGAACTCGACGAACGCCCCCGGCCCGGCCATCACGGTGACGCCACCGGCCAGCGCGAGCGTGCACTCGCCGTTGCGCAGCGCCTGCACCGCCAGGTGCAGGGCCACCAGCGAGGACGAGCAGGCCGTGTCGACCGTCACCGCCGGGCCTTCGAGCCCGAAGGAGTAGGAGAGCCGGCCCGAGATGACGCTGCCCGAGTTCCCGGTGCCGAGAAAGCCCTCCACGCCCTCGGGGACCGTCTGCAGCGAGGAGGCGTAGTCGTGGTACATCACGCCGGCGAAGACACCGGTCCGGGAGCCCTTCAGCGAGGCCGGATCGATCCCGGCCCGCTCGAACGCCTCCCACGAGGTCTCCAGCAGCAGCCGCTGCTGCGGGTCCATCGCCAGCGCCTCGCGCGGCGAGATCCCGAAGAACGCCGCGTCGAAGTCGCCCGCGTCGTGCAGGAACCCGCCCTCGCGGGTGTGGCTGGTCCCGGCCCGGTCGGGGCCGTCGGCGGCGAGCAGGCCGAGATCCCAGCCCCGGTCGACGGGGAACCCGGAGATGGCGTCCGTGCCCGAGGCGAGCAGCTGCCACAGCTCCTCCGGCGTGCGCACCCCGCCCGGGTAGCGGCAGCTCATCGCGACGATCGCGATCGGTTCGTCGCCCCGGGTCGCGGTGACCACGGTGGCGGCGGGTCGCGGGGCGTCGGCCAGCTGATCGCGCAGGAAGGCGGCCAGCGCGGCGGGCGTCGGATAGTCGAACACCAGACCGGCCGGCAGCCGCACTCCGGTGGTGGCGCCGAGCCGGTTGCGCAGCTCGACGGCCGTCAGCGAGTCGAAGCCCAACTCGCGGAAGGCCTGCGCCGGTTGGATCGACTCGGCACGGCCGTGGCCCAGGACCGCGGCAGCCTCGGTGCGCACCAGGTCCACCAGCAGGTCGTACTGCTGCGGCTCGGGCAGACCGGCCAGCCGCTGCGCCGTCGCCGACGACCCTCCGGGCTGCCCGGCCGAGGACGCGGCGGCCCTCCGCACCGGGGCGGGCACCAGGGTCCGCAGCAGGTCCGGCAGTGCACCGGAGCGGGCCGACTCCCGCAGCACCCGGGCGTCCCACCGGGTGGGCACCACGACCGGCTCGGCGGCGGGCAGGGCGGCGTCGAAGAGCGCCAGACCATCGGCGGTCTCGATCGCGGCCATCCCCGAGCGGGAGATCCGGCGCCGGTCCGCCTCGCTCAACTCGCCGCTCAGCGCACTGTCCTGCGCCCACAGGCCCCAGGCCATCGACACCGCCGGCAGCCCGGCCGTCCGCCGCCGCTGCGCGAGCGCGTCCAGGAACGCGTTCGCCGCCGCGTAGTTCCCCTGCCCCGCACTGCCGAACACCCCGGCCGCCGAAGAGAACAGGACGAACGCCGACAACTCCGAACCCCGCGTCAACTCGTCCAGATGCAGCGCCGCATCCACCTTCGGACGGAACACCGCGTCGATCCGCTCCGGCGACAACGACCCGACCAACCCGTCGTCCGTCACCCCCGCCGCATGCACCACCCCCGTCAACGGATGCTCGGCCGAAACCCCCGCCAGCAGCCCGGCCAACGCCTCACGGTCCGCCACGTCACACGCCTCGACGACCACCTCCGCACCCGCCGCACCCAACTCCGCCACCAGCTCCACCATGCCCTCCGCACCCGCACCGGAACGGCTCACCAGCAGCAGGCGCCGCACCCCGTGCTCGGTGACCAGATGGCGGGCCACCAACCGGCCCAACGTCCCGCTCGCACCCGTCACCAGCACCGTGCCACCCTCGGCGAAGGAAACGGCAGACCGCCCACCGGGAACCACCCGCGCCAGACGCGGCACCAACACCTCACCACCACGCACCGCCACCTGCGGCTCCCCCGACGCCACCGCCGCCGACACCGCCGACCGGACATCACCGACCACCGGCTCCACATCCACCAGCACCAACCGGCCCGGATGCTCCGACTGCGCCGACCGCACCAGACCCCACACCGCCGCCTGACCCGCGTCCACGCCCGCAGCCTCGTCCGGTCCCACCGCGACCGCGCCACGGGTCACCAGCACCAACCGCGAACCGCCGAACCGCTCCTCCGCCACCCACTCCCGCACCAGCTCCAGCACCGCGCCCACAGCCCCGCGCACACCCTGCGCCCCGGACCCCGACGGCGGGCACAGCACCGCCACCACCCCGGGCACCGCAGCACCGTCACGCCCGAGATCCGCCACACCCTCACGGACCTCCACCTCCACCGCACCGGCCGACGCCACCCCCGGCACCCACTCCACCCGGTACAGCGCGTCCCGCTGCTGCTCGCGTGCGGTGGCCAGCTGCTCCACGCCCACCGGACGCAACGTCAGCGACTCGACCGACAGCACCGGCCGGCCGACGCCGTCCGCGGCCGACAGCGCGACCGTGCCCACCCCGGCCCCGGAACCGGTCGCCGGCGCCAGCCGGACCCGCAGCGCCGTCGCGCCCGTGGCGGACACGCGCACCCCGCTCCACGAGAACGGGATCCGCCCCTCGTCGTGCTCCTCCGCGGAGGCGCTCAGGGCGACGGCGTGCAGCGCCGCGTCCAGCAGCGCGGGGTGCACGGCGAAGCCCGTCGCCTCGACGCCCTCGGGCAGCGCGACCTCGGCGAACACCTCGTCACCGCGCCGCCATCCGGCCCGCACGCCCCGGAACACCGGGCCGTAGACCAGCCCCAGTTCGGCGAGACGGTCGTACAGCCCCTCGACACCGACCTCGACGGCGCCGGCGGGAGGCCACTCGGCCGGCTCGGACACCGCGTGCTCCTCCGTCGGCGCCCCGGCCGGAGCGAGCACCCCGGTGGCGTGGCACGTCCACGGCGAGGCGGCCGTCGCGTCGTCGGGCCGCGAGTAGAGCCGCACGGCGCGGCGGCCGGACCCGTCGGCGTCGTCCACCAGGACCTGGACGTGGACGCCGCCCTGCTCCGGCAGCACCAGCGGTGCCTCCAGGGTCAGTTCCTCGACGCGGTCACAGCCCACCTGGTCGCCGGCCCGGATCGCCAGCTCCATCAGCGCGGTGCCGGGCAGCAGGACCGTGCCCCTCACGGCGTGGTCCGCCAGCCACGCGTGCGTGGCCAGGGAGAGCCGGCCGGTCAGCAGCACACCGTCACCGTCGGCCAGGGCGACCGCCGCGCCCAGCAACGGGTGGTCCGCCGACCACAGACCCGAACCGCCGAGGTCACCGGTGGCCGGGCGGGTGGCGAGCCAGAAGCGCTCGTGCTGGAAGGCGTAGGTGGGCAGGTCGACCGTGCGGGCGCCGGTTCCGGCGAACACGGCGTCCCAGTCGAGGGGGGTGCCATGGGTGTGGAGGTGGGCGAGGGCGGTGGTGAAGGCGGCGGGTTCGGGGCGGTCGGCGCGCAGGGCGGGGACGGCAAGGGTGTCGGGCAGGGTCTCCCGGACCATCGGGGTCAGTCCGCCGGGGCCGACCTCCAGGAAGGACGTCACCCCCTGCGCCGCGAGGGTCTCGACGGCGTCGGCGAAGCGGACGGCGTGGCGCACGTGGCGCACCCAGTAGTCCGGGTCGGCCACCTCCTCCGCCGAGACCAGCTGTCCGGTCAGGGTGGAGACGATCGGCAGCGTCGGCGCGGCGAAGGTGACGCGCTCGGCGACCTCGCGGAAGGCGGCGAGCATCGGTTCCATCAGCGGCGAGTGGAAGGCGTGGGAGACCGTGAGCCGCTTGGTGCGGCGGCCCTCCAGGAGTGCGACGACCTCCGCGACGGCGGCCTCGGCACCCGACAGCACCACCGAGGTCGGACCGTTGACCGCCGCGATGCCCACGAGCTCTTCGCGGCCGGCGAGCAGCGGCCGCACCTCGGCCTCCGGGGCCTGCACCGCCACCATCGCCCCGCCCGACGGCAGCTCCTGCATCAACCGGCCGCGCGCCACCACCAGTTCGGCCGCGCCGGCCAGCGAGAACACCCCCGCGACGTGCGCGGCGGCCAGCTCACCGACCGAGTGACCGGCCAGGAAGTCCGCCCGCACCCCCCACGACTCCACCAACCGGAACAGCGCCACCTCGATCGCGAACAGCGCCGGCTGGGTGAACTCCGTACGCGCCAGCAGCTCCGCGTCCTCACCGAACACCACCTCCCGCAAAGGCCGTTCGAGGTGGACGTCCACCGCGGCGCACACCTCGTCGAACGCCTTCGCGAACACCGGGAACGACGCATGCAGTTCACGCCCCATCCCCACCCGCTGACTCCCCTGACCCGAGAAGAGCAGCGCGACCAGGCTCCGCGGGGCCACCGCCCCGGTGACCACGCCCGCGCCCGGCTCGTCCCGCGCCAGCGCGCCCAAGGACTCGCGCAGGTCCGCACGGTCCACCGCGACGATCGCCGCCCGGTGGTCGAGGGCGGCCCGGGTCGTCGCGGTGGAGAAGCCGAGGTCCGCGACCGTGAGCCCGGGGTCGGCCTCCAGGCGGGCGAGAAGGCGCACGGCCTGCTCGCGCAACGCCGCAGGGCTCTTGGCCGTCAGCAGCACGGGAGCCGGCAGCCCGGCCACCGGCAGCGGGACCGGTGCGGAGGCGTCGGCCTCGTCGGCCTCGTCCCCCTGCGGGGCCTGCTCGACGATGACGTGCGCATTGGTCCCGCTGAAGCCGAACGAGGAGACGGCGGCGCGGCGCGGCCGGTCGCCCGCCGGCCAGGCCACCGGCTCGGTCAGCAGGTCCACCGCGCCCGCCGACCAGTCCACGTGCGGCGTCGGCTCGTCCACGTGCAGGGTCTTCGGCAGCATCTCGTGCTGGAGCGCCTGCACCATCTTGATGACGCCGCCCACCCCGGCCGCCGCCTGCGTGTGGCCGAGGTTCGACTTCAACGACCCCAGCCACAGCGGCCGTTCACGGTCCTGGCCGTAGGTCGCCAGCAGCGCCTGCGCCTCGATCGGGTCGCCCAGCGTCGTACCCGTGCCGTGCGCCTCCACCACGTCCACGTCCGCCGCCGACAGCCCCGCGTTCGCCAGCGCCTGGCGGATCACCCGCTGCTGCGACGGCCCGTTCGGCGCCGTCAGACCGTTGGACGCACCGTCCTGGTTCACCGCGCTGCCGCGCACCACCGCCAGCACCCGGCGACCGTTGCGCCGCGCGTCGGAGAGCCGCTCCAGCAGCAGGACGCCGACCCCCTCGGCCCACCCGGTGCCGTCCGCCGCGGCCGCGAACGGCTTGCAGCGGCCGTCGGCGGCCAGTCCGCGCTGGCGGCTGAAGTCCACGAACGCCGTCGGGTTGGACATCGCGGTGACGCCACCGGCCAGCGCGAGCGTGCACTCGCCCTGCCGCAGCGCCTGCACCGCCAGGTGCAGCGCCACCAGCGAGGACGAGCAGGCCGTGTCCACCGTCACCGCCGGCCCCTCCAGACCGAAGGTGTACGCCACCCGGCCCGAGACGACGCTGGCGGCGCTGCCCGTCCCGATGTAGCCCTCGACGTCCTCGACCGCCTGCTGGAGGACCGCCGAGTGGTCGTGGTACATCACACCGGCGAACACGCCGGTCCGGCTGCCGCGCAGCGAGGTCGGAGCGATCCCCGCCCGCTCGAACGCCTCCCAGGAGGTCTCCAGCAGCAGCCGCTGCTGCGGGTCCATGGTGAGGGCCTCGCGGGGCGATATCTCGAAGAGGCCGGCGTCGAAGAGGTCGATCCCGTCGAGGAACCCGCCCGCACGGACGTGGCTGGTGCCCCGCGTGTCGGGGTCGGGGTCGTAGAGCGCCTCCAGGTCCCAGCCGCGGTCGGCGGGGAACTCCGTGATCGCGTCACGGCCGTCCGCCAGCAGGCGCCAGAGGTCCTCGGGCGACGTGACGCCGCCGGGGTACCGGCAGCTCATCGCCACGATCGCGATCGGCTCCTGTTGGGAGTCGTCGATCCGCTGGAGCCGCTCGCGGGCCTCGTGCAGGTCCGCGGTCACTCGCCGGAGGAAGTAGCGGAGCTTTTCCTCGTTGTTCACCTGAGGCCACCCTCTTGCAGATGTCGCGTGGAGCCGGATTCCGGCAGATTCGTCGTGGGGAACGGGAGTTGTCCGCCAACTCGCCGGGGGTCGGGGTCAGGAGATGCCGAACTCCTTGCCGATGAAGTCGAACATCTCGTCGTCGGTCGCGGCGCTGAGCTCCTCGGCGACGCCGGTGTCCTCGGCCGGAGCGGCGTCCGCCCAGAGCGCGGCCAGCGCCCGCAGCCGCGAGGCGACCGCCGTACGGCCTTCACCGTCCGGCGCCGCCGTGCGCAGCGCCGCCTCCAGGCCGTCGAGTCCGGCGAGAAGCTCGCCGACACCGGGCGCCGCCGGCGCGGACTCGGCCCGCAGGTACTCGGCGACCTCGTGGGGCGTCGGGTAGTCGAAGATCAGCGTCGGAGGCAGCCGCAGTCCGCTGGCCGCGGCCAGACGGTTGCGCAGCTCGACGGCCGTGAGCGAGTCGAACCCGAGCTCGCGCAACTGCCGGTCGGGACGCACCGCCTGGGGCGAGGCGAGCCCCAGGACCGACGCGACGTGCTCGCAGACCACGTCCAGCAGCAGTTTGCGCTGGTCGGCCTCGGGCAGGCCGGTCAGCCGTGCGGCCAGCGTGGCCGCCCCGCCCGGCGCCGCGCTCGCGGCCGCCCGCCGGGCCGGCACCCGCACCAGGCCCCGAAGCAGCGCGGGCAGCGACCCCGCCGCGGCCTGCGCCCGCAGACCCGCCGGATCCAGGCGCACCGGCACGACGGTCGTCCCGTCCTGGCCCAGCGCGGCATCGAAGAGTGCCAGCCCCTCCTCGGTGGCGAGCGGCAGGACTCCGCCGCGGGCCATCCTGGCCCGGTCGGCCTCCGTCATCCGGCCGGTGATGCCGCTGCCTTCGGCCCACAGGCCCCAGGCCATCGACACCGCCGGCAGCCCGGCCGCCCGCCGCTGCTGCGCGAGCGCGTCCAGGAACGCGTTCGCCGCCGCGTAGTTCCCCTGCCCCGCACTGCCGAACACCCCGGCCGCCGAGGAGAACAGGACGAACGCCGACAGCTCCGAACCCCGCGTCAACTCGTCCAGATGCAGCGCCGCATCCACCTTCGGACGGAACACCGCGTCGATCCGCTCCGGCGACAACGACCCGACCAACCCGTCGTCCGTCACCCCCGCCGCATGCACCACCCCCGTCAACGGATGCTCGGCCGAAACCCCCGCCAGCAGCCCGGCCAGCGCCTCACGGTCCGCCACGTCGCACGCCTCGACGACCACCTCCGCACCCGCCGCACCCAACTCCGCCACCAGCTCCGCCATGCCCTCCGCACCCGCACCGGAACGGCTCACCAGCAGCAGGCGCCGCACGCCGTGCTCGGTGACCAGATGGCGGGCCACCAACCGGCCCAACGTCCCGCTCGCACCCGTCACCAGCACCGTGCCGCCCTCGGTGAAGGAAACGGCAGACCGCCCACCGGGAACCACCCGTGCCAGACGCGGCACCAACACCTCACCACTACGCACCGCCACCTGCGGCTCCCCCGCGTCGAGCAGCCCGGGCAGGACGCGCACCGACTCCGCGTCCCGGTCCAGGTCGACCAGGAGGAACCGGCCCGGGTGCTCCGACTGCGCCGACCGCACCAGGCCCCGGACGGCCGCCTGGGCCGGATCGACCTCCTTGTCGCCGTCCCGCGCGACCACCGCGTTGCTGGTCAGGACCACGAGCCGGGAATCGCTCAGCCGCTCGTCGGACACCCACTGCTGCACCAGCTCCAGCACCCGGTGGACGGTGCGGTGCACGTGCCGGACCGGGTGGTCGCTGTCGGCCTGGCCGCCCACCGCGGCCAGGACCACCGCGGGCACCCGGCCGCCGCTCTCCACCCGCCGCAGCACCTCGGCCAGGTCCGGGTGGAAGTCGGCCTGCGCTCCGGTCTCCTCGACGGCGGTGCGCAGGCCGTCGTCGTCGCCGATGACGGCCCAGGCCTGCGCCATCGGCCGCCACTCGGCCGGCAGGACCGTCCAGTCCACGCGGTGGAGCGCGTCCCCGCGGGCAGCGGTCAGTTCCTCGGCGGCGACGGGGCGCAGCACCAGGGAGTCGACGGTGGCGACGGGCCGCCCGGCGGCGTCGGCGACGAGCAGCGAGACGGCGTCCGCTCCGGCCGACGTCAGCCGCACGCGCAGCGCCCGCGCCCCGGTCGCCGCGAGCCGCACCCCGCTCCAGGAGAACGGGATCCGCCCCTGGCCGGTGTCGGGCAGCAGTCCGCCGAGTCCGACCCCGTGCAGGGCCGCGTCCAGCAGGGCCGGGTGGACGCCGAACCCGTCGGCCTCCGTGCCCTCCGGCAGCGTGACCTCGGCGAACACCTCCTCGCCCCGCCGCCAGACCGCGCGCAACCCCTGGAACGCCGGGCCGTAGGACAGGCCCAGTCCGGCCAGGCGGTCGTAGCAGCCCTCCGTCGCGACGGCCTCCGCCCCGGCCGGCGGCCAGTCCGCGAGGTCGAAGTCCTCACTCCGCCCGACGGCGACCGCTCCGGTCGCGTGGCGGATCCACGGCTCGGAGCCGTCGCCCGCCTCCGGGCGCCCGTACACGTTCACCGTGCTGCGGCCGGACTCGTCGGCGCCGCCCACCGTGATCTGCACCTGCACCGCGCCCTGCTCGGGGACGACCAGCGGCGCCTGGAGGGTCAGCTCCTCCAGGAGGTCGCAGCCCACCTCGTCGGCGGCCCGCAGCACCAGGTCCACCAGCGCCGTCCCGGGCAGCAGGACCGCACCCGTGACCACGTGGTCCGCCAGCCAGGGCTGCGCCGCCAGGGACAGCCGGCCCGTCAGCAGGGTGCCCTCGCCTCCGGCCAGGGGGACCACCGCCGCCAGCAGCGGGTGGTCGGCGGCCGTCAGGCCCGCCGCGGTGACATCGCCCACCGGGCGGCCGGACTCCAGCCAGTAGCGCTCGTGCTGGAAGGCGTAGGTGGGCAGATCGACCCGGCGGGCTCCACGGCCGGCGAAGACCGCGTCCCAGTCGAGGGCGACGCCGCGGGTGTGCAGTTCGGCCAGGGCGGTCGTCAGCGCCGCGTCCTCGGCACGGTCGGCCCGCAGGACGGGGACGGCGACGGCCTCGGGCAGGGTCTCCTGCACCATCGGGGTCAGGCCGCCCGGGCCGACCTCCAGGAACGCCGTGACCCCCTGTGCCTCCAGCGCCGTGACCGCGTCGGCGAACCGCACGGTGCCACGCACGTGGCGCACCCAGTACTCGGGATCGGTCACCTCCTCGGGGGTGACCGGCCGTCCGGTGAGCGTGGAGACGAGCGGCAGCGTCGGCGCGGCGAAGGTGATCCGCTCGGCGACCTCCCGGAAGTTTGCGAGCATCGGTTCCATCAGCGGCGAGTGGAAGGCGTGCGAGACCGTGAGCCGCTTGGTGCGGCGGCCCTCCAGCAGCCCGACGACCTCCGTCACCGCGTCCTCGGCACCCGAGAGCACGACCGACGACGGGCCGTTGACCGCAGCGATGCCCGCCCGGTCCTCACGACCGGCGAGCAGCGGCAGCACCTCGGCCTCCGGGGCCTGCACCGCCACCATCACCCCGCCCGGGGGCAGCTCCTGCATCAACCGGCCACGCGCCACCACCAGTTCGGCGGCGTCCGCGAGCGCCAGAACACCGGCGGCGTGCGCGGCGGCGAACTCGCCGATCGAATGGCCGGCGAGGAAGGCGGGGCGGACCCCCCAGGACTCGATCAGCCGGAACAGGGCCACCTCCACCGCGAACAACGCGGGCTGGGTGAACTCGGTGCGCGCCAGCAGTTCGGCGTCCTCGCCGAACACCACCTCCCGCAACGGCCGTTCCAGGTGGACGTCCACGGCGGCGCAGACCTCGTCGAAGGCGTTCTCGAAGGCCGGGAACGACGCGCACAGCTCACGCCCCATCCCCAGCCGCTGGCTCCCCTGCCCCGAGAAGAGCAGGGCCGGCCCGGCGTCCGGGGAGGCGGAGCCGCGCGCCGATCCGAGCACCTGCCGGTCCTCGGCGATCGCCGCCACGCCCTGGAGCAGTTCCTCCCGGTCACGGCCCACCACCACGGCGCGGTGCTCCATCGCGGCCCGCGTGGTGGCCAGCGAGTAGCCGAGGTCGACCGGGTCGAGGTCGGGGTGCTCGGTGACGAACGCGGCCAGCCGCCGCGCCTGCGCCCGCAGCGCGGGCTCGTCCTTGGCGAACAGCGTCCAGGGCACCACCGCCTCGCCGCGCGCCGGCCGTTCGTCGATGACCGCTTCCGGGGCCTGCTCCAGCACGACGTGCGCGTTGGTGCCGCTGACGCCGAACGAGGAGACACCGGCCCGGCGCGGACGGTCGCCCTGCGGCCAGTCGACGGCCTCCGCCAGCAGCTCCACCGCACCCGCCGACCAGTCCACGTGCCGCGACGGCTCGTCCGCGTGCAGGGTGCGCGGCAGCACGCCGTGCCGCATCGCCATCACCATCTTGATCACGCCGGCCACGCCCGCCGCCGCCTGGGTGTGACCGATGTTCGACTTCACCGAACCCAGCCGGAGCGGCTGGTCCGCCGGCCGGTCCTGGCCGTAGGTGGCCAGCAGCGCCTGCGCCTCGATCGGGTCGCCCAGCGTCGTGCCCGTGCCGTGCGCCTCCACCACGTCCACGTCCGCGGCCGACAGCCCGGCGTTGGCCAGGGCCTGGCGGATCACCCGCTGCTGCGACGGCCCGTTCGGCGCCGTCAGACCGTTGGACGCACCGTCCTGGTTGACCGCCGAGCCGCGCACCACCGCCAGCACCCGGTGACCGTTGCGTTCGGCGTCCGACAGCCGCTCCACCAGCAGCATGCCCGCGCCCTCGGCCCAGCCGGTGCCGTCCGCCCCGGCGCCGAACGCCTTGCAGCGGCCGTCCGCCGACAGCCCGCGCTGGCGGCTGAACTCGATGAAGGTGTTCGGCGTCGCCATCACGGTGACCCCGCCGACCAGCGCCAGCGAGCACTCACCGGAGCGCAGGGCCTGCGCCGCCAGGTGCAGGGCGACCAGCGAGGACGAGCACGCCGTGTCCACCGTCACCGCCGGCCCCTCCAGACCGAAGGTGTACGCCACCCGGCCGGACGCCACGCTGCCGGAGGTCCCCATCCCGAGGTGGCCTTCGAGGCCGTCCGGCACCTCGGCGAGCTGCGAGGCGTAGTCGTGGTACATGACGCCGGCGAAGACGCCGGTCCGCGAGCCCTTCACCGAGGCCGGATCGATCCCGGCCCGCTCGAACGCCTCCCACGAGGTCTCCAGCAGCAACCGCTGCTGCGGGTCCATCGCCAGCGCCTCACGCGGCGAGATCCCGAAGAACGACGGATCGAACTCCCCCGCCCCGTACAGGAACCCGCCCTCCCGCGTGTAGCTCGTACCCGCGTGCTCCGGATCCGGGTGGTACAACCCCTCCAGGTCCCAGCCACGGTCCGCCGGGAAACCGCCGATCGCGTCCCCGCCCCCGGCCACCAGCCGCCACAGCTCCTCCGGCGAGCCGACCCCGCCGGGATACCGGCAGCTCATCCCCACGATCGCGATCGGCTCATCCGCCCCGGCCGTCGGCCGGGAGAGGCCGGCGAGCTCGCGCTCGGCCGTCGACGAGCCCGTCAGCTCGGCCAGCAGGTGGCGCGCGAGCGCCTCCGGCGTCGGGTGGTCGAAGACCAGCGTCGCCGGCAGCCGCACCCCGCACGCCGCGTTCAGTGCGTTGCGCAGCTCCACCGCCGTCAGCGAGTCGAAGCCCAGGTCCCGGAACTGCCGGTCCAACGCGACGGTGGCCGCCGACTCGTGGCCCAGTACGGTGGCCGCCTGCTCCCGCACCAGGGACTGCACGAGGTCGAGCTGCTCGGCCTCGGGGCGGCCCGCCAGTCGCTGCGCCAGCGACGATCCGGGCGCGGCCGTGGCGGCGCCGGCCGTCGTGCGCCGCACCGGGGTCCGCACCAGACCGCTGAGCAGCGGCGGCAGCGATCCGGAGCGGGCCTGTGCGGCCAGCGCCGCGTACTCCAGCCGGGTGGGCACCACGACCGGCTCGGCGGTGCGCAGGGCGGCGTCGAAGAGCGCCAGACCGTCGGCGGTCTCGATCGCGGCCATCCCGGAACGGGAGATCCGGCGCCGGTCCGCCTCGCTCAACTCGCCGCTCAGCGCGCTGTCCTGCGCCCACAGGCCCCAGGCCGTCGACACCGCCGGCAGCCCGGCCGCCCGCCGCTGCTGCGCGAGCGCGTCCAGGAACGCGTTCGCCGCCGCGTAGTTCCCCTGCCCGGCACTGCCGAACACCCCGGCCGCCGAGGAGAACAGGACGAACGCCGACAGCTCCGAACCTCGCGTCAGCTCGTCCAGGTGCAGCGCCGCGTCCACCTTCGGGCGGAACACCGCGTCGATCCGCTCCGGCGTGAGGGCGGTGACGATGCCGTCCTCCACCACTCCCGCCGCGTGCACGATTCCCGTCAGCGGATGCTCCGCCGGGACGGCCGCCAGCAGCCCGGCCAGCGCCTCACGGTCCGCGACGTCGCACGCCGCCGTGACCACCTCGGCGCCCAGGGCGGCGAGTCCGGCCTCGAACTCCACGGCACCCGGCGCCGCTTCCCCGCGACGGCTGGCCAACAACAGGCGCCGCACGCCGTGCTCGGTGACCAGATGGCGGGCCACCAACCGGCCCAACGTCCCGCTCGCACCCGTCACCAGCACCGTGCCACCCTCGGCGAAGGAAACGGCAGACCGCTCGCCGGGAGCCACCCGCGCCAGACGCGGCACCAACACCTCACCACCACGCACCGCCACCTGCGGCTCCCCCGACGCCACCGCCGCCGACACCGCCGACCGGACATCACCGACCACCGGCTCCACATCCACCAGCACCAACCGGCCCGGATGCTCCGACTGCGCCGACCGCACCAAGCCCCACACCGCCGCCTGACCGGGCTCCACGCCCGCAGCCTCGTCCGGTCCCACCGCGACCGCGCCACGGGTCACCAGCACCAACCGCGAACCGCCGAACCGCTCCTCCGCCACCCACTCCCGCACCAGCTCCAGCACCGCGCCCACAGCCCCGCGCACACCCTGCGCACCGGACCCCGACGGCGGGCACAACACCGCCACCACCCCGGGCACCGCAGCACCGTCACGCCCGAGATCCGCCACACCCTCACGGACCTCCACCTCCACCGCACCGGCCGACGCCACCCCCGGCACCCACTCCACCCGGAGCAGCGAACCCGCCTCCGTGGACCGGGCCGCCGCGAGCTGCTCGCCCGTCACCGACCGCAGGGCCAGCGTGTCCACCGACGCCACCGGGCGGCCTGCGCCGTCCGCGATCGTCAGCGCCACGGTGTCCGCCCCGGAGCCGGCGGACGGGGCCAGCCGGACCCGCAGCGCCGTCGCGCCCGTGGCGGACACGCGCACCCCGCTCCACGAGAACGGCAACCGTCCCTCGTGGCCGTCGGCCAGGAATCCGCCCACCCCCATCGCGTGCAGGGCGGCGTCGAGCAGGGCCGGGTGCAGGGCGAAGCCGGCCACCGGGACGTCCTCGGGCAGGGCGACCTCGGCCAGGAGCTCCGACCCGTGCCGCCACACGGCCCGCAGGCCCCGGAACACCGGGCCGTAGCCGAAACCGGCCTCCGCCAGCCGCTCGTAGCAGCCGTCGATGTCCACCGCCGTCGCACCGGCGGGCGGCCAGACGGCCGCGTCGGCGGTGTCCGGCGAGGGCGCGTCCCCGGCCTGTGCGAGGAGGCCGACGGCGTGGCACGTCCACGGGGCGTCCGTCGCCGCACCGTCCTCGGGGCGCGAGTGGATCTCCACCGCGCGCCGCCCGGTCCCGTCGGCGGCCGCGACGGTCACCCGTATCTGCACCGCGTTCCGTGCGGGGAGCACCAGCGGCGCGGAGAGGGTCAGTTCGTCCACCCGGTCGCAGCCGGCTTCGTCGCCGGCCCGGACCGCCATGTCGAGGAAGGCCGTGCCGGGCAGCAGGGTCACACCGGACACCGCGTGGTCCGCCAGCCAGGGGTGGGAGGGGAGCGACAGCCGCCCGGTCAGCAGGACGCCGCCGTCGGGCAGGCTCGCAGCCGCACCCAGCAGGGCGTGCTCGGCGGCGGCCAGGCCGGCCGAGGCCACGTCCCCGGCGGCCGCGGGCGCTTCCAGCCAGTAGTGCCGACGCTGGAAGGCGTAGGTGGGCAGGTCGACCGTGCGGGCGCCCCGGCCGGGGAAGACCGCGTCCCAGTCGAGGGCGACGCCCCGGGTGTGCAGGTGGGCGAGGGCGGTGGTGAAGGCCGCGGATTCGGTGCGGTCCGGCCGCAGGGCGGGGACGGCGACGGCGTCGGACAGGGTCTCCTGCACCATCGGGGTCAGGCCACCGGGGCCGACCTCCAGGAACGCCGTCGCGCCCTCGCCGGCCAGCGCCGTGACCGCGTCGGCGAACCGCACGGTGCCACGCACGTGGCGCACCCAGTACTCGGGATCGGCCACCTCCTCGGCGGTGACCGGCCGTCCGGTGAGGGTGGAGACGATCGGCAGCGTCGGCGCGGCGAAGGTGATGCGCTCGGCGACCTCGCGGAAGGCGGCGAGCATCGGTTCCATCAGCGGCGAGTGGAAGGCGTGCGAGACCGTGAGCCGCTTGGTGCGGCGGCCCTCCAGGAGTGCGACGACCTCCGCGACGGCGTCCTCGGCACCCGAGAGCACCACCGAGGTCGGGCCGTTGACCGCAGCGATGCCCACGAGCTCCTCGTGACCGACGAGCAGCGGCAGCACCTCGGCCTCCGGGGCCTGCACCGCCACCATCGCCCCGCCCGACGGCAACTTCTGCATCAACCGGCCACGCACGGCGACCAGTTCGGCGGCATCGGCGAGCGAGAGGACGCCCGCGACGTGCGCGGCGGCCAGCTCACCGACCGAGTGACCGGCCAGGAAGTCCGCCCGCACCCCCCACGACTCCACCAGCCGGAACAGCGCCACCTCGATCGCGAACAGCGCGGGCTGGGTGAACTCCGTGCGCGCCAGCAGCTCCGCGTCCTCACCGAACACCACGTCCCGCAACGGCCGTTCCAGGTGCACGTCCACCGCGGCGCACACCTCGTCGAACGCCGCCGCGAACGCCGGGAACGACGCGTGCAGTTCACGCCCCATCCCCACCCGCTGACTCCCCTGCCCCGAGAACAGGAAGGCGAGCCGACCGGCCGTGGAACCCGCCTCGCCGATCACCAGGCCGGCGGACGGCCGCCGGTCCTCCGCCATCGCGGACAGGCCCTGGAGGAGTTCCTCCCGGCCCCGGCCGACCACCACCGCGCGGTGCGCCAGGGCGGCGCGCGAGGTCGCCAGCGAGCGGCCGACCTCGGCGAGGCCGAGCTCCGGTCGCTCCGCGAGATGCGTGAGCAGGCGCTCCGCCTGGCCCCGCAGCGCGGCCGGGTCCTTCGCCGACAGCGGCCAGGCGACGGCGACGTCCGACGTCGGCGCCTCCTGCGGGCTCTCGTCGGTGACCGCCGCCGGGGCCTGCTCCAGCACGACGTGCGCGTTGGTGCCGCTGACGCCGAACGAGGAGACGCCGGCCCGGCGCGGACGGTCGCCCACGGACCACTCCACCGGCTCCGTCAGCAGCTCCACCGCACCCGCCGACCAGTCCACGTGCGGCGAGGGCTCGTCCACGTGGAGAGTTTTCGGCAGCACACCGTGCCGCATGGCCATCACCATCTTGATCACACCCGCGACACCCGCCGCGGCCTGGGTGTGACCGATGTTCGACTTCAACGACCCCAGCCACAGCGGCCGTTCACGGTCCTGCCCGTAGGTCGCCAGCAGCGCCTGCGCCTCGATCGGGTCGCCCAGCGTCGTGCCCGTGCCGTGCGCCTCCACCACGTCCACGTCCGCGGCCGACAGTCCCGCGTTGGCCAGGGCCTGGCGGATCACCCGCTGCTGCGACGGCCCGTTCGGCGCCGTCAGACCGTTGGACGCCCCGTCCTGGTTGACCGCCGAGCCGCGCACCACCGCCAGCACCCGGCGACCGTTGCGTTCGGCGTCCGACAGCCGCTCCACCAGCAGCATGCCCGCGCCCTCGGCCCAGCCCGTGCCGTCCGCCCCGGCGCCGAACGCCTTGCAACGGCCGTCCGCCGACAGCCCGCGCTGGCGGCTGAACTCCACGAAGATGCTCGGCGTCGCCATCACGGTGACACCACCCACCAGCGCCAGCGAGCACTCACCCGAGCGCAGCGCCTGCGCCGCCAGGTGCAGCGCCACCAGCGAGGACGAGCAGGCCGTGTCCACCGTCACCGCCGGCCCCTCCAGACCGAAGGTGTACGCCACCCGGCCCGAGGCGATGCTGCCCGCGCTGCCGTTGACCAGGTACCCCTCGAAGCCCTCGGGCGCGACGGGCAGGCGGGAGCCGTAGTCGTGGTACATGACACCGGCGAAGACGCCGGTCCGCGAGCCCTTCACCGAGGCCGGATCGATCCCGGCCCGCTCGAACGCCTCCCACGAGGTCTCCAGCAACAGCCGCTGCTGCGGGTCCATCGCCAGCGCCTCACGCGGCGAGATCCCGAAGAACGACGGATCGAACTCCCCCGCCCCGTACAGGAACCCGCCCTCCCGCGTGTAGCTCGTACCCGCGTGCTCCGGATCCGGGTGGTACAACCCCTCCAGGTCCCAGCCACGGTCCGCCGGGAAACCACCGATCGCATCCCCGCCCCCGGCCACCAGCCGCCACAGCTCCTCCGGCGAACTGACCCCGCCGGGATACCGGCAGCTCATCCCCACGATCGCGATCGGCTCGTCCGCCCCGGCCTGTGGCGGCAGCCCGGAGGACGCCCTCAGCGGCGTCGGCGCGTCCTCCTCGGCCGCGCCCGCCGACGAGCCCGTCAGCTCGGTCAGCAGGTGGCGCGCGAGCGCCTCCGGCGTCGGGTGGTCGAAGACCAGCGTCGCCGGCAGCCGCACCCCGCACGCCGCGTTCAGCGCATTGCGCAGCTCCACCGCCGTCAGCGAGTCGAAGCCCAGGTCCTTGAAGGCCCGTTCGGGATCGACCTGCTCCGGGGAGGCGTGGCCGAGCGCGGTCGCGATCTGGAGCCGGACGAGGTCCAGCAGGACGCGGACCCGCTCGGCCTCGGCCAGCGGGGCCAGGCGGCCGGCGAGGGTGCCGGAGTCGCCCGCGGCCGGGGAATCGGCGGCCCGGGTCCGCCGGGGGGCCGGCCTGACCAGCCCGCGCAGCAGGGCCGGGACCTCGCCGTCGGCGGCCCGGCCGCGCAGTCCGGCGGCGTCCAGGCGCACCGGGTAGAGCACCTCGGCGTCGCTCGCGCTCGCGGCGTCGAACAGGGCGAGGGCCTCGGCGGAGTCCATCGCGGCCAGGCCCATCCGGCGGATCCGGGCGAGGTCGGCGGTGGCGAGCTTGCCGGTCATGCCGCTGCCCTCGGCCCACAGGCCCCAGGCCAGCGAGACCGCCGGCAGCCCGGCCGCCCGCCGCCGCTGCGCGAGCGCGTCCAGGAAGGCGTTCGCCGCCGCGTAGTTGCCCTGCCCGGCGCCGCCGAGCGTGGCGGAGACGGAGGAGAACAGCACGAACGCGGACAGGTCCGTGTCCCGGGTCAGCTCGTGGAGGTGGAGGGCCGCGTCCACCTTGGGGCGCAGCACCCGGTCCACCCGCTCGGGTGTGAGCACGGAGACGGTGCCGTCGTCCACCACGCCGGCCGCGTGCAGCACGGCGGTGAGCGGGCGCTCGGCGGGGATCGTCGCGAGCAGTGCGGCGAGCGCGTCGCGGTCGGCGACGTCGCAGGCGGCGGTGACGGGCTCGGCGCCCAGGGCGGTGAGCTCGGCCTCGAACTGCGCCGCTCCCTCGGCCGCGAGCCCTCGGCGGCCCACCAGCAGGAGGTGGCGCACGCCGTGTTCGGTGACCAGGTGGCGGGCCACCAGCCGGCCGAGCGTGCCGGTCGCGCCGGTGATCAGCGTGGTGCCCCCGGCCGGGAGGGTCCGGCCGGCGCCGGGCCCGGGGTCCGCGCTCCGCGCCAGGCGGGGCAGCAGGACGCGCCCGTCCCGGACGGCGAGCTGCGGCTCGCCGCCGGCCAGGGCGGCGGGCAGGACGGCGGCGGCATCGGCGGCGCGGTCCAGGTCGACCAGCACGAACCGGTCCGGGTGCTCCGACTGGGCCGAGCGCAGCAGGCCCCAGACGGCGGCCTGGGCCGGATCGACCGTCCCGGTCGCACCGTCGGGTGCGGTGGCGTGCCGGGTCACCAGCACCAGCCGCGAGGCGGTGAAGCGGTCGTCCGCGAGCCAGGCCTGCACGAGCCGCAGCGCCCGGTGGCTCGCGGCGCGCACGGCGTCGGCGAGCCCGGCCGGGTCGTCCGGCCCGGCTTCCGCGGGCGCCGCCGCCGGGACCGCCGTGTAGGCCGGCAGCGGAGCATCGGCGAGCGCGGACAGCTCCGGGCCGTCGGCGGAGGCCTCCAGGACCAGCACCGCCGACGCGGGCAGTGCCTCGCCCTGCGGCGCGTCCACCCAGTCGAGCCGGAACAGCGCGTCCCGGTCGGCCCTGGCGGCCTCGCGCAGCTGCTCGGCCGCGACGGGGCGCAGCACCAGGGTTCCGACCGACGCGACCGGCAGTCCCGCGCCGTCGGCGACGAGCACCGACACGGTGTCCGGTCCGGCCGGGCTCAGCTTGACGCGGACGACGGCGGCGCCGCCGGCCCGCAGGTCCACCTCGCCCCAGGAGAACGGCAGCAGGCCCTGTCCGGTCTCGGCGCCGGAGAGCAGGCCGAGCCAGGAGGCGTGCAGCGCGGAGTCGAGCAGCGCGGGGTGCAGGGCGTAGGCGCCCGCCTGGGCGGCGGCGGGCGCGGGCAGGGCGGCCTCGGCGAACAGGTCCTCGCCCCGGCGCCAGGCGGCGCGCAGGCCGCGGAAGACCGGGCCGTAGCCGAAGCCCAGCTCGTCCAGCCGGTCGTAGAGGTCGGCGGTGTCCACCGGGGTGGCGCCCGGGGGCGGCCAGGCGCTGAGGTCGAACGGCTCGGCGGGTGCGGGTCCGTTCGCGAGCGTCCCGGCGGCGTGGCGGGTCCACTCCTGCGTGTCGAGCCGGTCCTCCGGCCGGGAGTGCAGGGCGAGCGTGCGCCGCCCGGCGGGGTCCTCGGGGCCGACCGTGAGCCGCAGGTGGACGCCGCCGCGGTCGGGCAGCACCAGCGGGGCCTCCAGGGTGAACTCCTCGACCCGGTCGTGGCCCACCTGCCGGGCCGCCCGGACGGCCAGTTCGACGAAGGCCGTGCCGGGGACCAGCACCACGTCGGACACCGCGTGGTCGGCGAGCCAGGGGTGCGTGGCCTGCGAGAGCCGTCCGGTCAGCACCGTGCTGCCGTCCGGAAGCCCCACGACGGCTCCCAGCATGGGGTGTTCGGCGTCGGCGAGGCCGATCGCGGCCGCGTCGGCGGCCGTCGGCATCCGGAGCCAGTAGTGCTGGCGCTGGAAGGCGTAGGTGGGGAGGTCGATCCGGCGGGCGCCCCGGCCGGCGAGGACCGCGTCCCAGTCGAGGGCGACGCCCCGGGTGTGGAGGTGGGCCAGCGCGGTGGTGAAGGACTCGGCCTCGGCGTGGTCCCTGCGCAGGGCGGGGACGGCGGTGGTGTCGGGCAGGGTCTCCTGGACCATCGGGGTCAGTCCGCCGGGGCCGACCTCCAGGAACACGGTCACGCCCTCCCCCGCCAGGGTGTCGACGGCGTCGGCGAAGCGGACGGCGTGGCGCACGTGGCGCACCCAGTAGCCGGGGTCGCTCACCTCCTCGGCGGTGACCGGCCGTCCGGTGAGCGTGGAGACGACCGGCAGCGTCGGCGCGCCGAAGGTGATCCGCTCGGCGACCTCGCGGAAGGCGGCGAGCATGGGCTCCATCAGCGGCGAGTGGAACGCGTGCGAGACCGTGAGCCGCTTGGTGCGGCGGCCCTCCAGCAGCCCGACGACCTCCGCGACCGCGGCCTCGTCACCCGACAGCACCACCGACGACGGACCGTTGACCGCCGCGATGCCCACCCGCTCCTCGCGACCGGCGAGCAGCGGCAGCACCTCGGCCTCCGGGGCCTGCACCGCCACCATCACCCCGCCCGACGGCAACTCCTGCATCAACCGGCCACGCGCCACCACCAGTTCGGCGGCATCGGCCAGCGAGAACACCCCCGCGACGTGCGCGGCGGCCAGCTCGCCGATCGAATGGCCGGCGAGGAAGTCCGCCCGCACCCCCCACGACTCCACCAGCCGGAACAGCGCCACCTCCACCGCGAACAACGCGGGCTGGGTGAACTCGGTGCGCGCCAGCAGCTCGGCGTCCTCACCGAAAACGACGTCCCGCAACTGCCGTGACAGGTGGACGTCCACCGCGGCGCAGACCTCGTCGAACGCCTCCGCGAACACCGGGAACGACGCGTGCAGCTCACGCCCCATCCCCAGCCGCTGACTCCCCTGCCCCGAGAAGAGCAGGGCCAGCCGGGCGCCGTCCGGCCCGATCGCGCCGCGCACCAGGTGCGGCGCCGTCCCGTCCTGCGCCAGGGCGGTCAGTCCGGCCCGCAGCTCCTCCCGGTCCCGGCCCACGATCACCGCACGCCGCTCCAGCGCGGCCCTGCCGGTGGAGAGCGAGAACGCCAGGTCGGCGAGGTCCAGGCCGGGGTGCTCGTCGAGGTGGGCGGCGAGCCGCCGGGCCTGCGACGCGAGGGCGCCGGCGTCCTTGCCCGACACCACCCACGGCAGCGGCAGGTCCACCCCGCTCGCGGGCTCCCCCTCGGCCGGCTCCGGAGCCGGGACCGCCTCCAGGATCACATGGGCGTTGGTGCCGCTGACGCCGAAGGCCGACACGCCGGCCCGGCGCGGACGGTCGCCCTGCGGCCAGTCGACGGGCTCCGTCAGCAGTTCCACCGCACCCGCCGACCAGTCCACGTGCGGGGTCGGCTCGTCCACGTGCAGGGTCTTCGGCAGCAGCCCGTGTTCCATGGCCAGCACCATCTTGATCACACCGGCCACGCCCGCCGCGGCCTGGGTGTGGCCGATGTTGGACTTCAACGAGCCCAGCCACAGCGGCCGTTCGCGGTCCTGCCCGTAGGTGGCCAGCAGCGCCTGCGCCTCGATCGGGTCGCCCAGCGTGGTGCCGGTCCCGTGCGCCTCCACCACGTCGACGTCCGCCGCCGACAGCTCCGCGTTCGCCAGCGCCCGGCGGATCACCCGCTGCTGGGAGGGGCCGTTCGGCGCCGTCAGTCCGTTGGACGCACCGTCCTGGTTGATCGCGCTGCCGCGCACCACGGCCAGCACCGGGTGTCCGTTGCGCCGGGCGTCGGAGAGCCGCTCCAGCAGCAGCATGCCGACGCCCTCGCCCCAGCCCGTGCCGTCCGCCGCCGCGGCGAAGGCCTTGCAGCGGCCGTCGGCGGCCAGTCCGCGCTGGCGGCTGAACTCGACGAAGACACCGGGGTCGGCCATCACGGTCACCCCGCCGGCCAGCGCGAGCGTGCACTCGCCCTGCCGCAGGGCCTGCACCGCCAGGTGCAGGGCGACCAGGGAGGACGAGCACGCGGTGTCGACCGTCACCGCCGGCCCCTCCAGGCCGAAGACGTAGGCCAGGCGGCCGGAGACGACGCTGGCGGCGCGTCCGGTGAGCAGGTAGCCCTCGACGCCCTCGGGTGCCCGGCCCGGGCCGGAGGCGTACTCCTGGCCGTTGGAGCCGACGAAGACGGCGGACGGGGTCCCCTTGAGCGTGGCCGGGTCGATGCCGGCCCGCTCGAACGCCTCCCAGGAGGTCTCCAGCAGCAGCCGCTGCTGCGGGTCCATGGCCAGCGCCTCGCGCGGCGAGATCCCGAAGAAGGCGGCGTCGAACTCGGCGGCGTCGTGGAGGAACCCGCCCTCGCGGGAGTAGGTGGTGCCGAGGTGCTCGGGGTCGGGGTGGTAGAGGGTGTCGAGGTCCCAGCCGCGGTCCTCCGGGAAGCCGGTCAGCGCGTCGGCGCCGTCGGCCAGCAGCTGCCACAGCTGCTCGGGCGAGTGGACGCCGCCGGGGAAGCGGCAGCTCATCGCGACGATGGCGATCGGCTCGCCGTCCGCGCCCGGGTTCGCCCCGTCCACCGGGTGCGACGCTTCGCTCCGTTCCTCCCGCTGTCCGCCGGCCTCGGCGTGCAGGTGGCCGGCCAGGGCCTCGGGGGTGGGGTGGTCGAACACGACGGTGGTGGGCAGCCGCAGGCCGGTCGCCGCGGCCAGCCGGTTGCGCAGTTCGACGGCGGTCAGCGAGTCGAAGCCGACCTCGCGGAAGGCGCGCCCGGGCTGGACGGCGGACGCTCCGGCGTGGCCGAGCACCGTGGCGGCCTGGGCCCGGACCAGTTCGAGGACCGTGCGGGCCGCCTCGGTCCCGGACAGCCCGGCCAGCCGCTGGGCGAGCGCCGGTTGACCTGCGCCGCCCTGCGCCCCGGCGGCGCCGGCCGTGGCCGCGCCGCCGTCCAGCAGCCGGCGTGCCTCGGGCAGGTCGTTCAGCAGGGGGTAGCGGCCGGTGACGGCGAAGGCCGCCACGAAGCGGTCCCACGCGATGTCGGCCAGGGTGACCGCGGTGTCGTCGTGCTCCATGGCCCGGAGCAGCGCCTCGACGCCGAGGTCGGCGCGCATCGGGACGATGCCGCGGCGGCTGAGGTGCTGTTCGACGGCGTCGGCCATCATGCCGCCGGAGCCCCAGGAGCCCCAGGAGACGGCGGTGGCGGGCAGGCCCTCGGCGCGGCGCCGGTGGGCGAGCGCGTCCAGGAAGGCGTTGGCCGCGGCGTAGCCGCCCTGGCCGGCGTTGCCGACGACACCGGCCACCGAGGAGAACAGGACGAAGAAGTCCAGTGGGTGGCCGGCGGTGAGCTCGTGCAGGTGGAGGGCGGCGTCCACCTTGGGGCGCAGGACCCGCTCCAGGCGTTCGACGGTCAGTGCGTCGAGCACGCCGTCGTCCAGGACACCGGCGGCGTGCACGATGCCGGTGAGCGGTGGGTCCCCGGCCAGTGCGTCGAGCAGCGTGCGCAGCTGGTCCCGGTCGGCCACGTCGCAGGCGGCGACGGTGGTGCGGGCGCCGATGGCCTCCAGCTCGGCGCGCAGTCCGGCGGCGCCCGGCGCGTCCAGGCCGGCGCGGCTGGTCAGCACCAGGTGCTCGGCGCCCTCCTGCGCCAGGCGGCGGGCCACGTGGGCGCCCAGGGTGCCGGTGCCGCCGGTGATCAGGACGGTGCCGCGCGGGCGCAGGCCCGCCCGGGCGGGAGCGGCGCTCGCGGTGGCCCTGACCAGCCGCCGGCCGAGCACCACGCCGTCACGGACCGCGAGTTCGTCCTCGCCGCGCGTGCCGCCCAGGGCGCCGGTGAGCAGGGCGAGGGAGCGCTCGTCCAGCTCCTCGGGCAGGTCGACCAGGCCGCCCCAGCGCTGGGGGTACTCGGCGCCGACGACGCGCCCCAGTCCCCAGAGCTGGGCCTGCGACGGGCTGCGCAGCGGCTCCTGGGGACGGGTGGCGACCGCGCCGGAGGTGAGGCACCACAGCGGGGCGCCGAGGTCCGCGTCGCCGAGCGCCTGGACGAGGGTGAGGGTCGCGGCGAGGCCGGCCGTCACCCGGTGGGCCGCGAGCTCCTGCTCCGCGTCCGCCAGCAGGGACAGCACTCCGGTGAAGCCGGCGGTGTCCAGCTCGGCCAGCCGGGCCGCCAGTCGCCCGCGGTCCTCGCCGGGCTCGACGGTGAACGGTTCGGTGCGCGCGCCGTGCTCGGCGAGCGCGCGGCGGATCGCGGTGAGCCGGGGCGGCTCCTCGGCGGCGGAGGAGGCCGGGGCGGGGGTGACGACCAGCCAGGTCCCGGTCACCGCCGCCGGGGTGCGCGGCAGGGGCCGCCAGTCGATCCGGTAGCGCCAGCCGTCGACCGTGGCGGTCTCGTCGGCCTGCCGCCGCCATGCGGCGAGCCCGCCGAGCACCTCGGGGAGCGCGGCGTCGGCGTCCAGGGCCAGGGTGTCGGCCAGCGCCTGGAGGTCCTCGTTCTCGACGGCCTCCCAGAACCGCGTCTCGGCCGCGTCGCGGACCGCCGGGGCCGCGGCGGCGGGCGCGTCGGGGTCCAGCCACAGGCGGCGGCGCTGGAAGGGGTAGGTCGGCAGGGCGAGGGTGCGGGCGGCGCGGCCGGGGAAGACCGCCGGCCAGTCGACGTCCACGCCCCGGACGTGGGCCTCGCCGAGTGCCCGCAGGAAGCGGGCAGGGCCGCCCTGTCCCCGGTTGAGCGAGCCCACCACCTCGGCGGGCACCCCGGCGGCCTCCGCGCTCTCCTGGACGCCGAGGGCGAGCACCGGGTGCGGGCTGGCCTCGACGAAGACCTGGTGGCCGTCGGCCAGCAGCCGCCGGGTGGCCGGCTCGAACTGCACGGTGCCGCGCAGGTTGCGGTACCAGTAGGCGGCGTCCAGCTCCGCGCCCCGGACCACCTCGCCGGTGACGGTGGAGTAGAACGGCACCTGCGGGGCGCGCGGGGTGATGCCCGCCAGTGCCTCGGCGAGTTCCTCCTCGATGGCCTCGACGTGGGCGCAGTGCGAGGCGTAGTCCACCGGCACCCGCCGGGCCCGCACACCGTCCGACTCGCAGGCGGCCAGCAGTTCGTCCAGCGCGTCGGCGTCCCCGGAGACGACCACCGAGCGGGGGCCGTTCACGGCCGCGACGCCGATCCTGCCGTCCCAGCGGGCCAGCCGTGCGGTGACCTCCGCCGGCGACTGCGGCAGGGCCACCATGCCGCCGAGCCCGGCGAGCCGGCCCAGCAGCCGGCTGCGCAGCGCGACGACGCGGGCCGCGTCGTCGAGGTCGAGGGCGCCCGCCACGCAGGCCGCGGCGATCTCGCCCTGGGAGTGGCCGACCACGGCCGAGGGCCGGACGCCGGAGGCGGTCCACAGCTCCGCCAGCGACACCATGACGGCCCACAGCGCGGGCTGCACGACGGCGGCGGCCTCCAGCGCCGGTGCGCCGGGGGCGCCGCGCAGCACGTCCTCCAGCGACCAGTCGACGTGGGGGGCGAGCGCGGCGGCGCAGGCGCGCATCCGCTCGCGGAAGACCGCCGAGCCGTCCAGCAGGTCGACCGCCATGCCGGCCCACTGCGAGCCCTGGCCGGGGAAGACGAACACCACCCGCCGGCCCTCGGCGGCCTGGCCCTGGGCCGTGTGGGGGGCGGCGCCGCCGGCGGCCAGCGCCCGCAGCCCGTCGGTCAGTTCCGCGTGGTCCGCACCGATGACCACGGCCCGGTGTTCGAAGGCGGTGCGGGTGCGGACCAGGGCGTGGCCGAGGTCGGCGGGGTGCAGGCCGGGGTGGGCCTCGGCGTGCGCGAGCAGCGCGCGGGCCTGGGCGGCGAGGGCCTCGGGGGTGCGGGCGGAGAGCAGCCACGGCACGGGCTGCTCCGCGCCCTGGGGGGCGGCGTCGGCCGCGGGCGCGGCGGGCGCGGCGGACACGTCCGGGTCGGTGGCGGGCGCCTGTTCGAGGATGGCGTGGGCGTTGGTGCCGCTGATGCCGAAGGAGGAGACGCCGGCCCGGCGCGGGCGGTCGCCGTCGGACCAGTCCACCGGCTCGGCCAGCAGCCGCACCGCGCCCGCCGTCCAGTCCACCCGGGTCGAGGGCTCGGCCGCGTGCAGGGTCTTCGGCAGCGTCCGGTGCTGGAGCGCGAGGACCATCTTGATGACGCCGGCGATCCCGGCCGCGGCCTGGGTGTGGCCGATGTTCGACTTCAGCGACCCCAGCCACAGGGGGAGTTCACGGTCCTGCCCGTAGGTGGCCAGCAGGGCCTGCGCCTCGATCGGGTCGCCCAGCGTCGTACCCGTGCCGTGCGCCTCCACCGCGTCGACGTCGGCCGGGGCGAGCCCCGCGACGGCCAGGGCCTGGCGGATCACGCGCTGCTGCGCGGTGCCGCTGGGGGCGGTCAGTCCGTTGCTGGCGCCGTCCTGGTTGATCGCCGTGCCGCGCACCAGGGCGAGCACGGGGTGGCCGTGGCGCCGGGCGTCGGACAGCCGCTCCAGCAGGAGCATGCCGGTGCCCTCGGCGAGGCCGAAGCCGTCCGCCCGGTCCGAGAAGGCCTTGCAGCGGCCGTCGGGCGCCAGGGCCCGCTGACGGCTGAACTCCAGGAACATGCCCACCGTGGGGATGACGGTGGCACCGCCGGCGAGGGCCAGCGAGCACTCGCCCGAGCGCAGCGCCTGCACGGCCAGGTGCAGGGCGACCAGGGAGGAGGAGCAGGCCGTGTCAACCGTCACCGCCGGCCCCTCCAGGCCGAAGGAGTAGGCGATGCGCCCGGAGGCGACGCTCGCGGTGCTGCCGGTCAGCAGGTAGCCGCCGAGTTCCTCGTCGCCCTGGTGCAGGCGCGGGCCGTAGTCCGGGGTCATGGCGCCGACGAAGGTGCCGGTGCGGCTGCCGCGCAGGCTCCGCGGGACGATGCCGGCCCGCTCGAAGGCCTCCCAGGCGGTCTCCAGCAGCAGGCGCTGCTGCGGGTCCATGGCCAGGGCCTCGCGCGGCGAGATCCCGAAGAACTCGGGGTCGAAGTCGGCGGCGTCGTGCAGGAAGCCGCCCTCGCGCTGGTAGTAGCGCCCGGCGAGGCCCGGCTCGGCGTCGTAGAGGCCGTCGACGTCCCAGCCGCGGTCGCGCGGTAGCGCCGAGAGGGTGTCCTCGCCCGCGCTCAGCACCCGCCACAGTTCCTCGGGGGTGTTGATCCCGCCGGGCAGGCGGCAGCTCATCGCGACGATCGCGATCGGCTCGTCCCAGGCGGCCACCGTGTCGTCCTCGGCCGCCCGCTCGCCCGCGCCGAGCGCCTCGGCCAGCAGACGGCGCACCAGGGAGGCGGGCGTGGGGTGTTCGAAGACCACGGTGTGCGGCAGGGCGAGTCCGGTGGCCTCGCCCAGCCGGTTGCGCAGTTCGACGGCGCCGACCGAGTCGAGGCCGAGGTCGCGGAAGGAGCGGTCGGCGCTGACCGCGCCCGGGCCGGCGGAGCCGACCAGGGTGGCGACGACGGCCTGCAGCAGCTCTGCGGTGACCCGCTCGTGCTCGCCCGCGGGCAGGGCGAGCAGCCGCTCGCGCAGCCCGGTGCGCCCGGCCGGGCGGGCCCGCTCGTCGCCCGGACGGCGGAAGGCGTAGGTGGGCAGCGGCACGGGGCGCGGGGCCGGGGCGTCGACGGCCACGGCGGCGGGCCAGTCGGCCTCGGCGCCCCGGACGTGGGCCTCGGCGAGCGCGGTGTGCAGCCGGCGCAGGCCGCCCTGTTCGCGGCGCAGCGAGCCGAGCACGGCGGCCTCGCGGCCTTCTGCGGCGGCGCTGTCCTGCACGGCGGCGGTCAGCGAGGGGTGCGGGCCGACCTCGATCAGCAGGTCGTGGCCGTCGGCCAGCAGTGCGCGGGTGGTCCGCTCGAACTGCACGGGCCGGCGCAGCAGCGCGTACCAGTGGGCGGCGTCCGCCTCGCGGCCGTCGATGCGGGCGCCGTCCAGCGAGGAGTAGAGGGGGGTGTGGGCGGTGCGCGGGCGCAGGCCGGCCAGCCCGTCCAGCACCTGTGCGCGGATCTCCTCGATCTGGGGCGAGTGCGCGGCCACGTCGACGGCCACCTGACGGGCGCGCACGCCCTCGGCGTTCAGTTCGCCGAGCAGGCCGAGGGCGGCGTCGGCGTCGCCGGAGAGCACCACGGAGGCGGGCCCGTTGTACGCGCTGATCACCAGCCGGCCGTCCCGGCGGGCCAGGCGGGCGGCGACCTCCTCGGCGGGCAGCGGGATCACGACCATCGCGCCGCGGCCCGCCAGCGTCGCCTCCCAGCGGCTCCAGACGGTCACCACCCGGGCCGCGTCGGCCAGGGTGAGCACGCCCGCGAGGTGGGCCGCGGCGATCTCGCCGAGGCTGTGGCCCGCCACGGCCCGCGGCCGCACGCCGAAGGCGCGCCAGGTCTCGGCGAGGGCGACCTGGAAGACGAACAGCGCGGGCTGGATGACGTCCACGCCCTCCAGCGGCCGGGCGCCGGGGGCGTCGCGCAGCACGTCCAGCACGTCGAAGTCCAGGTGCGGGGCGAGGGCGGCCCGGCAGGCCTCGGCGGACTCGCGGAACGCGGCGCAGGTGTCGAGGAGTTCGGCGCCCATGCCGGCCCACTGCGCACCCTGGCCGGGCAGCAGGAGGGCGGGGCGGGCCGGGCCGGCGGTGCCGCGCACCAGGGTGGCGGCGAGGTCGCCGCGGGCCGCGGCGGCGAGCCCGGCGAGGAGGTCCTCGCGGGTGTCGCCGAGCACGACGGCGCGTTCGGCGAACCGGTGGCGGCGGGTGGCCAGGGCGTGGCCCACGTCGGCGGGCCGCAGGGCGGGACGGCCGGCCAGGTGGGTGTGGAGGCGCTGTGCCTGGGCGGCGAGCGCCTCGGGGTCGGGCGCGGAGACGACCCAGGCCACCGGGTGCGGCGCGGTCTCGGCGGCCGGCTCGTCGTCGGGTCCGGCCGCCGCCGCGGGGCCGGGTGTCACCCGCAGGTCCTCGCCGTCGAGCACGGCGTGGATCCGGTCGCCGTCGGCGAGCGCCCGGGCGAGCGGCTTGAGCAGGACGGCGCCGTGGCCGTCCTGCTCCGCCGCGTCGTCCGGAGCGGGGAGCAGCGGGTCCGGCCCGGCGACGAGCGCGAGTTCGTGCGCGCCGCCGGCCAGGCTCGCGCGGGCGGCGTGCAGGGCCGCCCGCGCGGACCGGGCGACGGCGACGCCCGCGCCGCCGCCGGCCAGCCGCAGCGCGGCGCCGACCAGGGCGGTGAAGGCGTCCTCGCCGCCGTCGTCGTCCGCCCCCGGCGGCAGGGCGAGGAAGACACCGGTGCCCGAGCCCGCCGGCCCCGAGGGTACGACGCCGGCGTCCTCCAGGGCCTCCCAGAGCGGTTCCAGCAGCACGGCCCGGTCCGGGTCCGCCACCGCGGGCCCGTCGGACGGGAGCCCGAAGAACTCCGCGTCGATCTCGTCGCAGGGCCGTGCCGGGCGGCGGGCCGCGCCGATGACGGCGACCGCTTCCCCGGTCATCATGTCGAACGCGGGTTTAACCGAATCGAACTCGCTCATTACCATGCTCCATCGACCTGATGAATGACAGCCAGAACCGTGCATTTTCCGCGCGGACGCAGCGCCGGGTCCGCGCGGAAATCCGCCGAGGGCCGAACAGTCGTTCTAGCGGGCGGTGATGTCCTGCTGGATGATGCGCTCGATATTGCGCTCGGCCAGTGCCGTGATGGTCACGAACGGATTGACACCGATGGACCCCGGAATCAGTGAACCGTCGGTGACGTACAGGTTCTGGTAACCGGCGACCCGGCCGTAGCCGTCGGTCGCCTTTCCGAGCACGCAGCCGCCGAGCGGGTGGTAGCAGAAGTCGTCGGCGAAGTTCTTCGGCGAGCTGCCGAAGAGGTCGTAGCGGTACATCGTGGTGTTGGCCGCGTTGATCCGGTCGAACAGCGACTTGGCGGCGGCCACGGCGGGCGCGTTCTGGGCGCGGGTCCACCGGAGCCGGGCCCGGTCGGTGGCGGCGTCGTAGACGAAGGTGCCGCGCTGGGGGTTCTTGGTGATCGCCAGGTACAGGCTGACCCAGGTCTCCAGGCCGGCCGGCATCGGCGCGATCTCCGCGAAGACCGGGGCGGCGGCGTTGTCCCAGTCGTCGATGCCCAGCGCGGGGATCGAGGACTGGCGGGCGCCGGTGGGGTTCCACACGTGGTTGGCGCGCGCGGTCATGATGTTGCCGTTGGGGCCCCAGCCCGCCCCGACCTCGGCGTTGAGGTTCGGCAGCGTGCCGGTCTCCCGGGCGCGCACCAGCAGTTCGGTGGAGCCGAGGCTGCCGGCGCCCAGGAACAGGTGGCGACAGGAGATGTGCCTGGTCTCCACGACCTTCCCGCCGGTGTCGATCCGGTCCACGCCCAGCAGGTAGGTGCCGTCGGCCTGCCGGGTGATCGTCCGCACCTGGTGCAGCGTCTGGATCACGACCTTGCCGGTGCCCAGCGCGGCGGCCAGGTAGGTCTTGTCGAGGCTCTGCTTGCCGTGGTTGTTGCCGTAGATGACCTCGCCGGCCAGCGCGGACTTCGTCGCGGTGCCGGCCGCCTCCTGCTGCATGTAGCCGAAGTCGTAGACGTTGGGCACGAACACCGTGCCGAGGCCCGCCTTGGCCGCCGCCGCGCGGGAGACCCTCGCGTACTGGTACCACTCGGTCTGCTCGAACCAGCCCGGCGGGATGTGGTTCACCCTCAGCATGGTGTTGGCGCGCGGGAAGTACCGGTCGTACATCTCCTGGGAGTCGACCTGCGGGAGGACCTCCTCGAAGTACGAGCGCCGCGGCTGCACGGCCATGCCGCCGTTGACCAGCGAACCTCCGCCGACACCGCGCCCGACGTAGACGGACATCTGGTCGTAGGCGACCCGGTCCAGCACGCCGGTGTACGACTCGATGTCGCGGTTGACCACGTCGAGCCAGAGGAACGAGCCCAGCGGCGCCTCGGTGCGGGTCTTCAGCCAGCTGGAGCGCTTGTCCGGGCTGAGCATCCCGCAGTGGACGTTGCCGTCCGGGCCGGGCTGGTTCCACAGCTGGCCCATCTCCAGCATCAGCGTCCGGACGCCGGCCTCGCCCAGGCGCAGCGCGGAGACCGCCGCGCCGTAGCCGGTGCCGATCACCACGGCCGGCACGAAGGTGGCGTCGGGGCCGGCGCCCGGGCCGGGGGCGGCGGCGTGGGCACGGCCGGGGGCGGCGATCGTGGTGGTGCCGGCGAGGGCGGCCGCGCTCAGCGCGGCCATGCCGAGCAGGCGGCGGCGGGACAGGTTCTGGTTCTCGGACACGCTCTCTGTACCTGGCCTTCCGACCCGGGGACCGGGTCTTCGTCGAACGGGTGGTCTGGGTGGGGACCGCCGGGTTCAGCCGTTCTCGTGCACCGTGATGGCGGTGCACGGACAGCGGTGCGCCGCCTCGCGGACGGCGGGGTGGAGGGCGGTGGGCGGCTCGGCGTCGAGCAGGACGACGGTGCCGTCCTCGTCGTCCTGGTCGAACACCTCGGGCGCGGTCAGCGTGCACATGCCCGCGCTGCAGCAGAGCTCTTCGCTGATCTCGATCCGCATCGGCCCGGGCTACCAGGCCACCGGGAGCCGGTAGACGCCGTAGACCTGCATGTCGTGGCGGAGCCCGACCTCCTCGGGCGGCACCGCGAGGCGCAGGCCGGGGAAGCGCCGCAGCAGCGCGCTCAGGGCGCAGCGCAGCTCGATCCGGGCCAGCTGCTGGCCCAGGCACTGGTGGACGCCGTGGCCGAAGGCGAGGTGGTTGGCCATCACCCGGGTGACGTCCAGGTCCTCGGGCTCGGTGAAGCGCTCCGGGTCGCGGTTGGCGGCCGCCAGCGAGATCATGACCACCTCGCCCGCCTTGATCAGCCGGCCCTCGATCTCGACGTCCTCCAGCGCGGCGCGCGTGGGGCCGTGGTGCACGATGCTCAGGTACCGCAGCAGTTCCTCCACCGCGCCGTCCATCAGCGAGGGGTCGGCGCGCAGCGCGGCCAGCTGCCGGGGGTGGTTGAGCAGGGCGAAGGTGCTCAGGCCGATCTGGTTGGCGGTGGTCTCGTGCCCGGCGACCAGCAGCAGGAAGGCGATCGAGGTGAGCTCCTCGTCGGTGAGGTTGCCCCCGCCGGTGATCAGGCCGCTCAGGATGTCGTCCCCGGGCTCGGCGCGCTTGGCCAGGACCAGGCCGTGCAGGTAGGAGCCGAGGCTCGCGAAGGCCGCCGTGACGTCCTCGACGGAGGCGCCGAAGCTGCTCCAGACCTCGGCGTCGCGGTGGAACTTCGCGCGGTCCGCGTAGGGCACGCCGAGCAGTTCGGTGATCACCAGGGTGGGGATCGCGAGCGCGAAGTGCTCGAAGAGGTCGGCCGGGGAGCCGACCCGCTCCATCGCGTCCAGCCGCTCCTCGACGATCCGCTCGATCCACTCGGTGAGCAGGCGCATCCGCCGGACGGTGAACTCGCCGACGAGCAGCTTGCGGTAGCGCTGGTGCTCGGGGGCGTCGTGCTGGATGAACATGCCGGGCGGGGCCGCCGGCGATTCCTCCAGCACGGCGGAGCGGGGAACCGGCGGGTGCTTCAGTTCGCCCCGGGCGCTGAAACGGTTGTCGGAGAGCACCGCGCGGGCGGTGGAATATCCGGTCACCAGCCAGCCGAGGTGACCGTCCGCGAAAGCCATCCGGGATATCGGGGTTTCTTCGCGCAGTTTCCGGATCTCGGCCGGCGGGTCGAAGAATCCCTCGCGGACGGTGGTGAAAGTGGTGGGCTGTGCCGCGGTCATGTTCCGCCTTCCAGGAGTTCCCGAAGATTGTGCACGGGTACGGGGCCGCCTCACCCGTACCGCAATGTGCCGTGTCAGCCGCGGTCATGACACTAGGAAGGCGCAGGGAAGACTGTCAACGAAATCCAATACCCGCGGCACTAACCCTGTGGAGGCGGGGCCGGGGGTTCGGTCGCCCCGGGGTCCGGCGGGGACTTCGGTTCGGTACGGTTCGGTTCGGTCGGCCGCCGGTCCGCCCGCTCCCGCTTCGGTTCGGTCGGCGGCACCCCGGGGGTTCGGCGGGCCGCCCGGTGGCGGGCCGCCCCGGGGCGCCGCCGGCTCAGCCGAGCGGCTGCGGGTCGCCCGGCAGCAGGTGTGCCACGGCGGCGAGTTCGGCCCGCCCCGCGACGTCCAGCTTGCGGTACGCCTGGGTCAGGTGCTTCTCGACCGCCCGGGTGCCCACCGCGAGCCTGGTGGCGATCTCCTTGTTGGACGCCCCCTGGGCGGCGAGCGCGGCGACCCGGCGCTCGGCCCGGGTCAGCGCGGCCGGCCCCAGCGACTGGGCCAGCTCCCGCAGTTCCCGCGCGGCCCGCTCCGCCAGCCGGGGCGCGCCGCAGGCCAGCGCCCGTTCCCGGCCCCGGCGCAGATGCGCCTCGGCCTCCTCCGGCTGCCCCAGCGCCCGCAGCCGCTGGCCGAGCACCACGCCGGTCCTGGCCCGTTCCATCTCGTTGACCGCCCCCTCCAGGGTGGCCAGCGAGGCCCGCAGCAGCTCGATCCCGCCCTCGCCCCCGAGGAGTTCGCCCTTGACCCGCTGGGCGCGCCCGACCGGCCCGGGAGCGCCCCAGGCCAGCGCCCGCGCCAGTTCCTCGTCGACCAGCTCGTGGGCCTGCGCGGGCCGCCCCATCCGCAGCCACAGCCCCGCCGCCCAGGTCCGCCAGGGGACGACCGCGGGGTTGCGCCAGTCGGCCCGTTCGACCGAGCGCCCCCAGTCGAGCACGTACTCCAGCGCGGTCGGCAGGTCGCCGCGGGCCGCCGCGCCCGAAGCCCGCACCAACTGGAGCATCGAGGGACTGTGGCCGTGGTCGATGCTCTCCCCGTAGGCCTCCAGCAGACGGTCCGTCAGCTCGCCGTCGGTGGTCTCGATGGCGGCCCGCACCACGGCGGCCATCGACTGGATCGGTGCCCACCGCGCCGCCCCCAGGTCCAGCACCTCACGGGCCTGCGCCCGGGCTCGCGCGAACTGCCCCCGCGCCAGCAGCAGTTGGGTGAGCTCCAGGCCGATCAGCGCCTGCGGGACCGGCGCCCGCTCGCGGCGGGCGGCCTCCCCGGCGGCCTCCAGCCAGGGGCCGACGGTGTCGATCGCGTCCGCCGCGACGAGCGTGTCGGTCAGCAGCGGCAGGGCGGTGTACACATGGGCCGGCGAGGCGGGCTCGTAGCACAGGATCCGGTTCGCCAGCGGGGCGACCTCGGCGGCCGTCAGCCGCTGCGCCACGGTGGCCCCGTGCAGCAGGACGGTGACCAGCTCGCGTTCGGCCGCGGTGCGCAGCGGCGGGGTGGGGCCGAGGGCGCGCAGCCGGTCGACGGATCCGGCGAGCAGCCCGGGGCCGGCCACCGTCGCGTGCCGCAGCCGGGCCTCGATCCGCCGGCCGGGCTCCCGGTCGGCGCCGGCCGGCGACGGCGTCCCGGACAGCTCCTCGGCCGTCTTCGCGACCAGCTCCACGCTGGGCGGCGGGCAGCCGCCGAGCAGCGCGGGAGGGATCCACCGCACCGCCAGCGCCCGCTGCTCGGCCGACGGGAGCAGCAGCAGGGCCTGCATGACGTGCCGCACGGCGGCCGCCGGGTCGAAGGCCCGTTCGATGGCGGCCAGGTCCAGCAGCAGGGCGGCCCGCTCCTGCCCGCTCGGCGCCCCGTCCAGCAGCACTCGCCGCAGATAGCGCGCGGCCTCCTCCGGCGCCCCGCGGCGCACCGCCGCCGTGGCGGCCGAGCGCAGCACCTCGGCCGCCCAGCCGTCCTGGCACCAGGAGGTGGCCAGCAGCTGCGCCGCCGCCTGCTCGGCCGGGTACCCGGCGTCGTGGAGCAGGACGGCGGCGCGACGGCGGCCGTCCTCCTGCTCGGCCGGCGACAGCGACTCCTCGACCGCCTCGCGCACGTAGCGGTGGACGAAGGCCGGCGACGGCCCGCAGGAGAACAGGCCGAGCCGGCACAGCGCCCCGACCGCCTCGGAGCGGCCGGTCTCGTCGAGCCCCGCCAGCCGGCCCGCCAGCTCCGGGTCGGCGTGGTCGCCGAGCAGGGCGAGCGCCTTGGCCAGGGCCCTGACGGGGGCGGGCTGGGCTTCCAGGGCGACGAGCAGCCGCTCGCGCACGGCGGGCAGCCGCAGACCCGCGACCGCCCCGGCCGGGTCGGCGAACTTCCCGCCGGCCTCAGCGAGTTCGGCCAGGACGGCGGTCAGGAGCAGCGGGTTGCCGGCGCACGCCTCGTGGCAGGCGGCGGCCAGCGCCGGGTCCGCGGGCCGGTCGAGCCGGGCGGCCACCAGCGCCGCGGTGTCCGCCGGGGAGAGCGGCTCCAGCCGCAGCACGTGCGCGGCACGGTCGGACATCCCGTGGATCCGCGGCTGTTCCGCGTCCGGATCGCCCTCGCGCACCGCGACGACCAGGACGATGCGCAGGGTCGCCAGCCGCTGGGTCAGCCGGTCGAGCCAGCGCAGCGAGGCGGGGTCGGCCCACTGGAGGTCGTCCACCAGCAGCAGCAGCGGCTCGCGGGAGCTGAACTCGGCCACGGAGAAGAGGAGTTCGGTGAGGAACCGGGCATCGTGGGGCGGTTCGAAGGCCGCCCCGGGCAGCAGCGGCTCCAGGAGCTGGTCCACCACCCCGAGGGCGAGGTCCCGTTCCAGCAGGGCGCCGCTGGCGCCGAGCACCCGCAGGCCGCGCTGGCGCGCGAGCGGGGGCAGCGCCCGCAGCAGCGCGGTCCGGCCGGTCCCGATCCCGCCGGTGACGACGAGCAGCGAGCCCCGGCTGCGGGCGGCCGCCTCCATCGCCGCGGTGAGCGCGGCGAGTTCACGCCGCCGGCCGAACAGGCGCGCCATTCTCGTTCCTTTCGTCGCGCCCCAGCGCCCGGGCCAGCTCCGGACGACCGGAGATGCCCAGCTTGCGGTACGCCTTGGTCAGATGCAGTTCGACGGTGCGCAGCGTCACCGAGAGTTCGGCCGCGATGACCCGGTTGGCCAGCCCTTCGGCGGCCAGCGCGGCGACCCTCCGCTCGGCGGCGGTCAGGTCCGGCCTGGCCGGGCCGGGCGCCGCCGCTCCCGCCACCGGTCGCGGGCCGCCGGGCACCGGGGGCGCGACGGTGACCGGGGCGGGCGCCGGGGCGGGATCCGGGGCGGGATCAGGCACGGGCACCGGTTCGGGATCAGGCACGGGCACCGGTGCGGGCGGGCCGGCCCGGAGCACCGGACCGGCCGGCGCGAGGCCGCTCCGCAGCAGGCTGTCGATGGCGCCCAGGCCGGAGACCGCCGCCGTCCCCATCGCCACCAGCGCCTGCCGGAACTGCCAGCTCGCGGGTCCGTCGGCGAGGAGCCGCACCGCAGCCGTACCGAAGGCCGGTTCCCGGCCCGGTTCCCCGCCCTGCTCCGGTCCGGCGTCGCCCGCGGCCCGCAGGGCCCGCGCGAGCGTGCGCGGCGCACCCCAGGCCAGCGCGAGCCGGCGTTCCTCGGCGACCAGTTCGGCGGCCCCGGCGTCGTCCCCGGTCAGGGCGAGCGCCCGCGCGGACGCCGAACGCCAGGGCAGCAGGGCGGGGTTGGCCATCTGCCGGGCGAGCAGCAGCCGCCCGCACTCGCGCAGCTCGCCCAGCGCCCCCGCGCCGTCGCCGCGGGCCAGCCGCACCCGGCCCCGGGCGTAGGCCAGGAAGGCCCGGGCCATACTGCCCCCGGCCTCCTCCGGCCGCACCGGAGCGCCGGCCCGCTCGGCCCCGTCGAGGTCCCCCCGGGCCAGCCGCGCGAGCGTCCGCACGGCCCGCACGCCCGGGGCCACCTGCGGGTGCCAGCACCGCTCCGGCAGCGCCTCCTCGGCCCGTTCCAGCAGGCGTTCGGCCTCCTCGGCGCGGTCCTCGCCGAGGGTCGCCAGCGCCTTGATCAGCAGCGCCAGGGCGATGACGGCGGGGGCGTTGGCGCGGTGCGCGCGCGCCAGGACGGCGTCCAGGCCCAGCTGCGCCTCGGCCACGTCCTCGGTGAGGAGCAGCGCGTGGCAGGCCGCCACCCGGGCGGTCAGCGACGTCCCGTCCGGGGCCGCGGGCGACAGGGCGGCGCGGGCCAGCTCCCGGGCCCGGGTGAGGTCCCGCCCGTGCAGGGCCGCCAGCCAGGCGGCGGCGCCCGCCTCGGCGGGGTCGTCGGGCCGCTCGGGCAGGGCGGCCGGCTCCGGCCGGTGCGGCTCCTGCGCCGATCCGTCCTGGCCGTGCCTGGCCAGCCAGTACAGTGCCCGCAGCGCGGCGCGCTCCCGGTCGCCGACGCCCGGGCGGGCGCCGGCGCCGGCGATCAGCGGCACCGCCGAGGCGTAGTCGCCGCGCGCCACCAGCAGGTCGGCGGCGCGCACCCGGGCGGGCCCGGCGCTCGCGTCGGCCGGGGCGAGCAGCGCCTGGCGCAGGAAGCGGTCGCTGCTCTCCGGCGAACCGGGGAGCGCCAGGACACCGAGCTCGGTGAGGAGCTCCACCCGCAGCCGCGGGCCGACGGGTTCGCGCAGCGCACGCCGCAGCAGCCGCACCGAGGCCGCCGGGTCGCCGGCCACCCGCAGGCGCGCCGCCTCCCGCCGCAGCACCGCGACCGCCCAGGGCGCACCGATCACCCGGGCGCCGAGCAGCATCCCGGCCAGCGCGTCGTCCGGGAGCGCGGCCCGGTTGGCCAGCTCGGCCGCGCGGGCGAACAGGTGCTCGCGCCGCTCGGCTCCGAGGCCGGCCAGGGCAGCCTCGGCGGCCCGTTCGGCGCGGAACCGCGGCCGCTCCCCCGGCGCCAACAGGCCGCTCCCGGCGAGGAGTTCCAGGGCCTGGGCGGTGTCCACCGCCCGCGGCGACGCCAGGGCGGCGATCATCGCGGGGGAGCCGTGCGGCCCACACACCGCGATCGCCCGCAGCACCTCCACCAAGTCCTCCGGCAGCACGGCCAGGGTGCGCACCGCACGGTCGCGGACCGCCTCGCCCGCGCACCGGAGCAGCCGCGCCTCGCGGTCCCGGGCGTCCCGCCCCCGCGCCTCGCCGTCCCGCGCCTCGCGGCCCTGCGCCGCCGGACGGCCGGGCCGGGCGAAGCGCTCGGCCATCGCCCGCAGCACGGCCGGGTTGCCGTCCGCGGCCAGCGCGGCGGCCGCGGCGAGCTCCGGCTCGACCGGCTCCCCCAGCGCCTCCGCCAGCACCCGGCCCGCCCCGGCCGCCGAGAGCGGGGCGAGGTCGACGGCATGGCGGGCCACGACCCGCGGATCCGCCAGGGGACACAGCTCGATCCGCTCGCCGGGCCCCGGCGGCAGGGCGTCACTGCGGGCCGTCACCAGCAGCAGCGGGGCTCCGGCCAGCCGGCGCGCCAGCGTCCGGAGGAAGCGCAGCGACTCCCGGTCGGCCCACTGGACGTCGTCGACCACGACCAGCAGCGGCTGGCTGCGGGCCGCCGCGAGGAAGGCGCGGCACAACCGCCCGGTCAGTGCGCCGTCCTCCTCGGCACCGGGGCGCAGCAGTTCCCCCACCAGCGGCGAGGCCCGCGGTGCGAGGGCCGCGTACAGCTGGGCGGCCACCGCGTGGCGGACCCCCGTCTCCTCCCAGCACGCCTGTGCGCCGGCGACCCGCACCCCGGCCGCCGCGGCCAGTTCCCCGGCCCGGCGCAGCAGCGCGCTGCGCCCGGCGCCGGGCCCGCCCCGCACCTCGACCAGTGCCGAACGCCCCGCCCGCAGCCCGCGCAGCAGTTCGTCCAGCAGCCGTTCCTCGTGGTCCCGCTCGACCAGCCGCCCGCCCGGCGGGACGCTTCCGGCCCGCCCCGGGCGCACCGTCTCCCCGTTGTTCCCCTCGGCCACTGCCCGCCCCTAGCGAATCGGTACGTGGATGTGCTCCGCCCCGTTCCCCGGCCGGCATCTCGAACCCCCTCCGGCCGGTCCGAGCACCGGAACCAGGTCGGTGCGCCCCCGCACGTCGAGCTTGCGGTAGATGTTGGTCAGGTGCATCTCCACCGTGCGGGGGGTGACGAACAGCTGCTCGGCGATCTCCCGGTTGCTGACCCCGCTCCCGGCGAGGGTGGCGATCCGGCGCTCGCTGCGGGTGAGCGAGTCGAGCGGCGAGACGGCGATCTGCGGCATCCGGCCGCCCGCGTCGGCGAGCAGTCGGCGCGCGGCGGTGCTGAGCAGGTGGTAGCCGCACCGGGTGGCGGTCTCGATCACCTGCCGCAGGTGCCGGCGCGCGCCGGGCAGGTCGTCGCGCAGCAGCAGCTCCCGGCCGAGCCGGTAGCGGGCCTCGGCCCGGGCGAGGCGGGCCGGGGAGTGCTCCAGCACCTCCACCGCCTCGGCGAGCAGGTCGGTGCGGGCCGCTCCGGTGGCGATCACGCCCTCGGCCACCAGGCCGAGCCCGCGGGCGCGGGCGGTGCCCCAGCCGGCCACCGTCTCCTGGACCTGCGCCACGATGCCGGCCGCCTCCGCGGCCCGGCCCTGGCCGGCCAGCGTGGTGACGGCGGCCGACCACCAGGGGGCCAGCACCGGATTGGCCACCCCGGCCTCCGCCAGGCTCCGGCCGCACCGCCGCCACAGCTCCACCGCGCCGTCGAGGTCGCCCATCGCGCGCCGGAGCCTGCCCCGGACGTACAGGTACTGGTGCCACTCCCAGATCTGCTGCTCCAGGCCCGCCGGGCGGATCCGGTCGAGCACGACGGCGGCCTCCGCCACCTCGCCGCGCGAGAGCAGCACACTGCCCAGCTCGACGGCGGGCAGCGGCCAGGCCGTGGCCCGGTCGCCGCGCGTCGCGAGGGCGACCGCCGTGCGGGCGACGGCCTGCGCCCCGGCCAGGTCACCGACCCCGTGCAGGGTGTGGGCGCGGCCGGCCAGGACGGACAGCCGCATCCAGGGCTCGTACTGCGCCAGGCCGTTGGACAGCGACCGGGTCAGCCCCGCGAGGGCCTCGTCGACCTCGTCCGCCAGGCCGAGGACGAGCGAGGAGGCGAGCACCTCCCACCCGGCGGGCGTGGTCTCCTCCACCCGCAGCGCCCGCCGGGCCAGCGCCACGGCCTGCCGGGCCGGGCGGCCGTCCAGGGCGGCGAACACGCTCATGCCGGAGAGCAGTTGGCGCTCGGCGGGGCTGTCGCCCCGGGGCACCGGCCAGCGCCTGACCAGCGCCGCGATCGGGGCCATGGTGGACTTGCCGTTCACGGCGGCCACCAGCAGGGCGGACTCCAGCGAGGTGCGCAGCTCCCGGTCGGCCGGGAGCGGGTCGGCGCCCAGCTGCTGCCGCAGGTCGACGAGGGCCGAGCCGAGCACCCGGACCGCCTCGGGGACGTCGCGCGAACCGAGGGCGGCCTGGCCGTACTCCATCGCGATCGACGCCCGCTCCCGCGCGCCGTCGCTCTCCCCCAGGGCCTGCCGCAGCTGTTCCAGGGCGGCGGCCGGCGCCACCCGTGCCGAGGCCCTGGCCAGTTCGATCCGTACGTTCCTGCGCTCGGTGCGGCCGAGCCCGGCGCCCAGGGCCCGGCGCAGGTAGCGCACCGCCGCCCGCGCCGTCGGCCCGCCGGGCGCCTGGGCGGCGGCCTCGCGCAGCACGGTGAGCATCCACGGCTCCGGCAGCTCGGGCAGCAGGGCCAGCTGGGTCGCGACCTCGGCCGCCGGGCGTCCGGCGTCATTGAGCACCCGGGCCGCGCGCAGCCGCAGCCGTTCCAGCTCCGGGGCCGGCAGATCGGCCAGCACCGCGGCCCGCACCGCCTCGGCCATCGGCGCCCCGGTGCCGGAGCCGATCACCTCGACGCGACGTAACTCCTCCATCGCGAGGGTCAGCCGGGTGCCGCCGAACCCGCACAGCGCCCCGAGCAGGTCGGGGTCGGCGCGGCCGAGGACGGCCAGCGCCCGGGCCACCTCGCGCACCTGGCCCGGTCCGCCGGCCAGCGTGGCGCGGGCGGCCTCCACGCCGACCGCCTCGCCCAGCACCCGCAGGCGGTGCAGCCCGCTCGGGTCGGGCCGCACGCCGGCCGCCGCCAGGGTGGTGAGCAATCGTTCCAGCAGCAGCGGATTCCCGCCGGAGAGCGTGCGGCAGCGGCGCACGAACCGTTCGTCCGGCGGGCCGCCCAGGGCGCGCGCCACCGCCCGGCCGGTCTCGGCCTCGCTCAGCGGCCCCAGCTCCAGCACGCTGCAGCAGCCCTCGGCGAGGATCCCGGTGAGCATCGCCGTGCCCGGGCCCTCGCAGCCGGTGCGTTGGGAGAGCAGCACCAGCAGCGGACGCGCGGCCGCGCGGCGCAGCAGGAAGTGGACGCACCGCAGCGACTCCTGGTCGCACCACTGCGCGTCGTCCAGCACGAGCGCCAGCGGCCCGGCCGCCAGCAGGTCCACGGCGTGCCCGTACACCTCGCGCTGAACCGCGAAGGCGGCCGTCGCCCGGCCCAAGTCCTGTTCCATGCCGAAGAGTTCACGAACGGATTGATAGCCGTTCACGCCCTCGCCCGGATATCCCCCCGGCGCCCGGCCCGCCGCGCGGCACACCGTCACACCGCGCTCCGACACCCACCGGGTCACCTCGTCCAGCAGGCCGGTGCGCCCGATCCCCGCCGGTCCGCGCACCAGGACGGCCCGGGCGACGCCCCCGCGTGCCTGTTCCGCCCGTTCGAGCAGTCCCGCCAGTTCAGCCGCCCGGTCGGTCCCCCGTGTCCCGGTCCTCCGGCCCATGGCGCTGTGCACGCCCATGACGTCTCCCATCCCCGAAACCCTGCATCCCCACCCCCGGTTTGATCGACGCGATCCGGCTCGGCGTCGGCGTGCCGACGAAGCCGGCCAGGCCTGATCGAATCGATAGTAGCCTCACCGCCGGTGATCAATGATCAACTTTGCGCTAAGACTCGGCGGGGCCCCGGCCCGGCGGGCGGGCGGAACATCCCGGCCCCCGGCGCCGTCCCCCCGCCCGGCCGCGGCCCCCGCCCCGGCCGCCGCGGCCAGTCCGCCCGGCGCTGCTTCGTGAACGACCCGGCCCGGACGGCCCCGCCGCCCGGGCCGGGATCCGGACCGGACACAACGGCGCGAACTGCACCATGCGGATCCTCCCAATGTGACGATCCGCTCACCGCCGCCGGGCGTGTCCTCCCGGGGCGTCCGGACCGGGGCGCCCGGCCGGTGGCCGCGGCGCGGAGGGCGGCGGCGACGGCGCGCCGGGGCGCGTCACGCCGGACGGACGAGGCGGTTCTCGTAGGCGAAGACCACGGCCTGGATCCGGTCGCGGAGCCCGAGCTTGTGCAGGATCCGCCCCAGGTGGGACTTCACGGTCGCCTCCGCGAGGTGCAGGGCGGCCGCGATCTCCGTGTTGGACAGGCCGCGGCCCACCTGGACGAGCACCTCGCGCTCGCGCGGGGTGAGCCGGTCCAGCCGCGCGTCACGGCCCGAGCCGCCGCCGGGGAGGTGCGGGCGGAAGTTCTCCAGCAGCAGCCGGGTCACCCGCGGCGAGACCACCGCGTCGCCCGCCGCCACGCTGCGGATCGCGGCGAGCAGTTCCTCGGGCCTGGTGTTCTTCAGCAGGAAGCCCGAGGCCCCGGCGTTCAGCCCGGCGAAGGCGTACTCGTCGAGGTCGAAGGTGGTGAGGATCAGCACCCGGCTCTGCGGGGAGCTCCGCACGACCTGCCGGGTCGCCTCGATCCCGTCGGTCCCGGGCATCCGGACGTCCATCAGGACCACGTCGGGCCGCAGGTCGCGGGCCAGGCGCACGGCCTCGGCGCCGTCCGCCGCCTCGCCGACCGGCGCCATGTCGGGCTGGGCCTCCAGGACCGTGCCGAAGGCCATCCGCAGCAGCGCCTCGTCGTCGGCGATCAGGACACGGATCGTCATGCCGACGCCTCCGCGCCGCTGCGCAGGTCGAGGCGGGTGCGGACCTCCCAGCCGCCGCCCGGCAGCGGTCCGGCCCGCAGCGTCCCCCCGTAGGCGGCCGCGCGCTCGCGCATCCCGGGGATGCCGTGGCCGGACGGCGCGGCGGGGAGCACCGTGCGGGGTCCGCTGTCGGTGACGTCCACGGTGACGGCCTCGGCCGAGCAGCGCACCCGGACCGTCGCGCGGGTGCCGGGGGGCGTGTGCTTGAGCGCGTTGGTCAGGGCCTCCTGCACCAGGCGGTAGACGGTCAGCTGGGCGGTGGCGGGAACGCCGCCGTGCTCGCCGTCCACCTCCAGCCGGGTCGGCAGCCCGGCGGCGCCCATCTGGTCGGCGAGGGAGCGCAGGTGGCCGATGCCGGGCAGCGGGTGGCGCTGCGCGTCCGGCTCGTCGGTGCGCAGGACGCCCAGGGAGCGCCGCATGTCGGTCAGGGCCTGCCGGCCCGTCTCGGAGATCTGGAGCATCGCGGCGGTCGCCTTCTGCGGCGCGCGGTGCTGCGCGTAGACGGCGGCGTCGGTGAGCGCGACCATCACGGACAGGTTGTGGGTGACGATGTCGTGCATCTCCCGGGTGATCCGCGCGCGCTCCTCGGCGACGGCCAGCCGCGCCTGCTGCTCCTGTTCCCGTTCCAGGCGCGCGGCCCGTTCCTCCACGGCCGCGAGGTAGGCGCGCGTGGTCCGCACGTTCACCCCGAGGACGGCGGCGGCGACGGCCGTCGCGGTCACCGCCACGAAGGGGGTCAGGAACGCGTCCGCCGGCGCCCAGCGCAGGCAGGCCAGCAGGACCCCCGCCTCCACGACGGCCCCGGCGAGCAGGGTGCCGCGCCGCCCCGAGTGCGCGGCCACCGTGTACAGCGCCACCAGCAGGGCGATGTCCGCGGGGAGTTGGACGTCCAGCAGCCACTGGACGAGGGCCACCGCGGCCACCACGGCGAACACCGTGCGCGGCGCCCGGCGCCGCCACAGCAGGGGCAGGGTGAGGGCGGCCGTCAGGGCGGCGGCCACCGGCAGCCCGGGCGGCTCGTGCGTGGTCACGACGTTGGCCAGGAGCAGGGCCGGCACCAGCGCGTCCCATACCACCGGCGGCAGCCGGGAGCCCCAGCGCCGGGCCGCGCCCAGCGGCCGCGCCACCCGCTCCCGCCGGCGGGCCGGCCCGGCGGTGGGGGCCTCCACGGCCACCTCGGTCATCACACGTTCCTGTCGGTCGGGCCTCGTCGCGGCCCCGGTCGGGGCCGCCGCCGCGCACGGCCGGAGCCGGGCCCCGGACCGGGCGGCAGGGACCCCGTGGCGCCCGGCGCGCACCGCGGCCCTGTCACGGTAGGCCACGGTGCGGCGCGGCGCATGCGTCCACCGTCGGACGCCGGGGCCGCCGGGTACGACCGCAGGAGGAGTCCCGGTACCGACCGGAGTCGCAGAGCGGCCGCCGCCCCGGCGCGTTCGCCTGCGACTCCGGTGGCACGGCGGGCGGCGCGGACCGCGTCCGCGGTGGCAGGAGGCGGCGCCCCCGGAGCGATGTGGTGGCCCGGCCCCCGCGCCGACGATGACCGGGTGACCGACCTCATCACGGGACTTCAGCTGTCCCCCCTGGAAATCCTCGCCCTGCTGGGCGCCCTCGCCCTGGTGGCGGCGCGCTGGCTGCCGCCCGCCGCCCGACCGCCCGTCACGATCGCGGCCGGCTCGCTCCTCGTCCTGTCCGCGCTGGTGCTGGGCGCCACGGGACTGCGCTGGCAGCTGCTGCCGGTCCTGGCGGGCGGCGCCCTGGCCCTGCCGTTCGCGCTCTCCCCGCTGGTCCGGCGCCGGGCCGGCCGGCGCCCGGCCCGGCGGGCCCGCTGGTGGGTGGCGCTGCCGGGATCGCTGGCCTGCGTCGTCCTGACCGCCACCGGCCCGGCCGCCGCCTGGGCCTTCCCGGTCCCGGTGTTTCCCGGGCCGACCGGCCGCTTCGCGGTCGGCACCCGGGTGGTGCAGTGGACCGACCAGGACCGCCCCGAGACCGCCACCCCCGACCCCGGGGACCGGCGCACCGTCGTGGTCCAGCTCTGGTACCCGGCGCAGCGGAGTGCGCCCGGCGCACCGCGCGCCCAGTACCTCGGCCGCACGGAGCGGGAGGCGCGCACCGTCGCCGACGCCCTCGCGAGCTACTCCGGCCTCCCCGGCTTCCTGATCGACGGCGTCCCGCGGGCCCGCACCCACGCCGTTCCCGACGCCCCGGTGGCCCGCGACGGCGGGCGCTTCCCGGTCGTGCTGTTCTCCCCCGGCCTGGGGGGCGTGCGCACCCAGAACACCGCCTGGGCGGAGGAACTGGCCAGCCACGGCTACGTGGTGGCCGCCCTCGACCACCCGTACGACTCCGCCGCCGTCGTCCTCGCCGACGGCCGGACGATCACCACCGAGGTCGCCTCCACCGGCGACGACGACGAGGACGACCGGCGGGCCGCCGAAACCGCCCGCATCCGGGCCGCGGACCTCGGCTTCGTCCTCACCCGGCTGGAGCGGCTGGACCGGGGCGAGGGCGACGGCGCGCTGACCGGCCGTCTGGACACCGGCCGGGCCGCGGTGACCGGCCACTCCCTCGGGGGCGCCGCCGCGCTGCGGGCGGCCCGCCAGGACGCCCGGTTCGCCGCCGTCATCGACCTCGACGGCTACCCCCGCGATCCCGAGCGGCTCCCCATCCACCAGCCGGCGCTCGCGCTCACCCAGGCCCTCGGACCGGGCACCGACGAGCGCTACCTCCCCCGCCTGACCGAGGTCCTCGATCTCGGCACGGCGACGAACTACCGGCTCACCGTCCCCGGCGCCGCGCACCTCACCTTCATGGACGGCCCGCTGTACCTGCCGCCGGTGCCCTCGCTGGTCGGCTCCCTGGGCCGTACCGAGGGTCCGCGCATCGTCGCCGGCGCCACGCTGGCCTTCCTGGACGCCACCCTGCGGCAGCCGCCCGGTGACCCGGCCGGCGCCCTGGCCGCCTACGGCGAGCTCACCGTCCACCGCCCGGGCAGCGGTCCCTGACGGGGGCGCCGCGGACCTCCCGGAGCCCGCCGCCACCGACGCGGCGCACCTGCTCCGCTCCGGCGGCGGACCCTGCCGCGCAGGGCCCGCCGTCGCAGTGCCTCAGCACCGGACGCCGGCAGGACGTCACGGGACGTCACGGGACGTCCAGGGGCCCGGGCGTCGGGGGGCGGGGTGCTCACGAGGAGGACGGGCGTCACTGCCCGTGCCGGACGGCCGAGGGGGACCACCGATGGACGACGAGGAGAGCCTGCGCCGCTTCGGCCCGCACCCCGCCGGCGCGCACCTCGACGAGATCCGCCGCCTGCCCGTCGGGCACACCGAACGCGAGCGGCACGCTCGGGGCGACGGCGACACCGAGCTGATGAAGCTCTGCTGCGTCCGGCTCTTCCGCAGCGGCGACCTCGACGACGCCCTCCTCGTCCGGAACGCGAAGCAGGCCGGCTTCGACGCCGCGTGCTCGATCGAGACCGGACTCCTCCTCGGCCGTGGACTCGGACCGGCCACGGCCCACCTCGCCGCCCACCCCTCGCCGTCCGCGCCGGCGGCCCCGGAACGGCTCCGCGCGCTCGCCTCGCAGGGCGCGTTCGAGGGGTTCCCGGTGGAGAAGCTCTCGGCCGGCGACGACCGGTACGACGAGGAGGACCGACCCCTGTGACCGGTGGTGCGCGAGGGAGGTAGGTTGGCCGGTCATGACGGCCTTTCGCGTGGGTGTGATGTTCGACCGCTCCTGGGACCCCGCCGGGCTGCCCGCCTTCGCGCGGGAGGCCGAGGCGCTGGGGGTGGACGACCTGTGGGTCGTCGAGGACCTGGGCTGGAACGGCGGGGTCTCGGCGGCGGCGGTGGCGCTCGGGGCGAGCGAACGGCTGCGGGTCGGCATCGGGATCGCGCCGGCGCCGCTGCGCAGTCCCGCGCTGCTGGCGATGGAGGTGGCCACCCTGGCCCGGGTCTTCCCCGGCCGGCTGGTGGCCGGGGTCGGCCACGGTGTGCGGGAGTGGATGCGTCAGGCCGGTGTGGCCCCGCGCTCACCGCTGGCGCTGCTGGAGGAGGCCCTCACCGCGGTGCGGGGTCTGCTGCGCGGCGAACGCGTCACCGTGGACGGGCGTGAACTACGGCTCGACGGCGTGCAGTTGGTCCACCCGCCCGCACCGGACGCGGTCCCCCCGGTGATCGCGGGCGTCGTCTCGCCCAAGTCCCTGGAGCTGGCCGGCCGGGCCGCGCAGGGCACGCTCGTGGCCGAGGGCCACGGCGCGGAGGACCTTCGCGCCGTCCGCGCCGCCGCCGAGCGCGGCGGCGCGGGCGCGGACCACACGGTCACCGTGTTCACCTTCCTCGGCGTGGGGGACGCGGCGGCCCCCGCCCTGCGGGAGGCCGTCGCCGGGCACGCCCGGTGGCTGGGACGCGACGAGGCCGCGACCTTCGCGGCCGGGGGCACGGCGGCCGAGGCGGCGACAGCGCTCCAGGCACTCGGGGAGGCGGGCGCGCAGACGGTGGTGGTCCGGATCTGCGGCCCGGACCCCCTCGGCCAACTGCGCGAGGTGATGACGGCGCTGGGCGGCGAAGACACCCGGCACACCCGGCCGGGCTCCACCACTCCCCCGCCCCGCCGGGCTCCGGCCACCCGGACGCCCACGGCTCCCGGACCCGCCGGGGCGTAGCGACCGGGAACGCCCGCGCCCGGGGCACCGGGCGCGATTCCGCCGTCAGCCGCAGCCCGGCCGGTAGGGCAGCACGGAGAGGTACCGCTGCCACTGCGCGGGCGTCGGGGTGCCGGTGTTCGCGCAGATGCGCTCGACCGACTGCTCGGCTTCCCACGGCCAGAGCCGGACGAGGTGGTCGTCACCGCCGGTGACAACCGTCCGGCCGTCCGGGGTGAACGCCAGGGAGGTGAGTTCCGCGGTGCTGATCGCCAGGGGTTGACCGATCGCGGCAGGACGGGCCGGGTCCGTGACGTCCCACAGGCGCACCTCGGCTCCGGCGGTGGCGAGGGTCCGCCCGTCGGGGCTGAAGGCCACCGCCCGGACGCGGCGGCCGGTGTAGCCGCCGAGCGGTTGGCCGAGGGGGGTGGGGCGGGTGCGGTCGGAGACGTCCCAGAGCTCGATCGCGCCGTCACCGGGAGTGTCGGCGTGACCCGTGTCGGTGACCGTGACGAGGGTCCGGCCGTCCGGGCTGAACGACATCGAACGGAAGCCCTTGGCGAGGGCGGGGCCGGACCGGACCGGACGGTCCGGATCGGTCACGTCCCACAGCTGCGTCGTCTCGCCGGCGTAGCTGCCGGAGGCGGCGAGGGTCCGCCCGTCGGGACTGAAGGCCACGGTGCCGCCCACGCTGACCGCGCCGCTGGGCAGCAGGGCCCGTTGGCGGGGGCGGACCGGGTCCGAGACGTCCCACAGCCGCACGCTCTTCTCCTCGCCGACGATGCCGCTGGAGGTCACGGTGGCGAGGGTCCGCCCGTCGGGGCTGAACTCCACCGCGGTGACGCCGGTGGGGAAGCGCGCGATCTGCCCGATCGAGGCGGGGCGAGCGGGATCGGTCACGTCCCACAGGACCACGCGGTGCTCCGAGAAGACAGCGGTGACCAGCGTGCGGCCGTCCGGGCTGAGCGCGACCGCGCCGACCGGGTCCGTGAAGCCCTCCACCCGGCCGAGCGGCAGCGGCCGCGCCGGATCGGCGGTGTTCCACAGCCGCACCGTCCGGTCGACGGAGGCGGTGGCGAGGAGCCGGCCGCCGGCTCCGAGCCGCATCTGCGTGACGAGGTCGGTGTGGTCGGTCAGCACGGCGGTCGGCAGGTGCCACAGCCGCACGGTGTGGTCGGCGGAGGAGGTGGCGACGGTACGCCCGTCCGGGCCGAACGCCACCGAGGAGACGGTGTCGGTGTGGCCGGCCATCGGCGGGGCGGGGGACGTCGAGCGGCCGGGGTTCGCGGTGTTCCACAGCCGGACGGTGCGGTCCGCGAGGGCGGTGGCGAGCAGACGGCCGTCCGGGCTGAACACCGCGGGACCCCGGGCGTCGGCGGAACCGGTCAGGGCGCCGCCGACCGCGACGACGCGGGCCGGGTCGGCCACGTCCAGCAGTTGCACGCTTCCGTGGTCGGTGACGGCGAGCGTGCGGCCGTCCGGGCCGAACGTCAGTGAGCCGACGCTGTTCCAGATCCTGCCGAGCGGCGCCGCGCGGGCCGGGTCCGCGAGGTTCCACAGCCGCACCCCGTCCTCCACGGACGAGGTGGCGAGGGTGCGGCCGTCCGGGCTGAACGCCACGGTGTTGACGGCCGTCGTGTGCGGGAGGGGCGGGCCCAGCGGCGCCGGGTTCGCAGGGTCCGTCACGTCCCACAGCTGCTCGTCCTCGACGTGCTTGCTGCCGGTGGCGAGGATCCGCCCGTCGGGGCTGAACCGCAGCGGGCCCATGGGGGTGTCGGGCAGCGGCGGTCCGAGCCGGCGGGGGCGGGTCCGGTCCGTCACGTCCCACAGTTGCACCGAGTCGTCGGTGCTGACGCCGGCGGTCGCGAGGGTGCGGCCGTCCGGGCTGAACACCACCGTGCCGGAACTGGAGAGGACCCGTACCGGTTCACCGAGCGGGACGGGGTGCGTGCGGTCCGCCAGGTCCCACAGGCGCAGGGTGCGCGTGGTCGGCTCGTCGGTGGCGACGGTGGCGAGGGTGCGCCCGTCAGGACCGAACGCCACCGTGTGGACGCTGCCGGAGAAGTCGCTCAGGACGGTGGACAGCGGCCGGTTCGCGTCCTCGACCAAGCGGGTTCGGCGCTCGCCGGTGGGGACCAGGCGGTACGCGGCGACGTCCAACCGGGCGGCGAGCGAGGGGTCGGCGGCGCGCACCTGGTCGGCCCGCCCCGCGACCTGGCTGGCCAGCGCACTCTGTTGGCGGACCGCCGCCAGGTCACGCTGGTGGAGCGCGAACGCTCCGGCCGTCACCGTGGCGAGGACGAGCGCCAGGACGGCGGCCCGGCCGGTGCGGAACTGCCGGGCGTAGCGGTCGGCTTCGTGCAGCGTGGCCGCGAACCGCACCTCGCCGGGCCGGGGGGCGGCCGCGGAGATCTCCAGTCGGTTCGCCTCCGGCGCCACCAGCCGGAAGCCCTTGCGGCGGACGGCGAGCAGCTTCGCGTCCAGTCCGGCGACCCCGAGCAGCCGGCCGTCCGCGTCGAGGGCGCCGGTCACCGCGGTGCGCGGGCGCAGCCCGTAGAAGACGTCGCGGAGCCGGGCCGCACCGGACCGGCGGCGCAGCAGGGCCCGGAGCCCGAGCGCGAAGGCGGCACCGAGCGAGGGGCCCTCGATCCGGTCCGGGGCGGCGGGCTCGTCGGACAGGACGATCCGCCAGACCACGCAGCGGCCCTCGCGCCGCGGGCCCGTGAGGCGCCAGGCGTCGTCCAGCGCGGCGGCGAACTGACCGTTGCCGCTGCGGACGCCGTCCATCGTGCGCGGGTCGGGGTACAGGCCCGCGGGTCCGGTGGCGCCCTCGGCGGCCGGCGCTCCCGCGCCCGGCCGGGACGAGCGACCGAACACCACCGGCACCCGGACGACCGGACGCCTGCGCGGTGCGAGGCCGGCCATCATGAGGGCGGCGATCACGAGCAGTGCGGCGGCGGCCGACGACGGCCCGCCCACGGCCGCAGCAGGGCGCAGCCGCTGGAGACGGTGCAGCAGGGCGTCGGTTGCGCCGGCCAGTCGTGGGGAGAGGACGGCGAGGTCCTTGCCGGCGGGCCGTGCCGGTCCGGTCGCCGTGCCGGGGCAGAGCAGCCCGCTGCCCTCCCAGGCCCCGAGCAACCGCAGCAGCGCGTCGTCCTGCTCGCCGCCGTCCTCCGCCGGCGCGGTCAACGCCCTGGCCAGGAGCAGGGGGTGCTCGACCCGCGCGGTCGTCGCGTGTTGGTGGTCCCGGTCCGGGGCGGTCGCCCCGAGCCAGCCGCGCAGGTCCTCGCAGTCACGGCCGGCGAGCCACGCCGGGTCGTCGCGCAGCGCCTCGCTGCAGCAGTTCCACCACAGCGCCGGCTCACCGAGCAGTTCGCGGACCGCGCTCTGCGGCCCGGACGCCCGCTCCAGGACGTGCCCGACCGCGGCCCGGGCCGCGGGGTGCCCGGTCCCCGGCCGGCGCCGGCCGCCTCGGCGTTCCGGAACGGCCTCCGGTGCGGCCCCCGGCCGCCCCTCCGCGCGCTGCCCCGGCTCCGCCGCCCCGGTCACCGCAGGTGCTCGTCGATGACGCGACGAAGACCGGCGTCCGAGAGCAGTGCCCGCACCTCGCGCCAGGCCTCGCGGGTCGCACCGTTGAGCGCGGCGCCGACCGACGCCGCGACCGCCGCGGCGTCCCAGCTGCTGCCCGGACCCACCGGGGCCGGCGCGGAGGCCGCCCAGTCCTCCCCCCTGAAGTCCGGGAGCCGCACGTAGGCGGCGGCGGGGCCGAAACGCGCCCGCGTGACGGGAACGAGCAGCACCCGCTCGGCGCCGTTCCCGGCCGCGTACCTGACCACCGTCATCAGCGGCACGGTGTCCTCGACGCCGGGCACGACCAGTTCCAGGCTGTACTCACGGGCGGGTTCCCCGTGACCGCGCACCAGGAACCGGGCGGTGCCGTCCGGGGAGGACGCCTCCAGCAGCACGGCGTCGCCTCCCGCCGCGGCCAGGCCGCCGGTCCGGGGAAGCCGCGGGAGGGGGAACCACTCCGGAGCCGGCGACGGGGGGCGCCACCGGTCCCGCACGGCCGCCGCCGGCGCCCGGTTCCCGGCCGGTTCCCGGGGAGGGACGGGATCAGCGCCCGGAGGGCCGGAGGGCAGGTCCACGCCGGTGAACGACGCCCGGAACCGCTGCCACAGGGTGTACCCCTCGCGGGCGCGGGCCCCTGCCGGAGGGCGGCGGGCGACCGCGCCGCCGGTGAACGAGCGCCAGGAGCGCCGGAGGACCGAACCGGCCGTCACGACGCCTCCCCGCTCACGGGTGCCGTCCCTCCGGGGGCCACCGGCGCCGCTCCGGCGGGGGCGCGCTGGGCCTCGGCCGGAGTGGTCGCCCGGCCGATCTGGGCCAGGAGGGCCGGCGCGGAGGCTCCGACGGTCACCGCCGCGTACACGCCGGTGACTTCGGTGTGGAGCAGCCAGCCGGCCGCGCCTCCCAGTGCCACCCGCGCGAGTGCGGCGAGCGTGTCCGCGAGGGGATCGACGAACCTGCCGAGCGGAGGGAGCGGGGCCGCGGCCGCCCGTGCCGTGTGCCGCGCCTGTTGCCAGCTGTGCAACCGGCCGTAGGTGACGACCGCTTCGGCGATCAGTCCACCGCCCGCACCGGACGCCACAGCCTCGATCCACGTCAGCATCAACCCGTCCCCGGCCGACTCGTCCAGCAGCACCTGACGGTGAGTCATCGTACGCCTACCGCGCACTCGCGCCGAGGGCCCGGCGGCGGACGGCTCGTCGCCGGGACCGTCACCGGGACGGACGCCGGGACCGCCGGATCCGCGGCCGCACCGCGGATCGTACGAACGGCTGCTGCGCCGTCCTGACGCCAGTGCACGGGCAAGCGGATCCGTGCGCGCCCTGGTCGCTCGCCCGCTTCCCGGCGGGCGGGGCGTGCCTGCTGGCCGCCGTGGTGCCGGCGGCCGTGCCGGGACCGGTTCGGCCCGCGGGCGCTGTGGTGGCGGCCACCACCCTCGGGGGCCCAACTGTGGTACCGCGGGACGTGTGCCCGCCATCGCCGGGTTCCTAGCGTGGCGCCATGGATACCATCGAGAGCACCGGCGGCCCGGCCGCCGCCCCGGGCGGCCGCTTCCTGGCCGGGCGGAAGGTCCTGGTGACGGGTGCGGCCGGGGGCATCGGCCGGGCGTGCGCGGCCGCCTTCGCCGGGGCGGGCGCGCACGTGTACGTCGTCGACCTGGCGGGCGACGCCGCCGAGGACCTCGCGGCGGAACTCGGCGGCACGGCCCACGTGGTCGACCTGTCGGACCCGGAGGCGGTGGACACCCTCCCGGACGACGCCGACGTCGTGGTGAACAACGCCGGGCTCCAGTACGTGGCGCCGATCCACGACTTCCCGGTCGACCGCTTCGCGCTGATCCAGCGCGTGATGGTCGAGGCGCCGTTCCGGATCGTCCGGCGCACCCTGCCGCACATGTACGGGCGCGGCTGGGGGCGCATCGTCAACATCTCCTCGGTGCACGGGCTGCGGGCGAGCGCCTTCAAGTCCGCGTACGTGACCGCCAAGCACGCCCTGGAGGGGTTCAGCAAGGTCGCCGCGCTGGAGGGCGCGCCGCACGGCGTGACCAGCAACTGCATCAACCCCGGCTACGTGCGCACCCCGCTGGTGGAGGACCAGATCGCCGGACAGGCCGCCGCGCACGGCATCCCGGCCGAGGAGGTGGTGGAGCGGATCATGCTCGACCGCACCGCGATCAAGCGGCTCATCGAGCCCGAGGAGGTCGCCCGGGCCGCCCTCTTCCTCTGCGGCCCCCACTCCGGCTTCATCACCGGCACGTCCCTCCCGCTGGACGGGGGCTGGACCGCCCGTTGACGCGTTCCCCGGCAACCGCGTCCTGGCCAGGTGGCCGGTGCCCACAGCGTGACGCCCGAGGTGGCTGCCACCGACATAGGGAGGGAGGCCGGCCGTTCATAGGGTGTCACGCACTGGACCTCGGCGTGGAGGAGTGGACGCGGCATGGGGAGAAGCGGACGTGGTGGGCGCAGCGGCTTCGGCGGGCTGCTCGCGAGCGTGCTCGCGCTGATCGGCGCGGTCCTCCCGGCGGGGCCGGCCTCGGCGGCGGTGCCCGCCCATCTGACGCTGGAGGCGGCCTACGGCAGCGTCGCCAACGGCTGGGACCGTGTCGAGCGCTACCTCGACACCACGCCCGGCTTCCAGCAGGAGCAGTACCCGCCGGACGGCCGCGGCAACCAGGACGGCCAGCGGCTCACCTTCTTCGGCGGCGTCAAGCAGCCCTACTCCGGCCGGTTCCTGCTCTACTCCGCGCCGGGCTGGAACACCGGCGCGCACCAGGTCCCGGTGCTGCTGGTGCACGGCGCCAACGACAACCCCGACCGGGCCTGGGCCAACCCGGGCGAGTCCGGCGGCTACGGCTGCGGCTCCCTCTCCTGCCCGAACACCGGGCTGATGCAGTACCTGTCCGGGCGGGGCTACCGGGTCTTCGCGGTCGGCTTCGCGCACAAGCAGGGCGACAACCTGATGCAGGCCCAGGCGGTCGGCGACGCCGTCGCGCTGATCCGCGCCAAGCTCGGTGTCCCCCAGGTGGACGTGGTGGGCTGGAGCAAGGGCGAGATGTCCGCCCGCTCCTACGTCTCCTCGGTCAAGCCCTCCTGGGGCCGTCCGTACGCGGGCGACGTGCGCAAGCTGGTCACCGTCGGCGGCCCGAACGGCGGCTACGACTACCCCTTCGCCCACGGCTGGGCGCACGACTTCTCCATCTGGCCGCAGTGCGGCGGCCAGGTCAACGCCCCCGCGCCGCACCTGCGGATGACCTGCTACGGCACCTACACCGCGCACCCGGAGTTCTCCTTCGCCCCCTCGGGCGGCTACGACGTCTACCCGGGGCAGCGGCAGATGCTGGCCCGCTGGGACTCGGTGGCCGGCATCGACCAGACCCAGCAGGACTGGTACACCACCTACTACGGCGGGCAGGGCTTCTACACCGACGGCGGCGGCATCCAGGCCGCGATCGACGCCGGCTCGCTGATCGCCCCGCTGCACCGGGCCGGGGTGCCGGCCTCGGTGACGACCTACCTCATGGCGGGCGGCACGCCCAGCGTCGTCGGCATCTTCAACGAGAACCGCGCCCCCAGCGACGGCGTGGTCTTCGTGGCCAGCGCCCTGGACACCACCGGCATCGCCACCGTCGGCGGCACCGCGCTGATCACCCTCGCCAACCACCTGCAACTCGGCTGGGACGGCGCGGCCAACGCGCAGCTCGCCGGCTGGCTGAACTGAGAACAGGACCCGCACCATGCTCACCGACCGCCCGACGATCACCGACCGACCGGTCACCACCGACCGGCTGACCGTGAACCACGCCGAGATCGAGGGCCGCACGGGCGAGCCCGTGGTCCTGCTCCACGGCAACGTCTCCTCCGGCGTCTTCTGGCACCCGACCATGGCGGGCCTGCCGGAGCGCTTCCGCCCGCTGGCCCCCGACCTGCGCGGCTTCGGCCGCACCGAGCCGCTGCCGGTGGACGCCACCCGCGGCCTGCGCGACCACAGCGAGGACGTGCTCTCCTTCCTCCACGCGCTGGCCCTCGGCCCGGTGCACCTGGTCGGCTGGAGCATGGGCGGCGGGGTGGCCCTGCAACTGCTGCGCGACCGCCCGGACCTGGTCCGCTCGCTCACCCTGGTCAACCCGGTCTCCCCGTACGGCTTCGGCGGCACCCACGGGGCGGACGGGCGGCTCAACTCCCCCGACGGCGCGGGCTCCGGCGCCGGCGGCGCGGCCCCGGAGTTCGTCCGGCTGCTGAGCGAGGGCGAGACGGGCGCCGGATCACCGTTCGCGCCGCGGGCGGTGCTGGACAGCGCCTACGCCGCCGAGCCGCTGGCCGACCCGGACCGCTACGTGGCCGCGATGCTGGCCACCCGCACCGGCGAGGACCACTACCCCGGCGACGTCCGCCCGAGCGCCACCTGGCCGGGCTCGGCGCCCGGCGGGCGCGGGGTCCTCAACTCCATGGCGCCGACCCACTTCCGGATCGACGACCTGGAGGTGATCGACCCCAAGCCGCCGGTCCTGTGGATCCGCGGGTCCGCCGACGTGATCGTCTCCGACACCTCGGTCTTCGACCTCGCCCATCTCGGGGCACTCGGCGCGATCCCGGGCTGGCCCGGCGCGGAAACCTGCCCGGCCCAGCCGATGGTCACCCAGACCCGGGCCGCCCTCGACCGCTACGCCGCCGCCGGCGGGCGGGTGCGCGAGGTGGTCGTCGAGGGCGCCGGGCACACCGTGCACCTGGAGCGGCCGGAGGAGTTCCTGACGGCGCTGGTGGAGAACCTGGACGGGGCCTGACGGCAGGGCGGCGTCGAGCGCGACCGCCCTCACGCCCGCGGCCACGGCCTCGCCGGACCGGATCAGTGCTCAAGCGGACACGCGGTGTGAACCGAGCCCACGTCAGCCACTGACACATGTCAACGACACGCATGAGTCAGCCGCTGCTGTCGTCCCCTAAACTGGGAGGTGAGGGACGACCAGCACGCAGCAGGGAGGAGCGGCCGTGCCGCAGACGGAGTCGGTGGCGTCACCGCCGCAGGCCGGAAGACGCCAGCGGAAGAAGCAGAACACCCGTGACGAACTCGCCAGGGAAGCCCTGAGGCTGTTCATCCTCCAGGGCTACGACAACACGACCGTCGACCAGATCGCCGACGAGGTCGACGTCTCCCAGCGCACCTTCTTCCGGTACTTCGCGAGCAAGGAGGAGGTGGCGCTGAGCCCGATCACCGCCATCGACGAGGCCTTCCTCGCGGCGCTGGAGGCGCGCCCGGAGCACGAGTACCCGCTGCAGGCGATGCGCGGCTCGTTCCACTCCGTCCTCCAGCAGGTCCACAGCGGCGCCCTGGACGGCGTGGACCCGGCCCTGCACATGGCGATGATGCAGCTCATCGAGCGCACACCCGGTCTGCTGGCGCAGCACCTGCGGCGCACCGAGGACATGGAGGACCGGCTGGTCGAGGTCATCGCGCGGCGCGAGGGGATCGACCCGGAGGCGGACCCCCGCCCGCGGGTGCTCGTCGCGACCTTCGGGGCGATCGGACGGGTCGCCACCCGCGTCTGGTTCCGCCGGGCCGAGGGCGATCTGCAGAGCATCACGGCGGAGCTGGAGTCCTGCCTGAGCCTGCTCGGCCCGGACCTGTTCGGGGACTGGCGCTCGGAGCGCGCCGCGCCCCGGTGACCGCGCGGGGCGGGGGCGCTGCCCGGCGGCGCCCCCGCCCGGCTGCGGATCAGTCCGCGGTCGCGGTGGCCGGCGCGGCCACCAGCCGCCACAGCGACGTCACTTCGGACGCCCGCGCCGCGTGCAGCGGATCGGTGGTGTCACGGCTGCGCGGATGGACGGGGCTGGTGTCGAGCCGGTCCAGGACCCGCAGGCCCGAGGCCTCGACGAGGTCCGGCAGTTCGGCGCGCGACCGCAGCCCGAGCCGTTCGGCGAGGTCGGAGAGGATCAACCAGCCCTCGCCCCCCGGCTCCAGACGGCCGGCCAGCCCGGCGAGGAACCCCCGCAGCATCCGGCTGTCCGGATCGTAGACCGCGTGCTCGACCGGAGAGGCCGGCCGGCCCGGGACCCACGGCGGGTTGCACACCACCAGCGGGGCGCGCCCGGGCGGGAAGAGGTCCGCCTCCAGCAGCTCGACGCGGTCGAGGAGCCCGAGCCGCGTCAGGTTCTCGCGGGCACACGCCAGCGCGGCGGCGCTCTGATCGGTCGCCACGACGCGCCGCACGCCCCGGCGGGCGAGCACGGCCGCCAGGACGCCGGTGCCCGTACCGATGTCGAAGGCCGACTCGGCCGACGGGAGCGGGGCGCGGGCGACCAGGTCGACGTACTCGCCGCGCACCGGGGAGAAGACCCCGTAGCGCGGGTGGATCCGGTCGCCGAGCGCGGGGACCGGAACCCCCTTCCGGGACCACTCGTGGGCGCCGATGACGCCCAGGAGTTCGCGCAGCGGGACGACGTAGGGCCCCTCGGCGGGCCCGAAGGCCTCGGTGCAGGCGCTGCGCACATCGGGCGCCCTGCGGAGCGGCACGACGTGGCCGCGGTCCACCGGCACCACCAGCATCCCGAGGATCCGGGCCTGCCTCGACTGCGCCTGACGGTGGAGGTGGAAGGTCTCCGCGGAGGTCGAGCCGGGCCGCGGCGGTCTGCGGGCGGCGCGCCGCTTCATCGCCGACAGCAGCTGCCGGGCGTTGTGGTAGTCGCCGCGCCAGAGTAACGCCATGCCCTCGCAGGCCAGGCGGAAGGCCGCGTCGGCCGTCATCCGGTCATCGGCGGCCTGCACCCGTTCCGGGGCCGGCGTTCCGTTCTCGGACCGCCACCGGGCACGGTGCTCCTGGCCGCCCTCGGTCCAGCTGAGTGTTTCCCCAATGCTCACCGAGACATTCTCGTACGTCGACGGAGCGTGCTGCCCGGCCGGGGGCGCGCGGCACCGGACGGCCCGTCAGCCGCCCCGGGGCCGGACCGCCGGGGCGGCGGTCACGGGCCGCCCGGCGCGGCGACGAAGGTGTACGCGCCGAGTTCGAGGAACAGGGCGTCCGCGAGCCCGGGCACGCCGGTGAGGGGCACCGCGAGCCGGCGTTCGCGCTCTCCGGCGTGGGCGGTGACGGGGTTGTAGGCCCGCAGCACGATCCGGGCGTCGCACGGGAGGGGCTGGTCGAACTGGACCACGACCGTGACCGTGGCGGTCGTTCCCCACCGCCGTTGAGGTGCACGGTGCCCCGTTGTCGGTCCCGTGCCGCAGACTGGGGCCGAACACTCGGCAGACCGAAGGATGAGCCCCATGACCGACCGGCCCTTGACGCTGATGGCCGTGCACGCCCACCCCGACGACGAGGCCACCGGTACCGGCGGCGTGCTCGCCCGCTATGCGGCCGAGGGCATCCGCACGGTGCTCGTCACCTGTACCGACGGCGCCTGCGGGGACGGGCCGGGAGGTGTCAAGCCCGGCGAGGCCGGGCACGACCCGGCGGCCGTCGCCGCGATGCGCCGTCAGGAGCTGGAGGCCAGCTGCGAGGTCCTCGGCATCGGCCACCTCGAACTGCTCGGCTACGGGGACTCCGGGATGATGGGCTGGGCCGCCAACGACGCGCCCGGCTCGTTCTGGACGACGCCGGTGGACGAGGCGGCCGCCCGCCTCGCCGACCTGATGCGGCACTACCGGCCCGACGTCGTGGTGACCTACGACGAGAACGGCTTCTACGGCCACCCCGACCACATCCAGGCCAACCGCATCACCGCGAGGGCGCTGGAGCTGGCCGGCACGGCCCCGAAGGTGTACTGGACGACGGCTCCGCGCTCGATGATGGCGCGGTTCGGGGAGGTCATGCGCGAGCTGGGCGCGGAGTGGGAGGAGCCGGAGCCCGGGGAGTCGGAGATGCCCGAGATCGGCCTCCCCGACGAGGAGATCACCACCTGGGTGGACGCCACCGCGTTCGGCGGCCGGAAGTTCGACGCCCTGGCCGCGCACGCCAGCCAGGGCGAGAACATCTTCTTCCTGAAGATGGGCAAGGAGCGGTTCACCGAGCTCATGGGCGTGGAGACCTTCGTCCGGGTCCACGACACCACCGGCGCGGAGCTTCCCGAGAACGACCTCTTCGCCGGACTGCGCTGAGCGGAAGGTGATCCGGCCGGCGAGAGCGCGCGCTTTCGCCGGCCGGATCACCGGGGTCGGTCACCGGGGTCGGTCACCGGGGTCGGGAACCCGGTCAGAAGATGAGCTTCCAGCCGTCGATGCGGCCCGAGTCGCCGCGGTACACGTCCTGCACCCGGAGCCGCCAGGTGCCGTTGCCGGGCTGCGCGGAGGCGTCCACCGTGTAGGTCTCGACGACGTTGTCCGCCGAGTCGTTGAAATTGCTCTTCTTCAGCGAGTACACCGTGCCGTCCGGACCGACCAGGTCGATGACCAGGTCACCGCGCCAGGTGTGCTTGATGTCCACGGCGACCTTGAGGTCGCTCGGCGCCCGGCCGGCGATCCGGTCGACGACGATGTCCGAGAAGACCGCCGGGCCCCCGTCCGGGACCGGCACGGCGGTGGTGTTCGCGAAGATGCCCGGGGAGACCTTCCAGGTGAACGTCGTCGACAGCCTGCTGTGGTGGGAGGCCTTGGCGGTGACGGTGACCGTGGAGGTGGCGGCGACGGCCGGGGTGCCGGTGATGCGGCCGGTGACCGGGTGGAGCGACAGGCCCTCGGGGAGGCCGGTCGCGTGGTAGGTGACGGCACCGGGGTTGAAGTTGACGGCCTTGATCCGCAGCTCGACGGGGGCGCCGACCTCGGTGACCTGGTCGCCGACGGCGTCGAGCAGGAGGCCGTCGACGACGCGCGGGCCGACGTTGACCGCGGCCCAGGCGTTGGCGGTGTTCTGGTACGTCGCGCTGGTCTGCCCGTACAGGTCGGCGGCGGCCTGGAGGGTCGCGACGCGGGCGGCGGCGTAGTCGGTGGACGAGGTCATGTAGGTGGTCAGTGCCCGGTACCAGATCCTGGCGGCGGCGTCCCGGCCGATGGCGGTGACCGCCAGGCCGTCGGAGGTCGCGGAGTCGTAGTCCACGCCGTTGACGGTCTTGGCGCCGCTGCCCTCGGAGGCCAGGTAGAACCAGTGGTTGGCCGGGCCGGAGGAGTAGTGCACGTCGACGGAACCGACGTCGGAGGACCAGTAGTCCCGTGACCTGCCGTCCTTGGAGGGCTTGTCCATGTAGCGCAGCGGGGTGCCGTCGCCCCTGATGTCGATCTTCTCGCCGACCAGGTAGTCGCCCTTGTCCTCGGGGTTGCCGGCCCAGAACTCGATGGCGGCGGCCATGATGTCGGAGGTGGCCTCGTTCAGGCCGCCGGACTCGCCGCTGTAGATCAGGCCCGCGGTGGCCGAGGTGATGCCGTGGGTCATCTCGTGGCCGCCGACGTCGATCGAGGTCAGCGGCTTGACGTTGCCCGCGCCGTCGCCGTAGGTCATGCAGAAGCAACTGTCGGACCAGAACGCGTTGACGTAGTTCTTGCCGTAGTGGACCCGGGTGTGGGCTCCGACGCCGTCGTCCTTGATGCCGTTGCGGCCGTGGACGTTCTGGTAGTAGTCCCAGGTGAGCTGGGCGCCGTAGGCGGCGTCCACGGCGGCGGTCTGCCGGTTGGCGACGGTGCCGTCGCCCCAGGTGTCGGTCGGGTTGGTGAACAGCGTCCTGGTGCCGGTGGTGCCGTTCAGGTCGTAGGTGCTGTGACCGCCGCGGGCGGGGTCGGTCAACGCGTAGCCTCCGCCGGGCACCGGCGAGGTGCCGATGGTGACCTGGCCCGAGTACTTGCTGGTGCCGACGCCGGTCTCGATGCCCTGGTACTCGAAGATCTTCTTGCCCGTGCCGGCGTCGGTGACGACGTGCAGCTCGGACGGCGTGCCGTCCTCCTGCGTGCCCGTCACGATCGTCTCCCACGCGAGCCGCGGGGTGCCGGACGCCGCCCAGACCACCTTGCGGGCGCTGTCGGCGGCCGGCTCCTGCACCTTCGCGCTCGCGGCGCTCTCCAGCGCGAGGCCCTTCGCCGCCTCGGAACCCTCCCCGGCGGTGGTGTCGACGGCGATGTCCGCCTCGGTGGCCCTGGTGACGCCCTTGGTGGAGCCGTCCGGGGCGGTGTGGACCACCAGGTCACCGCCGAGGACCGGCAGTCCGTCGAAGGTCCGCTCGTAGCGGGTGTGCACGGTGCCGTCCGCGTCCTTGGTGACGCCCCTGACGACCAGCGCCTCCTTCGGGCCGAGGTGCAGCGACCTGGCGGCCTCCGCCCGGTCGGCGTCGGCGGCCGCCAGCAGCTCACCGCGCTGCTGGGCCGAGAGCTCCACCGGCAGCGCACCGGCGAACGCCCGCACCTCGGCGGGCGCCCCGGCCGGGGCCTCGTCGGCGGCCGCGACACCGGCGGGCAGAGCAGCCGCGACCAGCGCGGCGCCGGCGATCAACGCGCTTGCGGTGACGGACTTTCGGGAGGATCGAGTCACACGGAACTCCTTCTGCGGCGGCCGGGTCTGGGCGGCCGGAGTCAGCCGGGCGGTCGAGGGCGGTGCCGCCCGGGAGTGCGGGTGGTTCGAGTGGCTGGAACGGTCTTCGACGTGCTCGCCACGCCCTGCGGGGCACGTGCGGCCTGCGAGGGCCGCTGCGGCGACGGGACGGTACAGTGCCAGCTTTGGTGGGAACACGTCACCCGCATGACGGCAAGTTGGCCGAAATCCTCTCGCCACGGGGGTGCTGTCCGGGAAATTGGCCGTCAGCGGGCGGGCCCCGCCGGGGAGGAACGCGGGCGGGGGCCGGCGCCCGGACCCCTCGCGCCCGTCACGGCGCAGGCCCTGTCCCCGGAACGGGACAGGGCCTGCGTGACGGCGGGCTTCAGCGCAGCAGGACCGAGAGGAGCTCGGCGAGGGTGGGGCCCGAGTCCGCGGGATGGCGCAGCTGCTTGCTGTCGATCACCGTGTAGTGATTGGTGCGGCCGTTGCGCTGGTGGCTGAGGTAGCCGGCCTCTTCGAGGTCGGCGATGATCCGCTGGACGGCGCGTTCGGTGAGCAGGCAGCGGGCGGCGAGGTCGCGCACCCGGATGCCGGGATCGCGGGCGATCTGAACGAGCACGCGGGCGTGGTTGGTCAGGAACGTCCACTGCCGCGCGGGAGGGGTGCCGTCGTCCATGGGCTGATTGTACGTCCCACAATTCACGACGATCAAAACACGACAGTAATTTCGTGCAATGGTTGACAGGCATCACCTCGGGGGCGAACAGTGGAGACACGTCAAGACCCGCACCGCCCGCGCAGCGTCCGTCGCGCGGAGCGCCTCCCGGGAGTTGGTCCCGTGACCCAGATGACCCGGCACGAACTGGAACGGCTCACCACGTTCCTCACCGAGCGCATCGGTGTGCCCTGCGAGCACGGCGACCACGCCGGCGAGGTCGAGCCGCTGCGCCGCCGGCTGCGGCATTCCGTCACCGGCATCGACGCCTACCTGGTCGCCGCCGAGGCGGACAGTCCCGCCGCCGTGCACCTCAGGGACGCTGCCCTGGACCTGTGGCAGGGGCTGGAGCGCCTCGCCGCCGCCTGGGCCGACGCGCCGGTCGTGACCGCCGTCGGCGGGGCGCCGGGCACGGGCCCGAAGGAGCGCCGGCCGTGAGCCCATGGCTGACGTGCGACACCACGCGGGTCGGGGGGACCCTGGTCTGCCGCTTCGCCGGTGATCTGAGCATGGACACCGAGGCCCAGGCCGCCGCGGCCCTGCGCCTCGCGCTCGACGAGAGCCCCGCGGTGCTGGCCGTCGACCTCGCCGGCGTGGAGTTCTTCACCTCCAGCGGCCTCAACCTGCTCCTCGTCACCCGCCGCCGGGCGCTGGCCGCCGGCGTCCCCCTCGTCCTGGTCGCCCCCTGCCCGATGGCCCTCCGGGTGCTGGACCTCACCGACGCCGCGCCCCTGTTCCCCGTCCACGCCTCCGCCGAGGAGGCCGACCGCCTCGGCCGCACCGCGTCCGCCCGGCGGCACGCCGCCTCCCGCGAGGGCTGAGTCGAGCGCCGGCTCTCCCCCGGTGACGCCCGCGGGATCACGGGCACCACCGACGCACGCCTCGCACGTGCGCGTGCTACGCGTTCGGGTCCCACCCCGCGAGCTGATCCATCGGCTCGGTGTCGCCGGTGGTCTCCAGGCGGTCGAGCGGGATGCGGTCGTAGAAGTAGAGGACCAGATCGCTCGCCGGGCCCCGCATCGTCATGTCGCCCGGCTCCGCGCCGGCGGCGAGGTCCTCGCAGCGCACGCCGCCGGCGTCGAGGGTCAGGCGCCAGGAGCGGCCCTCGGTCGCGTGCAGGTCGATGGTCGCCGGGTCGAACGGCCAGGGGACGCTCGTCGCCGAGACGGTCGTCAGGAACTCGTCGACGCCCTCGACCGCGACGTCCGCCGGAAGCGGCTGCGCGGTGCCCCGGGTGAGCCGGACGTCGTAGGTGTGGACGGCGATCTCCTGGACCTGGTGCCGGGCCACGGCCCCGCTGGTCTCCGGGGCCTGCGAGCGGCCCCACCAGGTCCAGCAGCCGCGGTCCGGGCCGGCCTCGCGCAGCGCGGCGAGCATCAGCTCGGTCGACTCGCCGAGCCAGGCGTCCAGGGCCGCGCGGTCGCGGGGCGCGGTCGGGGCGCCCTTCGGGTCCGTCCTCGCCGGGGGCTCGGCGCCCGGACCCGCCGCGACGATGGCGGCCTGGCGGCGGCGGCCGTCGCCGAGGTGCTGCGCCAGTTCGCGCAGCGTCCAGTCCGGGCAGCCCGGGACCCGCACGTCGAGGTCGGGGGCGGACGCGATCGCGGCGCGGAACGCGGCCGAGCGGTCCTCGATCAGCCGCAGGACCTCGGGGAACTCCAGGAGTGGGTGCACGGGGGTGGTGTATCACGGCACTCCGGCCGCCGGGTAGCGAATTCGTCGGAGCCCGGTCAGGGGCCGGGAGCCGCCCGCCGGCCCCCGCCCGGCCCGCGGATCCCTCACGCCCGGGCCCGGCGGCTCGGGTTCCTCGACGTCGCCGCAGGTCGACGGACCGCCAGGGGCGCGGGCGGCGGACGGGTCAGGGCCGCGGGGAGGCCGCGGCGGTGCGGAAGGAGGTGAGGGAGTCGATGAGCGCCCTGGTCACGGGGCCCTGTTGGGAGTTGAGGTAGAAGTGGCCGCCGGGGAACGCGTGGAGGCGGAAGCCTCCGGAGGTGACCTCCGACCACCGCTCCGCCTCCTGCCGGGTCACCTGGGGATCGGCGTCGCCGGTCAGCACGGTGATCGGGGAGCGCAGCGGCGGGCCGGCGCGGTGGACGTACGTCTCGACCGCCGTGTAGTCGGCGCGCAGACACGGGAGGATCATCCGCCGGATGTCCTCGTCCTCCAGGAGGGCGCTGTCGGTGCCGTTCAACCGCTGGACCTCGGCGATGACACCGGCGTCGTCGCGCAGGTGCACCGTCTCGTGCCGCGTGGTGGTCGGCGAGCGGCGGCCCGAGACGATCAGGCCGAGCAGGTCGACCGCGCGCTCGGCCTCCAGCCGGCGGGCCGTCTCGTAGCCGAGGACGGCGCCCATGCTGTGCCCGAAGAACACCAGGGGGCGGTCGGTGCGGGGGCGCAGCACCGTGCAGATGGCGTCGGCGAACGCCTCGACGGTGTCCAGGCAGGGTTCGTGGCGGCGGTCCTGGCGGCCCGGGTACTGCAGGCAGAGCACCTCGGTCTGCGGTCCGAGTGCGGCGGACAGCGGCTGGAAGTAGCTGGCGGAGCCGCCGGCGTGCGGGAAGGCGACCAGGGTGACGGCGGCGTCGGGGGCCGGGCGGTACTGGCGGAGCCAGCGCCCGCTCAGCTCCTGGAGGTCGGGGTCGGACATCGGGGGAATCCGTTTCTCGTGGTGGGCCGGTGCGGCCGGTCAGCGGGCGAAGCGCAGCGGCAGCTCGCCGAGCCCGCGCAGGAAGTCCGAGGGGCGCCAGGTCAACCGGGCGGGTGGGACGGCGAGTTCCAGCACGGGGAAGCGGGCCAGGGTCTCGGTCAGCGCGACCCTGATCTCCTGCCGGGCCAGCTGGTGGCCGAGGCAGAAGTGCGGGCCGTGGCCGAAGGCGAGGTGCCCGGTGGTCGGGCGCAGCAGGTCGAAGGCGTGCGGGTCGGCGCGGACGGCCGGGTCCCGGTTGGCGGCCGACGGCAGGAAGCGGACCAGCTCGCCCTTGCGGACGACCACGCCCTCGATCTCGATGTCGTCGAGCGCGACCCGGTTGGTGGTCGACAGCAGGGAGCCGCGATAGCGCAGCGCCTCCTCGCCGGCGCTCGTCACGAGGTCAGGGTCGGCCCGAAGCGCCGCCAACTGGTCGGGGTGGTTGAGCAGTTCGAGCAGGGCGCTGGCGATGACATAGGCGGTGGTGACGTGTCCGGCGAACAGCAGGACGGAGCAGAAGCCGACGAGTTCCTCCCGGGTGAGGGCCTGTCCGTCGTCCAGCCGGGCGCCGACGAGCTCGCTCAGCAGGTCCTCCGTCGGCTGCCGGCGCTTCGCCTCGACCAGGTTGGTGCAGTAGGCGGCGAAGGCGTCCGTCGCGGCGTGGCGGACCGGTGCCGAGGGGGAGTCCATGTTCTTGACCCGGGTGTGGAACACCTCGCGGTCCTCGCGCGGCACACCGAGCAGCTCGCAGATCACCTCCAGCGGGAAGGGGTTGGCGAAGGCGGCCGCGAAGTCGGCCTCGCCCTCGGCGGGCAGGCCGTCCAGCAGGCCGCGGGCGATCTCGGTGAGGCGGGGTTCCAGCGAGCGCACCGCGCGGGAGGCGAAGGCGGCGCTGACCAGCCGGCGGTAGCGCGCGTGGTCCGGATTGTCCTGCTCGAAGAGGACGATCGGGCTGTCCGGGATCTGCGCGGCCTGCGGCGCGTGCCGGTGGAGGTCGCTGGAGAGCCGGGTATCGCCGAGCAGCCGCCGGGAGGTCTCGGCGCCGAGGACGGTCCACGCCTCGGTGCCGTCGGCCTGCCGGGTGCGGATCACCGGGTGACGGCGGGCCAGCTGCCCGAGCTCGCGTTCCGCGTCGGGCAGGGAGGAGATCTGGACGAGGTCCAGGACGGGGATCATGCCTGTGCCTCCGGTCCGTCCGGGGTGGTGCCGGTGATCCGGGGGAGCTCCCGGAGCCACAGGTGCCGGCTCGCGATGCGCCAGCGGTCGCCGTCCTTCTCCAGCAGGTCGACGTACGAGCCGCTGCGGCCGGTCTCGTGGCTGCCGTCGTCGAGGGCGAAGGTGACGGAGAGCAGCGAGCGCGCCTCGGCGGTGGTCCCGTCCAGGCGGACGACGACCGTGTTGCCGGTCAGGTGACGCTGGTGGGCGCCGCGCGTCCCGGTGTGGTGGCGGTACAGCGCGGCCATCGCGACGACGATCCGCTCGCGGGTGGTGACCGACGGCGGGAAGCCCTCGGGGGCCGGGGTGAAGGTGAAGCTCGCGTCCTCGGTGAACAGGTCGCCGAGCGCGTCGAAGTCGCCGGAGTCGTAGTACAGGCTGTAGGCGGCGACGACGTCCTGGATGGCGGCCCGGTCGGCGAGGAAGGCCGCGTCGAGGTGGCCGGTCGAGCCGGGTGCCGGAAGCAGCGGGGCGGGCGTCGCGGGCGTGGTCGGGGGCATGGGTGACGGTCCTTTCGTCGGAGGTGCGGTCCTGCGGTCCTGCGGTCGTACGGCCGTGCGGCCGTGCGGCCGTGCGGTCGTACGGCTGTGCGGCTGTGCGGCCGGCCCGGGGCCGGAGGTCCGGGCGGGGTCACGGGGTGGGCCGGAGCAGCCCCTCGATCCAGGTGCGCACCGCGGCGCCGGTCCGGTCCGCGTGTTCGCCGATCATGGTGCAGTGGTCGCCCTCGACCTCCACGGCGGTGTGTTCGTGGGGCCAGGAGGAGCGCCAGTCCTCGCCGGTCATCGGCTCCTCGGGCGAGCCCGGTACGCAGCGCGAGGGCCGGACGAACAGCGTCGGCACGGTGGCCGGCTCGGGCTCCCAGCCGCGGAACATCCGCCGGTAGCTGCCGATCGCGGTGAGTCCGGTGTAGCCGAGCGCGGTGAACGCCTGGCGGCGCACGATCACCTCGTAGTTCATCGCCTTGCGCATGCGGCGCGACATGGTGGCCGGCAGGTAGGTGTCCAGCAGCACCTGACCGGCCGGCGCGGTGCCGGCCGCCTGGAGCCGACTGGTGACGCCGTGGGCGAGCCAGCCGCTGGAGGAGTAGCCGAGCAGGACGAACGGCTCGCCCTCCGCGCAGCGCAGGGTCGCGTCGGTGAGCAGGTCCAGCAGGACGTCGCGGGAGGCCGCGAGCGGCTCGCCGGGGCGGAAGCCGGGAACGGTCAGCACGGCGGTGCCGCAGAATCCGTCGAAGGCGGAGGCCAGCCGGCCGAACTGGATGGTGCCGTCGACCGGGGCGAACGGCGGGAAGCAGATGAGCCGCGGGTGCCCGCCGCCCTGTGACATCCGCACATGGCCGGCCAGGCCGGCCAGCTGCGCGAGGTCGGCGCTGACCTCCCGCAGGCCGGACGCCCCGACCAGCAGCGCCTCCGCGTCGTCCATCTGCCCGCGCAGGGCCAGCTCGCGGTAGACGGAGCCGAGCAGTTCGTGGGACTCCTCGGTACCCGGCCGCGGCACGTGGCGCGCGGCGGTCCCGTCCGCCAGGACGCGGGCCAGGTGCGCGGCGAGCGCCGCCGGGCCGGCGTGCTCGTAGACCAGGGTGCTGGGGAGGTCGAGGCCGGTGGCCTCGCCGAGCCGCCGGGCGAGCCCGACGGTGGCCAGCGAGTCGAAGCCCATCCCGCGGAAGGGCTGGTCCGGGTCGACGGCTCCGGCGTCGGCGTGACCGAGCTGGGCGGCCGTCTCGGTGCGGACCAGGTCGAGCAGTTCGGCGGCGAGCCGGGCGGGGGAACGCTCGGCGGAGCGATCCCGGAGCGGGTGCGGCGCGGCTTCGGGCGCCGGGCCCGCCGGGCGCTGCGGGCCGACCGCCACGAGGTCGGCGATCAGCGGCCGGGGGCGGGCGGCGGCGTAGCTCTGCGCGAGCCGGGTCCAGTCCACGTCGGCGACCGTCACGCAGGTCAGGTCCTCGTCCAGCGCCTGGCCGAGGGCCGTCAGGGCGGTGGACGGGTCCATCGGCCGCACCCCGAGCCGGCCGAGGTGGCGGCCGGCCTCGCCGTCGGCCATGCCGCCGGCGGCCCAGGGGCCCCAGGCGACGGCGGTGGCGGTGACCCCGCGCTGCCGGCGGCGCAGGGCGAGGGCGTCCAGGTGGGCGTTGGCGGCCGCGTAGGCGCCCTGGGCGGCCCCGCCCCAGACTCCGGCACCGGAGGAGAACAGCACGAAGGCGTCGAGCCGGGCCGTGGCGAACAGTTCGTCCAGCGCGAGCGCCCCGGCGGTCTTGGCGGTGACGGTGGCGGCGATCGCGGCCGGGTCGGTGTCGAGCAGCCGGGCCGGGCCGGCGACACCGGCGGCGTGCAGCACGGTGCGGATCCGCGGGAGTTCCTCGCCCAGGGCCTCGCGGAGCCGGTCGGCGGCGTCCGGGGCGGCGAGGTCGCAGGCGATCGGCACCAGGTCGGCGCCGCCGGCCTTGAGGTCGGCCCGCAGCGCGTCGAGGCCGGGGGTGTCGGGGCCCCGGCGGCCCAGCACCAGCACCCGCTCGGCCCCGCGGGCGGCGAGCCAGCGGGCCGCGTGCCCGCCCAGGGCTCCGGTGCCGCCGGTGATCAATGCGGTGCCGCCGGTGCGCCAGCGCCGGGCGGGGCGGCCGGGGCCGTCCGGGTCGGCGGGGCGGGACAGGCGGCGGCCGAAGGTGCCGAGCGGACGGATCGCGACCTGGTCCTCTCCCCCGGCCTCGGCCAGGACGGCGAGCAGGGTGGTCAGGGAGCGCTCGTCGGGGGTGGCCGGCAGATCGGCCAACCCGCCCCAGCTGAGCGGGTGTTCGAGGCCGATGACACCGCCAAGACCCCAGATCCCGGCGCCCGTCGCGGAGGCCACGTCCTCGCCCAGGACCGAGACGGCCCCGGCCGTCAGGCACCAGAGCGGGGCGGCGATGTCCGCATCCGCCAGCGCCTGGACGAGGGTGGCGGTGGCCGTCACGGCGCGGATGAGGCCCGCCGCGCCGTCGCCCTCCTCCGTGGGCGCCGCCCCGAGCAGCGAGACGACCCCGGCGAGGCCCGGCTCCCCGGCCGACTCGCGGAGCCAGGAGGCGAGTCCGGCCCGGTCGGCGGCCTCGGCGTCGAGCTCGCGGCGCAGGACCCGGGCGCCGCCGGCGGTGAGCGCCTCCCCCACCGCGGCGGCGAGGTCGCCGGCCTGAGTGGAGTGGACGAGGAGCCAGTGCCCGGTGGGCGCGGCGTCGGGGGCGGCGGGCGTCCAGGGCTCCCAGCGCAGCTCGTGGCGCCAGGACCGGGCGGTCCGGGCGGCGCGGTCCTCGGTGCGCCAGGCCGAGAGCGCGGGCAGCAGGTCGCCCAGCGGCGCGTCCGCGGGGACGTCCAGCAGCGTGCTGAGCCGGTCGGGGTCGGACTGCTCCACGGCCTCCCAGAAGGCGCCGTCCGCGGGGTCGGCGGCGGGCGGCGGGGCCGGTTCCGCGGCGGGCGACGCGGGGGCGAGCCAGTAGGGGCGGCCCTGGAAGGGATAGGTCGGCAGGTCCACCCGGCAGGCGCCGGTCAAAGCCGGGGCCCAGTCGACGGGGGTGCCGCGGACGAAGGCGGTGGCGAGTCCCGCCGCCAGGGTCTCCCTCGGGTCGCGACCCCGGCGCTGGGCGGGGACGGTGGCGGTGTCCGTCCCGGCCGTGCACTCCGCGACCATCGGCGTCAGCGCCGCCTCCGGCCCCAGCTCCACGAACACCGACGCACCCACGGCCCGGGCCGAGGCCACCGCGTCCGCGAACCGCACCGGCTCGCACACCTGACGCACCCAGTACTCCGGATCACCCACCTCCGCCGCCGTCGCCAGCCGCCCCGTCACATCCGAGGCGAACGGAATCGACGGCCCCGACAGCTCGATGCCCGCCACCACCTCCCGCAACGGCGCCAACACCGGCTCCATCAGCACCGAATGGAACGCGTGCGACACTGCCAACCGCGACGAACGCCACCCCCGCTCCCCGCACAGCACCCGCACCGCCTCCACGGCCTCCACCTCGCCCGACACCACCACCGACGCCGGACCGTTCACCGCCGCGATCCCCACCGCACCCACCGACCGCTCCGCGAGCAGCGCCACCACCTGCGCCTCGCTCGCCCCCACCGCCAGCATCGCCCCGCCCGACGGCAGCCCGCCCATCAACCGGGCCCGCGCCGCCACCAGGGCGACCGCACCCTCCAACGAGAACACCCCCGCCACGTACGCCGCCACGATCCCGCCCAGCGAATGCCCCAGCACCACCTCCGGCGCCCCCACCCACGAACGCCACAACCGGTACAACGCCACCTCGAACGCGAACAACACCGGCTGCACCACACCCGTGCCGTCAGCACCGCCGCCGCACTCCCCCAACAACACCTCCCGCACCGAGAACGGCACCACCCCCTCGAACGCCCCGCACACCTCGTCCACCGCCGCCGCGAACACCGGGAACGCCGCGCACAGCTCACGCCCCGCGCCCGCACACCGCACCCCCTGACCCGTGAAGACCACGGCATGCTTGCCGGCCGCCCCCGCACCGCGCGGCACCACCCCGGTCACCACGGCCGGGGTCCCGGCCGCCCGGGGCACGCCGTCGGCGAGCGCCGTCAGTCCGGCCGTCAGCTCGGCGAGGTCACGGCCGAACAGCACGGCACGGTGCTCCAGCAGCGCCCGGCCGGTGACGGCGGACCAGGCGACATCGGCGGGCCGGGCCTGCGGGTGCGCGCGGACCCAGTCGCGCAGCCGGGCCGCCTGGGCCCGCAGCGCCTCGGGGGTCCGGGCCGACAGCACCCAGGGAACCAGTCCGCCCACCCCGGCCCCGGAGGGCGGCTCCGGCAGCGGCTCCGCCCGCTCGGGGGCCTGTTCGAGGATCACGTGGGCGTTGGTGCCGCTGATCCCGAAGGACGACACCCCGGCCCGGCGCGGCCGCCCCGTCTCCGGCCACTCCACCGCCTCGGTCAGCAACTCCACCGCGCCCGACGACCAGTCCACGTGCGGCGACGGCTCATCCACGTGCAGCGTCCTCGGCAGCACACCGTGCCGCAGCGCCATCACCATCTTGATCACACCCGCCACACCCGCCGCCGCCTGGGTGTGCCCGATGTTCGACTTCACCGACCCCAGCCACAACGGCTCACCGGCCCGCTCACGCCCGTACGTCGCCAGCAGCGCCCGCGCCTCGATCGGGTCACCCAGCACCGTGCCCGTCCCGTGCGCCTCCACCACGTCCACGTCGTCCGTGGAGAGCCCCGCGTTCACCAGGGCCTGGCGGATGACCCGCTCCTGCGAGGGTCCGTTCGGTGCGGACAGGCCGTTGGACGCGCCGTCCTGGTTCACCGCGCTGCCCCGCACCACCGCGAGCACGGCGTGCCCGTTGCGCACCGCGTCCGACAGCCGTTCCAGCAGCAGCAGGCCCACGCCCTCGCCCCAGCCGGTCCCGTCCGCCGCCGCCGCGAACGGCTTGCACCGCCCGTCCGCCGCCAGGCCGTTCTGCCGGGAGAACTCCACGAAGGCGGTCGGCCGGGCCATCACGGTCACGCCGCCGGCCAGCGCCAGGTCGCAGTCCCCCGCGCGCAGCGCCTGCGCCGCCGTGTGCAGGGCCACCAGGGACGAGGAGCAGGCGGTGTCCAGGGTCACCGCCGGGCCCTCCAGGCCGAGCACGTACGAGACCCGGCCCGAGACCACGGACATCGAGCCGCCGGTCACCCGGTGGCCCGCCACCTCCGGGGCGGCGTCCGGCCGGCCACCGCCGTAGCCGAGCGCGGAGGCGCCGACGAAGACGCCGGTCCGGCTGCGCCGCAGCGAGAGCGGGTCGATGCCGGCGCGCTCCACGGTCTCCCAGGCGGTCTCCAGCAGCAGGCGCTGCTGGGGGTCCATCGCCAGCGCCTCGAAGGGCGAGATGCCGAAGAAGTCCGCATCGAACTCGGCGGCCTCGTGGACGAAGCCGCCCTGCCGGGTGGCGGAGCCGGCGGCGTCGTCCCCCTCGGGCCCGGTCGCCCAGCCCCGGTCGGCCGGGAAGGCGCCGATCGCGTCGGTGCCCTCCCTGACCAGGTGCCACAGGTCCTCGGCGGAGCGGACGCCGCCGGGCAGCCGGCAGCCGGTCGCGACGATCGCGATCGGCTCCCGGCCGGCCTGTTCGGCCTCCCGCAGCCGCTGTTTGGTCTCGCGCAGGTCCGTGGCGGTCATCCGCAGGAAGTGGCGGAGCTTCTCCTCGGTGGACCCGTGGGACCCGTGGGACCCGTTGGACGGGTTCGGCGCGCCGGCCACGGTGGCCTCGGTGGACATGTGTGTACCCCTGTTCGGTTCGAGAATCCGGTGTGAACGGCTGCTCAGGAGATCCCGAACTCCTCCCCGAGGATGTCGAACATCTCGTCGTCGGTGGCGGTGTGCAGGTCGCGCCCGGCCTCGGCCTCCGGGCGCTGCCCGCCCCGCAGCCGCTGCGCCAGCTCGGTCAGCCGGTCGGCGACGCGGTCGCGGTCGGCGGCGCCGGACAGCGCCGCCAGGCCGGCCTCCAGCCGGTCCAGCTCGTCGAGCGCCGAGACGTTGCGCGCGGTGTCGTCGAACAGTTCGGCGCCGAGGTGGTCGGCCAGCGCCTGCGCCGTCGGGTGGTCGAAGACCAGCGTGGTCGGCAGCTCCAGCCCGGTGGCCGCGACCAGCCGGTTGCGCAGACCGACGGCGGCCAGCGAGTCGAACCCCAGGTCGCGGAACGGCCGTCCGGGCTCGATCTCGGCCGGATCGGCGTGCCCCAGCTGGGCGGCGACCTCGGCGCGCACCAGGGTGACGAGCGCGGCGTTCCGGTCGTCGGCGGACAGCCCGGCGAGGCGCTCGCGCAGCAGCTCGGGCGCCCGGGCGCCACCGTCCGGCTCCGGCTCGGCCGGCGCCGGGGTCGCGGCCGCGACCAGCTCCGCGATCAGCGGGCGCGGGCGGGCGGCGGTGTAGCCGACGGCGAAGCGCGGCCAGTCGAGGTCGGCGACGGTCACCCGCTCCAGGTCCTCCTCCAGGGCCTGGCGCAGCGCTTCGAGGGCGAGCTCCGGGTCCATCGCCGTCACCCCGATCCGGTCGAGCGCCGCCGAGACGGCCTCGCCGTCCGACATCCCGCCGCCCGCCCAGCGGCCCCAGGCGACGGCGGTGGCGGGCCGGCCCTCGCCCCGGCGCCGGGCGGCGAGGGCGTCGAGGCAGGCGTTGGCCGCCGCGTAGGCGCCCTGGCCGGCCCCGCCCCACACCCCGGCACCCGAGGTGAAGAGCACGAAGGTCCCGGCCTCGTCCTCCTGCAGCAGTTCGTCGAGCGCGAGGGCGCCGCCGACCTTGGCGGCGACCGCCTCGGCGATGGACGCACGGGTCATCCGGTCGAGCGGCCCGCCGACCTCCGCGCCCGCCGCGTGGACCACGGTGTCCACCCGCAGTCCCCGGCCGCGCAGGTCGGCGAGCAGGGCGGCGAGGGCCTCCCGGTCACTGACGTCGCAGGCGGCGATCTCCACCTCGGCGCCGCCCGCCGCCAGCTCCGCGCGCAGCTCCGCGGCCCCCGGGGCGGCCTCGCCGCGCCGGCCGGCCAGCACGAGGTGCTCCACTCCGCCGCGGACCAGCCACCGGGCGACGTGCCCGCCGAGCGCGCCGGTGCCGCCGGTGACCAGCGCGGTGTGCCCGGGGTGCCAGGGGGTGTCGCGGCGGGGGGCGCCCTCGGCGTGCGGGAACCGGGCGAGGCGCCGGACGAAGGTGCCGAGCGGGCGGATCGCGATCTCGTCCTCCGCCGAGCCCGCGCCGAGCACGGCCGCCAGGAGCGCGCAGGAGCGTTCGTCGGCCGTCCCGGGCAGGTCGACCAGGCCGCCCCAGCGGTCCGGGTGTTCGAGGCCGGCGACGCGGCCGAGCCCCCAGAGGGCGGCGGCCGTCGTACTGGCCGGCGGTTCGCCGAGGGGGGACACCGCGCCCCGGGTGGCGCACCAGAGCGGCGCGTCGAGGCCGGCGTCCCCGAGGGCCTGGACCAGCGTGGCCAGTCCGTCCAGGGCGGCGGTCGGGTCGGCGGGGGCCGGCCCGGGGTCGGGCAGCAGCAGGACGCTGGCGGGCGCGGTCTCCCGCAACCAGGCGGCCAGCTCGGCGCGCCCGGCCGGCACCGTGCCGGGGTCGGGGGCGGACACCTCGGCGCCGGCCGCGGTGAGCGCGCCGGCCACGGTGGTGCGCGGCTCCGCGCCGGCCGGGGCCAGGACCAGCCAGCGGCCGGTGAGCCGGCCGGGCGCGGCGGGGGCGTCCGCCCACGGCTCCCACCGCTCGGTGTAGCGCCAGGAGCGGGCCACCGTGTCGGCCCGTCGGCGGGTGCGCCAGGCGGCGAGGGCCGGCAGGACCTCGTGCAGCGGCGCGTCCTCGGGGACGTCGAGCAGCGCGGCGAGGCCCGCTGCGTCGGAGGCGGTGACGGTGTCCCACAGGGTGCCGTCGACCGGATCGCCGCCCGGGGCGGCGGAGCGCCTGGCGCGGTCGGGCAGCGCGGTGCCGCCGTCCGGGTCGAGCCAGTAGCGACGGCCCTGGAAGGCGTAGGTGGGCAGGTCGACCCGGCGCACGCCGGGCCGGTGCAGCAGTCCGGCCCAGTCCACCGGCACGCCGCGGGCGAAGGCGGCGGCGAGGGCGGCGACCAGCTGCTGCGGACCGCCCGCGCCGCGCCGCAGGGTGTGCAGCACGGTGCCGGGAGCGGCGGCCTCGGCGATGAGGTCCTCCAGGGGCACCACGAGCCCGGGGTGCGGGCTGCACTCCAGGAAGACGGCGTGCCCCTCCGCGAGGGCGGTGCGCACCGCCGCGTCCAGCCGGACGGTCCCGCGCAGGTTGTCGTACCAGTACGGACCCGCCAGCTGCTCGGGCGAGTCGACCGCCCCGCCGGTGACCGTCGAGTACATCGGCACCCGGCCCGGCAGCGGGGCGACGTCCGCCAGCAGGGCGCGGAGGTCGTCGCGCAGCGGGTCCACGTGCCCGGAGTGCGAGGCGTAGTCGACCGGGATCCAGCGGGCCCGGACGTCCTCGCGCTCGCACCGCTCGGCCACGGCGGTCAGCGCCTCGACGGCTCCGGAGAGCACCACGCTCGACGGCCCGTTGACCGCGGCCAGCGACAACCGCGCGTCGCCGTCGACGAGTTCGGTGGCGCGCTCGGCCGGGAGGCCGACCGAGAGCATCCCGCCGCCGGTCCCGGAGAGCCGCCGCAGCGCCCGGGCGCGCAGGACCACCACCCGAACGGCGTCCTCCAGCGACAGCAGGCCCGCCACGTGCGCGGCCGCGATCTCGCCCTGCGAGTGCCCGATCACCGCCGCCGGCCGCACCCCGCACGACTCCCACCAGCGGGCCAGACCCACCATCACCGCGAACAGCACCGGCTGCACCACGTCAACCCGCTCCAGCAACCCACCCGAACCGTCCCGCAACACCTCCAGCAGCGACCAGTCCGTCAGCGGGTCCATCACCCCCGCGCACTCCTCCACCGCCGCCGCGAACACCGGTGACACATCGAGGAGTCCGGCCGCCATCCCCACCCACTGCGAGCCCTGGCCCGGGAACACGAACACCGGGCCGGTGACGGCGGCGCCGGGGCCGCCCGCGTCCCCCGGGACCGCGTTCGCAGCGGTGGAGGCCGTGCCGTCGGCCACCGCCCGCAGGCCGGCGGCGATCTCGGCGCCGTCGCGGCCCCAGACCACCGCGCGGCGCTCCAGGGTGGCCCGCCCGGCGGCCAGCGACCAGGCCGCGTCGGCGAGTCCGGCGTCCGGGCGGGCGGTCAGCCACTGTCCGAGCCGCTCGGCCTGCTCGCGCAGCGCGCCCTCGGTGCGGGCCGAGAGCACCCAGGGCACCACGCCGGCCACGCCCGCGGGCTCCCCGGCGGCCGGCCCGGCGGGGGCCTCGACGGCCGGCGCCTGCTCCAGGATGACGTGCGCGTTGGTCCCGCTGATCCCGAACGAGGACACCGCCGCGCGGCGCGGGCGGTCCAGCTCGGGCCAGGGGCGGCCCTCGGCGAGCAGTTCGACCCGGCCGGCCGTCCAGTCGACGTGCGGGGTCGGCGCGTCGACGTGCAGGGTCTTCGGCAGCGTGCCGTGACGCATCGCCATCACCATCTTGATCACCCCGGCCACCCCCGCCGCCGCCTGGGTGTGGCCGAAGTTGGACTTCACCGAGCCGAGCCACAGCGGCCGCTCCTCGGGGCGGTCCTGGCCGTAGGTGGCGAGCAGGGCCTGCGCCTCGATCGGGTCGCCGAGCACCGTGCCGGTGCCGTGCGCCTCCACCGCGTCGACGTCGGCCGTGGTCAGCCGCGCGTTGGCCAGCGCCTGGCGGATCACCCGCTGCTGGGAGGGCCCGTTGGGGGCGGTGAGGCCGTTGGAGGCGCCGTCCTGGTTGACCGCCGAGCCGCGGACCACCGCCAGGACGGGGTGCCCGTTGCGGCGGGCGTCGGAGAGCCGCTCCAGCAGCAGCATGCCGATGCCCTCGCCCCAGGCGGTGCCGTCCGCGCCGGCCGCGAAGGACTTGCAGCGGCCGTTCGGGGCCAGCCCGCGCTGGCGGGCGAACTCCACGAACACGCTCGGGGTCGACATGACCGTCACCCCTCCGGCCAGCGCGAGGTCGCACTCCCCGGTGCGCAGCGCGTGGCTCGCCCAGTGCAGCGACACCAGGGAGGAGGAGCAGGCCGAGTCGACGGTGACGGCCGCGCCCTCCAGGCCGAGGGTGTAGGCGACGCGCCCGGAGGCGACGCCGAAGGAGTTGCCGTTGCCGATGTACGCCTCCAGCTCGTCGTCGACGTCCTGGACCCGGCCGGCGGCGTAGTCCGAGTACATCAGCCCGGCGAAGACGGAGGTGTTGCTGCCGCGCAGCGAGAGCGGGTCGATGCCGGCCCGTTCGAAGGCCTCCCAGGAGGTCTCCAGCAGCAGGCGCTGCTGCGGGTCCATCGCCAGCGCCTCGCGCGGCGAGATGCCGAACAGCTCCGAGTCGAAGCGGTCGATGCCGCGCATGAACGCGCCCTCGCGGGTGTAGAAGCGCCCGGAGCGGTCCGGGTCCGGGTCGTACAGCCCGGCGAGGTCCCAGCCCCGGTCGGTGGGCAGCGGCGAGACGGTGTCCACACCGTCGGCGACGACGCGCCAGAGGTCCTCGGGGCTCGCGATGCCGCCGGGGAAGCGGCAGCTCATGGCGACGATCGCGATCGGCTCGTCCGCCACCGCCCGGGCCGGGGCGGCGGCCGGCGCCCGGCCGTACTCGGGCAGGCTGAGCAGTTCGGTGCGCAGGAAGCGGGCGAGGGCGGTGGCGCTGGGGTAGTCGAACAGGACGGTCGCGGGGAGCCGCAGTCCGGTCGCGGTGTTGAGGCGGTTGCGCATCTCCAGCGCGGTCAGCGAGTCGAAGCCCAGCTCGGTGAAGGCCCGGTCGGGACCGACCGTCTCGGGGCCGGCGTGTCCGAGGACGACGGCGGCCTGCCGGCGGGTCAGGTCGGTCAGCAGCTGGACCTGCTCGGCCTCGGGACGGCCGGCCAGGCGCTGGGCGAGCCGGCGGGCCTCCTCGCCGCCCGCCCGGCGCCGCGCCGGGACGAGTCCGCTGAGGATGAGCGGCAGTTCGTCGAAGCGGCGCAGCGCGGCCAGGTCGAGCCGGACGGGGGCGAGCAGCGCGTCGTCCTGGGCGAGGGCGGCGTCGAACAGGGCGAGGCCCTGCTCGGCGGAGAGCGCGAGCACGCCGCTGCGGTCGATGCGGTGGCGGTCGGTGGCGCTGAAGTCCTCCCGCATCAGACCGCTCTCCTCCTCCCACAGGCCCCAGGCCAGCGAGACGCCGGGCAGGCCGGCCGCCCGCCGGTGCTGGGCGAGGGCGTCCAGGAAGGCGTTGCCCGCCGCGTAGTTGGCCTGGCCGCGGCTGCCGATGACGCCGGCGACGGAGGAGTAGAGCACGAAGGCGGTCAGGTCGAGGTCGCGGGTGAGTTCGTGCAGGTGGAGGGCGGCGTCCACCTTGGGGCGCAGCACGGGGGCGATGCGCTCGGGCGTGAGGGCGGCGATCACGCCGTCGTCCACGGCGCCGGCGGTGTGCACCACGGCGCGCAGCGGGTGCGCGGCGGGGACGGTGGCGAGCAGGGCCTCCAGGGCCGTCCGGTCGGCGGCGTCGCAGGCCGCGATCTCGACGGTGGCGCCCAGGGCGGTGAGGTCGGCGGCGAGGTCGGCGGCGCCGGGGGCGGCCGGGCCGCGCCGGCTGGTCAGCAGCAGCCGGCGGACGCCGTGGGCCTCGGCCAGGTGCCGGGCGACGAGGGAGCCGAGCGCGCCGGTGCCGCCGGTGACGAGCACGGTGCCGTCCGGGTCGAAGACGGGTCCGGCGGTCCCGGCGGGGGCGGAGGTCCCGGCGGGGGCGCTGCGGGCGATCCGCGGGGCGTACAGGGTGCCGGCGCGCAGGGCGAGCTGTGGCTCGCCGGTGGCGGCGGCGGTCGCGGTGGCGGCGGCCAGGGCGGACACCGAAGCCGGGTCGTCGTCGAGGTCGACCAGGACGATCCGGTCCGGGTTCTCCGACATGGCGGAGCGCACCAGGCCGCCGACGGCGGCGGCGGCGAGGTCGCGCACCGGGTCGCCGGCTCCCACCGAGACCGCCCCGCGGGTCACCACGGCCAGGCGGGTGCCGGTCAGGCGGGGGTCGGCGAGCCAGGTCTGGACGGTGTCCAGGGCGCGGGTGACGGCGGTGTGCACGGCCTGCGCCGGCGGCAGGCCCGGGGCCCCGGCGGCGGGCCAGGGCAGCACGACCACGGCCGGGGCGGGCAGGCCGTCGTCCAGGGCGCGGGCGAGGGCCGCGAGGTCGGTGTGCCGGGACGCGTCCGGAGCGGGGGCGAGGTCGTCGTCCCCGACCACCGCCCAGGTGCCGGCGGCGGGGGCGGCGGGCTGCGCCGGGTGGGGCAGCACGCTCCAGCGCACGGCGTACAGCGGGTCCTGACGGGCGGTGGCGGCGGCACGCAGCTTCTCCGCGGAGACCGGCCGCACGGCCAGCGAGCCGACCTCGGCAACCGGCCGGCCCTCGGGGTCGGCGAGGGTGAGGGTGACGGTCTCCGGGCCGGTGCGCCGCAGCCGCGCCCGCACCGCCGCGGCGCCGGGGGCGAACAGCCGCACGTCGCGCCAGGAGAACGGCAGCGAGACCGGTCCGGCGCCGGGGTCGGCGCGGTCGGCGAAGGCCGCGAGGCCGAGCAGGTGCTGGGTGGCGTCCATCAGCGCCGGGTGGACGCCGAAGCGGTCGGCGTCGTGGGCGACGGCCTCGGGCAGCGCGATCTCCCCGTACACGTCCTCGCCGTGGCGGCCGGCGGCGCGCACGCCGAGGAAGGCCGGCCCGTAGGCGACGCCGGCGTCGGCGAGCCAGTCGTAGAAGCCGTCGAGCGGGACGGCGCCCTCCTCGGCCGGCGGCCGGAGCGGTGGCCCGGCGGGGGCGGCGCCGTCGGCGCGGGCCACGGTGCCGACCGCGTGACGGGTCCACGGCTCCCCGCCGTCGCCCGTGTCGGGCCGCGAGTGGATCGCGACGGCCCGCCGGCCGCCGGCGTCCGGGGCCTCCAGCCACAGCTGGAGCTGGAGGGCGCCGCGCTCGGGCAGGACCAGCGGGGCCTCCAGGGAGAGTTCCTCGACGAGTTCGCAGCCGGCCCGTCGGCCGGCGTGCAGGGCGAGCTCCAGGAAGGCGGTCCCCGGCAGCAGCACGGTGCCGAGCACCACGTGGTCGCCGAGCCAGGGATGGCTGTCGAGCGAGAGCAGACCGGTGAACAGCGAGCCGTGCCCGTCCGCGAGTTCGACCATGGCGCCGAGCAGCGGGTGGTCCGCCGGGCCCTGCCCGAGGCCGGTCGCGTCGGTGACCCCGACGCCCGCGTCCAGCCAGAACCGGCGGCGCTCGAAGGCCTGGGTGGGCAGCTCGACCCGGCGCCGGCCGAGCGCGGCCGGGTCGGTGACGGGGCCCGCGGTGAGCGCCGCCCAGTCCACCGCCGTGCCGCGCACGAAGGCCCGGCCGAGCGCCGTCAGGACGCCCCGGGCGGTGGGGCCCTCGCGGCCGGCGGTGGGGATGACGGCGACCGTCCGGTCGGTCTCCTCGGCGGCGAGGCACGCGGTGACCATCGGGGTCAGCACGGCCCCGGGGCCGAGTTCGACGAACTCGCTCGCCCCGGCCGCCCGCAGCGCGCCGACCGCGTCGGCGAAGCGGACGGTGCCCCGCAGGTTGGCGACCCAGTGGGCCGGCTCGCGCAGCCGTTCGGGGGCGGCGAGCGCGCCGGTGACGGTGGAGACGAGCGGGATCCCCGCGCGGCGCGGGCGCAGACCGTCGACGACGGCGGCGAACTTCGTCAGCACCGGGTCCATCAGTTCGGAGTGGAAGGCGTGCGAGACCGGCAGCCGGGTGTGCCGCCAGCCGCGTTCCGCGCACACGGCGCGGACCTGCTCGACGGCCTCGGCGGTGCCGGAGACCACCACGCTCGCGGGCCCGTTGACGGCGGCCAGGCCGACCCCGGCCAGCGGGGCCAGGACGGCGGCGGTCTCGGCCTCGCCCGCCCCGACCGCGAGCATCGCGCCGCCGGCCGGCAGCGCGGCCATCAACCGGGCGCGGGCGGCGACCAGGGTGACGGCGTCCTCCAGGGTGAGCGCCCCGGCCACGTGCGCGGCGACGATCTCGCCCAGCGAGTGGCCGGCCACGAAGTCGGGCGCCGGCGCCCACGCGGTCCACAGCCGGTAGAGGGCCACCTCGTAGGCGAACAGGGCCGGCTGGGCGACGCCGGTGTCCTCGGCCGGCGCCGACGGCCCGTCGGGCTCGCCGAGCAGCACCTCGCGGACGGAGAACGGCGTCACGCCCTCGAAGGCGGCACAGACCTCGTCCAGCGCGGCGGCGAAGACCGGGAACGCCTCGTACGCCTCGCGCGCGGCACCGCGGGTCCGGGTGCCCTGGCCGGTGAACAGCACGGCGGTGCGGCCGGTCCGGCGCGGCACGGCGCCCTGCGGCGCGTCCCCGCCGCCGTCCGCGACCCGGCCCAGTTCCGCGGCCAGCTCGGCGGTCCCGGTCCCGACCAGGACCGCCCGGTGCTCCAGCACGGCCCGTCCGGAGGCCAGTGACCAGGCCACGTCGGCCGGCCGGGCCGCGGGGTGCGCGAGCGCCCAGTCGCGCAGCCGGGCGGCCTGGGCGCGCAGGCCGGCCTCGGTGCGCGCGCTGACCACCCAGGGCACCGGGGCGGGCGACGGCACGGCGCTCTCCGGCTCGGCGGGCGCCCGGTCCTCGGCCGGCTCCTCCTCGATGATCACGTGGGCGTTGGTGCCGCTGACCCCGAAGGAGGAGACGCCGGCCCGGCGCACCCGCTCCCCCGCCGGCCAGGCCACCGGCTCGGTCAGCAGCTCGACCGCCCCGGTCGCCCAGTCGACCATGGGCGTGGGCTCCTCGGCGTGCAGGGTGCGCGGCAGCAGGCCGTGGCGCAGCGCCAGCACCGTCTTGATCACCCCGGCCACGCCGGCGGCGGCCTGGGTGTGGCCGAGGTTCGACTTCACCGAGCCGAGGCGCAGCGGCCGGCCGGCCGGCCGGTCCTGACCGTAGGTGGCCAGCAGGGCCTGGGCCTCGATCGGGTCGCCGAGCACCGTGCCGGTGCCGTGCGCCTCGACCGCGTCCACGTCCGCCGGGCTCAGCCGGGCGCCGGCCAGGGCCTGGCGGATCACCCGTTCCTGCGCCAGGTCGTTGGGCGCGGTCAGCCCGTTGGAGGCGCCGTCCTGGTTGACCGCCGACCCCCGCACCACGGCGAGCACGGAGTGCCCGTGGCGCCGCGCGTCGGAGAGCCGCTCGACCAGCAGCATGCCGACGCCCTCGCTCCAGCCGGTGCCGTCGGCCCCCGCCGAGAAGGACTTGCACCGTCCGTCCGCCGCCAGTCCGCGCTGGCGGGCGAACTCGTCGAAGGCGCCCGGGGTCGCCAGGACGGTGGCGCCGCCGGCCAGCGCGAGGTCGCACTCGCCGGCCCGCAGCGCCTGGCAGGCCAGGTGCAGGGCGACCAGCGAGGAGGAGCAGGCCGTGTCGACGGTGACCGCCGCGCCCTCCAGGCCGAGGGTGTAGGCGATCCGGCCGGAGGCGACGCTGGTCAGGCTGCCGGTCAGCAGGTGGCCCTCGACCTCCTTGGGGACGCTGGGCAGCCGGGACAGGTAGTCGCTCGCGATCACCCCGACGAAGACGCCGGTCCGGCTGCCGCGCAGCGAGGTCGGGTCGATCCCGGCCCGCTCGACCGCCTCCCAGGAGGCCTCCAGCAGCAGGCGCTGCTGCGGGTCCATCGCCAGCGCCTCGCGCGGCGAGATCCCGAAGAAGCCGGGGTCGAAGTCGGCCGCGTCGTCCAGGAACCCGCCCCGGTAGGAGCCGCCGGCCGCGCTCTCGGCGTGCTCCCAGCCGCGCCCGGAGGGGATGCCGGTGATGGCGTCGCCGCCGGTGCGCACCAGCTCCCACAGCTCCTCGGGCGAGCCGACCCCGCCGGGGTAGCGGCACTGCATGCCGACGATCGCCACGGGCTCGTGCCACCGGTCCTCGGCGTCGCGCAGGAGCGTCCGGGTCTCGTGCAGCTCGTTGGCCGCACGCCGCAGGTAGTCGCGCAGTTGCTCTTCGTTCGCCATCGTTGGTCTGCTCCGTGAGTGTCCGCGAGGGACGGGGATGCCCCAGCCCCGTGATGGGTGGTCAGCGATCGGTGGCGCGGTCGATGAAGTCGAACATCTCCTCGTCGGGGGTGGCCGAACCGAACGCCTCGTGCACGACGGGGGCCTCCGGCTCCGCCGGGTTCTGCGGGCCGTCCCCGGCGAGCTCCCGCAGGCGCTGCGCCGCCTTGGCCCGGTCCTGTCCGTCCAGCAGGGCGAGCATCTCCTCGACCCGGTCGATCTCGCCGAGCACGGACTCCCAGGAGACGGTGTGCTCGCGGCGCAGCAGGGTGCGCAGGTGGCGGCCGAGGGCGGCCGGGTTCGGGTGGCTGAAGACCAGCGTGGCCGGAAGGGCCAGGCCGGTCGCGGCCCGCAGCCGGTTGCGCACCGCGAGCGCGGTGAGCGAGTCGAAGCCGAGGTCCTTGAAGGCCGTCCCGGGGTCGATCTCCTCGGGGTCGGCGTGGCCGAGCACGGCGGCGGCGCCGGTCCGCACCAGGTCGACGAAGGCCTGCTCCTGCTCCTCCTCGGGCAGGTCGAGCAGGCGGGCGGCGAGGGCGGGGCCGGTCTCGGCCGGGCCGGCCGACGGGCCGCGCCGGCGGTCCGTCACCAGACCGGCGAGCAGGGGCGCCACGCCCGGGTCGCCGCGGCGCACGGCGGCGGTGTCGACGGCGAGCGGGGTGAGCGCGGCCTCCGGGCGGCCGAGCGCCTCGTCGAACAGCGCCAGGGCCTCGCGTTCGCCGAGGGCCACCAGCCCGTCCGGGCGGGACTGTCCCCCGGCGTCGGCGGAGGCGTCGGCGTCCGGGGCCGCCCACGGCCCCCAGGCCAGCGCGAGGCCGGGCAGCCCCCGGGCGCGCCGGTGCTGGGCCAGGGCGTCGAGGAAGGCCGCACCGGCGGCCTGCCCGGCCCGGTCCGGATCGCCGGCCTGGCCGGCCCAGGAGCCGTGCAGGACGAAGGCGGCGAGGTCCAGGCCCTCCGTCAGTTCGTGCAGGTGCCAGGCCCCGTCGACGACCGGGCGCAGCCCGGCCCCGGTGTCCGTGCCCGCCTCGCCGTCACCGCCGTCGCCGCGCGGGGCTTCGGCCGCGTGCACCACGGCGCGCAGCGGGTGCTCGGCCGGCACGGCGGCCAGCAGCGCGGCCAGGGCCTCCCGGTCCGCGGCGTCGCAGTCGGCGAGTTCGACGGCGGCGCCGAGCCCGGTCAGCTCCTCGGCCAGGACGGCCGCCTCCGGTGCCGTGGCGCCGGGGCCGGCGAGCAGCAGCCGGCGCACGCCGTGGACGGCCACCAGGTGGCGGGCGGTGGCGGCGCCGAGGCGGCCGGCCGCGCCGGTCACCAGGACGGTGCCGTCCACCGGGAGGGCCGGCTGCTGCGCGCCGACGGCGGGCGCCCGGCCGAGCACCGGCACGAGGACCTGTCCGGCCCGGACGGCGAACTCGGTCAGGCCCGCGTCCACGGCCGCCGCCAGGGCCTGCGCGGAGGCCTCGTGCGCGTCCAGGTCGGCGAGGACGATCCGCTCCCGGCCGGTCGAGCGCAGCAGCCCCCACAGGGCGGCGGCGGCCGGGTCGGCGACGCGGTCGCCGGGGTCGGCGAGTACCGCGCCCCGGGTGACCAGGACCAGGCGGGTGCCCTCGAAGCGCCGGTCCTCCTCGTGGGCGCGCAGCACCGCGCGCACGGTGCGGATCCGCTCGCGGACCGCCCGCGGCAGCGGCTCGCCGTCCGCCGGGGCGTCCGGCAGCAGGGCGATGCGCGCCGGCACCGGCAGCCCGGCCGCCACCGCGTCGCCGAGCGCCGTCCAGTCGGGGTGGGCACCGGCCGCGAGCTCGCGGGCGAGCGGGCCGGCGGCGCCGAGCAGGGCCCAGGCCCCGCCCGGCGCCCCGGCGGGCGGCTGCTCCGGCGCCGTCCACTCCAGCCGGGCGAGCGCCGGGCGCTCGCGGCCCGCCGCGCGCAGGTCGGCGGCCGACCAGGAGCGCAGCCGGACGGACTCGATCGTCGCGACGGACTGCCCCTGCTCGTCGGCGAGGTGCACGGCCAGGGTGTCCGGGCCGGTGGCGCGCAGCGTGAGCCGGACGGCCGGGTGCGCCCCGGGCACGGCGGTGACGCCGTGCCAGGCGGACGGCAGGCGCACCCGGCCGTCGGTCCCGGGCTCGCCGGGGGCGAGGCCGAGCAGGGCGGCCTCCAGCAGGGCCGGGTGCAGGTCGTGGCGGGCGGTCTGCGCCTCGCCGCCGGTGTGGGCGGTCTCGGCGAACAGTTCCTCGCCGCGGCGCCAGGCGGCCCGCATCCCGGCGAAGGCCGGGCCGAGCCGCAGGCCGGCGCGGGTGAGCCTCTCGTAGGCGTCCGCGACGGGGAGCGGGGTCGCGCCGATCGGCGGCCACGGCTCGGGGCGGGCGGCCGGGCGGTGGCCGCCGGGGGCCAGCGTGCCGGTGGCGTGGCGGGTCCAGGGGGCGTCGGCGGGCGCGTCCTCGGGCCGCGAATGCACCCGCACGCCGCGGGCGCCGGTGCCGTCCGGCACCTCCAGGGCGACCTGCACCCGGACCCCGGCGGTCGCGGGCAGCACCAGGGGGGTGTGGACGGTGAGTTCCTCCAGCACCGGGCAGCCGCTCTCGTGGCCGGCCCGCAGCGCGAGGTCGACGAGCAGACTGCCGGGCACGGCGGCGGAGCCGAGCGCGAGGTGGTCGGCCAGCCAGGGGTGCGCGGCGGTGGAGAGCCTTCCGGTGAAGACCGTCCCGGAGCCGTCGGCGAGTTCGACGCCGGCGCCGAGCACGGGGTGCTCGACGGCGGACTGCCCCCAGCCGGCGCCGGCGGACCCGGTGGCGGCGGTGGGCTCGATCCAGTGGCGGCGGCGCCGGAAGGGGTAGCCGGGCAGGTCGACCCGCCGCACGCCGGCGTGGGCGAGCAGCCCCGGCCAGTCGACGTCCAGACCGCGGGTGTGGGCGTCGGACAGTGCGGTGACCAGCCGGTCCGCGCCGCCGTCGCCCCGGCGCAGGGTGCCCAGCACCGCGGCGGGGACGCCGAGCCCGTCGAGGGTGTCCCCGACCGGCACCAGCAGGCCGGGGTGCGGGCTGCACTCGACGAAGGCGTCGTGGCCGTCCGCGGCGGCCGCGCCGACCGCCTGCGCGAACAGGACGGTGCGGCGCATGTTCTCGAACCAGTAGGCCGCGTCCAGCGGGGTCGTGTCGTCCAGCAGCGCGCCGGTGACGGTGGAGTACATCGGGACGCGGCCCGGCAGCGGGCGCAGGTCCGCGAGCAGGCGGGTGATCTCCTCGCGGGCGGGGTCCATCTGCGCGGAGTGCGAGGCGTAGGCGGCGGGCACCCAGCGGGCGCGGGTGCCGGCCGCCTCGCAGCGGGCCGCGATCGCGGCCAGCGCGTCCTCGTCGCCGGAGAGCACCACCCCGGTCGGACTGTTGACGGCACCGAGCGACACCAGGCCGGCGGCGCCGGCCGCGTCGATCCCGGCGCTCGCCTGCTCCGGGGTCAGGGCCACCGCGAGCAGGCCGCCGTGGCAGGCGTCGACCGTCTGCACGGCCCGTACCCGCATCACCGCGACCCGGGCGGCGTCCGCCAGGGAGAGCCGGCCGGAGACGTACGCGGCGGCGGCCTCGCCCTGGGAGTGGCCGATCACGGCGGCCGGGCGCACCCCGCAGGACTCCCACCAGCGGGCGAGGCCGACCATCACGGCGAACAGGACGGGGTGCAGGACCTCGACCCGGGCGAGCAGCCGCTCGGTGTGCTCGTCGGTGCCGCGCAGCACGTCGAGCAGCGACCAGCCGCTGACCAGCGGGTCGACGGCCTCCGCGCACTCGGCCACCGCCTGCGCGAACACCGGGCTGACGTCCAGGAGTTCGGCCGCCATGCCGAGCCACTGGGAGCCCTGGCCGGGGAAGACGAAGACCGGTCCCGGACCGGAGACCAGGACACCCGGGGCCTCCACCGCTCCGTCGGCCACCTCGCCCAGCGAGGCGAGCAGGTCGGCGGTGTCGCGGCCGCGGGCCACCGCCCGGTGGTCGAAGGCGGCCCGGCCGGTGGCCAACGACCAGGCGACGTCGGCGGGTTCGGCCTCCGGGTGGCGCAGGAACCAGTCCCGCAGCCGGGCGGCCTGGGCGCGCAGCGCCTCGCCGGTGCGGGCGGACAGCGGCCACGGCACCACGCCGGCCACGCCCGGCGCCTGCGGGGCGGGGCGTGCGGCCCGGTCGGGCTGCGGCTCCTCGTCGGGGGCCTGTTCGAGGATGATGTGCGCGTTGGTGCCGCTGACGCCGAAGGAGGAGACGGCGGCGCGGCGCGGGCGGCCGGTCTCCGGCCAGGCCCGGTGCTCGGTGGCCAGCGCGACGTGGCCGGAGGCCCAGTCGACGTGCGGGGTCGGTTCGTCGGCGTGCAGGGTGCGCGGCAGTTCGCCGTGGCGCAGCGCGAGCACCATCTTGAGCACGCCCGCGATGCCGGCGGCGGACTGGGTGTGGCCGATGTTGGACTTGATCGAGCCCAGCCACAGCGGCCGTTCGGCGGTGTGCTCGCGGCCGTACACGGCGAGCAGGGCCTGCGCCTCGATCGGGTCGCCGAGCCGGGTGCCGGTGCCGTGCGCCTCGACCGCGTCGACGTCGCCCGGGGTGAGCCCGGCGTTGCCGAGCGCCTGGCGGATGACCCGCTGCTGGGACGGCCCGTTGGGCGCGGTGAGCCCGTTGGAGGCGCCGTCCTGGTTGGTCGCGGAGCCGCGCACGACGGCGAGGACGCGGTGCCCGCGGCGCCGGGCGTCGGAGAGCCGCTCGACGAGCACGAGGCCGGCGCCCTCGCCCCAGCCGGTGCCGTCGGCCGCCGCCGCGAACGGCTTGCAGCGGCCGTCCGGCGCCAGTCCGCGCTGGCGGCTGAACTCGACGAAGGCGTGCGGCGAGGTGAGCACCGCGACGCCGCCGGCGAGCGCGAGGTCGCACTCCCCGGAGCGCAGCGCGGCGGCCGCGAGGTGCAGGGCGACCAGCGAGGAGGAGCAGGCGGTGTCGACGGTGACGGCCGGGCCTTCGAGGCCGAGCACGTAGGAGACCCGGCCGCTGATGACGCTGGTGGCGGTGCCGGTGAGCAGGTAGCCCTCCTGGCCCTCGGCGACCGCACCCGAGGCGGTGTGGTAGTCCTGCGCCATCGCGCCGACGAACACGCCGGTGGCGGAGCCGCGCAGCGAGGTGGGATCGATGCCGGCGTGTTCGAAGGTCTCCCACGCGGTCTCCAGCAGGACGCGCTGCTGGGGGTCCATCGCGGCGGCCTCGCGCGGGGAGATGCCGAAGAACTCGGCGTCGAAGGCGACGGCGTCGTCGATGAAGCCGCCCTCGTGCACGTAGGACTTGCCGGGGCGGTCGGGGTCGGGGTCGAAGAGGGTGTCGAGGTTCCAGCCCCGGTCGCGCGGGAACGGCGTGATGGCGTCGGCGCCCTCGGCGAGCATCCGCCACAGGCCGTGCTCGTCGGAGACGCCGCCGGGGTAGCGGCAGCCCAGGCCGACGATCACCACCGGGTCGTCGGCGGCGTCGGCGGCGTCGGGGGTGCGCGGCGCGGGCAGGGCGGGCGCGAAGTGGCCGGGGGCGCCGAGGAGTTCGGCGCCGATGTGCTCGGCGAGCACCTCGGGGGTCGGATGGTCGAAGACCAGGGTGACGGGCAGCCGCAGGCCGGTCGCGGCGGCGAGCCGGTTGCGCAGTTCGACGGCGGTGAGCGAGTCGAAGCCGAGCGCCTTGAACGGGCGTCCGCGCTCGATCGTCTCGGCGCCGGCGTGGCCGAGGACGGCCGCGGTCTCCTGGCGGACGAGGGTGGTGAGGGTCTGCCGGCGCCGGTCCTCGGGCAGCCGGGCCAGGCGCTGCGCGAACGCGGCCGTGTCCGGGTCGGGGCCGGCGGCGGCCCGCCGGGGCCGGGAACCCGGCAGGGAACGCAGCAGGTCGCGCAGCAGGGCGGGGACGCCGTCGGCCCCGCGCAGCGCGGCGAGGTCCAGGTGGGCGAGCACCGCGGCCGGGTGGTCGGCGGCGCGCGCGGCGTCGTACAGCGCGAGCGCGTGGCCGGTCTCCAGGGCCGCGACGCCGGTGCGGGCGATGCGGTCGAGGTCGGACCGGTCGAGGTGGCCGGTCATCCCGCTGGCCTGCGCCCACAGGCCCCAGGCCAGCGAGGTGGCGGCCAGGCCCCGGGAGCGCCGGTGCTGGGCGAGTGCGTCCAGGTAGGCGTTGGCGGCCGCGTAGTTGGCCTGTCCGGCGCCGCCGAAGGTGCCCGCCATCGAGGAGAAGAGCACGAACGCGGCGAGGTCCCGGCCGAGCGTCAGCTCGTGCAGGTTCCGGGCGGCGTCGGTCTTGGGGCGCAGGACGCGGTCGAGCTGTTCGGGGGTGAGCGCGTGCACGGCGGCGTCGTCGATGACGCCGGCCGCGTGCACCACCGCGGTGAGCGGGTGCCCGGGGTCGACGGTGGCGAGCAGGGCGGCCAGCGCCTCCCGGTCGGCGGCGTCGCAGGCCTCGATCCGCACCTCGGCGCCGAGGGCGGTGAGGTCGGCGGCGAGGTCGGCGGCGCCGTCGGCGGCCGGGCCGCGGCGGCTGGTGAGCAGCAGGTGCCGGGCGCCGTGTGCGGTGACGAGGTGGCGGGCGAGCAGGGCGCCGAGGGTGCCGGTGCCGCCGGTGATCAGCACGGTGCCGTCGGGGTCCGCGGCGGCGCCGGTGACGGTGGGCGGCAGGGTCAGCACGATCTTGCCGGTGTGCCGGGCCTGGCTCAGGTGGCGGAAGGCGGCGACGGCGTCGCGGACGTCCCAGGTGGTGACGGGCAGCGGGGCGAGCGTGCCGTCGGCGAACAGGGCGCCGAGTTCGGTCAGGATCTGCTGGATCCGGTCGGCGCCCGCGTCCATCAGGTCGAACGCCCGGTAGTCGGTGCCGGGGCGGTCGGCGGTCACCGCCGCGCGGTCGCGGATGTCGGTCTTGCCCATCTCCAGGAACCGGCCGCCGGGGCCGAGCAGCCGCAGCGAGGCGTCGACGTACTCCTGGGCGAGCGAGTTGAGCACGAGGTCGAAGCCCCGCCCGGCGCGGGCGGTGCGGAACCGCTCCTCGAAGCCGAGGTCCCGGGAGGAGGCGAGGTGCTCGTCGTCCAGCCCGAGGGCGCGCAGCACCGGCCACTTGGCGGGCGAGGCGGTGGCGTACACCTCCAGGTGCCAGTGCCGGGCGAGTTGCAGGGCGGCCATGCCGACGCCGCCGCTCGCGGCGTGCAGCAGCAGCGACTCGCCGGGTTGCACCCGGCCGAGGTCGACCAGCCCGTAGTAGGCCGTGAGGTACACCACCGGCACGCTCGCCGCCTGCGGGTACGTCCAGCCTGCCGGGACGGGCGCGAGCAGGCGGCGGTCGGTCACCGCCAGCGGGCCGGTGCCGCCGGAGAACAGGCCCATGACGCGGTCACCGGGGGCGAGGTCGTGGACCTCGGTGCCGACCTCGACCACCACGCCGGCGCCCTCGCCGCCGGGCGGGCGGGTGTCGGCGACCATGCCGAGGGCGACCACGACGTCGCGGAAGTTGAGGCCCGCGGCGCGCAGCGCGACCCGGACCTCGCCGGGGGCGAGCGGACGGACGCCGTCCTCGTGGGGCACCAGGGCCAGGCCGTCGATGGTTCCGGTGCCGGTCAGGTCCAGGCGCCAGGCATCGGTGCCGGCGGGCACCGCCAGGCGCTCCGCCGGGCCGCTCCGGGCGAGCCGGGGCGCGGCCGCGGTGCCGGAGCGCAGGGCGAGCTGGGGCTCGCCGCAGGCGAGGGCCGCGCCGAGGGCGGCGTACGAGGCGGGATGCCGGTCGAGGTCGACCAGCACGATCCGGCCGGGGTTCTCGGTCTGGGCGGAGCGCACCAGGCCCCAGACCGCGGCCGCGCCGAGGTCCTCGACCGCCTGCCCGTAGGGGCCGGGCACGGCGCCGCGGGTGAGCACCACCAGCGGGGTGGCGGCGAACCGTTCGGCGGCGAGCCAGGACTGCAGGAACGCCAGCACCTGCCGCGTGGCGGTGCGGACGGCCTGCGGGCCGCCGTCGGTGGCGCAGCCGAGCGCGACGGCGTCGGGCAGCGGGGCGTCCGGGTCGAGCGCGGCCGGGTCGGCGAGCGCGGTGACGGTGGCCCCGGCCGCGCGCAGGGCCGCCTCGGCCCCGAGTCCGTCGGGCCCGGCCAGGAGCCAGCGGCCGAGCGGGGCGGACTGCGGCAGCGTCAGCGGCGGCCAGGCGACGGGGTGGAGGTCCTGCGCGGCACCGGTCGGGGCGGGGGCGAGGGCACCCGCGGTGAGCGGCCGGGAGAGCAGCGTTCCGACGGTGGCGACGGGGGCGCCGGCCGGGTCGGTCAGGGCGAGGGTGACGGCGTCCGGGCCGGTGCGGCCGAGCCGCACGCGCAGGGTGCGGGCGCCGACCGCGTACAGGCGCACGCCCGTCCAGGCGAACGGGAGGCCGACCCCCCGGCCCTCGTCCTCCGCACCGTCGAGCGCCCCGGCGGTGTGCAGGGCGGCGTCGAGCAGCGCGGGGTGGAGCGCGAACCGCCCGGCGTCGTGGTCGTCCCCGGGCAGGGCGACCTCGGCCAGCAGGTCGTCACCGTGCCGCCAGGCGGCGCGCACCGCGCGGAACAGCGGGCCGTACCGGTAGCCGGCGGCAGCCAGGCGCTCGTAGAGGCCGTCGGTGTCCAGCGGTTCGGCGCCGGGCGGCGGCCAGGCCGCGTCGTCGGCGGCGGGTTCCTCGCCGGGCCGGCCCGGCGCGAGGACGCCGGCGGCGTGCCGGGTCCACGGGCCCGGCTCGGCGGTGTCGGGGCGCGCGTGCACGGTGAGCGCGCGGCGCCCGTCCTCGTCCGGGGCGTCGAGGTGGACCTGGAGCTGGACGGCCCCGCGCTCGGGAAGGGGCAGCGGTGCTTCCAGGGCGAGTTCCTCGATCACCGTGCAGTCGGCCGACTGCCCGGCCTGGAGGGCGAGTTCGACGAGTGCCGTGCCGGGGAGCAGCACCGTGCCGAGGACGGCGTGGTCGGCGAGCCAGGGATGGGTGGGCAGCGAGATCCGGCCGGTGAGCAGGTGCCGGTCGTCCCCGGCCTGGGCGAGGGCGGCGCCGAGCAGCGGGTGGTCGGCGGAGCGCAGGCCGAGCCCTTCGGCGTCGGCGGCGGCCGGGGCGGGCTCCAGCCAGTAGCGCTCGCGCTGGAACGCGTAGGTGGGCAGGTCGGTGCGTGCCGGCGTGCGGTGCGCGTGCAGCGCCGCCCAGTCGACGGGCACACCGCGCACGGACAGGCCGGCCGCCGCGGTCAGCAGGCGCGCCAGGCTGTCCGCGTCGCGCTGGAGCGAACCGACGACCAGGGCGTCCGTCCCGGACTCCTGGGCGGTCTGCTCGACGGCCGGGGCCGTCACCGGGTGCGGGCTGGTCTCGACCAGCGTGGTGAAGCCGTCGCGCAGCAGCGCGCGGGTGGCCCGCTCGAAGGCGACGGTCTCGCGCAGGTTGCGGTACCAGTACCCGGCGTCCAGGGCGGTGCCGTCGAGCGGCTCGCCGGTGACGGTCGAGTAGAACGCCACCGCCGGGGTCGGCCGCGGGGCGATGTGGCCGATGCCGGTGAGGAGTTCGTCGCGGACGCGCTCGACGGCGGCGGAGTGTGCGGCGTAGTCGACCGGCAGCCGGCGGCTCCGCAGGCCCCGGGCCTCGCACCGCTCGTGCAGCACGTCCAGGGCGGCGGCGTCGCCGGAGACGACCACCGCACCGGGACCGTTGACGGCCGCGATGCCGATCCGGCCGGGCAGGCCGGCGATCAGCTCCTCGGCCTGTCCGGCGGACGCGGCCAGCGACATCATGCCGCCGCCGCCCGCGATGGCGCGCAGGGCCCGGCTGCGCAGCGCGACGATCCGGGCGGCCTCCTCCAGGGTGAGCGCGCCGGCCACCTGGGCGGCGGCGATCTCGCCCTGCGAGTGGCCGACGACGGCGGCCGGTTCGACGCCGAGCGAGCGCCACACCGCGGCGACGGACACCATGACGGCGAACAGCGCGGGCTGGACGACGTCGACGCGTTCCAGCGGGGCGGCGCCGGGCCGCCGGCGCAGCACGTCGAGCAGCGACCAGTCGGTGTGCGGGGCGAGGGCGGTGTCGCAGGCGCGGATGTGCTCGGCGAACACCGGGGACTCGGTCAGCAGCCGGGCGCCCATCCCGGCCCACTGGGAGCCCTGCCCGCCGAAGACGAAGACCGTCCGGCCGGGCTGCCCGGCGGCGCCGGTGACCAGCCCGGGGTGTGCCGCGCCGGTGCTCAGCGCATCGAGTGCGGCGAGGAGTCCGGCCGGTTCGGCGGCGACGAGCGCGGCGCGGTGGTCGAGCGCGGCCCGGGTGGTGGCGAGCGCGTGGGCGGTGTCGGCGGGCTTGGCGTCGGGGCGCTGCGCCAGGTGGGCGCGGAGCCGGGCGGCCTGGTCGCGCAGGGCGGCCGGGGTCGCGGCGGACAGCGGCCAGACCAGCGCGGACGGCTCCGGCTCCGGATCGGGGAGCGGCGCCGCGGCCTCCCCGGCCGGGTCGCCCTGTTCCAGGATCACGTGCGCGTTGGTGCCGCTGACGCCGAAGGAGGACACCCCGGCCCGGCGGGGCCGGCCGTCCTGCGGCCAGGGCGCCGGCTCGGTGAGCAGCGAGACGGCGCCGGACGCCCAGTCGACGTGCGGGGTGGGCGCGTCCACGTGCACGGTGGCGGGCAGTTCGCCGTGCCGCATCGCCATGATCATCTTGATCACGCCGGCCACGCCGGCGGCGGCCTGGGTGTGGCCGAGGTTGGACTTCACCGAGCCGAGGCGCAAGGGCCGGCCGGCCGGCCGGTCCTGGCCGTAGGTGGCCAGCAGCGCGTGCGCCTCGATCGGGTCACCGAGGGCCGTACCGGTGCCGTGCGCCTCGACCGCGTCGACCTCGGCCGGGGTGAGCCCGGCCTGGGCGAGCGCGTCGCGGATCACCCGCTCCTGGGCGAGGCCGTTGGGCGCGGAGAGGCCGTTGCTCGCGCCGTCCTGGTTGACCGCGCTGCCCCGGACCACCGCGAGGACGGGATGGCCGTGGCGCCGCGCATCGGAGAGCCGTTCGACCAGCAGCAGGCCCACGCCCTCCGACCAGGCCGTGCCGTCGGCGCCGGCCGCGAAGGACTTGCAGCGCCCGTCCGGGGCCAGACCCCGTTGGCGGGAGAACTCGACGAAGGTCGACGGGCTGGACATCACCGTCACCCCGCCGGCCAGCGCGAGGTCGCACTCGCCCCGGCGCAGCGCCTGGCAGGCCAGGTGCAGCGCGACCAGCGAGGAGGAGCAGGCGGTGTCGACCGTCACGGCCGGGCCCTCCAGGCCCAGGGTGTAGGCCACCCGGCCGGAGGCGATGCTGCCGGCGCTGCCGTTGCCGAGGTAGCCGTCCACCCCCTCGGGGACGGCCGCCAGCCGCGACGCGTAGTCGGCGTACATCAGGCCGGCGAAGACCCCGGTGCGGGTGCCGCGCAGCGAGCGCGGGTCGATGGACGCCCGCTCGATCGCCTCCCAGGACGCCTCCAGCAGCAGGCGCTGCTGCGGGTCCATGGCCAGCGCCTCGCGCGGGCTGATCCCGAAGAACCCGGGGTCGAAGCGGTCGGCGTCGTGGAGGAACCCGCCCTCGCGGACGTAGCAGGTGCCGGGGTGGTCCGGGTCGGGGTGGAACAGGTTCTCGACGTCCCAGCCGCGGTTGTCGGGGAAGGCCGAGATGGCGTCGGCGCCCTCGTGGACCAGCCGCCAGAGGTCCTCCGGGCTCGCCACCCCGCCGGGGTAGCGGCAGCCGGCGGCTACGATCGCGATCGGCTCGTCGGCCGCCCTGGCCGGGGCGGCGGCGCGGCGGCCGCGCGGCGCGTCGAGCAGTTCGGCGCGCAGGTGGCGGCCGAGGGCGCCCGCGGACGGGTGGTCGAACAGCACGGTGGCGGGCAGGCGCACGCCGACCGCCCCGTTCAGCCGGTTGCGCAGTTCGAGCGCGGCGAGCGAGTCGAGGCCCAGTTCGCTGAACGCCCGGTCCGGGTGGATCGCCCCGGCGTCCGGGTGGCCGAGGACGGCGGCGGCGTGGGTGCGCACCAGGTCGACCAGCTGTCGTTCCTGCTCGGCCGCCGGGGCGGCGGCCAGCCGGCGCACCAGCGCGCGCCCGGTGTCCGGGGCCGGGCGCGCGGTCCCGGGCCGGCGGGCGGCCAGCCCGGCCAGGACGGGCGGCAAGTCGTCCCCGTCGAGACGGGCCGGGTCCAGCCGGACCGGCGCCAGGACGGCCTCCGGGCGGGCCAGCGCCGCGTCGAACAGGGCGAGGCCGAGGCCGGTGTCCAGCGGCTCGACGCCGAAGCGGGCCAGCCGGTGCCGGTCGCTCGCTCCGAGGTTCGCGGTGAGCGCGCTGTCCTGCGCCCACAGGCCCCACTGCAGCGAGACGGCGGGCAGGCCGAGGGAGCGGCGCCGCTGCGCGAGCGCGTCGAGCACCAGGTTGGCGGCGGCGTAGGCGGCCTGGCCCGGGTTGCCGGTGAGGCCGGCGGCCGAGGAGAAGAGCACGAACGCCCGCAGGTCCAGACCGGCCGTCAGCTCGTGCAGGTGCAGCGCCGCGACGGCCTTGGGCCGCAGGACGCGCGTCACCCGCTCGGGGGTCAGCGCCGGGAGCAGGCCGTCGTCGGTCACGGCCGCCAGGTGGACCACCGCGGCGAGCGGGTGCTCGGCCGGGACGGCCGCGAGGACCCGCGCCAGCTCGGCGCGGTCGGCGACGTCGCAGGCCGCGAAGGCGGCCTGCGCACCGGCCGCGGCGAGCTCGGCCCGCAGCTCCGCGGCGCCGGGGGCGTCGGCGCCGCGCCGGGACACCAGCAGCAGGTGCCGCACGCCGTGCGCCGCGACGAGGTGCCGGGCCACCAGGGCGCCCAGGGTTCCGGTGCCGCCGGTGACCAGCACGGTGCCGCCGTCGGCGAGCTCCGGCGGGGTGGGCGCGGCCGGGAGGGCCGGTGCCCGGTGCAGCCGGGGCACCAGCAGGGCCGCGCCGCGCAGCGCGGCCTCGGGCAGGGCGCCGGCCGCGGCGATCGCGTCGAGCCGGGCGTCGGTGCCGGTGCCGGCGGGGTCTGCGGGGTCGGTCGCGGCGAGGTCGGTGGCGGCGGGGTCGGTGCCCGTCTCCAGGTCGAGGAGCGCGAAGCGGTCGGGGTGCTCCGAGCGGGCGGCCCGGAGAAGGCCCCACACCGCGGCGGCGGCCGGGTCCGGCACCTCGGTGCCGTCCGTGGCGAGGGCGCCGCGGGTCGTGACCACCAGGCGCGCGGCGGCGAACCGCTCGTCCGCCAGCCAGGCCTGCGCGACGGCGAGCGCCTCGCGCACGGCCGCCCCGACGGCCTCCGGTCCCGCCGCCGGATCCGGTCCGGGCCGGGGGGCGAGCAGGACCGCGCCGGGCAGCGGCGCGCCGTCGGCGAGCGCCGCGGCCAGCGCGGCGAGGTCCGGGTACCGGGGGGCGCCGAACCGTGCCGCGAAGGCGGCCTGCTCCGGGCAGCTCCCGCCGCTCCCGCCGCCCACGACCGCCCAGCCCGTGGGCGGGTCGACGGCCGGAGCCTGGACCCACTCCAGGTCGAAGAGGTGCTCCCCGGCGGGCGCGGCCGCCGTCGGCAGCTGGTCCCGGGAGAGCGCGCGCACCGTCAGGGTCTCGACGGAGAGGACGGCCCGGCCGTCCGCGTCCACCGCCGCGATGGCGATCCGGTCGGCGTCCAACGGCAGCAGGCGCACCCGCAGGGCCCGGACGCCTCCCGTGTGCAGCCGCACGCCGCGCCAGGAGAACGGCAGCCTCACCCGGACGCCGGGGGCGTCGGCCGCCTCGGCCGCCGCCTCGGTCGCCGCCGGGGCCAGCCCGAGCGGATGCAGGGCCGCGTCGATCAGGGCCGGGTGCAGCCCGAACCGGCCGCCGGCCGCCTCCTCGGGGAGGACGATCTCGGCGAACAGCTCGGAGCCGCGCTGCCAGGCCGCCCGCAGCCCGTGGAATGCCGGGCCGTACCGCACCCCGGCGTCGGCGGCATCGGCGTACAGCTCGTCCACCTCGACCGGGTCCGCGCCGGCCGGCGGCCAGACGGCGAGCGCCTGCTGCTCCGGGGTGCCCGGGGCGTCCGCCGTGCCCTGGCCGGGCGTCAGCGCGCCGGTGGCGTGCAGCGTCCAGGCGTCCTCCGGCCCGGCGGGCCCCTCGGTCCGCTCGGGGTGCTCGGGGCGCGCGTGCACGGTGACCGGCCGCAGGCCGGACGCGTCGGGCGCGCCAACGGTGATCTGGAGCTGCACTCCCCCGGCCGTCGGCACGGCCAGCGGTGCCACCAGCGTCAGTTCGTCCACGTGGGCGCAGCCGAGCCGGGCGCCGGCGTGCAGCGCGAGTTCGAGGAAGGCCGCCCCGGGCACCAGCACGGTGTCGAGCACCGCGTGGTCGGCGAGCCACGGGTGGGTGTCGAGCGAGAGGCGCCCGGTGAACAGCACGCCGTCGCCGTCCGCGAGGCCGACCACCGCGCCCAGCAGCGGGTGGTCCACCGCGCTCTGCCCCAGACCGGCGGCGTCGCCCGCGCCGGTGCCGGCGTCCAGCCAGAAGCGCTGCCGCTCGAACGCGTACGTCGGCAGCTCGCCGGTGCGGCGGCGGGCGGTGGCCGCGTCGATGCCGTTCACCGCCGTCCAGTCGACCGCTCCGCCGCGGACGAACAGCCGGGCCAGCGCCGTCCGGAGGGTCCCGATCCGGTCCCGGTCGCGGTGCTGGGCGGGGACGGTGGCGGTGTCCGTCCCGGCCGTGCACTCCGCGACCATCGGCGTCAGCGCCGCCTCCGGACCCAGCTCCACGAACACCGACGCGCCCTCGGCCCGGGCCGAGGCCACCGCGTCCGCGAACCGCACCGGCTCGCACACCTGACGTACCCAGTACTCCGGATCGCCCACCTCCGCCGCCGTCGCCAGCCGCCCCGTCACATCCGAGGCGAACGGAATCGACGGCCCCGACAGCTCGATGCCCGCCACCACCTCCCGCAACGGCGCCAACACCGGCTCCATCAGCACCGAATGGAACGCGTGCGACACCGCCAACCGCGACGAACGCCACCCCCGCTCCCCGCACAGCACCCGCACCGCCTCCACCGCCTCCACCTCACCCGACACCACCACCGACGCCGGACCGTTCACCGCCGCGATCCCCACCGCACCCACCGACCGCTCCGCGAGCAGCGCCACCACCTGCGCCTCGCT
>NZ_JBIBVJ010000009.1:0-286166 GCF_043080305.1 Kitasatospora sp. NPDC015120 | reverse complement strand
GACACCCCCGTCATCACCCTGGACGCCCGACGCCGCGACAGCGCCAAGAGCGCCCTCATCACCCTCGTCGAACACGCCCTCCTCGCCCGCCTGCGGTGAACCGGGGGCACTGCCCGACGACGCACCACCCGACGACGCACGGCCGCACGGCGCGGCCCGCGGACCCTCCGGTCCACGGGCCGCGCCGTGCTGTCCCCGCCGTGTGCGGCTACGCCGCGTCCGGCTCCAGGCCGACCCGCAGCAGGCCGTGGGTGTAGGCGTCCTCCAGCGCCAGCCAGGAGGCCGCCACCACGTTGTCGGCCACCCCGACCGTGGACCAGGTGGCGGTGCCGTCGGTGGTGTCGATCAGCACCCGGGTCTTGGAGCCGGTGCCGTGCTGGCCCTCCAGGATGCGGACCTTGTAGTCCACCAGCTCCAGCTTGGCCAGCTGCGGGTAGATCCGCTCCAGCGCGGTCCGCAGCGCCCGGTCCAGGGCGTCGACCGGGCCGTTGCCCTCGCCGGTGGCGATCATCCGCTCGCCCTTGGCCCAGAGCTTGACCGTCGCCTCGTTGCCGGCGTTGCCGCCCGGGCCCTGCTCGCTGATGGTCCGCCACGACTCCAGGGTGAAGAAGCGCTGGCGCCCGCCGCGCACCTCGTCGCGCAGCAGCAGCTCGAAGGAGGCGTCGGCGGACTCGTAGGTGTAGCCGAGGCTCTCCTGCTCCTTGACCTTGGCGACCACCCGGCCGGCGAGGTCGCGGTCGGTGGAAAGGTCGTAGCCGAGCTCCTTGCCCTTGAGCTCGACGGAGGCGCGGCCGGCCATGTCGGAGACCAGCATCCGCATGGTGTTGCCGACCGTCTCCGGGTCGATGTGCTGGTAGAGGTCCGGGTCGACCTTGATCGCCGAGGCGTGCAGGCCCGCCTTGTGGGCGAAGGCGGAGAAGCCGACGTAGGGCTGGTGGGTGGACGGCGTGAGGTTGACCAGCTCGGCGATCGCGTGCGAGATCCGGGTCATCTCGGCCAGGCTGCCGGGCGGCAGCACCCGGCGGTCGTACTTGAGCTCCAGCGCGCCGACCACCGGGAAGAGGTTGGCGTTGCCGACCCGCTCGCCGTAGCCGTTGGCGGTGCACTGGACGTGGGTGGCGCCGGCGTCGACCGCGGCCAGGGTGTTGGCGACGGCGCAGCCGGTGTCGTCCTGGGCGTGGATGCCGAGCCGGGCGCCGGGCTTGTAGGTGTGGCAGTCGGCCAGCACGTCGGCGACGATCTCGCGCACGCCGGAGGGCAGCATCCCGCCGTTGGTGTCGCAGAGCACCACCACGTCGGCACCGGCCTCGTGGGCGGCGCGGACCACCGAGAGCGCGTACGCCCGGTTGGCCCGGTAACCGTCGAAGAAGTGCTCGCAGTCGATGAAGACCCGGCGGCCCTGGGCGCGCAGGTGGGCGACGCTGTCCCGGACCATCTCCAGGTTCTCGTCGAGGGTGGTGCGCAGCGCCAGCTCGACGTGCCGGTCGTGGGACTTGGCGACCAGGGTGATCACGGGCGCTCCGGAGTTCACCAGCGCGGCGAGCTGCGGGTCGTCCGCGGCGCGGCCGCCGGCCCGGCGGGTGGCGCCGAAGGCGACCAGCTGGGCGTGCCTGAGGTCCAGCTCCTCGGCGGCGCGGGCGAAGAACTCGGTGTCCCGGGGGTTGGCCCCGGGCCAGCCGCCCTCGATGAAGCCGACGCCGAACTCGTCCAGGTTCCGGGCGATGGCCAGCTTGTCGGCCACCGTGAGGTTGATGCCCTCGCGCTGGGCGCCGTCGCGCAGGGTGGTGTCGAAGACGTGGAACGCGTCGTCGGGGAGGTTGGTCGCCTGGGTCATGACCCTGGGTTCTCCGTTCCGGGAGGTCGGTTACTGCTCTGCCGGTTCTGAATCCGGCTCCACTGTCCAGCATCCCGCGCGCACCCGGTGTCCCTGGGCCCCTTGTGGGGGCCGCCGGCCGGTCCGGGGAAACAAAAAGACCCCTCGCGGGTGCGAGAGGTCTGCGCGCGGGTCTGGACGCTGGTGGTCGCCCCGCATCGGGTGGTGCGGTGGCGGTCACTGCGGACCGGCGCGCCTGCTGCTAATCATCAGCGACAGCGAGGACACGCCCGCAGTGTAGGCACATCATCCGGATCGCGGCCCGCCCGTCTCGCCATCCGGGACGGGACGGCGGGGCGGACGGGCCGCGGCGGCGGCGTCAGACGATCTTGTGCAGCCAGCCGTGGGTGTCGGGGGCCTGGCCGCCCTGGATGGCGAGCAGCGCACGGCGCAGCTCCATGGTGACCGGGCCGGGCTCGCCGGCGCCGACGGTCCAGTCGCCGCCGTTGGACTTCACCGAGCCGACCGGGGTGATGACCGCGGCGGTGCCGCAGGCGAAGACCTCGGTGAGGGTGCCGTCGGCGTTGCCCTGCTTCCACTCCTCGGTGGAGATCCGGCGCTCCTCGACGGCGAAGCCGAGGTCGGCGGCGAGCTGCAGCAGCGAGTCGCGGGTGATGCCGGGCAGCAGGGCGCCGGACAGCTCGGGGGTGACGATCCGGGCGTCCGCGCCCTCGCCGAAGACGAAGTACAGGTTCATGCCGCCCATCTCCTCGATCCACCGGTGTTCGGCGGCGTCGAGCCAGACGACCTGGTCGCAGCCCTTGGCGGCGGCCTCGGCCTGGGCGACCAGGGAGGCCGCGTAGTTGCCGGCGCACTTGGCGGCGCCGGTGCCGCCGGGCGCGGCGCGGACGTAGTCCTCGGAGAGCCAGACCGAGACCGGCTTGACGCCGCCGGGGAAGTAGGCGCCGGCCGGCGAGGCAATGATCATGAAGAGGTAGGAGTTGGCCGGGCGGACCCCGAGGCCGACCTCGGTGGCGAACATGAACGGGCGCAGGTAGAGGCTCTGCTCCGGCTCGGTCGGGACCCAGGCCTGCTCCTGCTGGACGAGCAGCTCGACCGCCTCGACGAAGGCCTCGACCGGCAGCTCGGGCATGGCCAGGCGGCGGGCGGAGGCCTGGAAGCGGGCCGCGTTGGCCTCCGGGCGGAAGGTCGCGATGGAGCCGTCGGCCTGGCGGTAGGCCTTGAGGCCCTCGAAGATCGCCTGACCGTAGTGGAGGGTCATGTTGGCCGGGTCCATCTCGATCGGCGCGTAGGGCGCCAGCTGGGCGTCGTGCCAGCCCACGCCCTCGGTCCAGCGGATGGTGACCATGTGGTCGGTGAACACGCGTCCGAAGCCCGGGTTGGCCAGCCGGGCCTCGCGCTCCGCCGGGGAGAGCGGGTGGGCGGAGGGCTTGAGGTCGAACGTGATGGGCGCCTGGGTGGGCGTGCTCATGGCTGTGTGTCCTTCACCGTGGGGTTGGTCCGGGCCGCTCCGCCGGATGAACGTTCCGCCTGTTTCGGACGGAACGGACGCACGACGGCACGGCCCACTGTCGATACTCGCATCCAGAGGGCCGTGCCGAACAGCCGCGGACTCCTTGGAGATCCGCAAGCTGCCGTTATGGGGTCCGGCCCGCGGGGGCCGGAACGCCGTTTGTCGGGTTCCGGCCTCCTAGGCGGATACTCGGGCGGCGAGCGCGTCGCCGACCTGGGAGGTGGTGCGGGCCCCGGAGCGCTCGGTGAGGTCCGCGGCGACCGCGTCCTCGATCCGGGCGGCCTCGGCGGGGTACCCGAGGTGGTCGAGCAGCATGGCGACCGACAGCACGGTGGCGGTCGGGTCGGCCTTGCCCTGGCCGGCGATGTCCGGCGCCGAGCCGTGCACGGGCTCGAACATCGACGGGAAGGCGCCGCTCGGGTTGATGTTGCCGCTGGCGGCCAGGCCGATCCCGCCGGTCACGGCGGCGGCCAGGTCGGTCAGGATGTCGCCGAACAGGTTGTCGGTGACGATGACGTCGAACCGCTCGGGCTGGGTGACGAAGAAGATGGTCGCCGCGTCGACGTGCAGGTAGTCGGTGGTGACCTCGGGGAACTCCCGGCCGACCTGCTCGAAGATCCGGGTCCACAGGTGGCCGGCGTGCACCAGCACGTTGTTCTTGTGCACCAGGGTCAGCTTCTTGCGCGGGCGCGCCTGGGCCCGCCGGTAGGCGTCGCGCACCACGCGCTCGATGCCGTACGCGGTGTTGAGGCTGACCTCGGTGGCCACCTCGTGCTCGGTCCCGGTGCGCAGCGAGCCGCCGTTGCCGACGTACGGGCCCTCGGTGCCCTCACGGACGACCACGAAGTCGATCTGCGGGTCACCGGCCAGCGGGGACTTCACCCCGGGGAAGAGCCGCCCCGGACGGAGGTTGATGTGGTGGTCGAAGGCGAACCGCAGCTTGAGCAGCAGCCCGCGCTCCAGCACCCCGGAGGGGACGCTCGGGTCGCCGATGGCGCCGAGCAGGATCGCGTCGTGGGCCTTGAGCTCCGCCAGGACGCTGTCCGGGAGCGTCTCACCGGTGCGGTGGTAGCGCCGGGCCCCGAGGTCGAACTCGGTGGCCTCCAGCTTCACATCGGCGGGAAGCACCGCCCCCAGGACCTTGAGACCCTCGGCCACCACTTCCTGGCCGATTCCGTCACCGGGGACGACTGCGAGACGAATCGTGCGAGACATGCTCGGAGGCTACTCCGGTGTCCCACAGCCTGACATCCGACGTCCACCATACGGACAGCCGGCCGCCCGGGGCCTCAGGTCAGATCGATGTCGACCGGGAAGGGGCGGTCGAGCTTCAGCTGCTTGTGGTGGATGCCGGTCAGCCCGTAGAGCCGGGTCGCCGGGTCCAGCTCGTAGGTGTGAACCACCGGGCGCCCCTCGTCGCACTCCACCCTCCAGAAGTGGGGAATCCCTGCAGTGGCGTACTTGCGAGGCTTCACCTCGCGATCGCGCTCCCGGGACTCCTGTGAGACGACCTCGATCGCCAGCAGCACATGCTCCGCGCCGAAGTTGGTCTGCAGGTACCCCGTGTCCGACGCGGCATCGACGACCAGCAGGTCCGGCTCGGGACGGTTCCGCTGGTCGAGCGTCACCCCCATCTCCGGCCATACCTCCCAGCCGTCGGGAGCGGCCTTTTCCAGGGCGCGCTCCAGCAGGCGCTTGGTCCTCACGTGGAACTTCGTCTGCGGGCTCACGAAGATCAGGCTCCCGTCGAGCAGCTCGGTGTGCGGCGGGAGATCCTGCAGCCGGTCGAGGTCCTCGGCGGTGTAGCCATCGACCGGGGGCCGAAGCCAGTCGGGGTACGGCGCGACGCTCATGGTTCCTCCCATACGGGCATCCTCGTGGCCGTTCTCAGGCTACTCGGACCGATCCCCCCGGGCTTCATCCTTTCGAGGGGCGTGCGCAGATCGGCGCACGCCCCTCGGCAGGCACTACGGCAGGTGCAGCACCTGGCTGCGGCCGGCCTCCGGGTTGAGGTGGTGGAGGAGGAGCAGGCGCGAGCGGTCGCCCGCGGGGTGGCGGATGTCGAGGACGGTCGCGGGGTGGACGGGGGCGGCGATCGCGGCGGGGCCGCCGGGGCCGGTGCGGATGTCGACGGCGGGGTGGAGCACGTCGACGGGGAGGGTGGGCCGGGTGCCCTGCAGGCCGATCGCGGAGAAGGCCTCGGCCGGGTCGGGCGTCCCGGAGCCGGTGAGGCCGGTCCACACGGCGTAGTGGACGGTGCCGCGGCCGGGGCCGATGCCCGGCAGGACGGCCAGGCGGACCGGCAGCACCACCGCGTCGGAGTCCAGCAGCGCGGTGTCGGTGTCGCCCCAGCGGGCGTTCAGCGGCTGGACGTCCAGCTCGGTGCCGGTGCGGGCGTCCAGGGCGCGGGCCACCAGGACGTCGCTGCCGCGCAGCCGGTCGGCCTTGACGATCACGTCGGTGACGCCGTCCCCGTCGGTGTCCAGCGAGGCCCGGACGGCGAACAGCCCGACCGGGGTGGCGGCCGGCGCCCAGACCCGGGCACCGAGGTAGAGCCGCCCCTCGGCGAGCGGGTCGCCGGGGACGGCGGGCGCGTCGCTGGCGGCGCCGACCTCGCGCAGGCCGGCGGCCCGGTCGCCGGCGTGCTCGACGCAGAGGTCCTGGAGGTGCTCGGCCTCCTCGGTGCTCCCCTCCGGGACGAAGCCCGCGCCGGGGCCGACGGCCGCTCCGCTGTCCGGCGGGCAGTCGGGCCAGCGGCCGCCCTCCCCGCCGAGCGCGAAGGCGCTGACCAGTCCGGGCCCGCCGCCGGGGGTGCCGCTGCCGGTGAGGACGGCCAGCGCGCCGTCGCGGGCGGTGCGGACCGGGGCGGTGGCGGCCAGCTCGGAGGCCGCCCGCGGGGCGGCGAACAGCGGCACCCGCAGCCCGGGGGCGGCGGGGTCCTCCGGAGTGAGCAGCAGCCGGCCGGAGAGCTCGCCGCGGTAGCTGCGGGCCCGGCCGCCCTGGACGGTCGCGATCGTCGGATCGGGGGTGCGGCCGAGCGCGCCGGGCACCCGCAGGGTGACCCGCACCCGCGCGGCGCCGCCGGGCGGGACCTCGACCCGTCCGGGCGCGAGCTCGAAGGCGGCGCCGGGCGCGTCGGTCGCGGCCGCGTAGCCGGTGCGGTAGGCGACCGGGGCGGCGGAGAGGTTGCGCACCTCGACCTCGCGGACCAGGGCGAGCGGCCCGGTGACGGCGAGCGGGCCGAAGGAGACGCCGACCGCGCCCTCGACCGCGCCCTCCCCCGCCGCGTAGGCGACGGCCGGGGTGCGCACGGCGCGGTCGACGGCGGCCCGGCCGGCTCCGGTGCGCTCGGGCCCGTGGACCGGGCCGGTGGCGCCGTCGCCGAGCCAGGTGTCCCCCGCGGTGTTCATCAGCGCCGCCTTCACCTGCTCGACGGTCCAGTCCGGGTGGACGGCGCGCACCAGCGCCGCCAGCCCGGCGACGTGCGGGGTGGCCATCGAGGTGCCGTCCTCGCGCTGGCCGCCGGTACCGCTGGCGACCAGGGCCGACCAGATGGTCTCGCCGGGGGCGGCGAGGTCCGGCTTGACGACGCCGGGCACGCCGATGCCGCGCGAGGTGAAGTCGGTGAGGGTGTCGAGCCGCTGCGGCTGGTCCTGGGCGACGGCGCCGTGCAGCGGGTTGCCGGGCGCGGCGAGGCGGACCCGGACCGGCCCGGCGGCGGCGCCCGCGCGCAGCCGTTCGCCGTCGGCGCGGCCGAGCAGGGCGAGCGGCACCCGGTCGTTGCCGGCGATCTCGGCGAGGTGGTCGTCGTCGGCGGCCAGCACCGCACCGGCCGCCCCCGCCTCGGCGACGTGGTCGGCGCGCGGGCCCGAGCCGCAGGCGCGTTCGGACTCGCGGGTGCTCCAGGCGAGCACCGCGATCCGCCCGGCGAGCCGCTGCCGGTCGGCCTCGGAGAAGGCCGTGCAGCCGTCGGCCTGGTCGGCGGGCAGCGCGAGCTCGGCGCTGACGTCGGCGGTGGACCAGTCCCGGTAGCGGGCGCTCCAGTGGGCCGGCAGCACGCCGGCGAGCGACGGCGGGTCGAGCACGGTGATCCCGTCGGCGTCGCCGTGCGGGTCGACGGAGGCGGCGACGGCGACGGCCCGGGCGGCGGTGCCGGGGCTGCCGCCGATGCCGTAGACGTCGCCCTCGTTGCCCGCGGCGGCGACCACCACGGTGCCGAGTTCGGCGAGCCGGTCGACGGCGAGGGCGTCGGCGTCGTCGGGCGAGCCGAAGCGGCTGCCGAGCGAGAGGTTGAGGACGTCGAGCCGGTCGCCCGGGTCCCCGTCGCCGTCCGGGTCGGCGGCCAGGTCGAGGGCGTGGCCGAGCTGGTCGGTGGAGCCGTCGCAGCCGAAGACCCGGATCGCGTAGAGCTGGGCGCCGGGCGCGGCGCCGGGGCCGACCTTGAAGCCGGCCGGGTCCAGGCCGGGCCGGTAGGGGCCGCGGTAGGGCTGCCCGTCCGCGGTGACGCCGAGGCCGGCGGCGGTGCCGGCCACATGGGTGCCGTGGCCGTTGCGGTCGCAGTCGATCGGGTTGTCGTCGGGGTGCGGGTCGGGCTGGTAGTGCGCGGCGTCCGGGTCGGGCTGGTAGTCGTCGCCGACCAGGTCGCGGCCGCCGATCACCTTGGCGGTGGGGAAGAGTCCGGCGGGCGCGGGCTTCGCGCCGTCGACGGACCGGAACGCCTCCTCGGTGCCGGGGCCGCCGAAGTCGGCGTGGGTGTAGTCGACGCCGCTGTCGGCGACGCCGATCCGGATGCCCTCCCCGGTGGTGCCGGACAGGGCCTGCGCCCAGACCTCGGGCGCGCCGGTGACCGGCACCGAGTACGCGTTGTCGCGCCGCTTGCGGACGATCGGGTGCACGGCCGCGACCCCGGGCAGGGTGCGCAGCGCGGGCAGCCGGCCGGCCGGCGCGCTCACCGCGAGGCCGGTGACCAGGGTGCGGGTGCGGTAGAGCTCCCGGGCGGCGGGCACCGCGGCGTGGACGGCGTCGGCCACCCGGTCCAGCGCGGCGGAGGTGCGGGCCCGCTGGGCGGCGCCGGCCAGGGCGGCCTCCCGGCGGGCGGCCTCCGGGGAGCGCTGGCGGCGCCGGGCCTCGTCGCCGGCCCGCCGCCAGACGGGGGCGACGGGCTCGGTGGCGAGTTCCAGCAGGACCGGGACGGGCGGGCCGGCGGCCTGGGCCGCCGGGCGCGCGGGCGGGTGGCCGGCGGCCGGGGCGGCGCCGGTCAGCAGGGCCGGTCCGGCGGCGGCCAGCAGGGCCAGCGCGAGGCCGGTCCGGGCGAGTGGCCGGCGGACGGTGGGACGACGCATGGGGTCCTCTCCCCCGGCCGGGGGAAGTGATCCGCGTCCCGTGCCGCTGACGCCCGCCCGTGCGGCCGTCGATCACCCTTCCGGGGGCCCCAAATTAGGAATATCGCGCCGGTCGGGGCGAGCAACCTCCCCCGAACGGTGGCAAGGTGCACCCCTTGGGGTGATGCTCCGTCAGCCCGTTCGGCCCATTCGGCGGATGAACGCCACCGGGCCGCCCGCACCCCGGGGGCCCGGGCGGCGGCTCAGTGGTGGCCGGTCATGCCGCCGTTGTCACGGCGGTCCAGCGCGCGCTGGAGCGCGGCGGCGGCGAAGGGGTTCCGCTCGGCGGCCCGACGACGGCGCGGGACGCGGGTCTGCGGGGCGGCGGGGGCGGAAGCGGCGTGGCGGTCGGCGGTGGGGGGCATACCGGGCTCCTTGGTTCGGTACGCGCCGTCGGAACGGACGCGGCGGTGGGGAGGAGGGGGGTACACCGGGCGGGGATCACCTGCCCATCGGGCGTACGGGCGCGCACGGGCCGCACACCCTGGCTACAGGGGCGGCACACCGTACGGCTTCCACCACGGTACGGCCCCGGCCGTGCGGTGTCTGCCCGGATACTTGGATTTCCTACTATCTGAGACGACCGTCACCCGGAGGAACGCACCAGGGCCCGGACCGCCATCCGTGCGGTGGTCCGGGCCCTGGTGAGGGGTGGTGCGGGGGCGTCGCGGGGTCAGGCGCCCAGGTCGACCGAGCGCGCGAAGCGGGCGCCGATCTCGGCGGCGATGGCCGACAGCACGTCCTGCGGGATCTCGCTGTCCACCGTGAGCGAGGCCAGCGCGCCGCTGCCGTCGCGGGCGACCTGCATGCCGGCGATGTTGATGCCGGCGTCGCCGAGGTGGCGGCCGAGGACGCCGACGACGCCCGGGCGGTCCTCGTACTTGAAGAAGGCCATGTGGTCGGTCAGCGCCACGTCCACGTCGAAGGCGTCCACGCCGACGATCTTCTGGATCTGCTTGGGGCCGGCCAGCGTGCCGGAGATGGCGATCTCCTCGCCGTTGGCGAGGGTGCCGCGCACGGTGATGACGTTGCGGTGCTCGGGGCTCTCGCTGGAGGTGGTCAGCCGCACCTCGACGCCGCGCTCCTGGGCGAACAGCGGGGCGTTGACGTAGGACACCGTCTCCGCCACGACGTCCTCGAACACACCCTTGAGGGCGGACAGTTCGAGCACCTTGACGTCGTGCTGGGTGATCTCGCCGCGTACCTCGACGTCGAGCCGCACCGCCACCTCGCCGGCCAGCGCGGTGAAGATCCGGCCGAGCTTCTCGGCCAGCGGCAGGCCCGGGCGGACGTCCTCGGCGATCACGCCGCCCTGGACGTTGACCGCGTCCGGCACCAGCTCGCCGGCCAGCGCCAGGCGCACCGAGCGGGCGACGGCGATGCCGGCCTTCTCCTGGGCCTCGTCGGTCGAGGCGCCCAGGTGCGGGGTGGCCACCACGTTGTCGAGGGCGAACAGCGGGGAGTCGGTGCACGGCTCCTTGGCGTACACGTCCAGGCCGGCGCCGGCCACCCGGCCGTCGCGCAGGGCGCTGAGCAGCGCCTCCTCGTCGACGATGCCGCCGCGGGCGGCGTTGACGATCCGGACGGTCGGCTTGACCTTGTGCAGCGCCTCGTCGCCGATCAGGCCGATGGTCTCCGGGGTCTTCGGGAGGTGGACGGTGATGAAGTCCGAGACCTCCAGCAGCTCCTCCAGCGAGACCAGCTTGACGCCCATCTGCGCGGCGCGGGCGGCCTGGATGTAGGGGTCGTACGCGACGATCTTCATGCCGAACGCCGACATCCGCTGGGCGACCAGCACGCCGATCCGGCCGAGGCCGACCACGCCGAGGACCTTCTCGCTCAGCTCGACGCCGGTGTACTTGTTGCGCTTCCACTCGCCGCCCTTGAGCGCGGCGTTGGCCGGCGCGATGTTGCGGGCGACGGAGATCAGCAGGCCGCAGGCGAGCTCGGCGGCGGTGACGATGTTGGAGGTCGGCGCGTTCACGACCATGACGCCGGCCTTGGTGGCGGCGGAGACGTCCACGTTGTCGAGACCGACGCCGGCCCGGGCGACGACCTTGAGCTTGCGCGCGGCGGCCAGCGCCTCGGCGTCGACCTTGGTGGCGGAGCGGATCAGGATGGCGTCGACGTCCGCGATGGCCGTCAGCAGCTCGGTGCGGTCCGCACCGTTGCAGTGGCGGATCTCGAAGTCGGGGCCAAGGGCGTCGACCGTGGCGGGCGAGAGCTCTTCGGCGATCAGAACGACGGATTTGCTCACGACAGTGTGTCCTAACTGTCCGGTTCCCCCGGGCACGAAGGTGGCGTGGAGGGCGGGGGAAGGTGGCATGCCGCGTAAGTAGACGCACGACGCTGTGGGCCTGACGCGCACTCGGAAGTGTATCGACGGGCTGGATACCCGGCTGCTCCCGTCCGGCGAAATCACCCGGACGGGAGCAGCCTAGTTGTACAAGGGCGTTACAAAATCGGAAGGGTCCGACTCAGCGTGCGCCCGGTGTCGCTCAGGCCTCTTCCTTGACCCAGCTCATCAGCTTGCGCAGCTTCTTGCCGGTGGTCTCCAGCAGGTGGTCCTCGTCGGCCTTCTTGTACTCGTTGTACTTGGGCAGACCGGCCTTGTACTCGGCGATCCAGGTGTTGGCGAAGGTGCCGTCCTGGATCTCGGCGAGGACCTTCTTCATCTCGGCCTTGGTGGCGTCGGTGATGATCCGCGGGCCGGTGACGTAGTCGCCCCACTCGGCGGTCTCGGAGACCGACCAGCGCATCTTCTCCAGGCCGCCCTCGTACATCAGGTCGACGATGAGCTTCAGCTCGTGCAGGCACTCGAAGTAGGCGATCTCCGGCTGGTAGCCGGCCTCGACCAGGGTCTCGAAACCGGCCTTCACCAGGGCGGCGGTGCCACCGCAGAGGACGGCCTGCTCACCGAACAGGTCGGTCTCGGTCTCCTCGGTGAAGGTGGTCTTGATGACGCCGGCCTTGGTGGCGCCCAGGCCCTTGGCGTAGGACAGCGCCAGGTCGAAGGCCTTGCCGGAGGCGTCCTGCTCGACGGCGACGATCGCCGGGACGCCGCGGCCCTCCTCGTACTGGCGGCGGACCAGGTGGCCCGGGCCCTTCGGGGCGACCATGCAGACGTCGACGTCGGCCGGCGGCTTGATGAAGCCGAAGCGGATGTTCAGGCCGTGGCCGAAGAACAGGGCGTCGCCGGCCTTCAGGTGCGGGGCGATGTCCGCCTCGTAGACGTCGGCCTGGATCGGGTCCGGGACCAGGATCATGATGACGTCGGCCTCGGCCGCGGCCTCGGCGGGGGTGACCACGCGCAGACCGGCCTCCTCGGCCTTCTGGCGGGACTTGGACTCCGGCTTCAGGCCGACCCGGACGTCCGCGCCCGAGTCGCGCAGGGACAGCGCGTGGGCGTGGCCCTGGCTGCCGTAGCCGATGACCGCGACCTTGCGGCCCTGGATGATGGACAGGTCGGCGTCGTCTTCGTAGAACAGCTCGGCCACGGGGGCACATCTCCTTGCGAGTGGTTTGCCTGGGTCTGCGTCGGTTCCTACCGTATGCGGACCCGGTGGAGGGGTGGGGCGGTAATCAGGTGGTGAGACGCGGCGCGGTTCAGGCGCTGCGGTCGAGGGCGCGCAGCGAGCGGTCCGTGATCGAACGGGCGCCGCGTCCGATGGCGACCAGGCCGGACTGGACCAACTCCTTGATGCCGTAGGGCTCCAGCATCCGGAGCATGGCCTCCAGCTTGTCCGAGCTGCCGGTGGCCTCGATGGTCACCGCGTCCGGGGACACGTCGACCGTCTTGGCGCGGAACAGCTGGACGATCTCGACGATCTGCGACCGGGTCTCGTTGTCGGCCCGGACCTTCACCAGAACCAGTTCCCGCTGGATCGCAGCGGACTGGTCGAGTTCGACGATCTTTATCACGTTGACCAGCTTGTTGAGCTGCTTGGTGACCTGTTCCAGCGGGAGGTCCTCGACGTTGACCACGATGGTCATCCGGGACACGTCCGGATGCTCGGTGGGGCCGACGGCGAGGGAGTCGATGTTGAAGCCCCGACGGGAGAACAGCGCGGCGATCCGGGCGAGCACGCCGGGCTTGTTCTCGACCAGGACGGACAGGGTGTGCTTGGACATGGGTCGTGGGTTCCCTTGGTCGTTCCGGAAGGGGCTCAGTCGAGGTCGTCGCCGAAGTCGGGGCGCACCCCGCGGGCGAACTGGATCTCGTCGTTGCTGGTGCCGGCCGCGACCATCGGCCAGACCATGGCGTCCTGGTGGACGATGAAGTCGATGACCACCGGGCGGTCGTCGATCTCCATCGCCTGCTTGATCACCGCGTCGAGGTCCTCGGGGCGCTCGCAGCGCAGGCCGACGCAGCCCATCGCCTCGGCGAGCAGGACGAAGTCGGGGATCCGGGTGCCCTGGGCGGGCGGCTCGATGCCGTCGTGGCCGGGGCCGGAGTGCAGCACGGTGTTGGAGTAGCGCTGGTTGTAGAACAGCGTCTGCCACTGCCGGACCATGCCCAGCGAACCGTTGTTGATGACCGCGACCTTGATCGGGATGCCGTTCAGGGCGCAGGTGACCAGCTCCTGGTTGGTCATCTGGAAGCAGCCGTCGCCGTCGATCGCCCAGACCGCGGTGTCCGGGCGGCCCGCCTTGGCGCCCATCGCGGCCGGCACGGCGTAGCCCATGGTCCCGGCGCCGCCGGAGTTGAGCCAGGTGGCCGGCTTCTCGAACTGGATGAACTGCGAGCTCCACATCTGGTGCTGGCCGACGCCCGCCGCGTAGATGGCGTCCGGGCCGACCAGCCGGCCGATCCGCTCGATGACCTGCTGCGGGGAGAGCTGACCGCCGGCCGCGGGCTCGTAGCCCACCGGGTAGGTCCGCTTCCACTCGTCGAGCCGCTCCCACCAGTCGCCGTAGTCGCCCTTGTGGCCGGCGTCGAACTCGGCCTGGACGGCGACGATGAGGTCGGCCAGCACCTCGCGGGCGTCACCGACGATCGGCACGTCGGCCGGGCGGTTCTTGCCGATCTCGGCCGGGTCGATGTCGGCGTGGACGACCTTGGCGTACGGCGCGAAGCTGTCCAGCTTGCCGGTGACCCGGTCGTCGAAGCGGGCGCCGAGGGTGAACAGCAGGTCCGCCTTCTGCAGCGCGGTGACGGCCGGGACGGAGCCGTGCATGCCGGGCATGCCCAGGTGCTGCGGGTGGCTGTCCGGGAACGCGCCGAGCGCCATCAGGGTGGTGACCACCGGGGCGCCGGTCAGCTCGGCGAGGATCCGCAGCTCGGCCGTGGCGCCGGCCTTGATGACGCCGCCGCCGACGTACAGCACCGGGCGCTTGGAGGTGACCAGCATCTTCGCGGCCTCGCGGATCTGCTTGGCGTGCGGCTTGGTCACCGGGCGGTAGCCGGGCAGCGAGGTCTCGGCCGGCCAGCGGAAGGTGGTGGTGGCCTGCAGGGCGTCCTTGGCGATGTCGACCAGGACCGGGCCCGGGCGGCCGGTGGCGGCGATGTGGAACGCCTCGGCGATCACCCGGGGGATCTCGGCCGGGTCGGTGACCAGGTAGTTGTGCTTGGTGATCGGCATGGTGATGCCGCAGATGTCCGCCTCCTGGAAGGCGTCCGTGCCGATCGCCTGGGAGGCGACCTGGCCGGTGATCGCGACGATCGGCACCGAGTCCATGTAGGCGTCGGCGATCGGGGTGACCAGGTTGGTCGCGCCCGGGCCGGAGGTCGCCATGCAGACCCCGACCCGGCCGGTGGCCTGGGCGTACCCGGTGGCGGCGTGACCCGCGCCCTGCTCGTGGCGGACGAGGATGTGACGCACCTTGGTGGAGTCCATCAGCGGGTCGTACGCGGGAAGGATGGCCCCGCCGGGGATGCCGAAGACGGTGTCCGCGCCGACGGCCTCCAGCGAGCGGATGAGCGACTGCGCGCCGGTCATGGTCTCGACGACGTGCTGCGGAGCGGGAGCGTGGGCGGCCGGGGTGTCCCCGCGGCGGGGGGCTGCGGCGTGCTCAGTCATCTGCCTGTCTCTTCTCGGTTCTGGCCGGCCCGGTGGTTGCGGGCCCCGGGGGTCGAGGGGTGGGGTCCCGCTTGCGGGCCGATCGCCGGCTCTGCCCCGATCGTCCCTTTCGCGGGGCCACGGGGCCAGGGGTCTTGCAGTGGTGGAACGGCGTCGGTGCAACAAAAAACCCCTCGTGCCCAAGGGCATGCGAGGGGTGGCGCGTCGGTCTGTCACGAGCGGGGCATGGCCCGCTCAGCCGACGCGCCCGCCAAGTACGAGAATTCGGGTGCGCATGGCAACGACCTTCCTCCCGTCACGGCCCGACTGTCAAGCAGGTGGGACGACAGTCTCGCCATGCGGACCCGCTCCCGGACCTGCGACGGCCGGGTGTTCGGGCAGGTCGGAGGGGCTGTGGTGAGCTACGACACGTCCCTGGCCGCCGTCCGCGCGCCCACTCGTCCGGGTGTCCGCGGCCAGGTACGCTCGCCGGGCCGGCGGCGGGCCGGGCGGGCGCGGCACCGGGTAGACGCGGCGGGCCAGGGCGCGCCGCAGCCTGGCCTCCTCCAGCGGCGCGGAGAAGGCCGAGCCCTGCACCTGGCGGCAGCCCAACTCCTGCAGCACGGCCACCTGGCGGGGCAGGTCGACGCCCTCCGCGGCGGTGACCAGGCCGAGGTCCCGGCCGAGCCGCAGGGCGTGCCCGGCGAGCGTGCGGGCGAGCGCGGAGTCGCCGAGGTCCTGGACCAGCGAGCGGTCCAGCTTGAGGCCGTCGAAGGGCAGCCGGGCGAGCGCACCGAGCGAGCCGCTGCCGGCGCCGAAGCCGGCCAGCGCGGTGGAGACGCCCAGGCGGCGCAGCGCGGCGAGCCGGCGGCCGAGTTCGTCGGCCAGGTCGTCCGGGCCCGTCCGGGCCACCTCGACGATCAGCTGCCCGCCGGGCAGGCCGCTGTCGCGCAGTGCGGCGGCCACCGTCTCGTACAGGCCGGGGGCGCAGAGCCGTTCGGCGGAGAGCCGCACCGAGACCGGGACCGGCGGGGCGGCGGGGCGGCCGCAGGTGGGCAGACCGCGGCGCAGCGCGGCGGCGGCGACCGCCTCGCGGACCAGCCAGCGGGAGAACCGGGCGGCGGCGTCGCCGTGCTCGGTGGAGCGCAGGAACTCAGCCGGGGTGAGCAGCAGGCCCTGCACGGAGCGCCAGCGGGCCTGCGCCTCGACGGCGGTGACCGCACCGCTCACGAGGTCCACCACGGGCTGGTGGAGCAGGGCGAAGCCGCCTTCCCGCACGGCCGCCCGCAGCCGCTCGTCCAGTTCGGTGCGGCGCTCCAGGTCGGCGCGCATGGCCGGGGAGTAGAGCATCACCCGGCCCTTGCCCTCGGACTTGGCGCGGTACATCGCGAGGTCGGCGTTGCGCATCAGCTCGTCGGCCCCGGCCCGCGGGTCGGCGGCCGGGCCGCGTTCGGGGCTGCCGAAGGCGATGCCGATGCTGGCGGCCACGCTGAGTTCGCTGCCGCCGATCCAGTAGGGCTCGGAGAGCGCGGTGCGCAGCCGGTCGGCGAGCTCCTGGACCTGGAGGCGGCCGAGCGGGCCGCAGACCAGGGCGGCGAACTCGTCGCCGCCGAACCGGGCGACGGTGTCCCCGCAGCGCACGGCACCCTGGAGCCGGCGGGCGGCCTGGACGAGCAGTTCGTCGCCGACCTGGTGGCCCGCGGTGTCGTTGACCGCCTTGAAGCCGTCGAGGTCGAGGAAGAGCACCGCGACCCCGGCGCCGGCCCCGTCCTGCGGGCCGCGGGCGGCGAGCGCGGTGCGCAGCCGCTGGGTGAACAGCGCCCGGTTGGGCAGGTCGGTGAGCGGGTCGTGGAAGGCGTTGTGCTGCAACTGGGCCTGGAGCATGACCCGTTCGGTGACGTCGCGGCTGTTCAGGATGAGGCCGTCGCGGTACCGGTCGACGGTCGACTCGACGTGCAGCCACTCGCCGGCGCCGGAGCCGATCCGGCACTCCACCCGGGCCGCGGGCAGCGGCTCGCCGCCCGGGTCGCGGTGGGCGGCCAGCCGGCCGCGGGCGAGGAAGCGGCGGACCTCCAGCAGCACCCGGTCGACGTCCTCGGGGTGGATGAGGTCCAGCAGGTTGCCGCCGACCAGCTCCTCCGGATCGCGGCCGTAGACGCCCAGCGCGGCCGGGGAGACGTAGGAGAGCACCCCGTTGGCCCCGGCGATCATGATGACGTCGCTGGAGCCCTGCACCAGGGAGCGGAAGTGCGCCTCCTTGTGGGCGAGTTCCTGGGCCAGCGAGAGGTTGTCGAGCAGCATGATGCCCTGCCGCAGGATCAGCGCGAGGCCGACGGTGCAGGCGGCCGAGGCGACCACCCGGTCCAGCGAGCGGCCGCCGAGGGCGTTGTAGAGGATTCCGGCGGTGCAGACCGCGGCGGCGGCGTACGGGGTGAGCGCGCTGAAGGTGGTGGCGACCCGGCGGCGCGGCAGGCCGCCGAGCGCGGGGTGCTCGCGCAGCGGGCGGCGCCAGCGCGGGGACCACGGCGCCCAGGCGAGCAGCAGGCTGCCCGCGAACCAGCCGGCGTCCAGCAGTTCGCCGGAGTGGTAGCTGCTGCGCAGTTCGGGCGAGGTGAAGAGGGCGTCGCAGAGCACGGTGACGGCAAGGCCGACCATGGCGGTGTGGACGGCGGCCCGGTTGCCGTCCCGGCCGCCGAAGCGCAGGCCGACGACCAGCGAGACCAGCAGGATGTCCAGCACCGGGTAGGCCAGGTTGAGGGCCAGGCGCAGCGGGGAGCCGGCCTCGCCGGCGGCGGTGCGGCCGAGCGCGAGGCTCCAGCTGAGGGTGAACAGCGAGCCGGCCACCAGCCAGCCGTCGAGCAGCAGGCAGAGCCAGCCGGCGGCGGTGCGCGGGCGCTGGGCGAGCACCAGGACGCCGGTGATGGCGAGCGGGGCGAACAGCAGGAAGGCGTACTCGGCGAGCGAGTTGGGCGGCAGCGGGGTGCGTTCGACCAGCTCGTACCAGCCCCAGGTGCCGTTGCCGAAGGCGACCATGAGCGAGGAGAGGCCGAACAGCAGCCAGGCCGGGCGGGCGTGGCCGCCGACCGTGCAGCCGTAGGCCAGGCAGGAGAGCGCGGCGGCGAGGGCGGCGGCGGCCAGGCCGAAGTCGCCCATGAACACGGCGATCTGGCGCGAGCCCCAGCCGAGGGCCGCGCCGAGGGCGTAGGCGAGGCAGAGCACGCCGAGGGCGGCCCCGGGCAGGGTGCGGCTGTGCAGCGCCCTGCGGAGCGCCCCGGGTCTGCGGCAGCCGGGCGCCGGCGGGGCGGCCGGGCGGACGGCGGGCCGGGGCGCACCGCCCGGGAGCGGGACCGGCGGGGCCGGGGCGCCGGCGGTCGGACCGGTCACGGGCGGTGGTCCGCCCGCGAGCAGGTCGGTGTCCGGTGCCTCCGGCCGTCCGGCTCCGGGCAGCACCGCGTCGGTGGAGCTCACTCGACCTCTCCCCCTCCGGCCCGGGGCCTCGCGCCCGGGTCACGGACCACCGGCCGCGCGCCTGGTGGCCGTACGCGGTGACCTGGCGCCCCGTCGGGGCGGTGGTCCAGGGGGCGGGGGGCCTGCCGGCCGTCCCGCCACACCGATGTTCCCGTCCGGGACCCTACACCACTTCGGTCACTCAATGACACGCACACTCAACTTAGAGTAATGGCCCTGGGGTGGGGAATTACCCCCGATTCCACCGGAACGGGCCGGTTGGCGGGGGCGCGCGGGCGGGGGCTCACGCGGCGCGCACGGGAGCACGGGGCGGCGCCCGCGCGACACCGGCCGGACCGGCGGACGGCCGGACCGGCCCGGGGGGCCGGCCCGCGGCGCGCGGACGGCGGGCGGACGGCGGGCGGTCAGCGGGCGGCCGGGGCCAGATCCTCGGGGAACAGCCGCAAGCGGTGCGCCAGCGCGGCGGCCTCGCCCCGGCCGGCCACCGCCAGCTTGCCCAGGATGTTGGAGACGTGCACGCTCGCCGTCTTCGGCGAGATGTACAGTTCCTCGGCGATCTGCCGGTTGGTGCGCCCCCGCGCGAGCAATCGGAGCACGTCCCGCTCACGGGGGGTGAGGCCGAAGGAGTCCCCCGCCGGCGCCGGCGCGGCGGGTGCCGGACGGCCCGCGACGACCCGCAGTCCCGCCCGCTCGGCCAGCGCGTCCACCTCGGCGCGCAGCCCGGCGTCACCCCGGACGGCCGCCAGTTCCCGCGCCTCGCGCAGCAGTCCGGCCCCGGCCTCGCGGCGCCCGGCCAGCACCTCGGCCTCGCCGGCCCGCAGCAGGGCGAGCGCCAGCGGGTACGGCAGCCCGGTCGGACGCAGGCGTTCGACCGCGGCGGCCCAGTGCGCCGGGGTGTCCGCCCCCTCGGCCCGGGCCAGTTCGCCCTCCAGCAGCCGGGCCCAGCCGTGGTGCAGCGGCACCGTCGGGGTCAGCCCGGACGCCACCTCGACGATCCTGGCCAGCACCGCGGGCCGGCCCTGCCCGGCCTCCGGCAGGCCCCGGCTGTCCGCCTCGACGCCCGCGCCGTCGACCAGCAGCGGGAAGAAGTCGGCCAGGTAGCCGCAGGGGAAGTCCCCCGCCAGGGCGGCGAGCAGCTCGGCGCGGGCCTCCAGCGGGCGGCCCGCCCGGGCCGCGATCCGCACCGCGAGCCGGCCGATCGGCACGGAGTGCTGGATCTGGCCGACCCGGTTGGCGGCCCGGGCCCGGGCGAGCAGCGCGGCGGCGCCGGCCACGTCGCCGCGGAGCAGGGCGAGCTCCCCGCGCAGCCGGTCCAGGAACTCGGCGTGGGTGCCGGTCGGATTGGTCAGGTCGCCCTCGTCGAGCACCAGTTCGGCCTCGTCGATCCGCCCGAGGTCCATCAGCGCCTCGGCGAGGTTCCCGGTCAGGATGGTGCCGATGTTGCGCTGCAGGCCGTGGCGGCGGGCCGAGTCCAGCCCCTCCCGGGCGAGCGCCGCGGCCTGCTCGGCCCGGCCGAGGCCGCGCAGCAGCGAGGACAGGTTGTTGAGGCCGCGCAGCAGCAGGTCCGGCGCGCCGAGCCGGCGGGAGGCCTCGACCGCCGCCGTCAGCTGGGCCACCGCGGCCTCCGGGTCGGCGTCCAGGTCGTTGCGCAGCCCGCCGATGGTCATCAGGGCGTGCTGCTCGACGGTGGGCGCGCCCACCTCGCGGGCGATCCGGGCGGCCCGCTCGGCGAGCGCGACCAGCTCGGGCCGGGGGTTGGAGAGCATCCCGGCCCCCGCCCCGAGGGCGAACACCTCGGCCTGCACGGCGGACGGCGGCAGGTGCTCGACCAGCCGGTGCGCGTAGGCGATCTCCTCCGTGTCGCCGGAGCGGCGCAGGTGGCCGAGCATCCGGGCGCGGTTGATCCGGAACCAGGCGGCACGGGCCGGGTGGTCGTTCTCGTCGACGAGCTGGAGCGCCCGCTTCGCCAGGCTCAGTCCGCGCTCCCGGTCCCCGCTGCGGCGGGCGGCGACCACCGCCTCGGCCAGCACGTCGATCAGGCAGAGCCGGTCGCAGTCCTCGTCGTGCAGGTCCGTGTCGCAGGAGCACGGCGGATAGGTCTCGGCCCAGTCGTACGGGCGCAGGGTGTCGGCCGGCCGCTCGCCGGGGACCTCGTCCCACAGCTCCAGGGCCCGTTCCAGCATGCGCAGTTGCTCGGCGAAGGCATTGCGGCGGCGGGCCGCCCGGGCGGCGTCCAGCGCGGTCGGCAGGGCCCGGGCCGGGTCGTGCGCGTGGTACCAGTAGTTGGCCAGCCGGGCCGGCCGGACGTCGGCGCCGACCAGCTGCGGCTCGGCCTCCAGGGCCTCGGCGAACCGGCGGTTGATCCGGTGCCGCTCGCCGGGCAGCAGGTCGTCCGAGACGGCCTCGCGGACCAGTGCGTGCCGGAACCGGTAGCCGTCGCCGTCCGGGTCCGGGCGCAGGATGTTGGCGCCGACCGCGGCGCGCAGCGAGCCGATCAGCCGCTCCTCGTCCTCCAGGACGGCGGCGAGCAGGGCGTGTTCGACCAGGGAGCCGCCCTCGGCGGCGATCCGCAGCACCCGCTGGGTCTCCTCGTCCAGTGCCTCGACCCGGACCAGCAGGATGTCGCGCAGGGAGTCGGTGAGCCCGGTCGAGCAGCCCTCCCGCAGGGCGGTGGCGAGCTCCTCGACGAAGAACGGGTTGCCCTCGGAGCGGCGGTGGATGCGCTCGACCAGCTGCCGGTCGGGCGCCGCGGTGCCGAGGATGCCGGCCAGCTGGGCGGCCACCTCGCCGGGGCCGAACCGCTCCAGCTCCAGCCGGCGCACCGTGCGAAGCCGCTCCAGCTCGGCCAGGAAGGGCCGCAGCGGATGGCGGCGGTGCAGGTCGTCGCTGCGGTAGGTGGCGACCAGCAGGATGCGGGCCCGGTGCAGGGTGCGGACCAGGTAGGCGAACAGCTCCCGGGTGGAGCGGTCGGACCAGTGCAGGTCCTCGACGGCGAGCACGAGGGTACGGTCCGCGCCGAGCCGTTCGAACAACCTCGCGGTGTGCTCGAACAGCCGGGCCCGGCCGTACTCGTCGTTGGGCTCGCCGTCGGCCTCGCCGAAGTCCGGCAGCAGCCGGGCGAGATGGCCCTCCATCCCGGCGGCGGCGCTCTCCAGCTCGGTGCCCAGGCAGCGGTGCAGCCGGCGCAGCGCGGTGGCCAGCGGTGCGTAGGGCAGCCCCTCGGCGCCGACCTCCGGGCAGCCGCCGACGGTGGTGAGCACGCCCCGGTCGTCGGCCCGGCGCAGGAACTCCTCCAGCAGCCGGGTCTTGCCGACGCCCGCCTCGCCGCCGATCAGCACGGTCTGCGGCTCGCCGCGGCCGGCCCGTCGCAACGCGTCCGCCAGATCGGTGAGCTCCGGGTCGCGGCCGACGAAGACGGGACTCACCGAGATCTGCTGCATGGAGGCGAGCATGCCATACGGGTCCGGCCCCTTCCGAGGGGTTATCCCGCCCCTCGAACGCCCGGAGGGGGAGGCGCTCCCCCGTCGCGCCTCCCCCTCCGTTCCCCGCCCGACACCGCGGTGCCGGTCCGTCAGCATTCGCCGGCGCGCGCGGTGCGCCGCTGGACGCGCAGGCCGATCGACGGCCGCCACCCGGTGCGCCTGGCGGGCTTCGCCGCGCGGACCAGGCGCTGGTGCTCGGCCAGGGCCTGGAGTTCCAGTTCCTGCTGCTTGATGAGCTCGTACTCGATCACGGTGTTCCCCTCGTGGGTTCTTCGTCGGTTCCGTTCGCCGAGTAGAGACTCCTCCCCCAGGGGGGTGGCGGGCATCGGCAGGCTTCCGGATCTTCCGGGGCCGGGGTGCCTTAGACCGGCGGCCCCGGGACACGACGAAGGCCCGGCCTCACCCCCGGGAGGGGGTAAGACCGGGCCTCGGGCGACTAAGCAGGCCTTAGACCGCCGTGGACGCCGTGGGAACTCAGGCGGAGACGCCGAGCTTCTCCAGGATCAGATCCTTCACGCGGGCCGCGTCGGCCTGGCCGCGGGTGGCCTTCATGACCGCGCCGACCAGCGCGCCGACCGCGGCGACCTTGCCGTCGCGGATCTTGGCGGCGACGGCCTCGTTCTCGGCGATCGCCTGGTCGACGGCGGCGCCCAGCGCGGAGTCGTCCGAGACGACGGCCAGGCCGCGCTTCTCGACGATCTCGTCCGGCTCGCCCTCGCCGGCCAGCACGCCCTCGATGACCTGGCGGGCCAGCTTGTCGTTCAGCTTGCCCTCGGCGACCAGCGCGGTGACCCGGGCGACCTGCGCCGGGGTGATCGGCTGCTCGGCCAGCTCGGTGCCGGTCTCGTTGGCGCGGCGGGCCAGCTCGCCCATCCACCACTTGCGGGCCTGGTCGGCCGGGGCCCCGGCGGCGATGGTCTCCTGAATCGGCTCGACGGCGCCCGCGTTCAGCACCGACTGCATGTCCTTGTCCGACAGGCCCCACTCGGCCTGCAGCCGGGCCCGGCGCACCCGGGGCAGCTCGGGCAGCGCGGCGCGCAGCTCCTCGACCCACGCGCGGGACGGCGCGACCGGCACCAGGTCCGGCTCCGGGAAGTACCGGTAGTCCTCGGCGTTGTCCTTGATCCGGCCGGAGGTGGTGGAGCCGTCGTCCTCGTGGAAGTGCCGGGTCTCCTGGACGATCGTGCCGCCGTCGGTGAGCACCGTGGCGTGCCGCTGGATCTCGAACCGGGCGGCCCGCTCGACGCTGCGCAGCGAGTTGACGTTCTTGGTCTCCGAGCGGGTGCCGAAGGTCTCGGTGCCGTTCGGGCGCAGCGACAGGTTGACGTCGCAGCGCATCTGGCCCTTGTCCATCCGGGCCTCGGAGACGCCCAGCGAGCGGATCACCTCGCGCAGCTCGGCGACGTAGGCGCGGGCGACCTCGGGGGCCCGCTCGCCGGCGCCGGTGATCGGCTTGGTGACGATCTCGATCAGCGGGATGCCGGCCCGGTTGTAGTCCAGCAGCGAGTGCGTGGCGCCGTGGATGCGGCCGGTCGCGCCGCCGACGTGGCTGGACTTGCCGGTGTCCTCCTCCATGTGGGCGCGCTCGATCTCCACACGGAAGGTCGAGCCGTCCTCCAGCTGCACGTCGAGGTAGCCGTTGAAGGCGATCGGCTCGTCGTACTGCGAGGTCTGGAAGTTCTTCGGCATGTCCGGGTAGAAGTAGTTCTTCCGCGCGAACCGGCACCACTCGGCGATCTCGCAGTTCAGCGCCAGGCCGATCTTGACGGCCGACTCCACGCCCACCGCGTTGACCACCGGCAGCGAGCCCGGCAGCCCCAGGCAGGTCGGGCAGACCTGGCTGTTCGGCTCGGCACCCAGCTCGGTCGAACAACCGCAGAACATCTTGGTCTTGGTACCCAGCTCGACGTGGACCTCAAGGCCCATCACCGGGTCGTACGACGCGAGAGCGTCCTCGTAGGAGACCAGGTTCTTGACGCTCACAGCGTCCCCTTCACTCAAAAGTCTTCGGTGGTGCGGGCCCGGCCGGTACCGCGGTACCGGCCGGGCCCCCCGGGCTAGCCCAGCAGGACGTCGTCGTCGCCGAGGCGGCGCAGCTCGCGCACCAGCAGGGCGGTGCCGGTGATCAGGGCGGCGGCCCCGACGAGCGCGTTGACCAGCTTGAGGGTGTCGTTCTCCTCGCGGGCCTTGCGGACGTCCTTGGTGATGGAGATCGCGCCGAACGCGCTGGTCCCGATCGACAGCCACAGCCCGGGCTTGGAGTGCTTCCACCCCTTCAAAGACGCAGACTGGGCCTTCGCCTTCTCGATCTTGCTCACAGTGCCGGTGCCTCCTCCAGCAGGGTGTGCCCCCACTTGTCGTTGAGTGCGGCCTCGACGGCGCCGCCCACGCGGTACAGGCGGTCGTCCGCCATCGCGGGTGCGATGATCTGCAGGCCGACCGGGAGATTGTCCTCCGGAGCCAGGCCGCAGGGCAGCGACATCGCCGCGTTGCCCGCCAGGTTGGACGGAATCGTGCAGAGGTCGGCCAGGTACATCGCCATCGGGTCGTCGGCGCGCTCGCCGATCGGGAAGGCGGTGGTCGGGGTGGTCGGCGAGACCAGGACGTCCACACCGGCGAAGGCGGCGTCGAAGTCGCGGGAGATCAGCGTGCGCACCTTCTGGGCCGAGCCGTAGTAGGCGTCGTAGTAGCCCGAGGAGAGCGCGTAGGTGCCGAGGATGATGCGGCGCTTGACCTCGGGGCCGAAGCCGGCCTCGCGGGTCAGCGCGGTGACCTCCTCGGCGGAGCGGGTGCCGTCGTCGCCGACCCGCAGGCCGTAGCGCATCGCGTCGAAGCGGGCCAGGTTGGACGAGGCCTCGCTGGGCGCGATCAGGTAGTACGCGGGCAGCGCCAGGGTGAACGACGGGCAGGAGACCTCGACGACCTCGGCGCCCAGCTCGCGCAGCAGCTCCACCGACTCGTCGAAGCGCTGCATGACGCCGGCCTGGTAGCCCTCGCCGGCGAACTCCTTGACCACGCCGATCCGCATGCCGCGGATGTCGCGCATCCGGGCGGCCTCGACCACGGCCGGCACCGGCGCGTCGATCGAGGTGGAGTCCAGCGGGTCGTGGCCGGCGATGGCCTCATGCAGCAGCGCCGCGTCCAGCACGGTGCGGGCGCACGGGCCGCCCTGGTCCAGGCTGCTGGAGAAGGCCACCAGGCCGTAGCGGGAGACCGAGCCGTAGGTCGGCTTCACGCCGACGGTGCCGGTGACGGCGCCGGGCTGGCGGATCGAGCCGCCGGTGTCGGTGCCGATCGCCAGCGGGGCCTCGAAGGCGGCCAGCGCGGCCGCCGAGCCGCCGCCGGAGCCGCCGGGGATCCGGGAGAGGTCCCACGGGTTGCCGGTGGTGCCGTAGGCCGAGTTCTCGGTGGAGGAGCCCATCGCGAACTCGTCCATGTTGGTCTTGCCGAGGATGACGACGCCGGCGTCCTTGAGCCGCGAGGTCAGCGTGGCGTCGTACGGCGGGATCCAGCCGTCGAGGATCTTCGAGCCGCAGGTGGTCGGCACGCCCTTGGTGGTGAAGACGTCCTTCAGCGCCAGCGGGACGCCGGCCAGCGGGCCCAGCTCCTCGCCCTTGGCGCGCTTCTCGTCGACGGCCCGCGCGGCGCTCAGCGCGCCCTCGGTGTCGACGTGCAGGAAGGCGTTGACCTTCTGGTCGACGGCCTCGATGCGGTCCAGGTGCGCCTGCGCGACCTCGACGGCGGACACCTCGCCCTTGGCGATGGCGGTGGCCGTCTCGGCGGCGGTGTAACGGATCAGGTCGGTCATCTCGGTCAGTCCTCCCCGAGGATCTGGGGAACGCGGAAACGCTGCTCCTCGGCGGCCGGGGCTCCGGCCAGCGCCTGCTCCGGGGTGAGCGACGGCCGGACCTCGTCCGCGCGCATGACGTTGGTCAGCGGCAGCGGGTGGGAGGTGGGCGGGACGTCCTGTCCGGCGACCTCGGAAACGCGGGCGACCGCGCCGATGATCACGTCGAGCTGCTCGGCGAAGTGGTCCAGCTCTTCGGCCTGCAACTCAAGACGCGACAGCCGAGCGAGGTGGGCGACCTCCTCGCGCGTGATGCCAGGCATGCAGCGATCCTCAGGGTGAGTTCTGGTGAGGCCCGGATCCGCCTTCCGGCGGCGCCGGGCCCGGGCCGGGAGCGGCCGGTCCGGCGCTCCCGTCCTCGTGGTCTGTGGTGACCATCCTATGGGGCGCGGCCCGGCCACCGGCCAACGACCAGCGGCGGGCCGGGGTCACTGCCGCCGCGCACCGCCGTTCACCGTCGTCCGCGGCCGCTCACTGCGGGCGGGTCGGTGCCCAACTGTGCCGCGGGGGCGCCTGGATCTCCACCGCGGCGGCCTGCACCGCCTGGATCACCGGCGGCAGGGCGGGTTTGATCACCGGCGGCAGCCGCTCGGCGGGGGCGGAGGCGGCGGCGGCGAGCCGCTCCACCGGCGGGGCGCCGGTGCGGTGCACCCGCAGCCAGGCGGTGGCCTGCTCGGCCGGCAGCGCCGCCGAGACCAGCCAGCCCTGCACCGCGTCCACGCCCATGCAGTTCAGCCGCTCCCAGGTCTCGTCGTCCTCGACCCCCTCGGCGACCACGGTCAGGCCGAGCGAGTGGGCCAGCTCGACCGAGCAGCGGACCACCGCCGCGTCGTGGTCGTCGGTGGCCATCCGGGAGACGAAGGAACGGTCGATCTTCAGCTCGCCGACCGGCAGGCTGCGCAGCCGCACCAGCGAGGAGTGGCCCGTCCCGAAGTCGTCCAGGGACATCCCGACCCCGTAGCCGCGCAGTTCGGCGAGGGTGTCGGCGGCCCGCCGGGAGTCGTCCAGCAGCAGCCGCTCGGTGATCTCCAGCTGGAGCGCGTGGGCCGGCACCTGGTGGCGCACGAGGTGGCCGGCGACCCGCTGGGCGAAGCCGGGATTGAGCACGTCGCGCGGCGAGACGTTCACCGCGACCTGCACCTGGAGACCCTGCTCGCGCCAGTGGGCGAGCTGGCCGACGGCGGCCTCCAGCACGTAGTCGGTCAGCCGGGGCATCAGCCCGCTGGACTCGGCGAGGCCGACGAACTCGTCCGGCGAGACCCGGCCCTGGCCGGGGCGCTCCCAGCGCAGCAGCGCCTCCAGCCCGACCACCCGGCCGTCGAAGGCCACCTTGGGCTGGTAGTGCAGCTGCACCTCGCCGGTCTCCAGGGCCCGCCGCAGGTCGCCCAGCAGGCCGATCCGGTACGGGGTGTCGGCGTCCTGCGCCTCGTCGTACTGCTCGACCGAGGTGCGGCCGCGCTGCGCGTGGCCCATCGCGACGTCGGCGCGGCGTAGCAGCGACTCGGCGTCCTGGGCGTGCTGGGGGAAGACGCAGACGCCGGCGCTCGCCTCCAGGACGAGCAGCAGGCCGTCCAGCCGGATCGGCGCGGCCAGTTCGGCGATCAGGGCCTTGGCGACCTTCTCCAGCGAGTCCGGGCAGCCGATGCCGGGCAGCAGCACGGCGAACTCGTCGCCGCCCATCCGGGCCACCATCGGGCGGCCGCGGTAGTGCCGGGGCAGTCCGGCGAAGACGTCGTCGATGGACTCGCGGGTGGCGCTGCCGGCCGCCCCGCCGGAGCGCAGGGCGCGGTGCAGCCGGCGGGCGATGTGGACGAGCAGCCGGTCGCCGGCGGTGTGGCCGAGGGTGTCGTTGAGCGACCGGAAGCGGTCGAGGTCGAGCAGGATCAGACCGACGCTGTAGCCCTCGGAGTGCTCGGCGATCGCCTCCTGGGCGGCGAGCAGCAGGGCCTGGCGGTTGGGCAGGTCGGTCAGCGGATCGGTGAGCTGGTCGCGCGCGCGGTCCCGGGCGATCCGCCAGGCGGCGACCAGCACGGCCAGCGGCACCGCGAACAGCGGCAGCAGTTCGGCCTCGTAGCGGTAGACCAGCACGGCCAGCGGGATGAGCGGCGCCGCGCCGGCCAGCAGCACGCCGAGCAGCAGAACGGCCCCCGCCACCCCCTGCGGCGGGCGTGTGGGCGCGCCGCCGGTCGTACGATCCATAAGCCCTGTCCTCCGTCGGGCCCGCCCCGTCAGGCCGCCTAGCGGTGAGGCACCGTACCGGTACCGGCAGCCTGCCGGGCAGGGAGCGGCCCCGCGGAGTCCGGCTCAGCCGGTACCCCCACCCCTGCTGACACTCTGTTGCGCTCCAGGGTATGCGTGGCTCCACCCGACGGGCAGACTTTCGGACAACCGGACATACGCCGCCACGCCCCCCGGTGCCGCACAGTGACACGATGCCCGCTAACACTGTGCGGCACCCGGTGACGTTGCATCAGGACGATAACAAGCCGGATCCGGGGCTTCCGCGCGTGGGGTCAGTCCTCGACGGGCTCCGCGGCGGGCTGCTCGGCGGGCTCCTCCCCTGGCTCCGCGGCGGGCTGCTGCTCCTCCCCCTCGGCGGCCGTTCCGGCGGCCGCCTTCTTCTTCGCCGGCGCCTTCTTCGCCGGGGCCTTCTTCGCCGGCTCCTCCTCCGGCTCCGGCGGCAGCCCCAGGTGGACCCGGGCGGCGGCCGGCCCCTGCTCCAGCAGGATCGTGAAGCCCGCGTCGTCGAGGACCGGCAGCCCCAGCTGGACCGCCTTGTCGTACTTGGAGCCGGGATTGTCGCCGGCCACCACGAAGTGGGTCTTCTTCGACACCGAGCCGGTCACCTTGGCGCCCCGCGAGGTCAACGCCTCCTTGGCGCCGTCCCTGGTGTGCCCGGCCAGCGTGCCGGTGACGACGACCGTCAGCCCCTCCAGCGGACGCTCGCCCTCCTCCTCGGCCGCCTCCTCGGTGAAGCGGACACCGGCGGCGCGCCACTTCTCGATGATCTCCCGATGCCAGTCCACCTGGTACCACTCGATGATCGAGCGCGCGGTGCCCGCGCCGACGCCCTCGGTGGCGGCCAGCCGCTCCTCGCCGGCCGCGAAGATCGCGTCCAGGTCGCGGAACTCCCGGGCGAGGTCCTGGGCTGCCACCGGGCCGACGTGCCGGATCGACAGGCCGTTGAGGAACCGCCAGAGCGGGCGGTCCTTGGCCTTCTCGATGTTCTCCAGCATCAGCCCGGTGTTCTTCTTCGGCGCACCGGTCGTGGTGGCGAAGAAGAACACCTCCTTCTCCTCGCCGGTCTCGTCGTCGAGCTTCGGCATGCCGGTCTTCTGGTCGCGCACCAGCACCTTGATCGGGAGCAGCTGCTCGACCGACAGTCCGAAGATGTCGCCCTCGTTGCGCACCGGCGCCTCGGCCGGCTGCAGCGGCTGGGTCAGCGCGGTCGCCGCGACGTAGCCGAGGCCCTCGATGTCCAGGGCCGAGCGCCCGCCGAGGAAGGCGATCCGCTCACGGATCTGGGCCGGGCAGAACTGCGCGTTGGGACAGCGCAGGTCGATGTCCCCCTCGGCCATCGCCCGCAGTTCGCTGCCGCACTCGGGGCAGTGCGAGGGCATCACGAACGCCTGCTCGGTGCCGTCCCGCAGGTCGTACACCGGGCCGAGGATCTCCGGGATCACGTCGCCGGCCTTGCGCAGCACCACCGTGTCGCCGAGCAGGACGTCCTTGGCCTTGACGATCTCCTGGTTGTGCAGGGTCGCGTACTGCACCATCGAGCCGGCCACCTTCACCGGCTCGGCCAGCACCGCGTACGGGGTGGCCCGGCCGGTGCGGCCGATGCCGACCTTGATCGCGGCCAGCTTGCCGGTGACCTCCTCCGGCGGGTACTTCCAGGCGATCGCCCAGCGCGGGGACTTGGAGGTGGAGCCGAGCCGGCCCTGCAGGGCGATCTCGTCCACCTTGACGACCACGCCGTCGATCTCGTGCTCGACCGAGTGCCGCTGCTCGCCGAAGTGCTTGATGAACGCCCGCACCTCGTCCAGCGTGCCGACCACCTTGTTGTGCCGGGCGGTCGGCAGGCCCCACGCGCGCAGCAGGTCGTAGGCGTGCGACTGGTTGTCGATGTCGAAGCCGGAGCGCGCGCCGATGCCGTGCACCACCATGTGCAGCGGGCGGGAGGCGGTGACCAGCGGGTCCTTCTGCCGCAGCGAGCCGGCCGCGGCGTTGCGCGGGTTCATGAACAGCCGGATCATCGCCCGGGGGCGCTTGCCCTCCTTGGCGCGTTCCTCGTTCTCCGCCCGGCGGCGCTCGTTCTCCTCCGAGAAGGAGGCGTTGAGCGCCTCGAAGGCCTCGGTCGGGAAGTAGACCTCGCCGCGGATCTCCACCAGCTCCGGGACGTCGTCGCCCCGGAGCCGGTGCGGGATCTCCTTGATGGTGCGGACGTTGGCGGTGATGTCCTCGCCGATCCGGCCGTCGCCGCGGGTCGCGGCCTGCACCAGCCGGCCGTTCTCGTAGGTGAGGTTGACGGCCAGGCCGTCCACCTTGAGCTCGCACAGGTAGTGGTACTCGATGCCGGACAGCTCGGCGGCGACCCGCTCGGCCCAGGCGGCGAGCTCCTCGTCGTCCATCGCGTTGTCCAGGCTGAGCAGCCGCTCCCGGTGCTCGACCGGGGCGAACAGCAGGGTGGGCGCGCCGCCGACCTTCTGCGAGGGCGACTCCGGGGTGACCAGCGCCGGGTGCTCGGCCTCCAGCCCCTCCAGCTCGCGCATCAGCGCGTCGAACTCGGCGTCGCTGACGACCGGCGCGTCCTGCTCGTAGTAACGGGCCCGGTGGTCGGTGATCTCGGCCGCCAGCTCGGCGTGCCGCTTGCGCACCTCCGCCGGAACGTCCTCCCAGCCCTCGACAGCCACCACCGCAAGCCCTCCGTCAATCTCTCATTCCGGGTTGTCCACCAGGCTCCGGGCCGCCTTCACGCTGAGTGACAACGCCGCACGGGCGTGGGCCGGGGAGGCCCCGGCCAGCCCGCAGGTGGGCGTCACCAGCACACGGCGGCCCAGCAGCTCCGGGGCGAACCCGAGCCTGCGCCACAACGTCCTGACACCCTGGACACTACCGGCCGGGTCCGACAGTGCCTGGTCAGTGGAGGGGACGACACCGGCGAAGATCACGGTGCCCGCCTCGACCGCCTCGCCGAGGTCGTCGTCCTCACGCTCGGTCAGCAGCGAGAAGTCCAGCGAGACGCCGGCCACCCCGGCCCGGCGCAGCAGCGGCAGCGGCACCCGGGGCGCGCAGCAGTGCACCACCACGGGCGCGTCCAGGGCGCCGATGACGTTCCGCAGCGCCTCCTCGGCGAGCTGCCGGTCGACGGCGCGCAGCCGCTGGAAGCCGCTGGCGGTCCTCACCTCGCCGGCCAGCACGGCGGGCAGCGAGGGCTCGTCCAGCTGGAGCACCACCTCCGCGCCGGGCACCCGCCTGCGGACGTCGGCGAGGTGGCGGCGCAGGCCCTCGGTGAGCGAGCCGGCGATGTCCCGGCAGGCGCCGGGGTCGGCGAGCGCCTTCTCGCCGTACTTGAGCTCGACGGACGCGGCCAGCGTCCACGGGCCGACCGCCTGCAGCTTCAGCGCGCCCCGGTAGCCCTGGGTGAACTCCTCCAGGGCGTCGAGGTCCTCGCCGAGCCAGGAGTGCGCACGCCGGGTGTCGCGGCCGGGGCGGTCGGTGAACCGCCAGCCGCTCGGCTCGGTCTGCGCGAACAGCTCCACCAGCAGGCCGGCGGAGCGGCCGATCATGTCGGCGCCCGGCCCGCGGGCGGGCAGCTCCGGGAGGAACGGCAGGTGCTCCAGCGCGCCGGTGGACGTCTTGGCGGCCTCCCGGGCGTCGGTGCCGGGCAGCGAGCCGACGCCGGTGGCGGCGCCGACCAGGTCGGGGAAGGGGTGTCCGTTGCTCACCCGTCCGAGCCTAGTGCGCGCGCCGCCCCGGCTCGCTCAGTGCCCGGGGCGGACCGTGATGTCGGTGATCTCCGCGTCCCGGGAGGCGCCCAGCGCCGCCAGGACCGCCTTCGCCACCGACCCGGGCTCGATCCACTGCCCGGCGTCGTACGCCCTGCCCTCCTGCTGGTGCACCTTGACCTGCATCGCGGTGGCGGTGCGGCCCGGGTAGACGGAGGTGACCCGCACGCCGTTGCCGTGCTCCTCCAGCCGCAGCGAGTCCGCGAGCGCCTTCAGGCCGTGCTTGCTCGCCGCGTAGGCCGACCAGTCGGCGCTCGCGCGCAGGCCGGCGCCGGAGTTCACGAACACCACGTGGCCCTTCACCAGCCGCACCGAGGGCAGCAGCAGCCGGGTCAGCTCGGCGGGGGCGACCAGGTTGACGTTCAGGGTGTCCTGCCAGGCCTTGACGGGCAGCTCGCCGACCGGGCCGAGCTCGACCACGCCGGCCACGTGCAGCAGCGAGTCCAGCTCGACCGGCAGCGCCTGGTGCCCGAAGGCCCAGGAGAGCTTCGCCGGGTCGCCGAGGTCGCCGACCAGGGTCTTCGCGCCGGGGAACCGCTCGCGCAGCTCGGCGGCCCGGCGGGCGTCGCGGGCGAGCAGCCAGAGTTCGTCGCCGCGCTCGGCGAGACGTTCGGCGAGGACGGCGCCGATGCCGGAGCCGGCGCCGGTGATCAGATGAGTGGCCATGGTTCCGATCCTCTCAGGCCTTCAGCTGCTCGAAGACCTGGGCCGGGGTGTCGGCGAAGGTGATCAGCTCGGCGAGCGGGCGGGGCAGGAAGCCCTCCGCGTCCATCCGCTCCATCTGGGTGCGCAGGCCCGCGTAGAAGCCCTCGGTGTCCAGCACGACCACCGGCTTGTCGTGCAGCGCGTGCTTCTTGAGCTCCAGCACCTCGGTCACCTCGTCCAGCGTGCCCAGCCCGCCGACCAGGACGACGACCGCGTCCGCCCGCGACAGCAGCAGCGCCTTGCGCTCCGCGAGGGCGGCGGTGACGACCAGCTCGTCGGCGCCCTCGTACGCCTTGTGCTGGAGGAACTCGACGGAGATCCCGACCAGCTGCCCGCCGGCCGCCTTCACCCCGTCCGCCAGCTCCCCCATCAGCCCGGCGTTCGAGCCGCCCCACACCAGCGTGTGCCCGCCCTCCCCGAGGAGCCGGGCGAACTCGGCGGCGGGGGCGGAGTAGCGGTCGTCGAGCGAGGCGGCGGAGCAGAAGACACAAATATTCATAGTGCTCACCGGTCTATCACGTCCACGCGCCCCCGCTCACCGCCTTTGTCCACCGTCCCGGTCCTTGTACGGCACGAGCGCCGCCGGGCTCAGCGCGAAGCCGAAGGGTTCGGGGACGTGGATCTCGTCGCCGGACTTCCGGTCGCTGCGGGTGTGGTCACGGTCCCGGCCGGGCTCCGGATGTCGCCCGTCATGGGCCCGCACGACGGTACGGCGCTGTCCCACGGCGCCCCTGCGGCTCCCCCGTCCCGTCGCCGGCCGGATCGCCGGCACCCGGCCGTCCTCCCGCATCACCGACCCCGGCGACGGACACCGCGTGGAGCGGCGTCGGCTCGGAGTTCCCCGTACGCAGGAGACCAGGCGGCGCGGGCGGCCACGAGCGCGGCCCGTCAGGCGGTGACGGCGGGGCGGTGGGTGGTGGCGATGGTGGCGGAGCCGACGACGCGGGGGCCGTCGTAGAGGACGACGGCCTGGCCGGGGGCGATGCCGCGGGCCGGGGTGTCGAGGGTGACGTGGAGGGTGTCGCCGACGACGGAGGCGGAGACCGGGACCTCCTCGCCGTGGGCGCGCAGCTGGGCGGTGTAGCGGCCGTCGGCCAGGGGCTCGGTGCCGCACCAGCGGGGGCGGATGGCGGTGAGGGCGGTGACGTCCAGGCCCTCGGCCGGGCCGACGGTGACGGTGTTGTTCACCGGGGAGATGTCCAGGACGTAGCGCGGCTTGCCGTCGGCGGCCGGGCGGCCGATCCGCAGGCCCTTGCGCTGGCCGATGGTGAAGCCGTAGGCGCCGTCGTGCTCGCCGAGCTTGGTGCCGTCGACGTCCAGGATGTCGCCGGTGGCGGTGCCGAGGTGCCGGGCCAGGAAGCCCTGGGTGTCGCCGTCCGCGATGAAGCAGATGTCGTGGCTGTCCGGCTTCCTGGCGACGGCCAGGCCGCGCCGCTCAGCCTCCTCGCGGATGACGTCCTTGGTGGTGTCGCCGAGCGGGAAGAGCGAGTGGGCGAGCTGGTCGGCGTCCAGCACGCCGAGCACGTAGGACTGGTCCTTGGCGGCGTCCACGGCCCGGTGCAGCTCGCGCGAGCCGTCCGGGAGGTCGACGATCCGGGCGTAGTGGCCGGTGCAGACGGCGTCGAAGCCGAGCGCGATCGCCTTGTCCAGCAGCGCGGCGAACTTGATCTTCTCGTTGCAGCGCAGGCACGGGTTCGGGGTGCGGCCGGCCGCGTACTCGGCGACGAAGTCGTCGATGACGTCCTCGCGGAAGCGCTCGGCGAGGTCCCAGACGTAGAACGGGATGCCGATCACGTCGGCGGCCCGGCGCGCGTCCCGGGAGTCCTCGATGGTGCAGCAGCCGCGCGCGCCGGTCCGGAAGGACTGCGGGTTGCTGGAGAGCGCCAGGTGCACGCCGGTCACCTCGTGCCCGGCTTCGACGGCGCGGGCGGCGGCGACGGCGGAGTCCACCCCGCCGGACATCGCCGCGAGCACGCGCAGGCGGCCAGTGGCGGACGGAGCGGTCGGGGCACCCGGGAAGTCAGTCATGATGCCACCAAGCGTACCTACCGCCGGACGGCCGCCAGGCCCGCGTTGCGGGCGCGCTGGACGGCCGGGGCGATGGCCTCGGCGAGGGCGGTGACGTCCTCCCGGCTCGACGTGTGGCCGAACGAGAACCGCAGCGAGGCGCGGGCCAGCAGCGGGTCGACGCCCATCGCCAGCAGCACGTGGCTGGGCTGCGGGACGCCGGCCGAGCAGGCCGAGCCGGTGGAGCACTCGATGCCCTGGGCGTCGAGCAGCATCAGCAGCGCGTCGCCCTCGCAGCCGGGGAAGGAGAAGTGCGCGTTGGCCGGCAGTCGCCCCTGCGCCGCCGGGTCGCCGTTGAGCACCGCGTCCGGGACGCCCGCCAGCACCGCCGCGACCAGCTCGTCGCGGAGCGCGCCCAGGGTGACGGCGTGCTCCGCGCGCCGCTCGACGGCGACCGCCGCCGCGGCGGCGAAGCCGGCCGCGCCGGGCGCGTCCAGGGTGCCGGAGCGCACGTCGCGCTCCTGGCCGCCGCCGTGCAGCAGGGGGACGGGCGCCGCACCGCGCGACAGCAGCAGCGCGCCGATGCCGAACGGGCCGCCGATCTTGTGGCCGGTGACGGTGAGCGCGGTCAGCCCGGAGTCGGCGAAGGAGACCGGGACCTGGCCGAGCGCCTGCACCGCGTCGGCGTGCATCGGGATGCCGTACTCGGCGGCCACGGCGGCGAGTTCGGCGACCGGCTGGACGGTGCCGACCTCGTTGTTCGCCCACATCACGGTGACCAGCGCGACCGAGGCCGGATCGCGCTCGATCGCCTCGCGCAGCGCCGCCGGGTGGACCCGGCCGAGCGCGTCCACCGGCAGGTAGTCGACGGTGGCGCCCTCGTGCTCGGCGAGCCAGTGCACCGCGTCCAGCACCGCGTGGTGCTCGACCGGGCTGCAGAGCACCCGGGTGCGGGCCGGGTCGGCGCCGCGGCGGGCCCAGTACAGGCCCTTGACGGCCAGGTTGTCGGACTCGGTGCCGCCACCGGTGAGGACGATCTCGCTGGGCCGGGCGCCGAGCGAGTCGGCCAGCGACTCGCGGGCCTCCTCGACCACCCGGCGCGCCCGGCGGCCGGACGCGTGCAGGGAGGAGGCGTTGCCGACGACCCCCAGGTGCGCCGTCATCGCGGCGATCGCCTCGGGCAGCATCGGCGTGGTCGCCGCATGGTCCAGGTATGGCATAACCATCCGATTGTAGAGGCCCCCCGGGCGGAGCCGGACCGGCACGGACGGACGGGCCGGCCGCAGCGCGCCGCAGCGCACCGATCCGGCCACCGGACACCGCGCACCGCGACGCTGCCCGTCCGGGCAGCCCCGGTACGGCGCGGGGCCCGCGAGCGGTTAGCCTGACGGCCACCACCACGCGGCGTGAGCGGAACCGGGAGTCGGGGGGACGGGATGTCGCAGTCGGTCGATCGCGCGCTGACCCTGCTCGGGTCGCTCGGCGACGGCCCGGTCACCCTGGAGCAGGCCGCCACCTCGATCGGCGTGCACAAGTCCACCGCGCTGCGCCTGCTGCGCACGCTGGAGGAGCACGGGTTCGTCCACCGGCTGTCCGACCGGCGCTACCGGCTGGGCGGCCGGGTGCTGTCGCTGGCGCAGCGGGCCCTGCAGGAGATCGACGTCCGGCAGGTCGCCGCGCCGTTCCTGGCGTCGCTGCACGAGCGCTGCGGCTGCACGGTGCAGCTGGCGGTGCTGCAGGACGACGAGGTGCTGTACCTGGACGAGCTGGGCGGGCGGTGGAGCACCGCGGCGGGCCGGCCGAGCCGGATCGGGCGGCGCGCGCCGGCCAACGGGACGGCGATCGGCCGGGTGCTGCTGGCGGGGCTGCCGCAGGACGGCCTGGCGGAGGAGGAGCTGTCGGCCGATCTGGCGGCGGTGCGCCGGCGGGGCTGGGCGGCGGAGTCGGCCGAGCACCTGGAGGCGGTGACCTGTGTCGCCGCGCCGGTGGCGGGCAGCGACCGGCGGGCGGTCGCGGCGTGCGCGATCTCGGCGCCGACGGACCGGGTGTCGCCGGCCGAGCTGGTGCGGCTGGTGCCCGAGCTGCTCTGCACGGCGGAGGCGATCTCGCTGGCGTACGGCGGCTCGCCTACTCCTCGCTGGTGCGAGAACCGTTGCGGTGCCAGGCCCGCGGTGCGCGCCAGCCGTACGTGAGGGCGAGCATCCGCAGCACGAACGCGGTGAGCGCGGCGGCGGTGCCGGTGACGGCGGTGAGGCTGTCGAGCGCGATCAGGACGGCGACCAGCGCGGCGCCGACCAGCGCGGGCACGGCGTAGATCTCGCGGTCCCAGCGCAGCAGCGAGGGGATCTCGCCGGCCAGGACGTCGCGCATCACGCCGCCCCCGGCGGCGGTCACCATGCCGAGGGCGACGGCGGAGACGGCGCCGAGGCCGAAGTCGTGGGCCTTGGCGGTGCCGGTGACGCAGAACAGGCCGAGTCCGAGCGCGTCGAGGGTCTGGACGGCGCGGTTGATCCGCTCGACCTCGGGGTGCAGGAAGAAGACGACCAGGGCGGCGATCAGCGGGTCGACGAAGTAGCCCAGGTTGGTGAAGGCGGCGACCGGGGTGGCCCCGATGACGAGGTCGCGCATCACGCCGCCGCCGAGCGCGGTGACCTCGGCCAGCACACAGATGCCGAAGATGTCCATGTTCTTGCGGACGGCGAGCAGCCCCCCGGAGAGGGCGAAGACGAAGATGCCGACGAGGTCCAGCGACTGCTGCACGTCGGAGGGGAAGATCTGCGAGGTCACCGCACCAGTGTGACCCGGCCGAGCCTCCCCTCCGCACGGGCGGTCACGCCGGGGCCGGGGCCTTCTCCCCCGCGGGCACGTTCTCGGGGAAGTGGCACGCCACCTGGTGCCCCTCGCTCGCGACGGCGAGCGGCGGCTCCTGGCTCGCGCAGATCTCCTGCGCCTTCCAGCAGCGGGTGCGGAAGCGGCAGCCGCTGGGCGGGTTGATCGGCGAGGGCACGTCCCCCTTGAGCAGGATGCGCTCGCGCCCGGCGCGCTGGCGGCGGCGCGGGTCGGGCACCGGCACCGCGGACATCAGCGCGGTGGTGTACGGGTGCATCGGGCTGCGGTAGAGCGAGTCCCGGTCGGCGATCTCGACGATCTTGCCGAGGTACATCACCGCGACCCGGTCGGAGACGTGCCGGACCACCGAGAGGTCGTGCGCGATGATCAGGTAGGTCAGGCCGAGCTCCCGCTGGAGGTCGTCGAGCAGGTTGACCACCTGGGCCTGGATCGAGACGTCGAGCGCGGAGACCGGCTCGTCCGCCACGATCATCTTCGGCCGCAGGGCGAGCGCCCGGGCGATGCCGATGCGCTGGCGCTGGCCGCCGGAGAACTCGTGCGGGTAGCGGTTGTAGTGCTCGGGGCTGAGCCCGCACAGCTCCAGCAGCTCCTGGACGGCCTTCTTGATCCCGCCCGCGGGCTCGGCCTTCTGCAGCTTGAACGGCGCGCCGACGATGGTGCCGACGGTGTGCCGGGGGTTCAGCGAGGAGTACGGGTCCTGGAAGATCATCTGGATGTCGCGGCGCAGCGGCCGCATCGCCCCGACCCCCAGGTGGGTGATGTCGGTGCCCTCGAACTCGACCGTCCCGCCGGTGGGTTCGTCCAGCCGGGTGACCAGCCGGCCCATCGTCGACTTGCCGCAGCCGGACTCCCCGACGACGCCCAGGGTCTCACCGGCGTTGACCGTGAAGTCGATGCCGTCGACCGCCCGGACGGCGCCCGTCTGGCGCCGCAGCAGGCCGCTGTGAATGGGGAAGTGCCGGACCAGGCCGGTCACCTTGAGCAGCGGCTGCCGGTCCGGGGCGGGCGCCTGCGCGGGCACCGTCGTGATGGGGTCGGGGCCCGCCGCCTGAGTGTCCGTCATCGGTTCTCTCCAGAATGGTGGTACGAGGCCGGGCTCACAGCCGGGGCGCGATCTCTTCGGCGAAGATGCGGTGCCGCTCGGCGAGCGCGAGGTGGCAGGCGGCGTGGTGTCCGGGCGTGACCTCGGTCAGGCCCGGGGTCTCCTCGGAGGAGCGCCCGCCGGTCAGCCCGGCGTAGGGGCAGCGCGGGTGGAAGGCGCAGCCGGACGGCACGTTGATCAGGCTGGGCGGGGTGCCCCTGACCGGGACGAGCCGGTCCTGCAGCTCGCGGTCGAGGCGCGGCATCGAGCCCAGCAGGCCCCAGGTGTAGGGGTGCTCGGGAGCGTCGAAGAGGGTCTCGGCCGGGCCCCGCTCGACGCACTTGCCGCCGTACATGACGAGGATGTCGTCGGCGAGCTCGGCGACCACCCCGAGGTCGTGGGTGATGATGATGACGGCCGAGCCGAACTCCTCCTGGAGGTCCCGGATGAGGTCCAGGATCTGCGCCTGGACGGTGACGTCCAGGGCGGTGGTGGGCTCGTCGGCGATCAGCAGCGAGGGGTCGTTGACCAGCGCCATGGCGATCATCGCGCGCTGGCGCATGCCGCCGGAGAACTGGTGCGGGTAGTCGTCGACCCGGCGGTCGGGCTGCGGGATGCCGACCCGGTCGAGCATCTCGACGGCGCGGGCCCGGGCCTGCTTCTTGCCCGCCTGCGGGTGGTGCACCCGGTAGGCCTCGACGATCTGCTGCCCCACCGTGTAGTAGGGGTGCATCGCGGTGAGCGGGTCCTGGAAGATCATCGCCATCTGCCGGCCGCGCAGCTCGCGGACCCGGGCCGGCCCGGCCGCGATGAGGTCCTCGCCGTCGAGCCGGATCTCGCCGGTGATCCGGGCCCGCTTGGAGCGGTGCAGGCCCATGATGCCGAGCGAGGTGACGGACTTGCCGGAGCCGGACTCGCCGACGATGCCGAGGGTGCGGCCCTTGGCGAGGTCGAAGCTGACCCCGTCGACGGAGCGGACCAGGCCGTCGTCGGTGTCGAAGTGGATCCGCAGGTCCCGCACGGAGAGGAAGGCCTCCTGGCCGCCCGGGGCGGCCGTGCGGGCCGGGGTCTTCTGGAGCTCGGTCACGACAGCCTCACCCGGGGGTCGACAGCGGCGTACAGGAGGTCAACCACGAGGTTGCAGAGGACGATGAAGAAGGCGGCGAGCAGGGTGACGCCGAGGATCTTCGGCAGGTCGTTGTCGGAGATCGCCTGCACGGCGAACTGGCCGACGCCCTGGAGCGAGAAGACCTGCTCGGTGATCAGCGCGCCGCCGAGCAGCAGGCCGAGGTCCATGCCGAAGATGGTGACGATCGGGGTGAGCGCGGCGCGCAGTCCGTGCCGGGTGACGACCTTGGACTCGGCCAGGCCCTTGGCCCGGGCGGTGCGGATGTAGTCCTCGCTCATGGTCTCCAGCATTCCGGCGCGGGTGAGCCGGGCGTAGAGCGCGGAGTAGAGGAAGGCCAGCGAGATCCACGGGAGGATCAGGTTGCGGGCCCACATCAGCGGGTTGTCGGTGAAGTCGACGTACTGGAGGTTGTCCAGGATCGGCCACTCGTAGCTGAACACGGTGAGCAGCAGCGCGCCGGTGAAGAAGACCGGCAGCGAGACGCCGGCGAGCGCGATGCCCATCGAGAGCCGGTCGAAGATCGAGCGCGGCTTGAGCGCGGAGATCACGCCGGTGGTGACGCCGGAGGTCAGCCAGACCACGGCCGCGCCGATGGCCAGCGAGATGGTGACCGGGATGCGCTTGGTGAGCTCGGGCCAGACCTCCAGGTGGTTCTTGAAGGAGTAGCCGAAGCAGGGCACGTGGCAGGTGGCCGGTTCCGGGCCGAACTTGTACTCGGCGCCGCTGACCAGCGCCTTGAGGAAGTTCCAGTACTGGGTGTACAGCGGCTGGTCGAGGCCGAGGTTCTGCTTGACCGCCTGGATCGCCTCGGGGGACGGGTTCTTCCCGATGTACTGGGTGGCCAGCTGGTCGACCGTCTCGCCGGCGACGCGCGGGAGCAGGAAGAAGATCGCGAAGGTGACCGCGCTGACGACCAGCAGCAGCACCAGGGCCGCGAGGATCCTGCGGATGATGTAGGCAAACACAGTTGGTCGGCTCCGGCCGCCCGCCGCCGTCCGGGGTCCTCCGGACGGCGGCGGGCGCCGCTGCCTTCACCTGCCTTCAGGGATGCGGAGCCAGGCTCTTACTTGGTGGTACCGATGTTCAGGTAGTCGTACTGACCCGAGAAGGCCGGCGTGGACACGAGGTTGGTGGCGCTGTCCGGGCGGTACAGGAAGACCTTGAAGTCGGTCAGCGGGACGTAGACCGCCTGCTCCATGACCTTCTTGTCGATGTCGCCGTAGATCTTCTCGCGGGCCGCGCGGTCCGGGTTGGTGGCGGCGTCGTCGAGCAGCTTGTTGACCGTGGGGTCGTTCAGCGAGGCCAGGTTGCTGTTGCCGGAGGCCTTGATCGCGCGGCCGTCGACGATCTGCTGCAGGAAGCCGTAGCCGGTCGGCCAGTCGGCGCCCCACTGCATCATCATCAGGCCGATGTTGTGCTCCTTGGCGAAGGCCGGGGCACCCGCGCTGTCCGTCAGGTACTTGCCCTGCGGGAACTGCTGGATCTCGGCGTTGATGCCGACCTTCTTCAGCGCGGCCTGGATCGAGGTGGCGGCGGCGACCTCGGTGGCGCGCTCGGTGCGGGCGGAGAGCACGGTGGTGATGCTGTCCTTGCCGCAGGCCTTCAGGGCCGCCTTGGCCTTGGCCTCGTCACCCTTGTTGTCCTTGGTCTCCCAGACGTTGAAGTCCTGGTGGCCCGGGATGTCCGGCGGGAGCACGGTGTTGGCGATCTGGCCGCGGATCGGGCCGCCGAGCGCGGTCTGCACCGAGACCTTGTCGACCGCGTACTGGACGGCCTTGCGGCACTCGATGTTGTCGAACGGCGCGACGTCGGTGTTGATCGCCATGTAGACCAGACGGCCGCCGTAGGCGTTGTCGGTGTTGGCCTTCAGCTTCGGGTTCTGCAGGATCTGCGCCTGGGTCTGCGGGTCGACACCGCCGCCCAGCAGGTCGACCTGGGCGTTGCCGGCCAGCAGGTCCTTGTCGATGGTGGCCTGGTCGATGTTCATCCGCAGCACGATCTTGTCCGGCAGCTGCTTGCGGATCGGGTCCGTGCTCGGGTCCCAGTTGGTGTTCGGGACCAGGACGGCCTGCTTGCCGTCCTCGTAGGACTCGAACTTGAAGGAGCCGGAGGAGGCGATCTTCTTGACGTACTCGGCGCCGGTGTCCTTGGCCTGCGGGACCGGCGCGGTCTGCGGGGCGCTCACCAGGTAGTCGAAGTCGGCGAAGGCGTGCTTCAGGTGGAAGACGACGGTGAGGTCGTCGGGCGTCTCGATCGACTTCAGGTCGCCGGTCTTGTCCTTGTACGGACCCGCGTACGGCGTGCCCTCGTTGTCGACGAGCAGCTCCTTGAAGTACGTCGGGCCGTTGGAGTTGACCTCCGGCGCGAAGTTGGAGCGCTCGACGGCGTACTTGACGTCCTTCGAGGTGATCGGGGTGCCGTCGTCGTACTTCAGGCCCTTGCGCAGCTTGTACGTCCAGGTCAGGCCGTCCGCGCTGACCTGGCCGAGCGACTCGGCGAGGTCCGGGACGAGCTTGTTGCCCGCCTCGCCGGCGCCCGGCTGGAAGGTGGTGAGCGGACGGCCGTACAGGCGCGAGAAGTTGTAGATGTAGGCGTAGTACGTGTTGCCCGGGTCGAGCGAGTCCGGGGTGCCCTTCATCTCGAAGGTGACCGTCCCGCCCTTCTTGTCCGAGGCGTTGACGATGTTCTTGGTGGCCGCGTTGGCCCCGGAGCCGCCCGCGGCCTCGGTGCCGGTGGCGGTGGACTTGGCGTCGCCGCTCTTCGAGCTCGACGAGCAGCCGGTGACGACCAGGACCGCGGCAGCGGCCATGGCGGTCAGCGCGACGGTACGGGACCTACGCATGGGTGAGATCAACCCCTTGGGGAAGTGGTGACTTGACGAGGGATCCTGACGTTCGGTCAGTTGTTCTTGGGATCGAGGGCGTCACGCAGCCCGTCGCCGAGCAGGTTGAACGCGAGCACGGTGAGGAAGATCGCCAGGCCGGGGACCACCATGTACTGGGGGTCCACCTGGTAGTACCGGATCGCGTCCTGGAGCATCCCGCCCCAGGAGGCCTGCGGGGGCTGGATGCCGACGCCGAGGAAGCTCAGCCCGGCCTCGAAGAGGATGTTGGTCGGGATCAGCAGGGTCGAGTAGACCAGGATCGGACCGACCAGGTTGGGCAGCAGTTCCTTGAACAGGATGAACGGCCCCCGGGCGCCCAGGCTGCGGGCCGCGTAGACGAACTCGCGTTCGCGCAGCGAGAGGGTCTGTCCGCGCACGATCCGGCCGATGTAGGGCCAGTTGAAGAAGCCGATCACGAAGATCAGCACCATGATGTGCAGCGGCAGGCCGTGCAGGCCGAACGCGCCGCCCTGCAGCGACGTGGAGATCGCGATGGCGAAGAGCAGCAGCGGGAAGGCGAGGAAGACGTCCATCACCCGGCTGATCAGGGTGTCCACCCAGCCGCCGTAGTAGCCGGCCATGATGCCGAGCACGGTGCCGATGGTGTTGGACAGCACGGTCGCGCCGAAGGCGACCAGCAGGGAGACCCAGGAGCCCTCGATGACGCGGGTGAGCAGGTCACGGCCCTGCAGGGGGTCGACGCCGAGCGGGTGGTCCCAGCTCATGCCGCCCCAGTCGCCCAGCGGGAGGCCGCCGAGATCGGCGTCCAGCAGTTCCTGGTGGAGGGCGTCGGGGTCCAGGCCGAAAACCGACTCGATCGGCTTGGCCAGCACGGCGAGCAGGATCAGCAGGATCACCACGACGCCGCCGGCGACGGCGGCCTTGTCCCGCTTGAAGCGGGTCCAGGCGATCCGGCCGAGCGAGCGGCCCTCGATCTTCTTGGCCGGGCTCGCGGCGGCGTCTGCCTCCGGTGCGTTGCCGGCGGTCTTGATGGGTGCGGTCATGGTCAGTTCGGTCCCCTCGCCGACGGTGGCCGGCCCACGGGTGCCGGACGCCGGGATCGGCGGCTCGGCTGGTGCGGACGTGCTTGGGTGCGGACGTGCGGAAGTACAGGTACGGGGGTGTTCCCAGCGGTACGACGTGCTCAGTACTGCTGCCACGCGGGATGGGCGTCACGTGGATCATGCGGTCCGCCAGCGCGTTCGCCTTTGTGAGGCGCCAACCACGCGCGGTGGGCTGTTGCAGAACTCTCTGCCATCCGAACTGGCTTGCGCCAGCCCTGCCAACCGACAGATGCCCAACTGTGATCTGTCCGCATGCACCTCCACGATCTTCGGCATATCCCTCTTCACACAGCTGTAACAGCCATGTCAAGATGTCTGCCACCCCCTTCGGCGAGATCGTCCGGAAAAACGCCGAAACCGGCCTGACGTGACGTCAAGCCGGTTCCCCGGTCGGGTTTCGGGCGCGTTCCGCCGGTCAGCGACCGGGGTAGCCGGGCCACGGCTGCTGCGGCGGCGGCTGCTGCCCGGGCCAGCCCTGTGCCGGCGGATGGGTGCCGTAGCCGAAGCCCTGCCCCTGGGCCGGGCCCTGCTGCGCGGCGTACGGCGGCGGGGGCACCGGCGGGTACGGGCCCGTCTGCGGCCGGCCGTGCCCGCCCGCCTCGCGGTCGTAGAACGGGCGCGCGTTGGCCCGCATCCACAACGCCACCGGGTCGTACTCGTCCGCCATCGCCACCGTCGAGACCGCGAGGCCCTCCGGCGCGACCGCGATCGCCCGCTGCATCAGCGCCCGCACGGCCTCCACCGTGGGCGGTGAACTCTCGTACAGGTCCAGGCCGATGGCCAGGTACGGCTCGCCCACCGACGGCCGCACCCAGGCCCGGCGCAGCGCCTTCACCGCGCGCACCTCGACCGCCTGGCGCTCCAGCAGCGCGAAGAACTGCTGGGCCGGCACCTGCGGCTCGCTCAGCCTCAGCGGCCCGGCCGGCAGCCGGTCCAGGCCCGCCGCGACCCGCCGCAGGTCCGCCCACGGCACGCCGACCCCGCCGCCCGGGGCGTGCGGGTTCAGCCACAGGCCCCAGCGGGTGCGGTAGAGCGAGGCCGCGATCTCCCGGCCGGAGATCACCTCGTGGGCCCGCGCCCAGCCGGAGGCCGCCAGCTGCTCGGGCGAGGTGACGGCCGGCGCGTAGCCGTGGCCGCTGATCTCCATGTTCCCGTACTGGGCGTCCGCGCTGCCCGGCGTGCCGTGCCAGAGCAGCATCCAGACCCGGCCCTCGGCGAGCGCGTGCAGCATCGTCTCGTAGGCCTCGTAGCGCTCCGGCGCCACCTCGCGCAGCGCGCGCTCCAGCGCGCCCGGATCCGGGCGTCCGGTGGGCGCCTGGCCCCAGGGCCCCGGTGCACCGCCAGCTACCGATCCCGCACTCATGCGCCCACCTCGCTGCGCTTCTTCGTTCCTCGTCCGTCACCGGCGGCCCGGCGGCCGTCAGCACGCACCCTATGGGGCGGCCGCCGACCGCCGCCACGCCGACGTGCCAGGGTTCGTGCCGCCGCCCCGCCCGCACCCCGCCCGGCGGGTGCCGGACGGACGGACGGGGGCCGGATCAGCCCCGCACGTAGAACGGCGCGACCCGGTTCACCAACCAGTCGACCACCGGATCGTCCGCGAGGTCGAGCAGTACGAGGTGGACGCCGCCGGGCAGCGGCGCGGTTCCCAGCGCTCGCCCCAATGCCTCGTTCACCGCACCCGGGTCGGCCGGGGCCAGCGGGTCCAGCTGGACGCCCACGAACATCACGGTCGGCTCGCCCTCGACGCTGGCCAGCGCCCGCCGCGCGGTCAGCACTCCCGGCAGCGCCGCGAGTTCCCCGCGGCAGGCGGTCAGGAACGCCTCCGGGTCCTCGCCCGGCACCGGCTCGCGCAGCGCCACCCGGCCGCCGCCGGGAGCCTCCGGCGCGTCCGGGCCGGCGTCCCAGCGGTCCTCGCGCGGTCCGCGGCGCAGCTCGGCCACGCCCTCCGGCGGCACCGGGATGCCCACCGCCGCCCCGGGGTTGACCGCGATGCCCACGCCCAGCGGCAGGCCGCGGGCGAACTCCCACACCGGGGCGACCGCGAACGGCATCCCGGGCGCCTGCTGGAGGAACACCTCCTGCGAGGAGAACACCGGGACATAGGGGCCGCCGGCCAGTTCGATCGTCGGCAGGTCCAGCGACCGCCCCTGCGGGTCGCCGCCCGACGGCAGCGGGATCCACACCTGGCCGCGCGCCAGCACCTCGATCACCCGGGGGGTCGCACCCGGGTCGCCGAGCGCGGCGGTGAGCACCTGCTCCAGCTCGTTGGCCGGCCACGTGCCGCCCGGCGGCGCCGCCTCCGGCCCGCCCCACCCCTGCTGCTCCACCGGGTACTCCATCCGCCGCCGTACCGTCCTCTGCCCGCCGATGCCCGCAGCCTAGCGTTCCGGCGCCCCGCACCGGACGGTCAGGCCCGCGGTGACGGAGGCCCCCCTCCCCTCATTCCCGCGGACGTGCCATGATGTGCGCGTCTGCGGTGGCATCCACCCAGGCCCCGCCAACTCCATACCGGCCGCTCGAACCCGCGCGGGAGAGTCCGGAGTGCCCCGTCCAGGCGGCACAGCCGGCGCCGAAGGAGCAAGTCCTCCCCGGAATCTCTCAGGCACCCCTACCGCACGGGTTAGGCACATCTGGAAAGCGGCGCACGGCCCTGCCGTACGCCCACCCACGGTGCAAGCCGCCATGCTGGTCCCTTACAGGGCAGTGGACGGTGAAGCTCTCAGGTTCGACGACAGATGGGGAGACCCAGCCGCCGCATGCCCGCGCGCAGGGTCCGCCGCCCCCGAGACAGGGCCGGTCCCGGCGTGCGCACCCCTGAGTGCCCCGACCGAGGAGTTCCTGGCCATGTCGTCCCTCCGCCTCACCGCGCTCGACGCGCTCCACCGCGCCCTCGGCGCCACCATGACCGACTTCGCCGGCTGGGACATGCCGCTGCGCTACGGCAGCGAGCGCGAGGAGCACCTCGCCGTCCGCACCAAGGCGGGCCTGTTCGACCTCTCCCACATGGGCGAGATCACCGTCACCGGCCCGCAGGCCGGCGAGATGCTGGACCACGCGCTGGTCGGCTTCGTCTCCGCGCTCGGCGAGCTGCGCGCCCGCTACACCATGATCTGCGCCGAGGACGGCGGCATCCTGGACGACCTCATCGTCTACCGCCTGCGCGAGGACGCCTTCCTGGTCGTCGCCAACGCCTCCAACGCCCAGCTGGTGCTGGACGAGCTGATCGCCCGCGCCAAGGGCTACAACGCCGTCGTCTCCGACGACCGCGACGCCTACGCGCTGATCGCCGTCCAGGGCCCGGAGTCCACCGCGATCCTGGCCGGCACCACCGAGGCCGACCTGCCGGGCCTGAAGTACTACGCGATCCTCCCGGCCCAGGTGGCCGGCCGCGACGTGCTGCTCGCCCGCACCGGCTACACCGGCGAGGACGGCTTCGAGATCTTCTGCAACCCGGGCGACGCCGAGCAGATCTGGCAGGCGCTGACCGAGGCCGGCGCCGACCGCGGCCTCGTCCCCTGCGGCCTGTCCTGCCGCGACACGCTGCGCCTGGAGGCCGGCATGCCGCTGTACGGCCACGAGCTGTCCACCGACCTGACCCCGTTCGACGCGGGCCTGGGCCGGGTGGTGCGCTTCGACAAGACCACCAACGAGGGCGCCTTCGTCGGCCGCAAGGCCCTGGAGCGGGCCGCCGCCGAGGCCGAGGCCAACCCGCCGCGGGTGCTGGTCGGCCTGGTCTCCGAGGGCAAGCGGGTGCCGCGCGCCGAGTACACCGTGGTCTCCGCCGACGGCGAGCCGATCGGCCGGATCACCTCCGGCGCGCCCTCCCCCACGCTGGAGAAGCCGATCGCGATGGCCTACGTGGACGCCGCCCACGCCGCCCCCGGCTCCACCGTCGCGGTGGACGTGCGCGGCAAGCACGAGCCGGTCCAGGTCGTGGCGCTGCCGTTCTACAAGCGCGCCCGCTGACCCTTCCCCCCTCTGTTTCCCCCGCGAGGAACGTCCGCGCGCCGGGCCGCTTCGTCGTACCCGCTTCCCATCCTGGAGAATGACGCCATGAGCACCAACCCCCAGCACCTGCAGTACACCGAGGAGCACGAGTGGCTGACCGCCGCCGACGCCGACGGTGTGTCCACGATCGGCATCACCCAGCACGCCGCCGACGCCCTCGGTGACATCGTCTACGTGGAGCTCCCCGAGGTGGGCGCCACCGTGACCGCCGGCGAGACCTGCGGCGAGCTGGAGTCGACCAAGTCGGTCAGCGACCTGTTCTCCCCGGTGACCGGTGAGGTCACCGAGGTCAACGAGGACGTCAAGAACGACAACAGCCTGGTCAACGGCGAGCCGTTCGAGGGTGGCTGGCTGTTCAAGGTCCGCGTCGAGTCGACCGGCCCGGTGCTGAGCGCCGACGAGTACACCGCGCTCACCAACCCCTCGGCCTGAGCCACCGCCGGGGCGGCCGCCGCACCGCGGCCGTCCCGCGCCTCCTCCCCCCTCCTCCCGGGAAGACCCCACCATGACGGTTCTGAACCAGTCCCTGCACGCCCTCGACCCGGAGATCGCCGCCGCGGTCGACGCCGAGCTGCACCGCCAGCAGACCACCCTGGAGATGATCGCCTCCGAGAACTTCGCCCCGGTGGCGGTCATGGAGGCCCAGGGCTCGGTGCTGACCAACAAGTACGCCGAGGGCTACCCCGGCCGCCGCTACTACGGCGGCTGCGAGCACGTCGACGTGGTCGAGCAGATCGCGATCGACCGGATCAAGGCCCTGTTCGGCGCCGAGCACGCCAACGTCCAGCCGCACTCCGGCGCGCAGGCCAACGCCGCCGCGATGTTCGCGCTGATCAAGCCGGGCGACACCATCCTGGGCCTGAACCTGGCCCACGGCGGTCACCTGACGCACGGGATGAAGATCAACTTCTCCGGCAAGCTCTACAACGTGGTGCCGTACCACGTGGACGACAAGAGCGGCCGGGTCGACATGGCCGAGGTCGAGCGCCTCGCCAAGGAGCACCGGCCGCAGCTGATCATCGCCGGCTGGTCCGCCTACCCGCGCCAGCTCGACTTCGCCGAGTTCCGCCGGATCGCCGACGAGGTCGGCGCGCTGCTGATGGTCGACATGGCCCACTTCGCCGGCCTGGTCGCCGCGGGCCTGCACCCCAACCCGGTGCCATTCGCGGACGTGGTCACCACCACCACCCACAAGACCCTGGGCGGCCCGCGCGGCGGCGTCATCCTCTCCAAGGCCGAGCACGCCAAGAAGATCAACTCCGCGGTCTTCCCCGGCCAGCAGGGCGGCCCGCTGGAGCACGTCATCGCCGGCAAGGCGGTCGCCTTCAAGGTCGCCGCCTCGGAGGAGTTCAAGGAGCGCCAGCAGCGCACCCTGGAGGGGGCCCGGATCCTCGCCGAGCGCCTGCTGCAGGCCGACGTCACCGAGGCCGGCGTCTCCGTGCTGTCCGGCGGCACCGACGTCCACCTCGTGCTGGTCGACCTGCGCAACAGCCAGCTCGACGGCCAGCAGGCCGAGGACCGCCTGCACGAGGTCGGCATCACGGTCAACCGCAACGCCGTCCCGAACGACCCGCGCCCGCCGATGGTCACCTCCGGCCTGCGGATCGGCACCCCGGCGCTCGCCACCCGCGGCTTCGGGGCCGAGGACTTCCGCGAGGTCGCCGACATCATCGCCGAGGCCCTGAAGCCGGCCTTCGACGAGGGCACCACCGAGGCGCTCAAGGCCCGGGTCACCGCCCTGGCCGAGAAGTACCCGCTCTACCCGAACCTGTAGGTCCTGTCGTTCGGCGGCCGGTGACCGGGCTCACGCCGTCCGGACACCGGGGATTCCGGGGCACCGCGCACACTGGAGAGTGCGCGCGGTGCCCCGTCCCGTGTCAGCCGCCCGACCGCCCGACCGTCCCCCCTCCCGCCACCGCCGTCCTCCCTCCCCGCCGGCACCACCCACGAGACCAGACAAGGACGTCCCTCCGTGGCCATCAGCGTCTTCGACCTCTTCTCCATCGGCATCGGTCCGTCCAGTTCCCACACCGTCGGCCCGATGCGGGCCGCCCGGATGTTCGCCCGCCGCCTGAAGTCGGAGGGCCTGCTGACCGAGGTGACGGCCGTCCGCGCCGAGCTGTACGGCTCGCTGGGCGCCACCGGCCACGGCCACGGCACCCCCAAGGCGGTGCTGCTGGGCCTGGAGAACGCCTCACCGCGCACGGTCGACGTCGACCAGGCCGACCGCGACGTCGAGCGGATCACCGCCGAGAAGCGGATCAACCTGCTCGGCGTCCACGCCATCGACTTCGACCCGGACACCCAGCTGGTGCTGCACCGGCGCCGCTCGCTGCCGTACCACGCCAACGGCATGACCCTGTGGGCCTACCGCACCGACGGCTCCACCGTGCTGGAGAAGACCTACTACTCGGTCGGCGGCGGCTTCGTCGTCGACGAGGACGCGATCGGCGCCGACCGGGTCAAGCCCGACGACACCGTGCTGAAGTACCCCTTCCGCACCGGCGAGGAGCTGCTGCGGCTCACCCGGGAGACCGGCCTGTCCATCTCCGGCCTGATGCTGGAGAACGAGAAGGCCTGGCGCACCGAGGAGGAGATCCGGGCCGGACTGCTGGAGATCTGGCGGGTCATGCAGGAGTGCGTGCGGGCCGGCATGTCCCGCGAGGGCATACTCCCCGGCGGCCTCAAGGTGCGCCGCCGCGCCGCCGCGGCCGCCCGCGCGCTGCGCGCCGAGGGCATCGGCCCGGCCAACGCGATGGAGTGGGTCACCCTCTACGCGATGGCGGTCAACGAGGAGAACGCCTCCGGCCGCCGGGTGGTCACCGCCCCGACCAACGGCGCGGCCGGCATCATCCCCGCCGTCCTGCACTACTACCTGAACTTCATCCCGGGCGCCGACGAGGACGGCATCGTCCGCTTCCTGCTCGCGGCCGGCGCCATCGGCATGCTCTTCAAGGAGAACGCCTCCATCTCCGGCGCCGAGGTCGGCTGCCAGGGCGAGGTCGGCTCCGCCTGCTCGATGGCCGCCGGCGGCCTCGCCGAGGTCCTCGGCGGCAGCCCCGAGCAGGTCGAGAACGCCGCCGAGATCGGCATCGAGCACAACCTCGGCCTCACCTGCGACCCGGTCGGCGGCCTGGTCCAGATCCCCTGCATCGAGCGCAACGGCATGGCCTCCGTCAAGGCCGTCACCGCCGCCCGGATGGCCCTGCGCGGCGACGGCCGCCACCACGTCTCCCTCGACAAGGCGATCAAGACCATGAAGGAGACCGGCGCCGACATGAAGATCAAGTACAAGGAGACCTCGCGCGGCGGCCTCGCCGTCAACGTCATCGAGTGCTGACCCCGCCCCGCCGACGGCCGCGCCCCCCCCCCCGCGGGGGGGGGCCCGCGGCCGTTGCCGTGCGAACCCTCGGGGCGGCTCCACCGTAGCCGTGCGGCGGGGCGCGCCGCCCCGGGCCCTCACCCGCTCGGGTGAACCCCGCCGGATCGGGCCGTCCGGGCTCCCGGCGGCTGCCATCGTGGCCGGCACAGCATCCCCACGAGCCCCCGGAGCACGGATGAAGAACACCCGAACCGGTGTCCGTACCCTCACCACCCTGCTGTTCGCCGCCGCGCTGGCCGCGGCGGCCACCACCCCCGCCGCGGCCCGGACCGCGCTGCCCGACGCCACCGACGCGGCCTTCGCCGACGACTGCCTGCGCGCCCACAACGAGTACCGCGCCCGCCACGGCGCCCCGGCGCTGGCCCAGGACCCGGCCCTCCAGGACTACGCCGTTTCCCGGGCGGCCCGGCTCTCGACGTACGAGCGCCTCTCCGGCGGCCACGCCGGCCTCGACCCCGCGTACGGCGAGAACCAGTCCTGGTTCGCCTCCACCGCCCCCGACCGGGCCGGCTGCCGCCGGGCCGTCGACGCCTGGTACGCGCAGGCCCGGGACTACGACTACGACGCCCCCGGCTTCTCCGCCGCGACCGGCCTGTTCACCCAGGTGGTCTGGAAGTCCTCCACCCGCCTCGGCTGCGCCCGCGCCCACGGCCGCGGCGGCACCTGGTACGAGACGTACATCGTGTGCACCTACAGCCCGCCGGGCAACCTCTCCCCCGAGTACGCCGAGAACGTCCTCCCCCCGCGCACCTGACCCGCCCCCACCCCGGCGCCGGCCGTCGCCGCCGGCCCTCCGGAGCCCGGGAATTCGTGCCGATCATGAATAATCTCAGGCCGAAGCGTGAACCTATGCAAATTCCCAAGGTGAACTAAGTTACAAACCTTGAAATCGAAGCCATCCGGTTTGCCCACATGCTGAGATCCGTGCGATAGTCGACCTGTCCGACGGCGGACGTCACCAGCTGACGCGCCCCGTCGCGGCACGAGGAACTTCGGCCCGCCCGACCTGGCACGGCCGACGTCCATCGCGCGGCACGCACCCCCTTGGCCGGCGCGATGACCTGCAGGGGCCCCCAGCCACCGGACCACGGTGACACCGGGGGCCCCGCGTGTTTCCCGGCCCGGCCCACCCTTTCCCGGCCCGGCCCACCGGCCCGGCACCGGCCGCCGGCTCAGACCCGCTCGCGGACCTTCAGCTCGAACCAGACGCCCTTGCCGCGCGGCAGCAGGTCGGCGCCCCAGCGGTCCGCCAGGTCGTCGACCACCTGGAGCCCGCGGCCGCGCTCGTTGGCCGGCAGCGGCTCCGCCAGGATCATGCACGGCAGCGCCCGCGAGGAGTCCCGCACCTCCACCCGGACCCAGCCCGGCTTGCGCACCATGTGCAGCCCGATCGTCCGGCCGGCGACGTGCCGCACGGCATTGGCGACGAGCTCGCTGGTGAGTAACTCGCCGACCTCCAGGTGCTGGTGCAGGTCCCAGGTCTCCAGGGCCGCGAGCACCAGCCGGCGCGCCAGCGGCCCGGTCGACGGCCGGGAGGGCAGCCGCACCTCCCGCGGTGAGTCCCGGTCGCACAGTCTGCCGACGTACAACTGCTCCAGCTCGTCGCAGCTGAGCCGCTCCAGGGCCGCGAGGACGTCCTGGAACGGTGCCCACGACGCATCAGCGACCAAGCTGGATCCCGGAAGTGATGACTGATCTGTTTCGCCCCAACCCGCCATGCGACCCATCATTGCGGAACGCAAGCGGCCGCGTACGGACAATGAGCAAACGATCACGGGGTGTTTCGGCATATGCCGCATGCCGCCCGAACCCGCGTTCGGCCAGGTCCGGGCCCTCGTGCGGGCCGGCGGGTCACCAGGCGTTCCAGTCGAGGTTCCAGCCGCCGAGACCGTTGTCCGGCGCGACCCGGCCGCGCGTGGAGTTCTGCACGGCGACGACGTCCCCGATCAGCGAGCCGTCGTAGAACGTGCCCGCCGAAGTGCCCGAGCCGCCGCCCTCGACGTCCTTCAGGCCCACGCAGCCGTGGCTGACGTTGGTCTTGCCGAAGGGCAGGGGGTCGGCCCAGTAGTTGCCGTGCACATAGGTGCCGGAGTCGGTGAGCCGCATGGAGTGCGGGGCCTGGAGGTCGTAGGGCTCGCCGGTCATCCCCGGCAGGGTGCTGGACCGCATCCGCACCACGCCCTCCTTCGACATGACGACCATGGTGCCGTTCCAGGTCGGGTGCTCGGGCGAGCCGGAGGTGATCTCGACGACCGAGCTCCGGCCGTCCTCGACCACCGTCATCAGGTGCGTCCTGGCGTCAACCGTCGAGATCCGGGATCGCCCGATAGTGAAGGGCTCGTCCCGGTCGACTCCCCCGTAGACGCCCGGGGCGATCTCCACGCTCTTCAGCCGGTACCGGACGGTGACCTTCGTCCCCGGCGCCCAGTACGTCTCGGGGCGGAAGTCCAGCCGGCGGTCGCCGAACCAGTGGCCCCTGACCACGGTGCCGTCGCCGGTGCTGAAGGTGATGCCCTTCGCCACCGCCTCCTTGTTCTTCACGTCCTGGTCGAAGGAGACCGAGACGATCATGCCGACGCCGTAGGTGGCGCCGTCCTGGACGTTGTCGGCCGCCTCGGCCTCGCGCTCGGGCGTGAGGGTGGTGAAGCTGCTGTCCGCCGACGCGACCACGCCGCCGGCGTCCGCCGCCAGCGCGCTCACCCGGTAGGCGGTGCCGACCTCCAGCGGGGCGGACGGCGTCCAGCTCGCCCCGTCGGCGGCGATGGTGCCCGCCACCTCTTTGCCGGCCCGGTCGCTCACCTTGACGGTGGTGAGCCTGCCGCCGGAGACCGCGACGCTGAGCGCGCCGTCCGGCGCGACGTCCACCGCGCCCGCCTTCGGCCGGATGTCCACCACCGCCTGCGACACCGTGGGCGCCGCGCTCGCGGCGGGCGCGGCCGGGGTGCCCGGCGCCGCCGGGGCCGTCGCGGACGGCGCCGACGGGGCCCCCGCGGCCCCGCCCGCCCCGAGCTCCGCCTTGGCCGCGGTCCCGCCCGCGCCGCCGTTCCCGCCGCCACCGCCGCCGCAGGCGCTGGTCAGCACCAGCGCTCCCCCCACCAGACCGGCGGCCACCACCGTGCGTATCGACTTCACGTCGAGCCCTCCCTCGTGTCGCGGTGTCCGACAGGTACACGCGCCACCGCCCGGAACGGTTGCGCCGTCCGGGGGACGCCCCGCCCCGGAGAACGCGGACCGGCCCGGTCCCCGGGTGCGGGGACCGGGCCGGCGGGCCCGACGGACTCGCCGACGGGCTACCAGTTCGCCCAGCCGATGTTCCAGCCGCTCAGGCCGTTGTCGGGGGAGACGGTCTTCTCCTTGGAGTTCTTGATGACGACGACGTCGCCGACCATCGAGTCGTTGAAGAACTTGCCCGCCACCGAGCTGTCGCTGCCGCCCTTCTCGTCCTGCATCGAGATGCAGCCGTGGCTGGCGTTGGTCTTGCCGAACGGGTTGGCCCAGTAGTTGCCGTGCACGAAGGTGCCGGAGGTGGTCAGCCGCATCGCGTGCGGCACGTCCGGGATGTCGTACTCGCCGCCGAGGCCGACGGTCTGCGAGTTCATCCGGGTGACCTTCTCCTTGGACATGACCACCATGGTCCCGTTCCAGGAGGGGTTCTTCTCGTCGCCGAGGGTCACCGGCACCGTGTGGCTCGCGCCGTCCCTGGTCACCGTCATCTGGTGGGTCGCGGAGTCGGCCACGGAGACCTGGGAGCGGCCGATGGTGAACGGCTCGTCCTTGTCGATGTCGCCGTAGATGCCCGGGGCGACCTCGACGTTCTTCAGCCGGTACTTGATGGTGACCTTGGTGCCGGGCGCCCAGTACTTCTCGGGGCGGAAGTCCAGGCGCCGGGAGCCGAACCAGTGGCCCTTGACCGTCGTCCCGTTGTTGGTCTCGAAGGTGATGCCCTGGACGACGGCGTCCTTGTTCTTGATGTCCTTGTTGAAGACCACCGAGACGATCATGCCGACGCCGTAGGTGGCGTTGTCGGCGATGTTGTCGTTGGTGGAGACCTTCTTCGCGGGCGTCAGCGTGGTGAACGAGGTGGTGGACGCGGCCACCAGGCCCTCGGCGTCGGCGGCCTGGGCGTTCACCTTGTAGGCCATGCCGACGGCCAGGGCGGCGTTGGGCTTCCAGCCGCTGCCGTCCGCGGCGATGGCGCCCTCGACCGGCTTGCCCTCCTTGTCGGTCACCTCGACCGTGGTCAGCTTGCCGTTGGTCACCGAGACCTTCAGGGCGCCGTCCGGAGCGACGTCCTGGGCGCCGTCCTTGGGCTCGACGGAGACCACGGCGGCCGAGGTCTTCGGCGTGGCCGCGGACTGGCCCGGTGCCGGGGTCCCGCTGCCGGCGTCCGCCCCGCCGGCGGCCCCCGCGGTCGCGGCCGCGTCACCGCCCCCGGAGTCCTTGTCGTCGCCGCCGTTGCAGGCCGCGGTGAGCAGCAGCACCCCGCCCATCGCCAACGCCACCGCGCTCTGACGCAAGCGACGGCGGGTGACGGTGGTGCGTATCGCGGCGTCGGCCGCCCTAACCGGCTTCACGGTCTCTCCCCTCCCGGTGTTCATCCTGATGGACGCGCTGATCGCCCGGACGGGTTGCACCGGAGCGGCGGTCTTTCGCGCCGGGTTCCGGCGCGGCAAGCAGGATAGCGGGGCCGAACGGGTGAATCCTGGGGAGGCCGGTGGTGAACGGCGGTGGGGAGGGGCCCGGGCGTGACCGCCGGGGAATGGCCGTCAGGGGGCCGTCGCCGGGGCCGGGCTCGCGGACGGGTTCGGGGTGGGGCTCGCCGACGGGCTCGGGGCCGGGCCCGCAGCCTGGCCCGGAGCCGGAGCCGGCGCCGGAGCGGGGCTCGCGCCGGACCGGAGGGCGCTGCCGGCCACCCACTGGGCCCAGGGCAGGTTCCATCCGTTCAGCCCGTTGTCCGGCGGCACCACGTCCCCCGTCGAGGCCTTCACCTCGAACACGTCCCCCGGGACGGAGTGCTCGAACAGCCAGCCCGCCGGGGTCTCGCCGCTCGTCCCGCCCTTGGCGTCGGCCAGGCCGATGCAGCCGTGGCTGGTGTTGGCGGTGCCGAACACCGACGGGTCGGCCCAGTAGTTGCCGTGCAGGAAGGTGCCCGAGCTGGTCAGCCGCATCGCGTGCGGCACGTCCTTGATGTCGTACTCGTCGCCCATCCCGACGGTCTGCGAGTTCATCCGGGTGACCTTGTACTTCTCGGACACCACGAGCACGCCCCGGTACGTCGGGTGCCCGGCGTCGCCTCCGGACACCTTGAGGGTGCTCACCGTCCTGCCGCCCCGCCCGGCCCGGACGGTGAGGGTGTGGGCGTCGAGGTCGACGGTGGAGACCTGGGCCCGGCCGACGGTGAACCGGACGTCCTTGCTCTGGGTGCCGAACGCGCCCGGCGCGCCCTGCACGTCCTTGAGCCGCAGCGCGACCGACACCCTGGTGCCCGGTTCCCAGTAGTCCCGGGGCCGGAAGTCCAGGCGCCGGCCGCCGAACCAGTGCGCGGCCACCTCCACCGGGGGGTCGGCGGTCACCGCGATCGCGCGCTCCACCGCGGCCCGGTCGGTGATCGGGCGGCTGAACCGCAGCGAGACCGGCATGCCGACGCCGACCGTGGAACCGTCCTCGGGGGTGAAGAAGGCGACGAAGGTGTGCAGGGGGGCCATCGTCGAGAAGTCGGTGTGCTGGACGGCCCGCAGGCCCTGGTCGTCCTCGGCGACGGCGTCCAGGGTGAACGCGGTGGCCAGGGGCAGCGGGCCGTCCGGGGCCCAGCCGGTGCCGTCGGCGGAGAGCGAGCCGGGGACCTCGCCGCCCCGGGTGTCGGCCAGCCTGACGGAGAGCAGCCGGCCCTGGGCGACCGTCACCCGGACCGGGCCCTCGGGCGGCAGGTTCTGGGCGTCGTCGGCGGGCACCGCGGTGATCGTCGCCCGGGAGGCCGGCGGCGGACCGGCCGGCCCGCTCGCCGCGGCGTCCCCGCCCGCGCCCTCCGCCGCGCCGCCCCCGCCGGCGCACCCGGCCAGCACCGCCAGGCAGCAGCCCAGCGCCGCCAGCCGCCGTACCCACATCCGGGGCCTCCCGCCCTGTCCGTCCGACACCCCCCACAACGAGGCCGCTCCCCGCAGGACACGCCGCCCCGCCCCCGGCGGCAGGCCGCCGGGGGCGGCTCCGCGGGTGGGTTCCGGCGCGCCATCTGCCGGTAAGACGGCGTTCAGCCGCTTCCGTCCGGCGCGAACAGGGAATGAGAGACCGCACGGGGTCCGGGACACCCCGTCAGGGAGGGCACCACCATGGCGTCAGGGCAGGAGTCGGCGACCGCCGTACGTGCGCAGCCCGGCGGCGCGGTGCCGTGGCCGGGAAGCCGGCAGCCGCTCGGTGCCCGCTTCCACCCCGGGCCGGACGGCCGCCCCGGCACCAACTTCGCGCTCTGGGCCGCCGGCGCCGAGGCCGTCGACCTCTGCCTGTTCGACGACGACGGCCACGAGACCCGTCTGCGCCTCACCGAGCAGGACGCCCAGACCTGGCACGGCTTCGTCCCCGGCGTGCTCCCCGGCACCCGCTACGGCTACCGCGTGCACGGCCGCTGGGACCCGTGGACCGGCGCCCGGTGGAACCCGGCGAAGCTGCTGCTCGACCCCTACGCCCGCGCCGTCGACGGCGCCTACACCTCCCACGACGCCACCTGCGCCGCCGTCCGCGGCTGGCCCGAGGGGGACGTCGCCGACACCGTCCGGGACAACCGCGACTCGGCCCCGTACGTGCCCCGGTCCGTCGTCGTCCGGGACGACGACGACTGGTCCGACGACCACCGCCCCAAGACCCCCTGGGCCGAGACCGTCCTCTACGAGCTGCACGTCCGCGGCTTCACCCTGCGCCACCCCGGCGTCCCGCCCGCCCTGCGCGGCACCTACGCCGGTCTGGCCCACCCCGCCGCCGTCGCCCACCTCACCGGGCTCGGCGTCACCGCGGTCGAGCTGCTCCCCGTCCACCACCACGTCAGCGAGGACCACCTCCAGGCCCGCGGCCTGGTCAACTACTGGGGCTACAACACCGTCGGCTACTTCGCCCCGCACGCCGGCTACTCCTCCTCCGGCTCGCGCGGCGGCCAGGTCGGCGAGTTCAAGCGGATGGTCCGCGCGCTGCACGCCGCCGGCATCGAGGTGATCCTCGACGTCGTGTACAACCACACCGCCGAGGCCTCCGAGCTGGGCCCCTCGCTGTTCCTGCGCGGGATCGACAACGCCGGCCACTACCGCCTGCCGCCCAACCGCCCGCGCGGCTACGCCGACTACACCGGCTGCGGCAACACCCTGGACACCCGCCGCCCGCAGGTGATCCGGCTGATCACCGACTCGCTGCGCTACTGGGTGCACGAGATGGGCGTGGACGGCTTCCGCTTCGACCTCGCGACCGCGCTGGCCCGCGGCGACGGCGGCGACGTCACCATGGACCACCCGCTGCTCGCCGCCATCGCCCAGGACCCGCTGCTCAACCGGGTGAAGCTGATCGCCGAGCCCTGGGACGTCGGCCCGGGCGGCTACCGGGTGGGCGGCTTCCCGCCGCCGTGGGCCGAGTGGAACGACCGCTACCGCGACACCGTGCGGGACTTCTGGCGCGGCGCCCGCTCCGACGTCCGGGAGCTCGGCTACCGCCTCTCCGGCTCCTCCGACCTCTTCCAGCACGCCGGGCGCCGCCCGTACGCCTCCGTCAACTACGTCACCGCGCACGACGGGTTCACCCTGCGCGACCTCGTCTCCTACGACCGCAAGCACAACGAGGCCAACGGCGAGGCGAACCGGGACGGCACCGACGACAACCGCTCCTGGAACCACGGCGCCGAGGGCGAGAGCGCCGGGCCCGCCGTCACCGCCCTGCGCCGCCGCCAGCTGCGCAACCTCCTCGCCACCCTGCTGCTCTCCGCCGGCGTCCCGATGCTCACCGCCGGGGACGAGTTCGGCCGCACCCAGGGCGGCAACAACAACGCCTACTGCCAGGACAACGAGGTGAGCTGGCTGGACTGGTCGCTGCTGGACGACCCGGCCTGGCGCGACCTGCGCGCGTTCACCGCCGCCCTGATCCGGCTCCGCCGCCGTCATCCGGTGCTCCGGCAGCGGGCGTTCTTCTCCGGCCGGGCCACCGCACCGGGGGGCCGGCCCGATCTGGTCTGGTTCACCCCCCTTGGCCGGGACATGACCGAGACCGACTGGTTTACGCCGTCCGCATCGCTGGGCATGCTCCTGTCGGGAACCGCGATGTCCGAACGGGACGCGTACGGTCGTCCATTGGCCGACGACAGCTTCCTGCTGCTCCTCAACGCGGGTGCGCGGCCCCTTCCGTTCGTCCTGCCGGGTGCCCCCTGGGCGGCCGACGGCACCCGTTTCGAGGCGGTCCTGGACACCTCCGCCGAGGACGGCGCCGGCCCCACCGGTCTACACCTCCCGAGCGACACCGTGCTGCTCACCGGCCGCTCGCTGCGACTTTTCCGGGCGACACCCTGATCCGGCCGCGCACTTGGCCGGTAATCGACGGTGCGTTCGATATGCGGCTGAGCGATAGGGAGTATCCGGCCTATTCTCGCCACGATGGCCAAGAACCCAGTCCTTGACACAGCCACCGATTCCGTCGCAGTGCCCGGCACCGCGCCTCCCGCGCCCCGCCGTTCGACTGTGCGATCCCTCCTCCGGCTGTGGCCCTACGTCCGTCCGGTCCGCACGCGCCTGGCCGTTTCGGTGGCCGCCGCGCTGCTCGCCTCCCTCAGCACTCTGCTCGTCCCGATCGTCCTCGGCAGGATCGTCGACGGCCCGATCGCCGAGCACGACCTCGAAGCCCTCTGGCCCCTCGCGGCCCTCCTGCTCCTGCTCGGCCTCTCCGAGGCCGCCTTCTTCCACGCCCGCCGCGTCGTGCTCGCCCGGCCGCTGGCCGACGTCGAGACCACGATGCGCGGAGAGTTCTTCGGCAAGCTGCAACGCCTGCCGGTCTCCTTCCACGACCGTTGGGGCTCCGGCCAGTTACTCTCGCGGGCGATGTCCGATCTGCATGTCATGCGGACGTTCCTGTCGTTCCCGCTGATCTTCCTCGTCGTCAACACGCTGACCTTCCTGGCCGGCATCGCGCTGATGTTCACCCAGGACTGGCGGCTCGCCCTCATCACCCTCGGCCCCGCCCTCCCGCTCTTCCTGCTCACCCGCCGCTTCGAGTCCCGCTACTCCCTGGCCACCCGCCTGACGCAGGACCGCAACGGCGACCTCACCACCCTCGTCGAGGAGTCCGTCCTCGGCATCCGGATCCTCAAGGCCTTCGGCCGCCACCGCTCGATGGCCGAGCGGTTCCACGAGCAGTCCGCCGTGCTCCGCCGCACCGAGCTGGACAAGGCCGGCATGCTCGCCAACCTCTGGTCGATCGTCATCGGCCTGCCCGAACTCGCGCTCGGCTGCGCCCTCGCGGTCGGCGCCTACCTGGTCGCGCACGACGAGCTGAGCGCCGGCGCCCTCGTCGCCTTCCTCTCCACCGCGCTGACGGTGCGCTGGCCGATCGAGTCGCTCGGCTGGCTGATGGCCTACTCCAACGAGGCCGCCACGGCCACCGACCGCTTCTTCGAGGTGCTGGACGAGGCCGACGCCGAACCGGCCGAACCCGTCCGCCCGGCCCTGACCACGGTCCCCACCCCCCGGACCGCCCCGACGACCGTCACCACCCCCGACGGCATCCGGTTCACCGGCGTCCGCTTCCGCTACCCCGACGCCCCCGCGGGCACCCCCGACCTGCTCCGCGGAGTGGACCTGCACATCCGCAGCGGCGAGACGATGGCCCTGGTCGGCGCGACCGGCAGCGGCAAGACCACGCTGACCGCCCTGCTGCCCCGCCTCTACGAGGCCACCGCCGGCACCATCACCCTGGACGGCCGCGACATCCGCGAGCTGGACCGCTCGCGCCTGCGCGAACTGGTCGCGGTCGCCTTCGAGGACCCCATCCTGTTCTCCGCCACCATCCGCGAGAACGTGCTGATGGGCGCCCCCGACGCGGGCGACGACCGGCTGCGCGCCGCCCTCGAAACCGCCCAGGCCGGATTCGTCGACCACCTGCCCGAGGGCGTGGACACGCCGGTCGGCGAGCAGGGCCAGGGACTGTCCGGCGGCCAGCGCCAGCGCCTCGCACTGGCCCGCGCCGTGGTCGGCGACCCCGCCTTCCTGGTGCTCGACGACCCGCTCTCCGCGCTGGACGTGCACACCGAGGCGCTGGTCGAGCGCGCCCTGCGCCGGGTCCTCGCCTCCACCACCGCCCTGGTGATCGCCCACCGCCCGAGCACCGTGCTGCTCGCCGACCGGGTCGCCGTCCTCGCCGACGGCCGGATCGAGACGGTCGGCACCCACCAGGAACTGCTGCAGAGCTCGGCGCGTTACCGCGCACTCATGTCGGGCGAGGCCACCCTCGCCCCCGAGGGGAGCACCGCCCGATGACCACCGCCTGCGAGCCCGTCGACACCCGGACCAAGGAGGTCCGCACGCCACCGGCCGGGCTGTCCGAGGACGAGCTGCCGACCCCGCCGGCCGACGAGGAGGACATCCCCGTCCCGTCCGGCGCACCCGGCGCCCTGCTGCGCTCGCTGCTCGGCCCGCGCCGGGGCCGGATCGCCGCCGCGATGACGGTGATCCTGCTCCAGCAGGCCGCCCTGCAGTCCGGACCGCTGCTGGTCGCCCTCGCGATGGACCGCGGCATCCCGGCGCTGCGCGAGCACGACGCCGGCCCGCTGATCGCCGTGGTCGTCGCCTACCTGGGCTGCGCGCTGCTCGGCACGCTGCTCCAGTGGACGTTCATCAGGATCAGCGCCCGGGTCAACCAGGACGTCCTGATGGACCTGCGCGGCCGGATCTTCCGGCACACCCAGCGGCTCAGCCTGGACTTCCACGAGCGCTACACCTCGGGCCGGATCATCTCGCGCGCCACCAGCGACGTGGAGGCGCTGCGCGAACTGCTCTCCGAGGGACTCCAGGAGCTGCTGACGGTCTCCCTCTCGGTCTGCTCCATCTCGGTGATCCTGCTGGTGCTGGACTGGCAGCTCGGCCTGGCCGCGCTGCTCGCCTTCCTGCCGCTGTGGGTGATCACCCAGTCGTTCCGGCGCCGCTCCCGTCTGGTCTACCGGCGCTCGCGCACCGCGGCGGCCTCGCTGATCGTCCGCTTCACCGAGACCATGAACGGCATCCGCCCGGTGAAGGCGTTCCGCCGCGAGCGGGCCAACGACGCCGCGTTCGAGGTGGTGAACCGGCAGTCGGCCGACGCGACCGCCGACAGCCTGCTGGAGGTCGCCCGCTACGGGGGCCTGTCCCGGATGACCGCCAACATCTGGACCACCGGCGTGGTGCTGCTCGGCGCCTACCTGGTCACCGACGGCTCGACCGAGCTGGGCGTGCTGACCGCCTTCGTGCTCTATCTGCACCGGCTGTTCGAGCCGATCGACCAGCTGGCGATGTTCCTGAACAGCTACCAGTCGGCCGCCGCCGCGCTGGAGAAGATCGCCGGCCTGCTCGCCCACGAACCCACCGTGGCCGAGCCGGCGGAGCCCCGCGAGCTGCCGGCCTCGGCCATCAAGGGCCGCGAGGTGCACTTCGAGAAGACCAGCTTCGCCTACCGGACCGGCAAGGAGGTGCTGCCGACGTTCGACCTGGTGCTGCCGGCCGGGCAGACCGTCGCCGTGGTCGGTGCGACCGGCGCCGGCAAGTCCACGGTGGCCAAGCTGCTCGCCCGGTTCTACGACCCGACCGAGGGCCGGATCACCCTGGACGGGGTGGACCTGCGCGACCTGGCCGGACCGGAGCTGCGGCGCGGGGTGGCGATGGTGACCCAGGAGTCCTTCCTGTTCTCCGGCACGGTCGCCGAGAACATCGGCATCGGCCGACCGGACGCCACCCGCGCCGAGGTCGAGGCGGCCGCCCGGGCGATCGGCGCACACGACTTCATCGCCGAGCTGCCGGACGGCTACGACACCGACGTGCGCAAGCGCGGCGGGCGGATCTCGGCGGGCCAGCGACAGCTGGTCGCCTTCGCCCGCGCACTGCTCGCCGACCCGGCGGTGCTGATCCTGGACGAGGCCACCAGCTCGCTGGACGTGCCCGGCGAGCGGGCCGTGCAGCAGGCGATGCGGACGGTGCTGGCCGGACGGACGGCCGTGATCATCGCCCACCGGCTGTCCACCGTGGAGATCGCGGACCGGGTGCTGGTGATGGACCAGGGCCGGATCGTCGAGGACGGCACCCCGCGCGAACTGATCGACGGCGCCGGGCGCTTCGCCCAGCTGCACCAGGCCTGGCGGGACAGCCTGGTCTGACGCCGACACTCCTCTTGTAAGAGACCCTGGGCCCTTTCATCCATTACCGAAAGGGCCTAGGGTCGTTCCCGGGGCGGACCGCCCCCCGGCCCACGAGAGGAGCGACCATGGTCGACCGACACCACTGGGAGCAGTGGCAGCGCAGCTGGGACCGCCAGCAGGAGTGGTACCTGCCCGACCGCGAGGAGCGGTTCCGGGTGATGCTCGACGTCGTCGAGGCGGTGACCGGTCCCGCCCCGCGCGTCCTCGACCTCGCCTGCGGCACCGGCAGCATCACCGAACGCCTGCTCGCCCGGCTGCCCGGCGCCACCAGTGTCGGCGTGGACCAGGACCCGGCACTGATGACCATCGCCCGCGGCGTCCTCGGCGACGACGAGCGGTTCACCCTGGTCACCGCCGACCTGAAGGACCCGCGCTGGGCCGACGCCCTGCCGGCCGGCCCGTTCGACGCGGTGGTGACCGCCACGGCGCTGCACTGGCTGCCCGGCACCGCCCTGGTCCGGCTCTTCGGCGACCTGGCCGGCCTGGTCCGCCCCGGCGGGGTGTTCCTCAACGCCGACCACATGCCCGACCCGGCCGTCCCGCTGCTCAACGCCGCCGAACGGGCCCTGCGGCACGGCCGGCAGGAGCGCGAGAAGGCCGAGGGCGTCCTGGACTGGGAGAGCTGGTGGCTCGCCGCCGCGGCCGACCCGCTGCTCGCCGAGCAGGTGGCCGTGCGCAACCGGCTGTACGGCTCGCACGGCGACGGCGAGTCGCACCCGGCCGGCTGGCACCTCGAGCGGCTGCGGGAGGCCGGCTTCGCCGAGGCCGGGGTGGCCTGGCGCTCGGTCACCGACGCCCTGGTGGCCGCCGTCCGCTGAGCGGGCTCGGGAGGGGCGGCCAGCCTGCGCCGGCGCCCCTCCCGCACGGCGTTCAGCGCAGCAGTCCGGCATCCATCCCCGCCGCCTCGGGCGGCAGCGCCACCAGGCCCAGTTCGGCGGGCGAGGCCAGCCGGGGATGGGCCGGCAGCACCCGGACGGTGTAGCCGAACGGCCCGGTGCGGCAGAGCTCCAGGGAGCCCTCGTACCTGGTCCGCCCGTCGAGGTCGGGCCCGCCGACCGGCTTGAGCGCGAGCACCCGGGCGTCGGAGATCCGGTCGGACTCGTCGACCCGGCCGGAGACCACCTGCACCTCGACGTCGGCCGGCTCCAGGGGGCCGAGGGCCACCTGCACCCGCAGCGCCAGCGCGCTGCCCAGCTCCTGCGCCTCGTCGGGGCAGTCCGCCTCGACGTGCTCCACCCGGACGACCGGCCAGGCCTCGCGCACCCGGGCCTTCCACTCGGCCAGCTCGTGGGCGGCCCGGAACGCGCCCGTCCCCGCCAGCTCGCGCTGGGCCAGCGCGGCCGGGGCGTAGAGCCGTTCGACGTACTCGCGGACCATCCGCCCGGCCAGCACCTTGGGCCCGAGAGTGACCAGGGTGTGCCGGACCATCGCGATCCACCGGTGGGGCAGGCCGTCCGAGCCCCGGTCGTAGAACCGGGTGGCCACCTGGTCCTCGATCAGGTCGTAGAGCGCGGCGGCCTCGATGTCGTCGCGCCGCTCGGCCTCCCGGCTGTCCGGGTCGAGCACGCCCTCGCCGGTGTCGGCGGTGGGGATCGCCCAGCCGTTCTGGCCGTCGAACCACTCGTCCCACCAGCCGTCCAGCACCGACAGGTTCAGGCAGCCGTTCAGGGCGGCCTTCATGCCGGAGGTGCCGCAGGCCTCCAGCGGGCGCAGCGGGTTGTTCAGCCAGACGTCGCAGCCCGGGTAGAGGTGCTGGGCCATCGCCATGTCGTAGTCCGGCAGGAAGACGATCCGGTGCCGGACGGCCGGGTCGTCGGCGAAGGCGACCATCTGCTGGATCAGCCGCTTGCCGCCGTCGTCGGCCGGGTGGGCCTTGCCGGCGACCACGATCTGCACCGGCCGGGTCGGGTGCAGCAGCAGGGCGCGCAGCCGCTGCTGGTCGCGGAGCATCAGGGTGAGCCGTTTGTAGGACGGCACCCGGCGGGCGAAGCCGATGGTGAGCACGTCCGGGTCGAGCACCGAGGAGACCCAGCCGAGTTCGGCCTCGCCGGCCCCGCGCTGGCGCCAGGAGGCGCGCAGCCGGTCGCGGACCTCGTCGACCAGCTGGGAGCGCAGGGTGCGGCGCAGGTCCCAGACCTCGCTGTTGCCGATCCGCTCCAGCCCCGTCCAGCGCTGGGTCTCGCCGGTGGTCATGGCCTCCTCGGCGCGGTCGGCGCCGAGCTCGGCGGCGCCGAGCCGCACCACGGCCGGGTCGATCCAGGTGGCGGCGTGCACGCCGTTGGTGACCGAGGTGATCGGGACGTCCGCGGCGTCGAAGCCCGGCCAGAGGCCGTTGAACATCGAGCGGCTGACCTCGCCGTGCAGGGTGGAGACGCCGTTGGCGCGCTGGGCGAGCCGCAGGCCCATGGCGGCCATGTTGAACAGCTTGGGGTCGCCGCCGCGCCAGGTCTCGGCGCCGAGCGCGAGCACCTGGTCGACCGGGACGCCGGGCAGCGCGGTGTCGCCGCCGAAGTGCCGGGCGACCAGCTCCCGGTCGAACCGGTCGATGCCGGCCGGGACGGGCGTGTGGGTGGTGAACAGGGTGCCGGCCCGGACCGCCTCCAGGGCGGCGGGGAAGTCGAGGCCGGTGTCCGCGACCAGTTCGCGGATCCGCTCGACGCCGAGGAAGCCGGCGTGGCCCTCGTTGGTGTGGAAGACCTCGGGGGCGGGGTGGCCGGTGAGCCGCTGGTAGGCGCGCACCGCCCGGACGCCGCCGATGCCGAGCAGCATCTCCTGGAGCAGCCGGTGCTCGCTGCCGCCGCCGTAGAGGCGGTCGGTGACGTCGCGCTCGGCCGGCGAGTTGGCCTCGATGCCGGAGTCGAGCAGCAGCAGCGGGACGCGCCCGACCTGGGCCTTCCAGATGTGCGCGGCGAGGGTGCGTCCGCCGGGCAGGGCGAGGTCGACCCGGCTGGGGGTGCCGTCACCCTCACGGAGCAGGGTGACGGCGAGCTCGTCCGGGTCCAGCAGGGGGTAGCGCTCCTGCTGCCAGCCGTCCCGGTCGAGGGACTGCCGGAAGTAGCCGTGCCGGTAGAAGAGGCCGACGCCGATCACCGGGACGCCGAGGTCGCTGGCGGCCTTGAGGTGGTCGCCGGCCAGGATGCCGAGGCCCCCGGAGTACTGGGGCAGCGCGGCGGCGATGCCGTACTCGGGCGAGAAGTAGGCGATGGCGGCGGGCAGCGGGGCGGCGGCCTGCTGCCCGGCGCTCTGGTACCAGCGCGGGCCGGTCAGGTAGTCCCGCAGGTCGTCGGCGAGGTCGCCGAGCCGGCGCAGGAAGCGGCGGTCGGCGGCGAGCGCGGCGAGCCGGGCGGCGGGGACCTCCCCGAGCAGCCGCACCGGGTCCTCGCCCGTCGCGGCCCAGACGTCCGGGTCCACGGACCGGAAGAGGTCCCGGGTCTCGGGGTGCCAGGACCAGCGCAGGTTGAGGGCCAGCTCGTGCAACGGCTGGAGTTGTTCGGGCAGGACGGTGCGGACGGTGAATCTGCGGATTGCCTTCACGGCGTGAAGCGTAGCCGCGGCGGATGGCATGATGGTGCGTCAGTTGGGCTATTCGGCATCCGTTCGGCCTATTGATGAGATCGCATTCGGCGCATTGGTCTGCACGGGGGGCGCGCGAGGCGCACGTCCCGCAGGGCCGCGCCACCAATGCGTGAACACCGCGGAACCGCTCCATTTCCGTCGGCGGACCCGCACCCGATCGTCTCTGGAACTCCTGCCGTACCGCTGCGGAATCGGGGTCACCGGTGCGAGGATGAAGCACGGTCGTCGATGCTGCGGGGTGTGCGGAGACGGGTGGCGTTCCCCCGCGAAGCAGCACGTCCGAAACCTTTTCGCATTGACCGTTCCTCATCCTGATTGGTCCATTCGGCGCCCATCGAGGGTCGCCGCGTGTCCTCGCCCCGGCCCTGCTCGTTCACGGGTGGGCCGGGTCGTCCGGAGGCGCCCCCGCGGAGGCGTGCGCCGGAACGCGCGCGGGCTCTCGGGCTCTCCGTCACGGGCCGAGCGGGAGCGGGGCAGGTTGCCCGGAACGGCGGCGCGGGCAGGCTTCCGGTCGCACGTCCTCCCCACCCAGCAGTCCCCCCGGTACTCCCCTGGCCGTGCCGGCCCGCGGGAGCTGCCGCCGATCTCGGGCAGGAGTTTGGCATGCACGGCGACACGCGGGACCAGTCCACACCGGTGGCCGACACCCTCGACGCAGCGGTCGCGGAATCCGCCGGACGGATGGATTCTGACACTCGGACAGACGCGGCGATGCCGGGGCCCCGGGGTGCCGGGGCTATCCGTACGGAGCGACCGGACGAACCGGCCCGGCGACCCGGGGCCGACGAGAGCCGGACCGCACCGGGGCCGGACCCGGCCGAGGCCCCGCGCAAGCGCACCACCACCCGCCGCAGCGCGAACGCCGCCGACCCCTCCGCGGCACGGCCCGCGGCCGGGCGCGCCCGCGCCAAGCCCGCCGCTCCCCGCAAGACCGCCCGCCCGACGACAGAGAGCGACACCGTGATCGGCCGCATCCCCGTCCTGGACGTCAGCCCCCTCGTAGACGCCGGCCGCCGCCCGGCCAAGGCCGTGGTGGGCGAGACCTTCCTGGTCAGCGCGACCGTGTTCCGCGAGGGCCACGACGCGGTGAACGCCAATGTCGTGCTGCGCGACCCGCGCGGACGCAGCGGTCCCTTCACCCCGATGCGCGAGCTGGCCGAGGGCACCGACCGGTGGGGCGCGTACGTCACCCCGACCGCCCCGGGCCGCTGGTCGTACCTGGTGGAGGCGTGGTCCGACCCGGTGGCCACCTGGCGCAGGGCCGCCGCGGTCAAGCTGCCGGCCGGGATCGACACCGCGCTCGTCCTGGAGGAGGGCGCCCAGCTGCTGGAGCGCGCCGCCGCCGGGGTGCCCAAGAAGGACGGCCGGGCGGTGGTGCTGGCCGCCGCCGAGGCGCTGCGCGACCCGGGCCTGCCGCCGCTGTCCCGGCTGGCCGCCGCGCTCGCCCCGGAGGTGCTGGAACTGCTCGGCCGCTTCCCGCTGCGCGAACTGGTGAGCGCCTCCCGGCCGGCGCCGCTCCAGGTGGACCGGCAGCGGGCACTGTTCGGCTCCTGGTACGAGTTCTTCCCCCGTTCGGAGGGTGCGGTGGTCGACCCGGCCGGGGTGGAGCCGCCCCGCTCGGGCACCCTGCGGACCGCCGCCGAGCGGCTGCCGGCGATCGCCGCTATGGGCTTCGACGTGGTCTACCTGCCGCCGGTCCACCCGATCGGGCGAGCCTTCCGCAAGGGCCCGGACAACACCCTGACGGCCGGTCCGCACGACGTCGGCTCGCCCTGGGCGATCGGCTCCCCGGAGGGGGGCCACGACGCCGTCCACCCGGACCTCGGCACCATCGAGGACTTCGACCACTTCGTGGCCGAGGCCGGCGCACTGCACCTGGAGGTGGCGCTGGACTTCGCGCTCCAGTGCTCACCGGACCACCCGTGGGTGAACAAGCACCCGGAATGGTTCAGCCACCGCGCGGACGGCACCATCGCGTACGCCGAAAATCCGCCGAAAAAATATCAGGATATTTATCCGATCAACTTCGACCAGGACATGGACGGAATCGTCAAGGAGACGATCCGGGTCCTCCGGTTCTGGATGGCGCACGGCGTACGGATCTTCCGGGTCGACAACCCGCACACCAAACCGGTGGTCTTCTGGGAGCGGGTGCTCGCCGACATCGCCCGCACCGACCCGGACGTCCTCTTCCTCGCCGAGGCCTTCACCCGCCCCGCGATGATGCACACCCTGGGGAAGATCGGTTTCCACCAGTCGTACACGTACTTCACCTGGCGCAACAGCAAGGCGGAACTCACCGAGTACCTCACCGAGCTGACCGGCGAGGCCGCCGCCCACATGCGGCCCAACTTCTTCGCCAACACCCCGGACATCCTCCCCGCCTTCCTCCAGCACGGCGGCCGGGCCGCCTTCGCGATCCGCGCCGTGCTGGCCGCCACCCTCTCCCCCAGCTACGGCGTGTACGCCGGCTTCGAGCTCTACGAGAACGAGCCGGCCCACCCCGGATCCGAGGAGTACCTGCACTCGGAGAAGTACGAACTGCGCCCCCGGGACTGGAGCCGCACCGACACCCTCGCCCCGCTGCTCACCGTCCTGAACCGGCTGCGCCGCCGTCACCCGGCCCTCCAGCAGTTGCGTTCGCTGCGCTTCCACCCCACCGACAACGACCAGGTGCTCGCCTACTCCAAGACCGCCCTGACTCCCGACGGCCTCACCGACCACCTCATCACCGTGGTCAACCTGGATCCCCATCACGCCCAGGAGGCCACCGTCACCCTGGACGGGGACGGGCCCTTCGCGGTCCACGACGAGCTCACCGGTGCCGCCTACACGTGGGGCCGGCACAACTACGTCCGGCTCGACCCCTCAGCCGAGCCGGCCCACCTCCTCACGGTTCGGAGGAACCCAGCGTGACAGTGAACGAGCCCGTCCCCGACACCTTCCCCGAGACCTCCGAGAAGAACTTGGACCCGGAGTGGTTCAAGCGTGCGGTCTTCTACGAGGTGCTGGTGCGGTCCTTCCAGGACAGCAACGGCGACGGGGTCGGGGACCTCAAGGGGCTCACGGCCAAACTCGACTACCTGCAGTGGCTCGGCGTCGACTGCCTCTGGCTGCCGCCGTTCTTCGCCTCGCCCCTGCGCGACGGCGGGTACGACGTCTCCGACTACAAGGCCGTGCTGCCGGAGTTCGGCGACCTCGCCGACTTCATGGAGTTCGTGGACGCCGCGCACGCCCGCGGCATGCGGGTGATCATCGACTTCGTCATGAACCACACCAGCGACCAGCACCCGTGGTTCCAGGCCTCCCGGGAGGATCCGGACGGCCCGTACGGCGACTTCTACATGTGGGCCGACGACGACAAGCAGTACCCCGACGCCCGGATCATCTTCGTCGACACCGAGACCTCCAACTGGACGTACGACCCGGTGCGCAAGCAGTACTTCTGGCACCGGTTCTTCTCCCACCAGCCGGACCTCAACTACGACAACCCGCGGGTCCAGGACGAGATGATCGCGGGCCTGCGCTTCTGGCTGGACCTCGGCATCGACGGGTTCCGGCTGGACGCGGTGCCGTACCTCTTCGCCCGGGAGGGCACCAACTGCGAGAACCTCCCGGAGACCCACGAGTTCCTCCAGCGGGTCCGCAAGGAGATCGACGCCAACTACCCGGACACCGTGCTGCTCGCCGAGGCCAACCAGTGGCCGGAGGACGTCGTCGACTACTTCGGCGACTTCGCCTCCGGCGGCGACGAGTGCCACATGGCGTTCCACTTCCCGGTGATGCCGCGGATCTTCATGGCGGTCCGCCGGGAGTCCCGCTACCCCGTCTCGGAGATCCTCGCCAAGACGCCCAACATCCCGCACGGCTGCCAGTGGGGCATCTTCCTGCGCAACCACGACGAGCTGACCCTGGAGATGGTCACCGACGAGGAGCGCGACTACATGTACGCCGAGTACGCCAAGGACCCGCGGATGCGCGCCAACGTGGGCATCCGCCGGCGGCTCGCCCCGCTGCTGGAGAACGACCGCAACCAGATCGAGCTCTTCACCGCCCTGCTGCTCTCCCTGCCCGGCTCGCCCGTGCTCTACTACGGGGACGAGATCGGCATGGGGGACAACATCTGGCTGGGCGACCGCGACGGCGTCCGGACCCCGATGCAGTGGACCCCGGACCGCAACGCGGGTTTCTCCTCCGCCGACCCGGGCAGGCTCAGTCTGCCGCCCATCATGGATCCGGTGTACGGCTATCAGGTGACCAACGTCGAGGCGCAGCAGAGCAGTTCGAGTTCGCTGCTGCACTGGACGCGTCGCATGATCGAGATCCGCAAGCTCAACCCGGCGTTCGGCCTCGGCAGCTACACCGAACTGCCCTCCAGCAACCCCGCGGTGCTGGCCTTCGTGCGCGAGCACGAAGGGGACCTGGTCATGTGCGTGAACAACTTCTCCCGCTTCGCGCAGCCGACCGAACTGGACCTGAGGCAGTACGGCGGGCGGTATCCGGTCGAGCTGATCGGCGGGGTGCGCTTCCCCTCGATCGGTGAGTGGCCGTACCTGCTCACCCTCGCCGGCCACGGCTTCTACTGGTTCCAGCTCCGCAGGCCCTCCAGGCTGAGCGGAACCAGGCGGTCGAAGTAACGATCCGGCACCCGTCGCAGACCCCACCGAAGCCTCCGGGGGCGCGAATTCGCACCCCGCGCCCCCGGTCGTCTCTGCACCACCGCGTACGGAGAACAGCCCAACGGCCACCCACACGAAGGCGTGACACCCGGGCCCACCGCTCGCGTGCCGCCGCCGCCGCGCCGCCGCAATCCGGAAGACTGACGGACCCGGCCAGACCCGTCGGGCGGTCCGCCCAGCTCCTCCGGGGAAAGGGAGTCATGTCCGAAACCTCCCGTTCGCAAGCCCCCCTGCACCATGACGCCCCCGCCGGCCCCGCCGCGGCGGCCGTCGCGCGGGGCGCCGGGGTCCGGAGGACCGCCCTGGGGGTCAGCGAACTCGTCCAGGCGGCGCTGCCGCTGATCGCCGAGTGGCTCCCCACCCAGCGCTGGTACGCCGGGAAGGGCCGGCCGATCACCGGCCTCACCCCGCTGGTCGGCACCCCCCTGCAGGTCGGCGACCCCGCCCTGCTGCACCTGCTGCTCCGGGTCGAGCACGCCGCCACCGCCGGCGCGCCGCACGGCGACCTGTACCAACTGCTGCTCGGCATCCGCTCGCAGGGCCCGGCCGGCATCGAGCCGGCCGCCGTCCTCGGCCGGCTCACCCAGGGCCCGTACGACGGGGCGGCGCTCTACGACGCGGTGCACGACCCGGAACTCACCGGGCGGCTGCTGGAGCACCTGGCCACCGGCGACCGGTTCGGCTCGCTGTCCTTCCGCCGCACCCCCGGCTCCGGGCTCCCCACCAACCTGCCCGGCCGCGCCTCCACCGCCGAGCAGTCCAACAGCTCGGTCATCTACGGCACCTCGTACATCCTGAAGCTGTTCCGCCGCGTCCACCCCGGCACCAACCCCGACCTCGAACTGTCGCTCGCGCTCTCCCGGGCCGGCTCGACCCGCATCCCCCGGGTCGCCGCCTGGTTCGAGAGCCGTCTGGAGCGCGCCGAGCCGGCCACCCTCGGGCTGCTCCAGCGCTACCTCCCCGAGGCCGAGGACGGCTGGGAGCTCGCCCTCGACCAGGTCGGCCGGCTGAAGGGAGACCCGTCGCCGGGCAACTTCGCGATCGAGGCGCACCGGCTCGGCCGGGCCACCGCCGAGGTGCACCGGGTGCTCGCCCGCTCGATGCCGGTCGCCCGGCTGGACCGCACCCAGACCCGGGAGCTGGCCGCCGCGATGGCCGACCGGCTGGACAGCGCGGTCGCCGCCGTCCCCGGGCTGATGCGCTACCGGGGCGCGCTGCGCTCGGCCTTCCGGCAGATGGCCGACGCCCACCCGGACGGCCTGCCGGTCCAGCGGATCCACGGCGACCTGCACCTCGGCCAGGCGATGCGCACCCCGCACGGCTGGGTGCTGCTGGACTTCGAGGGCGAGCCCGCCAAGTCGGTCGCCGAACGGCGCGAACCGCAGACCGCGCTGCGGGACGTCGCCGCGATGCTCCGCTCCTTCGACTACGCCGCCGCCCACCTGCTGGCCGGCGGGCCGCCCGACCCGGAGCTGGCGCACCTGGCCGCCGCCTGGGCGCAGCGCAACCGCACCGCCTTCTGCGCCGGCTACACAGCGGGCGGCGGCACCGACCCGGCCGCCTCTCCGGAGCTGATGCGCGCGCTGGAGATCGACAAGGCGGTGTACGAGGTGGTGTACGAGGCCCGGCACCGGCCGAGCTGGCTGCCGATCCCGCTGGCCGCGATCAACCGGCTGGCGCTCACCGTCTGACGTCCCCCGTTCCGCCGCCCCGCTCCAGAGAGGTCCCCCACGTGACGCCGCTCGACCCGCCAGGCCGCACCACCCGCTCCGTGCCGGCCACCTTCCTGGCCGGCCTGGACTCCCCGCCGCGTGAGCCCGCGACCGTCCGGCGGGCCGAGCCGGTGCCCGCCGCGCCCGACCCGGACGGGCCCGCCGACCCCGGCCCGCTTCCCGCCGCCGCGCCCGGCCCGGTCCCCGCCGGGGCGCTGCGGCTGCCCGAGGCACCGCTGCCGCCCGGCGAGGTGGACCGGCTGGTGCACGGCCAGCACCACGACCCGCACTCCCTGCTCGGCGCCCACCCGGTGCACGGCGGCACCGCGATCCGGGTGCTGCGCCCGTTCGCCGAGCGGGTGGTGGTGGAGACCGGGCAGGGGCCGGTCGAACTCACCCACCAGCAGGGCGGCCTGTTCACCGGCCTGCTCGCCGCGCCGCAGGCGCCCGACTACCGGCTGCTGGTCAGCTACCCCGGCGGCGAACCGATCCGCCAGCACGACGGCTACCGCATCCCGCCCACCCTCGGCGAACTCGACCTGCACCTCATCTCCGAGGGCCGGCACGAGCAGCTCTGGCGGGCCCTCGGCTCGCACCTGCGCACCGTGGACGGCGTGCCCGGCACGGCGTTCGCCGTCTGGGCACCGAACGCCGTCGGCGTCCGGCTGATCGGCGACTTCAACCACTGGGACGGCACCGGGCACCCGATGCGCTCGCTCGGCTCCTCCGGGGTCTGGGAGCTGTTCGTCCCGGACCTCGGCGAGGGCGCGCAGTACAAGTACGAGATCCACACCCGGCAGGGCTGGGTGCTGGACAAGGCCGACCCGCTCGCCCGCGCCGCGCAGGTCCCCCCCGGCACCGCCTCGGTCGTCACCGCCTCCACCCACCGCTGGCAGGACGGCGAGTGGATGGCCCGCCGGGCGCGCACCGCGCACCACCGCGCCCCGATGTCGGTGTACGAGCTGCACCTGCCGTCCTGGCGCCCCGACCTCACCACCTACCGCGCGATCGCCGCCGAGCTCCCGCGGTACCTGAAGGAGCTGAACTTCACCCACGTGGAGTTCATGCCGGTCATGGAGCACCCGTTCGGCGGCTCCTGGGGCTACCAGGTGTCCGGCTACTACGCCCCCACCGCCCGGCTCGGCGGCCCGGACGACTTCCGCTTCCTGGTCGACACCCTGCACCAGCACGGCATCGGCGTCATCGTCGACTGGGTGCCCGCGCACTTCCCCAAGGACGACTTCGCGCTCGCCCGCTTCGACGGCGAGCCGCTGTACGAGCCGGCCGACCCGCAGCGCGCCGAGCACCCGGACTGGGGCACCCTGGAGTTCGACTACGGCCGGGTCGAGGTGCGCAACTTCCTGGTCGCCAACGCGGTCTACTGGTGCGAGGAGTTCCACGTCGACGGCCTGCGGGTGGACGCCGTCGCCTCGATGCTCTACCTCGACTACTCGCGCGACAGCGGCGGCTGGACCCCCAACCGGTACGGCGGGCGGGAGAACCTCGACGCGGCCGCCTTCCTACAGGAGATGAACGCCACCGTCTACCGGCGCTGCCCCGGCGTGATCACCGTCGCCGAGGAATCCACCGCCTGGGACGGCGTCACCCGGCCCACCGACCAGGGCGGCCTCGGCTTCGGCCTCAAGTGGAACATGGGCTGGATGCACGACTCCCTGGTCTACATGAGCAAGGACCCGGTGCACCGCAAGTACCACCACAACGAGATCACCTTCTCGATGGTGTACGCCTACTCGGAGAACTACATCCTGCCGATCTCGCACGACGAGGTGGTGCACGGCAAGCAGGCGCTGGTCGCCAAGATGCCCGGCGACTGGTGGCAGCAGCGCGCCAACCACCGCGCCTACCTGGGCTTCATGTGGGCCCACCCGGGCAAGCAACTGCTCTTCATGGGGCAGGAGTTCGCCCAGGGCGCGGAGTGGCACCACGAACAGGGCCCGCAGTGGTGGGTGCTCGACGAGCAGTGGCCGGCCCACCGCGAGCACCGGGGCGTGCGCCGGCTGGTCGGCGACCTCAACCGGTGCTACCTCGCCACCCCGGCGCTCTGGGAGCAGGACACCACCCCGGACGGCTTCCGCTGGCTGGACGGCGGCGCCGCCGAGGACAACCTGCTCTCCTTCGTCCGCCACGCCGCCGACGGCACCCCGCTGGTCGCCGTCTGCAACTTCTCCCCCGTCGTCCGCCATGCCCACCGGGTGGGCCTGCCCGAACTGGACGGCCGCGACCAGCTCTGGGAGGAGGCCCTCAACACCGACGCCATCGAGTACGGCGGCAGCGGAACGGTCAACTCCCGTCCGGTGAAGGCCGAATCGACTCCCTGGAACGGCCAGCCCCGCAGTGCCGAACTGGTTCTCCCGCCGCTCGCGACCCTCTGGCTCCGTCCGGCGTGACGTTCTAGGCTCCCCGCCTGAGACGTCGACAGCGGGCGGGGGGCCTTCTGTGGGTTTGGTGCTGGGCTGGGGCTACGTCCTGCTGCCACTGGCCTGTTGGGCCGCGCTGGCCCGCACCCGGACGGTCGGGGCGGCGGTCGCCGTCGTCCTGGTCGCCCTGGCGCTGGTCCCGGTCGGGCTGGAACGCGCGTGGTTCCACAGCCGGGCCGTCGCGGAGTCCCAGTCCGGCTACCCGCTCGCCGCCGGGCTGGTGGTCCTGCTCGGTACCCTGGCCGAGCGGCGGCGGTGCGGCCGGCGGCCCGCCCGGGGGTCCGGCCAGCCGGCCGCCGGGGCCACCATCGTGATCGCCGCCCACTCCCTGGTCGGGCTGGTCATCGGACTGCTCTACCAGCTCGCCGTCCACGAACCCTTCTCCCCGGACCGCTCCGAGCTGTCGCTGCCGCCCGGCCTCGCCGTCGAGCACGACACCGGCCCGGACCGCAGCTGCGGTCTGCACGCCTGCCGCCGCGACCTCGTGGTGGTGAGCACCGAGGGCCTGCCCGGCGCCGAGGCGGCCCGCCGGCTGCGCGTCCGGATGGCCGCCGACGGCTGGGCGCCGGGCCCGGGCGGCAGCCTGGTCCACCGGCACGGCTGGCTGCTGGACAAGCGGATCACCCAGGTCTTCCTCACCGAGCAGCCGGCCGCGGTGACCGTCCGGCTCACCGGCCCCGACCGCTCCCCGTGAGCCGCGTCCCGGGGACCTTCGGCCCCTTGCCCCCCACCGGGCCGTTCTGCTCGCCGAGGGGTGTTCACGGTGCGAAGGTATGGTCGATATGACCACTTCCTGAGACGACGGGACGGAGAGAGCCGCGTGGCGCGCAGCGTGTACGTGACCGGGATCGACCGCGGGGACGGCCGCCAGGCGGTGGAGCTCGGGGTCATGGAGCTGCTCACCCGCCGGGTGGACCGGGTCGGGGTGTTCCGCCCCCTGGTGCACGCCCCGTCGCCGGGGGAGGCGGGCTCGGACCACGTGGTCGAGCTGCTGCGCGCCCGGTACCGGCTGGACCTGCCGGCCGCCGAGCTCTACGGCCTCACCTACGAGGAGGCCGCCGCGCTGCAGGCCGCGCAGGGGCAGGACGAGCTGGTCTCGGTGCTGGTGGACCGGTTCCACGCGCTGGAGCGGCGCTGCCAGGCGGTCCTGGTGCTGGGCACCGACTTCGCCGACACCAACATCCCCGACGAGCTGGCCTTCAACGCCCGGCTGGCCAACGAGTTCGGCGCCGCCGTGCTGCCGGTGGTCGGCGGGCACGGCGAGGACGCCGACACGGTCGTCGCCGAGGTGCGCAACGCCCACCGCGCCTACACCGACCTCGGCTGCGAGACCCTGGCGATGATCGCCAACCGGGTCGCCCCGGCCGCCAAGCAGCCGGTCCAGCGCAAGCTCACCGAGAAGCTGCCGATCCCCGCCTACGTGATCCCCGAGGAGCCGGCGCTGGCCGCGCCGACCGTCGCCCAGCTGGTCGACGCGACCGGCGCCGAGGTGCTGATCGGCGACGCGGCCGGCCTGGCCCGGGACGTCCGGGGCTTCGTCTTCGGCGGCGCGATGCTGCCGACCTTCCTGGACGCGCTGACCGAGGGCGCCCTGGTGGTCACCCCCGGGGACCGCGCCGACCTGGTGATCGGCTCGCTGGCCGCGCACGCCGCCGGCGCCCCGCCGATCGCCGGGGTGCTGCTCACCCTCGGCCAGCACCCCGGCCCGAACGTGATGGCGCTGGCCGCCCGGCTCGCCCCCGGCACCCCGGTCGCGGTCGTCCCGGAGGGCAGCTGGCTCACCGCCGCCGCGCTGACCCACCTGGAGGGCAGGCTCTCGGCGGCCAGCCCCCGGAAGGCCGAGATCGCCCTCGGCCTGTTCGAACTGCACGTGGACACCGACGAGTTGACCAAGCTGATCGACACCGGCCGGTCCGAGCGGGTGACCCCGATGATGTTCGAGCACGAGCTGCTGGAGCGGGCCAGGGCGGACCGCCGGCACGTGGTGCTGCCGGAGGGCACCGAGGAGCGGGTGCTGCGCGCCGCCGAGATCCTGCTGCGCCGCAACATCTGCGACCTCACCCTGCTCGGCGAGGCCGACGCCGTGCGCCGCAAGGCCGCGGCCCTCGGGATCGACCTGCCGGCCGAGGCCCCGGCCGGCGACCGCGCCCGGGTGCGGATCGTCGACCCGGCGACCAGCCCGCTGCGCCGCCAGTTCGCCGAGCTGTACGCCAGGCTGCGGGCGCACAAGGGCATGACCGTCGAGCTGGCCCTGGACGTGGTCACCGACGTCTCCTACTTCGGCACCCTGATGGTCCAGGAGGGCATCGCCGACGGCATGGTCTCCGGCGCGGTGCACTCCACCGCCGCCACCATCCGGCCCGCCTTCGAGGTGATCAAGACCTCGCCGGGCGCGGCCATCGTCTCCAGCGTCTTCTTCATGTGCCTGGCGGACAAGGTGCTGGTCTACGGCGACTGCGCGGTCAACCCGGACCCGGACGCCCAGCAGCTCGCCGACATCGCCATCCAGTCGGCCGCCACCGCCGCCCAGTTCGGCGTCGAGCCGCGGGTCGCGATGCTCTCCTACTCGACCGGCACCTCCGGCTCCGGCGCGGACGTCGACAAGGTCCGCAAGGCCACCGAGCTGGTGCGCGAGCTGCGCCCGGACATCCTGGTCGAGGGGCCGATCCAGTACGACGCCGCGGTGGACGCGCACGTCGCGGCGACCAAGCTGCCCGGCTCGCCGGTGGCCGGCCGGGCGAGCGTGCTGATCTTCCCGGACCTCAACACCGGCAACAACACCTACAAGGCGGTCCAGCGCTCGGCCGGGGCGGTCGCCGTCGGCCCGGTGCTCCAGGGGCTGCGCAAGCCGGTCAACGACCTGTCGCGCGGCGCGCTGGTGCAGGACATCGTCAACACGGTGGCGATCACCGCCATCCAGTCGCAGGACCGCGGGTCCCGGCCGCGCGGTGAAGGGGGCACGGTATGAGTGCGGGCACGCGGGTCCTGGTGCTGAACGCCGGCTCCTCGTCGGTGAAGTACCAGCTGATCGACATGCTGGACGGCGACCGGCTCGCCTCCGGGCTGGTCGAGCGGATCGGCGAGGCGGGCGGCCGTCTGCTGCACGCCCCGCGCGGCGGCGCGGAGCGGGAGACCGCCCAGGCCTTCCCCGACCACGGCGCGGCGCTCAAGGCGGTCGCCGAGGAGCTGGCCGCCGACGGGCTGGGCCTGGACTCGCCCCAGCTGGCCGCGATCGGCCACCGGGTGGTGCACGGCGGGCTGCGCTTCACCGAGCCGACCGTGATCACCGACGACGTGCTCAAGGAGATCCGCCGGCTGATCCCGGTGGCGCCGCTGCACAATCCGGCCAACATCACCGGCATCGAGGTGGCCCGGGCGCTGCGGCCGGACCTTCCGCAGGTGGCCGTCTTCGACACCGCCTTCCACGCCTCGATGCCCGAGTACGCGGCCCGGTACGCGATCGACAAGGCGGTGGCCGACGAGCACCGGGTGCGCCGCTACGGCTTCCACGGCACCTCGCACCAGTACGTCTCGCGGGCCACCGCCCGGCTGCTCGGCAAGGACCCGGCCGAGGTCAACGTGATCGTGCTGCACCTGGGCAACGGCGCCTCCGCCTCGGCGGTGAGCGGCGGTCGCTGCGTGGACACCTCGATGGGCCTGACCCCCCTGGAGGGCCTGGTGATGGGCACTCGTTCGGGTGACATCGACGCGGGCGTGGTGTTCCACCTCCACCGGGTCGGCGGGCTGTCGATCGACGGCATCGACGACCTGCTGAACCGCCGCAGCGGTCTGCTGGGCCTGTGCGGCGACAACGACATGCGCGAGATCATGCGCCGCGCCGAGGACGGCGACGCGGACGCGGAGCTGGCCTTCGAGACGTACGTCCACCGGGTGCGCAAGTACATCGGCGGGTACTACGCGGTGCTCGGCCGGGTGGACGCGATCGCCTTCACCGCGGGCGTCGGGGAGAACGCGGCGCCGGTGCGGGCCGCCGCCACGGCCGGGCTGGAGGAGCTCGGCATCGCCGTCGACCCGGAGCTCAACTCGGTACGCTCGCGCGAGCCGAGGATCATCTCCCCCGCCCTGCTCCCCTCGGGGGGCCGTGCGCGGGTCGCGGTCGCCGTCGTCCCCACCGACGAGGAGCTGGAGATCGCCCGGCAGGCCTTCGCCCTGGTGCACCAGCTGTCCGGAAACTGACCCCCCGTCGTCTCGGTCCGCGGACTCCCGGCCGGCGATTCCTCTCCATTCGCGCCGAATGCACCAATAACACGAACGGATAGACTGATCGATATGCGCCGAGCGAAAATTGTCTGCACCCTGGGTCCCGCGACGGACTCCTACGAACAGCTCAAGGCCATCGTCGAGGCGGGCATGAACGTCGCCCGACTGAACATGAGCCACGGCACCCACGCGGACCACGAGGAGCGGTACCGCAAGGTCCGCCAGGTCTCGGAGGACACCGGCAGGACCATCGGCGTTCTGGCCGACCTCCAGGGCCCCAAGATCCGTCTGGCGACCTTCGCCAACGGTCCGGTGACCGTCGACAACGGCGACGAGTTCACCATCACCACCGAGGACGTCCCCGGTGACCAGCACATCTGCGGAACCACCTACAAGGGCCTGCCGGGCGACGTCAAGCCCGGTGACCCGGTCCTGATCAACGACGGCGTCATCGCCCTGGAGGTCGTCAGCGTCGACGGCCCGCGGGTGAGGACCGTGGTCGTCGAGGGCGGCGTGCTCTCGAACAACAAGGGCATCAACCTCCCCGGCGCGGCCGTCAACGTGCCCGCCCTGTCCGAGAAGGACAAGGACGACCTGCGCTTCGCCCTGCGCCTGGGCGTCGACATGGTGGCCCTGTCCTTCGTCCGCAACGCCGCGGACATCAAGGACGTGCACGAGGTCATGGACGAGGTCGGCATCCGGGTGCCGGTCATCGCCAAGATCGAGAAGCCGCAGGCCGTCGAGGCGATGGAGGAGATCGTCCTCGCCTTCGACGCGATCATGGTGGCCCGCGGCGACCTGGCCGTCGAGTACCCGCTGGAGCGGGTGCCGCTGGTCCAGAAGCAGCTGATCACCCTGGCCCGCCGGAACGCCAAGCCGGTCATCGTCGCCACCCAGATGATGGAGTCGATGATCCACGCCTCGCGCCCGACCCGCGCCGAGGTCTCCGACGTCGCCAACGCCATCCTGGACGGCACCGACGCGGTCATGCTGTCCGCCGAGTCCAGCGTCGGCAAGTACCCGGTCGAGACCGTCCGCACCATGAGCCGGATCTGCGAGAAGGCCGAGGAGGAGCTGCTCTCCCAGGGCCTCCAGCCGCTCAACCCGGGCCGCAAGCCGCGCACCCAGGGCGGCTCCATCGCCCGCGCCGCGTGCGAGCTGGGCGACTTCCTGAACGGCAAGGCGCTGGTCGCGTTCACCAAGTCCGGTGACACCGCGCGCCGGCTCTCCCGCTACCGCTCGCCGATCCCGGTGATCGCCTTCACCCCGGACCACGCCACCCGCAACCAGCTCTCGCTGAGCTGGGGCGTCGAGGCCCATGTGACCGAGCAGGTGGAGACGACCGACGAGATGGTCGCGCAGGTCGACCGCGAGCTGCTGCGCATCAGCGAGCTGGGCGAGGGCGACACCGTGATCGTCACCGCCGGCTCGCCGCCCGGCATCCCCGGCAACACCAACATGGTCCAGGTGCACCACCTGGGCACCCGCACGGCCTGAGGCCGCGCGGAACACGCCCGTGGGGCGGTCCCTCCGGTCGGGAGGGGCCGCCCCACGGGCGTCCGGGGCCCGGCTCAGGCGTTCCCGGGGTAGGGCAGGTCGTCGTTGTAGAGCCGCATGCCGGGGATCTTCAGGGTGCCGCCGAACTGGCCCGACTGGATCGCGGTCACCCCGGTCAGCTCGATCCACAGCGGCACCTGGAGCTGGCCGATCAGGTCGTACAGCCACTGCGGCAGCGGGCCGTCCGGGGTGAGGGTGAGCTCGCCCAGGTCGATCGGGACCGGCAGGCCCAGCACCTTGGCCAGGTGGCCGGAGAGCCGCTCCACGTACATGGTGACCGGGCCCTTGCGCATGGTCGAGACCGAGCCGGGCGCGCCCTTCACGTGGAAGGTCCTGCCGTTGCCCTGCAGCGTCGACATGTGCAGGTTCTCGATGTCGACGCTCTCCACCTCGAACTTCAGCACCCGCTTGGTGCCGGTCGGCGTCCGGACGTCGACCACGCCGAGCAGGACGGCGTGGTTCAGGGCGAGCCGGGTGGTCTGCAGGGTCCAGTTCTGGTCCGGGACCAGGATCGGATTGTCGGCCGGCTTGCCGTTCGGGGCGAGCGCCTCGGTGTCGACCAGGCAGTTCGGGTCCTTCGACGCGGTGGCCGAGGGGCTGCCGGACGCGGTCGGCCGCGCGGCGGCGGACGGCTTCGCCGACGTGGACGGGGTGCCGGAGGGCTTCGGGTCCGCCGGGGCCGTCGGGGCGCCCGGGGTGGCCGTCACGGCCGGGGCGGCCGGGGCGGCCGTCCCCGGGGTGCCGGAGGGCGTGGGTGCGGCGGTGCCGGCCGGCGCGCCCGTCGGCTCGGCGGTCGGGGCCGTCGGCGTGACCGTCGGGGCCGGGGGTTCCGCGGTCGGGGCCGGGGCCGCGGCGCGCGCCCCGGCGGACGGGCCCGCGGTGGCGGTGGGGCTCGCCGTGCCGCCCGGGGTGACCAGATGGGTGATGCCGCCGACGAGGTCGTCGATGAGACCGGCCCGGACGACCCCGCCGCCGGCGGCCGCGCGTGCGGCCGCCGGGGTGGCGGCCGGCTCGCCGGCCGGTACGGGCGCCCCGGTGGCCGGGGCGCCCGGCAGCGGGCCCGACGGCCCGGGGACCGGCGGCGGCAGCTCGCTCTTCGGCACCGGCGTCTCGGCCGCCGCGGGGGCCTGCGGCACGGTGTCCGGGGCGGTGGCGCACGGCTTGCCGGCGGTGGACTCGGCGATCGCCGGGTTCGGCGTGTAGGCGGCGGCCATCAGCAGCGCGGTCGGCACCGCGGCCATCGCCAGCGCCCGGCCGCGCAGCCGGACCCGCACCGGTGTGCGGGGCGCCGCGTGCCGGGGCGAGCGCTGCGCCGGGGCCTGCGGAAGCTCCTCGCGCGGCCCGCTCACCGGATCTCCTTCGGCTCGCCGGCCTGCTGCGCCGGGACGCTCCCCCCGGCGGCGGCCGGGGGCTGCTCGGCGGCGGGCTCCCCGGCGGCGGAGTGGTCCGCGACGGCCGCCGCGGCCGGCTCCCCGACGGCGGTCGCCGCGAGGACGGTCGCGTCGGCGGCGGGCGCCTCGGCCTCGGCCGGGTCGGCCTCCGGCAGCGGCGCCCAGGCGATCATCAGACCGCCGCCGATCAGGCCCGGCAGGATCGACAGCCCGAAGCCGCCCAGGTTGGAGACCGGGATGGAGACCAGGGTGAGCAGCGTGGTGGCGATGCCCGCGAAGACCCGGACGACCGGCTGGAACCACCCGGTCAGCCCGAGCACGACCAGCAGCACCCCGATGATCAGCGAGCCCGCCCCGGCCGTGGTGGCCATGGCGAGCGTCATGCCGTTCAACGACAGGTTGGCGTACGGGAAGTACATGATCGGGACGCCGGCGAGGACGGCCAGCAGCCCGCCCCAGAACGGCCGGGAGCGGCGGAAGTCACGGAACACCCGGCGCGCCCACCTCAGGGGGTTCTCGCGTTCGACGGGCCGCGGCTCGGCAAGGGTGCTGGACACGGAGCAGCTCCTCGATGGTGTGACGAGGTGGAACAGAAAGGGGGAACCCGGGGACGGCGGCCCGCGGCCGCCGTCCCCGGCCCCCGACCCGCCGTCAGGCGGTCAGCCGGTCAACCGAGGAGCCGGCTCAGAAGCACTCGTGGCTGTCGTCGGTGTAGAGGTTGAGCTTCAGGCCGCGGAGCTTGAAGGTGCCCGCCGAGGTGGCCCACGCGGTCTGCTTCACACCGGTCAGGTCGGCGGTGTCGGCGGCCTGCGCGAAGCCGGTCTTGCCGCTGGGCAGGCCGGAGCCGAGCGCGGACTTCCAGTTCTTGGTGGCCTCGCCCTTGAGGGTGGAGGCGTCCTGGCCGATGTTGATGTTGCCGAACTCGGCGTCGGCCTCCAGGGAGTCGAGGTCGATCAGCAGGTTGGCGGCGTCGACCTGACGGTCCTTCTGGTCGCTGTCACCGGCCTCCAGGCGCAGGGTGACCTTCGGGAGCTTGAAGGGCAGCGGGATCACGTTGGGGTCGGTGACCAGCGACTGGCACAGGCCCTTGATCCGGGCGGTGTCGAAGGCCGAGACCGCGACCGGGTGGGTCGTCTTGTCGGTCTGGACGTCGATCGAGCCGAACTGCGCGAAGTTGGTGCCGTGCAGCTCCTTGGCGGAGACCTTGAACTGCTGGCCCGAGATGCTGAACGAGGCGGCCAGCGCGCTGTTCGCCAGGCCGACGCCGACGGCGGCGGTGGCCGCGAGGCTCGGCACCATCACCAGGGCGAAGCGCTTCCAGCGGGTCTTGCCGTAGGTCTTGGACATGCGTGTCCTCCTTCTGGGACGTACATCTCCGGCCCCCCGGTGGCGCGATGCGCACCGATGGGGGCCTGGGATGGGAGAGAGCTACGTCCTCGGTAGCGGAGAGCGCCGTGACGACACGGACGGTCCCCCCGAGCGACAACCAGTGACCGCGCGGGCAGCGCGGCCGTGCGAAGGACAGGAACCGCCGTGGGAGCGGACACCCCCCTGCCCTCTCGCCGGCGGCAGGACCGCCGGCCGCCCGGTGGGGATCCCCTCCTCCGGATCCGCCGGCCGGCTGCCGGCGGGGGTCGAAGTGTGGGGACCGGGCGTGCCGATGCTGCTCGAATCCCGGACGAAGCACAAGAGGTCGCATTACTGACGGGTAATCCCACACGGGCGCAAATGATCATGAAATCGGCGCCACGGGCACGCAGAGTGACGAAATGAAGGATTGGTGCGGGCGAAATCCCTCGGAAACATCAGTGAAACACCCGTGGACGGTCACATGTCGTGACCGTCCACGGGTGTTGTCAAGATTTGGTAAACCTCAGAGCCGATGACCGGATTGTCGCCAAATCACCAGCGGCACCGCAGGTCATCAGCCGTGTCACCGGCGGGACTTCAGAACAGCACCCGGGCCAGCGCCTGGCGCGCCGCGGTGACCCTCGGGTCCTCCGGACCGATCACCTCGAACAGGTCCAGCAGCCGGAGCCGGGCGGTGTCCCGGTCCTCGCCGAAGGTCTTGCCGACCGTCGCCACCAGCCGGCCGAAGGCGTCCTCGACATGGCCGCCGACCAGGTCCAGGTCGGCCGCCCGCAGCTGGGCCTCGACGTCCTTCGGGTCGGCCGCGGCGGCCGACCGGACGGCCTGCGGGTCCAGGCCCTCGACCCGCTGGAGCAGCTGGGCCTGGGCGAGACCGACCTTGGCCTCGGTGTTGCCCGGCTGGTCGGCCAGCACGTTCTGGTAGGCGCGGACCGCCCCGCCCAGGTCCCCCCGGTCGAGCGCGTCGTGGGCCGCGGCCAGCGCCGGGTCCTCCGGCCGGCGCGGGGCGGGGGCCTCCGCGCCGCCCTCGACGGGCGCGCCGCCGGTGCCGACGATGCCGAAGCGCTGCTCGGCGACCAGGATCAGCTGGTCCAGCACCTTGCGGACGTTGGCCTCGTTCTCGGCGCCCTGGAACAGCGGGACCAGCTGGCCGGCCACCACGGCCATCACGGCCGGGATGCCCTGGATGCCGAACTGCTGGGCGATCAGCTGGTTGGCGTCGACGTCGATCTTGGCGAGCACGATCCGGCCGGCGTACTCCTCGGCCAGGCGTTCCAGGATCGGGCTGAGCTGCTTGCAGGGCCCGCACCACTCGGCCCAGAAGTCGACGACCACCGGCACCTCGGCGGACCGCTGGACCACCTCCACCTCGAAGGTGTCCTCGGTGACGTCGATGACGAGCGGGTATCCGGCCGGGGCGTCCCCGGCCTCGCCGGCCGCCGCCTGGCGGGCCCGCTCGGCCCTGGCCTGCTCGGCCTTCTGGGCAGCCTCGCCGGCTGCCTTCACCGCGGCGAGGTCGACCGCACCACGCAGGGCGGCACTGTTGAGACGAGAATTCCGTGGCTGCATGGCACCATCCTCCCCCGCGCGCGCCGCTGGTGGGCACCAACCTCCCGGAAAACGCCCCGCGCGGGCTGCGCGGTACCGATTCCCGGAGTGGCGGAGCCGCTCCCCGATAACCTGAACCGTTCGGCGCGGATCCCCATCCGCGCCCGCACCGCTCCCGTCCCACGGGGACGCGGCGCCTGGTCGTCGCTTTCGCTACGAGTCGTAGCGTAACTGGACCCCGGGCACCCACCGCAACCCCTGCCGGCCCCCGCCGGACGTGAGGTGGACCACTTTCCCGCACGGCCCGGCTGACCTGGACACGCAACAGTCGCTACCGTTACCAGCCCCACCCAAGTTACTTACCGGTAAATCGCAAGGAGGCCCGGTGCCGGCCCCCCAGCCACCCGCCCCGGAGAGCCCGGAAACCGCCCCCCGGACCAAGGGCCGCCCGCGCAGTGCCGCCGCCGACCGCGCCATCCTGGACGCCACCCGCGCCGCCCTCGCCGAACTCGGCTGGGGCGGGCTCACGATGGGTCACGTGGCCACCCGCGCCGGCGTCGCCAAGACCACCCTCTACCGCCGCTGGCCGTCCAAGAACGAACTGGTGGTGGACGCGGTCGCCAGCCTCTTCGACGAGCTGGTGATGCCCGACCTGGGCAGCCTGCAGGCCGACATCGAGGCGGTGGTGGCCCAGTTCGCCGGGCTGCTGGCCCGGCCGGAGAGCCAGGCGGCGCTGCTCGCCCTGTTCGCCGAGGGCACCCGCGACCGGCAGCTGCGCCGGCGGATCCGGGAGGCGATCGTCGACCCGCAGAAGCGGCTGGTCCGGCAGGGCCGCGCGGCCGCCCAGGCGCGCGGCGAGCTGGCCCCGGACGGCGACGAGGCGACCGCCCGCGAGGAGGTCGACATCATCTTCGACACCATCGCCGGGACGGTCGAGCACCGGGTGCTGGTCAGCGGCGAGCCGATCACCCCCGAGTGGACCCGGCGCTTCACCGGCCTGCTGCTCGGCACCTTCCCGGTCCCGCCGGCCGGCTGAGGACGGCCGGGAACGACCGGGGAACGGCCCGGAACGCACCGAGGCCGCCCGGCGCCCCTCCCAGGGGCGTGCCGGGCGGCCTCCGCGCGGGCGGGGGCGGGCTCAGAACCGGGCGGCCTCCCGGTAGATCCCCCACTCCTCGCGCAGCGCGTTGCAGATCTCGCCCAGGGTGGCCTCGGCCCGCACCGCGTCCAGCATCGGCGGGATCATCGACGCGCCGGACCGCGCGGCGGCCAGCATCGCGTCCAGCCCGGCCCGGACCGCGGCCTCGTCCCGGGCCGCCTTGCGCGCGCCCAGCCCCCGGACCTGCTCGCGCTCCACCTCGTGGCTGACCCGCAGGATCTCCAGCTCGGGGGTGACGCTGCGCGGGTGGCAGTTGACGCCGACGACCCGCTTCTCGCCCTTCTCCACCGCCTGCTGGTACTGGAAGGCGGCCTCGGCGATCTCGCCGGTGAACCAGCCGTCCTCGATCCCGCGCAGGATGCCGGAGGTGATCGGGCCGATCGGGTGGTCCTCACGGCCCTTGTCCAGGATCCGCCGGAAGATCTCCTCGGCCTGCTGCTCGATCCGGTCGGTCAGCGCCTCGACGTACCAGGAGCCGCCCAGCGGGTCGGCCACGTTGGTGACGCCGGTCTCCTCCATCAGCACCTGCTGGGTGCGCAGGGCGATCTCGGCGGCCTGCTCGGAGGGCAGCGCCAGGGTCTCGTCCAGGGCGTTGGTGTGCAGCGAGTTGGTGCCGCCGAGCACCGCCGAGAGCGCCTCGACGGCGGTGCGGACCACGTTGTTGTACGGCTGCTGGGCGGTGAGCGAGACCCCGGCGGTCTGGGTGTGGAACCGCAGCCACTGGGCCTTGTCGGTCTTCGCACCGAACCGGTCGCGCATCCAGCGGGCCCAGATCCGGCGGGCGGCACGGAACTTGGCGATCTCCTCGAAGAAGTCGAGGTGCGCGTCGAAGAAGAAGGACAGGCCCGGCGCGAAGACGTCCACGTCCAGGCCGCGGGACAGGCCCAGTTCGACGTAGGCGAAGCCGTCGGCCAGGGTGTACGCCAGCTCCTGCGCGGCCGTCGCCCCGGCCTCGCGGATGTGGTACCCGGAGACCGAGAGCGGCTTGTACGCCGGGATCCCGTCGGCGCAGTACTCCATCAGGTCGCCGATCAGGCGCAGGTGCGGCTCGGGCGCGAAGAGCCACTCCTTCTGGGCGATGTACTCCTTGAAGATGTCGGTCTGCAGGGTGCCGTTGAGCACCGACGGGTCGACGCCCTGCCGCTCGGCGGCCACCAGGTACATGCAGAAGACCGGCACCGCCGGGCCGCTGATCGTCATCGAGGTGGTGACCTCGCCGAGCGGGATGCCGCGGAACAGCACCTCCATGTCGGCGGCCGAGTCGATGGCCACGCCGCAGTGGCCCACCTCGCCGAGCGAGCGCGGGTCGTCGGAGTCGTAGCCCATCAGGGTGGGCATGTCGAAGGCGACCGAGAGGCCGCCGCCGCCCGCCTCCAGGATCATCCGGTACCGCTCGTTGGTCTGCTCCGCGTTGCCGAAGCCGGCGAACTGGCGGATGGTCCACGTCCGGCCGCGGTAGCCGGTCGGGTGCAGGCCCCGGGTGTAGGGGTACTCGCCGGGCCAGCCGATCCGCTCGAAGCCCTCGTGGGCCTGCCCGGGGGCCGGGCCGTAGACCGGCTCGACCTCGTCCCCGGAGAGGGTGGTGAAGTCCGCGTCCCGCTTGCGGGCGCTGTCGTACCGCTGCTGCCAGCGCTGCCGTCCGCGCTCGATCTCCTCGGCGTCCATGACCCCGAACTCCGCTCCGTACGGCCGCCACGCCAGCGGGCGGCACAGCTGTTAGGACGTCCTACTAATTTACTCGGACGTCCTAGTACTTGTCGACGGACACCGGGGCCCGGGTGCCGGACCATGCGAAAGGGCGCCCTCCCCCGCACGGGGAAGGGCGCCCCGGGGGGCTCTGCGGCTCAGACGCCGGCCGGCTGGCGGGCGGCGTCGCCGGAGGGCGCCTTGGCGGCGGCCTCGGCGACCACCTTGCGCTCGGCGACGAAGGAGGCGAACGGGATGCAGCCGGCGGCCAGGAAGAAGACCATCCGGCCCAGCGGCCACTTCAGCTTCTGGCCGAGCATGAAGGTCACCACGAAGTACCCGATGTAGAGGTAGCCGTGCAGCATCGCCACGTAGGTGGTCAGGTCCTCGGCCGCGTCGAAGCCGTACTTCGCGACCATGAAGCCGCAGAACACCAGCAGCGCCACACCGGTCGCAACGGCCAGGGCGCGGTACCAGCCCAGCAGGGGGGTCGCCTTCATCGTCTTCATCGCCTCGCTCGGCAGCATCGGGGGGGTACGTCCTGATCCGCGCACCGCTCACACGAGGGTAGCCGCCCTCACGCCTCCGCCAGCGCAGGCCCCTCGCCGGGCGGCTCGGCGAAGTCGCCCGCCGCCACCCGCAGCGGGCGCAGCAGGTCGAAGACCTCGCGGCACTGGCCGGCGTCGTACTCCTCCAGGCCGAACTCCATCGCCATGAGCTCCCGGGTGGCGCCCTCGACGACCTCGCGGCCCCGGCCGGTGATCGCGGCGAGCACGCCGCGGCCGTCCAGCGGGTTGGGGCGGCGGGCGACCAGGCCGGCCCGCTCCAGGCGGTCGACGGTGTTGGTGACGCTGGTCGGGTGGACCATCAGGCGCTCGCCGATCTTGGAGAGCGACAGCTCGCCGGTCCGGCTGAAGGTGAGCAGGACGAGCGCCTCGTAGCGGGCGAAGGTCAGCCCGTACGGCTTGAGCACCGCATCCACGCGGGAGAGCAGGATCTGGTGCGCCCGCATGATCGAGGTGATCGCCGCCATCGCGGGGACGGTCCCCCAGCGGCGGGTCCACAGCTCGTCGGCACGGGCGATCGGGTCGAAGTCGAGTGCGAGGGGCTTGGCCACCTCCTTACCGTACCGGCGGGCGGGGCGGGGGCTACCAGGCGTCCTGATGGTGGACAAGCGCGACACGTGGCGGGAACCCGCCAGGCGGTCCGTCAGGTACGGACCAGCACGTTGCGGGGGTGTGAACGGACACCGACCGCACCTCCGGGGGCGGCGACCGGCCCCCGGACGGCGCCCGCCCCCGCCGCCGGGCGGCGGTTCGGGTGGTAACCCGCTGGAAGCCGGGGTGATCCACCCCTTTCGTCACTCCGTTCACCTTCCGTCGCACTGGCGGAACCTGGCCAATCCATGAACGAGACCTGTCATTTCACTTGTTGGATTGTCATGCTTTCGGCCAGCCCCGTCCGGTGGCCGCCGCCCCACTCGCCGGTGACCACCGTGGACCGCACGGAGCAGCACGTCAGCGCCCGTTCCGCCCCTCAGGTGCCAACCCCGGCGCCCCGGAACGCGGCGCGACCGCGCACACGCGGTTTCCCGGAAGGACCTGTACGTGAAGCGAAAGCTCGCAGCCGGCGCCGTACTCTCCGCCACCGCCCTCCTCACCGGCGTCATCCAGGTGAGCACCGCCGCCCAGGCCACCCCCACCCCCTCGGTCCAGGCCCGGGCCGCGGAGCACCGCGCCGGCCTGATCGCGCTGGCGAACGGCCAGGCCGGCCCGCTGACCGGCGCCCTCGGCCTGGGCGGCCAGGAGAAGCTGGTCGCCAAGGACGCCGTGGTGGACGCCGACGGCACGCGCCACCTGCGCTTCGAGCGCACCTACGCCGGCCTGCCGGTGCTCGGCGGCGACCTGGTCGTGCACCAGGGCGCCGACGGCACGGTCAAGGCGGTCGACAAGGCCGTCGCCGCGCGGATCACGGTGCCGAGCCTGACCCCGGCGATCCCCGCCGACCGGGCCGCCGACCAGGCCTCCGGCGCGGTGGCGTCCACCGCGGGCATCGCCGCCGACAAGGACGAGTCCCCGGTCACCCGGGTCCACCGGGCCGGCGCCGCCCAGCTGGTCGTCTGGGCCGCCGACGGCAACCCGCGGCTGGCCTACCGCACCACCGTGGAGGGCGAGCGCGCCGACGGCACCCCCAGCAGCCTGCTGCTGGTCACCGACGCCGCCACCGGCCAGGTGCTGTCCAGCCACGAGCAGGTGCAGACCGCCTCCGGCTCCGGCACCGGCGTCTTCGTCGGCACCGTCCCGCTGACCACCACCCAGGGCGGCTCGTCCTACTCGCTCAAGGACGCCTCGCGCGGCGGCCAGTCCACCAGCGACCTCAAGGGCAAGACCTCCGGCTCCGGCACCCTGTTCACCGACACCGACAACGTGTGGGGCGACGGCACCGCCGCCAACCGCCAGTCGGCCGCGGTGGACGCCCAGTTCGGCGCGGCGGCCACCTGGGACTACTACAAGAACACCTTCGGCCGCAACGGCATCAAGAACAACGGCGTCGGCGCCACCAGCCGGGTCCACTACGGCAGGAACTACGTCAACGCCTTCTGGAACGACTCCTGCTTCTGCATGACCTACGGCGACGGCACCAACAACACCAACCCGCTGACCGCGCTGGACGTCGCGGGCCACGAGATGACCCACGGCGTCACCTCGGCCACCGCCGGGCTGAACTACTCGGGCGAGTCCGGCGGCCTCAACGAGGCCACCTCGGACATCTTCGGCACCATGGTCGAGTGGTCCGCCAACCTCCCCGCCGACCCGCCGGACTACCTCATCGGCGAGGAGATCGACATCAACGGCGACGGCACCCCGCTGCGCTACATGGACAAGCCCTCCAAGGACGGCGGCTCGGCCGACTACTGGTCCTCCTCGGTGGGCGGCCTGGACGTCCACTACTCCTCGGGCGTGGGCAACCACTTCTTCTACCTGCTGGCCGAGGGCAGCGGCGCGCGGACCGTCAACGGCGTCAGCTACAACAGCCCGACCTCCAACGGCTCGACCGTCACCGGCATCGGCCGCGACAAGGCCGCGGCGGTCTGGTACCGCGCGCTGACCGTCTACTTCACCTCGACCACCGACTACAAGGCGGCCCGCACCGGCACCCTGAGCGCGGCGGCCGACCTCTACGGCGCGGGCAGCGCCGAGTACAACGCGGTGGCGGCCGCGTGGAGCGGCGTCAACGTCAACTGACGGCCGCGCGGCAGGCGTCCGGGGTCCCCGACGGGAGGCGGGCCCCCGGACGCCGTGTCATTCGCCCGCGTAGCAACGCGGGCCCGGGTCGACAAGTCCAACGGCTGGCGGGATCCCGCCAGCGGACCCGTCCGGACATTCCGGGCAGCTGTCCCACCCCCCACCACCCGTAAGGGCGTTGGCGAGACCTGGCCAATCCCCCGCGGCACCCTGTCCTTTCACGACCTGCATTGTCATGCTTCTGTCCAAAGCCCCGTCCGGACGCCCGTCGCCCCCACCCATCGACGACGCGTCAGGCCGCACGGGAGCAGCACGTCAGCGCCCTACCGCCCCCTGGCGCCAACCCCGGCGCCCCGGTACGTGGCGTGACCGCGCACCCGCGGTTTCGTGGAAGGAACCCGCTCGTGAAGCGAAAGCTGACAGCCGGCGCCGTACTCTCCGCCTCCGCCCTGCTGGCCGGCGCCATCCAGGTCGCCGCCGCCCCGGCCCAGGCCGCGCCCGTCCCGCAGCAGGCATCGCTCGTCGCGCTGGCCGGGCAGCAGGCCGCGCCGGTCGCCAGGGCGCTCGCCCTCGGCGGCCAGGAGCAGCTGGTCGTGAAGGACGTGGTGGTCGACGCCAACGGCACGCGCCACCTGCGCTACGACCGCACCTACGCCGGCCTGCCGGTCCTCGGCGGCGACCTCGTCGTCCACCAGAAGGCCAACGGCACGATCACCTCGGTGGACCGGGCCTTCGACGGCCGGCTCTCACTGCCGAGCCTCACCCCGGCGCTCTCCTCCGCCGCCGCCTCCGACCAGGCCGTCGCCTCGGTCCGGGCCACCGTCGGCATCGCCCCGACCGACAAGGACGCCTCCCCGGTCACCAGGGTCGACGGCGCGAGCACCCCCGCCCTGGTGGTCTGGGCGGGCGACGGCAGCCCGCGGCTGGCCTACCAGACCGTGGTCCACGGCGAGCGGGCCGACGGCACCCCGAGCAGCCAGCGGCTGCTCACCGACGCCGCCACCGGCCAGGTGCTCTCCACCCACGAGGAGGTGCAGACCGTCAACGGCATCGGCAAGGGCGTGCACGTCGGCACCGTCACCCTCAACACCACCCAGAGCGGCTCCACCTACCAGCTCAAGGACCCGGCCCGCGGCAACCAGTGGACCGGCAACGCCAAGAGCGGCAACGCGCTGTACACCGACGCGGACAACAACTGGGGCAACGGCACCGCCTCCGACACCCAGTCCGCCGCGGTCGACGCGCAGTTCGGCACCGGCGCCACCTGGGACTTCTACAAGAACACCTACGGCCGCAACGGGATCAAGAACAACGGCGTCGGCGCCAGCAACCGGGTGCACTACGGCAACGCCTACGTCAATGCCTTCTGGCAGGACTCCTGCTTCTGCATGACCTACGGCGACGGCAACGGCAACGTCAACCCGCTGACCGCCCTCGACGTGGCCGGCCACGAGATGAGCCACGGCGTCACCTCGGCGACCGCCAACCTGACCTACTCCGGCGAGTCCGGCGGCCTCAACGAGGCCACCTCGGACATCTTCGGCACCATGGTCGAGTGGTACGCCAACCTGGCGGTCGACGTGCCGGACTACCTCATCGGCGAGAAGATCAACATCTTCGGCAACGGCCAGCCGCTGCGCTACCTGGACAAGCCCTCCAAGGACGGCTCGTCCAAGGACACCTGGTACTCCGGGATCGGCGGCATCGACGTCCACTACTCCTCGGGCGTGGCCAACCACTGGTTCTACCTGGCCAGCGAGGGCAGCGGGACCAAGACCATCAACGGCGTCACCTACAACAGCCCGACCTCCAACGGCTCGACCGTCACCGGCATCGGCCGCGACAAGGCCGCGGCGATCTGGTACCGGGCGCTGACCGTGTACTTCACCTCCAGCACCAACTACAAGGGGGCCCGCACCGGCACCCTGTCCGCCGCGGCGGACCTCTTCGGCGGCACCAACACCCCCGAGTACAAGACGGTGGCCGCGGCCTGGAGCGCGGTGGGCGTCAACTAGCCGCCGACGGACCACCCCCGGAAAGAACGGCAGGCTGCCGGGGCCCACTGGGAGAGGGGGCCCCGGCAGCCTGCCGGCGTGTGCGGGGGGAGGTCAGGCCGCGGCCGGCACCGCGGCCTCCCCGCGCTCCTCCTTGGCGAGCATCCGCTCGGCCGCGAAGCCGCCGCCGGGGAGCACCGAGAGGACGAACAGCAGGGCGCCGCGCTTGACGTCCCACTTCTGCGTCTGCCACGCCATGATCCAGAAGACCACGTACAGGACGAACAGGATGCCGTGGACCATGCCCATCACCGGCACGGCGTTGAAGTCGGTGGTGCGCTTGAGCACCGAGCAGAGCAGCAGGAGCAGGAAGGAGACCCCTTCGGGGCCGGAGACCAGGCGCAGGCGGTGGACGGCGCTGCTGTTCACGATGGGTACCTCGATACGCGGGGGACTCGGAGATCGCTTGTGAACGGACTCACAAGGATCCGCTCCATTATCACCGAGCACACGTCCGGACCCGCCGCCGGGGGGTGGCGGCCCGTCCCGGCCGCCCGCTTTGTCGCAGACGCGTACCAGAACACCCGCGCCCCCTCCCCCGCCGCGCCCGCCGACCGCTAGATTGCGGCCGTGGCACAGTTTCGACTCCAGGGGTCAAAGACGCTCGCCGTCGACATGACCGGCGACTTCGTGAAGGCCAAGAACGGCTCCATGGTCGCCTACACGGGCCAGATGAACTTCAAGAAGCTCAGCGGCGGCGGTGACGGCCTGCGCGGCATGGTCACCCGCCGGCTCACCGGCGAGCAGATGACCGTCATGGAGGTGAAGGGACAGGGCACCTGCTACTTCGCCGACCAGGCCACCGAGATCAACCTCGTGCGGCTGAACGGCGAGACGCTCTACGTCGAGTCCGACAATCTGCTCTGCACCGAGGGCACGCTGAAGACCGGCACCACCTTCACCGGCCTGAACGGCGTGTCCTCCGGCAACGGCCTGTTCACCACCAAGGTCGAGGGCCACGGGTGGGCCGCCGTCACCTCCCAGGGGCCGGCGATCATCCTGCGGGTCTCGCAGGGCATGCCGCTGCGGGTCGACCCCGGCGCGTACGTCGCCCACACCGGCAACCTCAACCGCTCCATCAAGTCCGGCGCCGGCTGGAGCACCTTCATCGGCGAGGGCGGCGGCGAGGCCGTCCAGGTGGAGTTCACCGGCGAGGGCCTGGTCTACGTGCAGCCCTCCGAGAAGCTGACCGTCGGGGGGGACGTCTGATGGCCTTCACGAAGATCAACAACAAGATGATCGAGGCCCGGGTCGTGCCGGGCCAGCGGCTGTTCAGCCAGCGCGGCGCGATGCTCGCGTACACCGGCGAGGTGAAGTTCACGCCGAACATCACCGGCGGCCAGGGCGGCGTGATGTCGATGATCGGACGCCGGGTGGCCAACGAGGACACCCCGCTGATGACCGTCGAGGGCCAGGGCAGCGTGATGTTCGGCCACGGCGGCCACCACGTGCACGTGATCGACCTGACCGGCGACACCCTGTACGTCGAGGCGGACCGGCTGCTGGCCTTCGAGGGCTCGCTGCAGCAGTCCACCATGTTCATGGGCTCGCAGGGCGGCGTGATGGGCATGGTCCGCGGCCAGGTGACCGGCCAGGGCCTGTTCACCACCAAGCTGGACGGCCACGGCTCGATCGCGGTGATGGCGCACGGCGGCGTCTTCGAGCTGCCGATCACCCCGCACCAGCCGGTGCACGTCGACCCGCAGGCCTACGTCGCGCACCGCGGCCAGGTCCAGAACAAGCTGTCCACCGCGCTGGGGTGGCGCGACATGATCGGCCGCGGTTCCGGCGAGGCCTTCCAGCTGGAGCTGTCCGGGCACGGCACGGTGTACGTGCAGGCGAGCGAGGAGAAGCTCTGATGTCCTACCCGCCGCAGCCCCCGTACGGGCACCCGCAGGACCCGTACGGGCAGCCGACCCAGCCCGGCCACCCCGCCGCCCCGCCGCCCGGCTACCCGCCGCAGGGCCAGCCCTACCCCCCGCAGGGGCAGCCGTACCCCCCGCCGGGTCAGCCCTATCCGCCCCAGGGCCAGCCCTACCCTCCGCAGGGCTACCCCCAGCAGGGCGGCTACCCGCCGCCCCCGCCGCAGGGCTACCCCGCCCAGCCGCCGCAGCAGTACGCCCAGGAGCAGTACGGCGGCGCGCAGGCCCCGCTGCCCAAGGCGCAGGACGGCTCCGGCCCGGTGGTGCACGACGCGCACAGCCTGCCGTCCGACGACAACGTCAACCCGTACGCCTTCTCGGTGGACCTCAACGGCTCGTACTTCCTGCAGAAGGGCAAGATGATCGCCTACTACGGCGACATCTCCTTCAAGGGCGTCGGCGCCGGCGTGGCCGACCGGCTGATGGGGAACTTCAACTCGCCGATGCACGCGGCGGACTGGGTGGTCGCCGAGGGGCGCGGCAAGCTGCTGCTGGCCGACCGGGCCTTCGACCTCAACTCCTACGACCTGGAGGAGGGGAACCTGACGGTCCGCTCGGGGAACCTGCTGGCCTTCGAGCCCGGCCTGAAGCTCAAGCAGTCGATCATCCCGGGCTTCCTGACCCTGATCGGCACCGGCAAGTTCGTCGCCGCCTCGAACGGGCCGGTGCACTTCGTCGAGCCGCCGATCCGGGTGGACCCGCAGGCGCTGGTCGGCTGGGCGGACTGCCCGGCGCCGTGCCACCACTACGACCACGACTACATGCATGGCCTCATCGGCGGGCTGCGCCGGTTCACCGGGCTGGGCGGGGCCTCCGGCGAGGAGCACCAGTTCGAGTTCATCGGTGCCGGCCAGGTGCTGCTGCAGTCGACCGAGGTGCTGATGGCGGAGCGGGCGGTCGGCCAGGTGCACGCCGAGGCCGGGGTGCCGATGGGCGGGGTGCCGACCCAGCACCCCTCGGGACACGGCACCCAGCTGCCGAACGTGAACGTGCCCGGTCTCGGTAACCTGGGCAACCTCGGACGGCGTTTCGGGCTCTGACCGCGCGGCCGCGGTGCGACGGGCGGGCCCGTCGCACCGTGGCCGGATCCCGGCGGTCACCGGATGTGGATCCGGTAAAGTCGTACAACATTGAACTAAATGCGGTATCCTGGGGCCATGGAGACGCACACGATCGACCCTGCCGACACCTCAGCCGCACCGCCCGGGGGGCCCGAGGAGGAGACCCCCTGGCTGACCGCCAGGGAGCAGCGGTTGTGGCGCGCGCACCTGGAGGTCGCCAAGCTGCTGGACTACCAGCTCAGCCGCGAACTCCAGCCGCACAACCTGGCGATCAACGACTACGAGATCCTCGTGGTGCTCTCCGAGGCCCCCGAGCGACGGATGCGGATGACCGACCTGGCCACCGCCACCCTCCAGTCGAAGAGCCGCCTCTCGCACCAGATCACCCGCATGGAGAACGCCGGCCTGGTGCTGCGCCAGGAGTGCGCCGGTGACCGCCGCGGCCTCTACGCCAACCTCACCGAGCAGGGCTGGGAGACCATGCAGCGGGTCGCGCCCTGCCATGTGCGCAGCGTCCGGGCGCACTTCATCGACCGTTTCACCCCCGAGCAGCTCGACGCGATGTACGAGGCGCTGGCGCCCGTCGCCGAGCACCTGCGGGGCCTGCGCGGCCGCGGCTGAGCGGACCGGCCGGAGGCCGGCAGCCCGTCCCGCGGGACGGGCTGCCGGCCTCCGGGCGCCGGGCGCGGGCCGGGTCAGTGCGCGGTCAGACCGGCCACCAGCCGGTCGGCCGCGCCGTACGGGTCCAGCTCGCCGGCCACCACCCGCTCGGCCAGCGCCGCCAGCTGCCGGTCACCGTGCAGGTCGCCGATCCGGGCGCGCAGCGCGGCCAGCGCGATCGCCTCGATCTCGTCGGCGGCCCGGCGGCGGCGGCGCACGGCCAGCTCGCCGTGCTCGTCCAGCCAGGCGCGGTGCTTCTCCAGCGCCTCGACCACCTCGTCCACGCCCTCGCCCCGGGCCGCGACGGTCTTCACGATCGGCGGGCGCCAGTCCCCCGCCTCCCGGGCCTCGCCCAGGCCGAGCATGTGGTTCAGCTCCCGGGCGGTGGCGTCGGCGCCGTCCCGGTCGGCCTTGTTGACCACGAACACGTCGCCGATCTCCAGGATCCCCGCCTTGGCGGCCTGGATGCCGTCCCCCATCCCGGGGGCGAGCAGCACCACGGTGGTGTCGGCCTGCGCGGCGATCTCCACCTCGGACTGGCCGACGCCGACCGTCTCCACCAGGATGACGTCGCAGCCGGCCGCGTCCAGCACCCGCAGCGCCTGCGGGGCGGCCCAGGACAGTCCGCCGAGGTGGCCGCGGGTGGCCATCGAGCGGATGAACACCTCGGGGTCGGTGGCGTGGTCCTGCATCCGGACCCGGTCGCCGAGCAGGGCGCCGCCGGAGAACGGCGAGGAGGGGTCGACCGCCAGCACGCCGACCCGCTTGCCCAGCCGGCGGTAGGCCGAGACCAGCGCCGAGGTGGAGGTGGACTTGCCCACGCCCGGCGAGCCGGTCAGGCCGACGGTGTAGGCCTGGCCGGTGTACGGCGCCAGCGCGGCCATCACCTCGCGCAGCTCGGGCGCGGCGTTCTCGACCAGGGAGATCAGGCGGGCGACGGCCCGCGGGCGGCCCTGCCGGGCCTGCTCGACCAGGGTCGGCACATCGATCACGGTTGGCTGCTCCTTGCGCCGAGGGGCCGCGGACCGCTCGTAGCGGTCCGCAGCCCCGGAAGAACGGTCGTTGCGTCGGTCGTCAGGCCTTGGGCACCCGGACGATCAGCGCGTCGCCCTGGCCGCCGCCGCCGCACAGCGCGGCCGCGCCGATGCCGCCGCCGCGGCGCTGCAGCTCCAGCGCCAGGTGCAGCACGACCCGGGCGCCGGACATGCCGATCGGGTGGCCGAGCGCGATGGCGCCGCCGTTGACGTTGACGATCTCGGAGGAGACGCCGAGGTCCTTCGTCGACTGGTGGGTGACGGCGGCGAAGGCCTCGTTGATCTCGATCAGGTCGAGGTCCCCGACCGTGATGCCCTCCTTGGCGACCGCGTGCTTGATCGCGTTGGACGGCTGCGACTGCAGGGAGTTGTCCGGGCCGGCGACGTTGCCGTGCGCACCGATCTCGGCGATCCAGCCCAGGCCCAGCTCCTCGGCCTTGGCCTTGCTCATCACGACCACGGCGGCGGCGCCGTCCGAGATCTGCGAGGAGGTGCCGGCGGTGATGGTGCCGTCCTTGGTGAACGCCGGGCGCAGCCTGGCCAGGCCCTCGACGGTGGTGTCGGCGCGGATGCCCTCGTCCTGGCTGAACAGGACGGGCTCGCCCTTGCGCTGCGGGATCTCCACCGGGACGATCTCGGCGTCGAAGACGCCGTCGGCCTGCGCCTTGGCGGCCCGCTGGTGCGAGGCGGCGGCGATCTCGTCCTGGACCTCGCGCGGGATGCCGAGGCGGGCGTTGTGCTTCTCGGTGGACTCGCCCATCGGGATGTTCTCGTAGGCGTCGGTCAGTCCGTCGTGCGCCATCGCGTCGAGCAGCTCGATCGCGCCGTACTTGTAGCCCTCGCGGGACTTCGGCAGCAGGTGCGGGGCGTTGGTCATGGACTCCTGGCCGCCGGCCACCACGATGTCGAACTCGCCGGCCCGGATCAGCTGGTCGGCCAGCGCGATGGCGTCCAGGCCGGAGAGGCACACCTTGTTGATGGTGAGCGCCGGGACGTTCATCGGGATCCCGGCCTTGACGGCCGCCTGGCGGGCCGGGATCTGGCCGGCGCCGGCCTGCAGGACCTGGCCCATGATCACGTACTGGACCTGGTCGCCGGTGATGCCGGCCCGCTCCAGCGCCGCCTTGATCGCGAAGCCGCCGAGATCGGCACCGGAGAAGCCCTTGAGGGAGCCGAGCAGCCGGCCCATCGGGGTGCGTGCCCCGGCGACGATCACTGAGGTGGTGTTGGTCATGGGACGAGCCCCTTCGCACGTCGTGGCCAGGTGGAGGATTCCGCTCAATGTACTGACCTGTTACCCGCCCGTCACCGGACCCAAGATGTGATCGAGCGCACTGGCACCATCCAGTCAACACCGTGCCGCTCCGATCCGGGTGAACCCTGCCGCCGGCCCCCGTGTGACCGGACTCGCACCCCCACCCCTGGCGCCGCCGTCCGGCATGCGCTGCACTGTTGCCGTCCTGTCGCACCAGCCCCAGACCGGAGGCCCCCGTGCTCACCCGCATCGACCACATCGGCATCGCCTGCCACGACCTCGACAAGACGGTCGAGTTCTACCGCGCCACCTACGGCTTCGAGGTGTTCCACAGCGAGGTCAACGAGGAGCAGGGCGTCCGCGAGGCCATGCTCAAGATCAACGACACCGGCGACGGCGGCGCCTCCTACCTCCAGCTGCTGGAGCCGATCCGCGAGGACTCCCCGGTCGGCAAGTGGCTGGCGAAGAACGGCGAGGGCGTCCACCACATCGCCTTCGGCACCGCCGACGTCGACACCGACTCCGAGGAGATCCGGGCCAAGGGCGTGCGGGTCCTCTACGACCAGCCGCGCACCGGCTCGATGGGCTCGCGGATCACCTTCCTGCACCCCAAGGACTGCGGCGGGGTGCTGACCGAGCTGGTCACCGCCGCCGAGTCCGACGCGCACTGAGGTTTCCGCCGCCGGCGCGGGGCGGCAGCCGGCCGTCCGCCGCCCCGCCACCCTCATGACCCGTCAGTAACCTCGGCCGGCAACCCCGAAAACCCCCACGCGACCATTCCCCCGCAAGACGCTCCCACTACAATGCCCAGGTGCGCGAAGACTCCGGGGGACGGGGCCGACGGGCACGGCCGAAGACAGGCCCGTCCGCCCCGGCGGGAGGCCCGTCGCAGGGGAGTCCATTACGCGGGCACGGCTGAACAGTCGCTAGACGGATCTGTCACCATTCTCCACAAGGCAAGAGTTCGCCCAGGAGTCCACCCGGACGGGGGAATGCGGATCGACCGCGCTCCCGCGCCCCGGACTCCGACGACCGCGGCGGGCGTCCCCGGCTACGACGGGGTGTCCGGACGGCCGCGGATGCAAGGACCAGTCGGACCGTGCCTCGACCAGGGGACCGCGGACCGGCCGGGTCGAGGACGCGACCAGGAGATGGATGGGACCGCGGAGTGCGGGGCTACGACCGCTACGAGGTTGACGATCACCTCTCCCAGTTCGAGGCCGAGATGGATCGGACTCGGAAGGAGCGGGACAAGTCAGTCGAGCATGCCGAGGACCTCGCCTACCAGGTGGAGGTGCTCCGGGCCAAGCTGCACGAGTCCCGTCGCATGCTCGCCCAGCCGCGCGCCTTCGACGCCGTGTCCGGCCAGGCCGAGCAGATGCTCCGCACCGCCGAGATGCAGGCCCAGCAGCTGCGGGCCGACGCCGAGCGCCAGCTGCGCGACTCCCAGGCCGCCACCCAGCGGATCATGGCCGAGGCCGCCGAGCGCACCGCCCGGCTGGAGGCCGAGCTGGCCGCCCGCCGCCGCCAGCTGGAGGAGGAGCTCGCCGAGCTGCGGCGCAGCGCCGAACAGCACGTCAACGAGAACGTCAGCTGGGCCGAGCAGACCCGGGCCGGCACCGAGCAGGAGGCCCAGCGCCTGCTCCAGGAGGCCCGCGCCGAGGCCGACCGGATGATGGCCGCCGCCCGTGCCGAGGCCGCCGCCCTGTCCGACCAGGCCCGCGCGCAGACCGCCGCCGATGTCGACGCCGCCCGCGGCGAGGCCCAGGCCGCCGCCGAGGCCGCCCTCCAGCGCGCCCAGAGCGACGCCGAGCGGCTGCTGCGGGCCGCCTCCGAGCAGGCCCAGCAGGCCGGTGCCCAGGCCGCCGCCGACGTGGACGCCGCCCGCGGCGAGGCCCAGCAACAGCTCGCCGCCGCGCACGCCGCCGCCCAGCAGGAGCTGGGTCACGCCCGGGCGGAGATCGGCCGGCTCAAGGAGGCCGCCGCCGCCGAGCAGGCCCGCGCCCAGCAGGAGCTCGACCACGCCCAGGCGGAGATAGCACGGCTGCGCGAGGAGGCCGTCGCCGAGGCCGAGCGGGCCCGCCAGGAGGCCGCCGAGCTGCGGGCCCGGGCCGAGGCCGCCGCCGTGCAGCTCCAGGCCGATGCCGAGGCCGCCGCCGAGCGGAAGGTCGCCGACGGCGAGGCCGCCAACGAGCAGCGCTCGCAGACCGCCCGGGCCGAGGTGGCCCGGATGGTCGCCCACGCCACCAAGGAGGCCGAGGCGATCCGCGCCGAGGCCGCCACCAAGCAGGCCGAGGCGGAGGCCGCCAGGGCCGCCGCCGCCGAGGAGAGCGAGCGGCTGCGGGCCACCGCCGAGTCGGTGGCCGGTCAGCTGCGCTCCGAGGCCGAGGCCGCGATCGCCGAGCTGCGCGCCCGGGCCGACCGCGACGTCGCCGAGCTGCGGGCGCAGGCCGAGGCCGCCGCCGAGCAGCTGCGCGCCGAGGCCGAGGAGGCCGGCCGGGCGGCCGGCGCCAAGGACGCCGCCGCCCAGCTGGCCAAGGCTGCCAAGGCCGCCGAGGAGATGCTGGAGCGGGCCGGCCGGGACGCCGAGGCCGCCCGCACCGGCGCGGGCGCCGAGGCCGAGCGGATCCGGGCCGAGGCCGCCGCCGAGGCCGAGCGGCTGCGGGAGCAGGCGCAGGCCGCCGTCGAGGCCGCCCAGAACGCCGCCCTGGACGACGCCGCCGCGATCCGCGAGCGGATCCAGGAGATGCAGGACGAGGCCGCCCGGCTGCGGGCCGAGGCGGAGGAGCTGCGTTCGCAGGCCGCCGCCGAGGCCGACCGGGTGCGCGGCGAGGCCCGCCGGCAGGCGGTGCTGCAGATCGAGGAGTCGGCGAAGAGCGCCGAGGAGCTGCTCACCAAGGCCAAGTCGGACGCGGACGAGCTGCGCGCGGGTGCCGCCGCCGAGATCGAGCGGCTGCGCGAGCAGGCCGAGGAACGGGCCGCCGAGACCCAGCGCCGGGCCGAGCAGACCCTGGAGCGGGCCCGCGCCGAGGCCGCCAAGACCACCGCCGCGGCCGAGCAGCAGGGCCGGGACGCGCTCACCGCCGCCAAGGCCGCGGCCGCCGAGAACCGGTCCGCCGCCGAGCGCGAGACCGCCGAACTGCGCCGCGGGGCCACCGAGTTCGACCAGCGGGTGCGCGCGGAGGCGAACGCCGCCGCGGAGGCGCTGCGGTCCGACGCCCAGGCCGAGGCGAACGCGGTGCGCGACGCCGCGGTGGCCGACGCCGAACGCGTCCGCTCCGAGGCCGACACCGAGGCGGCCCGGGCCAGGGCCGAGGCCGAGGCCGCCGCCGCGCAGTTGCGCGAGGAGAGCCGGCGCGAGCGCGAGGAGGCGGCCGCCGGGCTGCTCCGGGAGCGCGAGGAGACCGCCGAGCAGCTGGCCGCCGCCGCGGCCGCGCGCGAGCAGGCCGAGACGGCCGCCGCGGAGCTGACCGAGCGCACCGCCGCCGAGGCCGCCGCCGTCCGGGAAGCCGCCGAGGCCCACGCCGAACGCGTCCGCACCGAAGCCGAGACCGCCGCCGCCGAACTCACCGAGCGCACCGCCGCCGAGGCCGCCCGCCTCCAGGCCGAGGCCGAACGCGCCCTCGAAGCCGCCGAAACCACCGCCGAACAGCGCCGCACCGAAGCCGAGACCGCCGCCGCGGAGCTGACCGAGCGCACCGCCGCCGAGGCCGCCGCCGTCCGCGAGGCCGCCGAGGCCCACGCCGAACGCGTCCGCACCGAGGCCGAGACCGCCGCCAGGAAGCAGCGCGAGCGGGGCGCGGCCGAGCTGGCGCTCGCCGAGGAGCAGGCCTCGACGGTCCGCGCCGAGGCCGGCCGCGAGCTGTCCGAGGCCCGGGCCACCGCCGCGGCGATCCGCGCCGAGGCCGGTGCGGAGCTGGAGCAGGCCCGGCGCGACGGCGAGGAGCTCGTCGAGGCCGGCCGGACCGAGGCCGCCGCCCTGGTCGAGGCCGCCGAGGAGGAGGCCGCCGAGGTCCGCCAGTCGGTGGCCGGGCTGCACGAGACCGCCTCCCAGCAGATCGCCGAGCTGCGGGCCGCCGCCGAGCGGGACGCCGAGGAGCTGCGCGAGCAGGCCGAGCGGGCCGCCGCCGAGGTGCGCGACACCGCCGACCGGGAGACCACCGAACTGCGGGCGCTCGCCGACCGCGAGACCGCCGAGCTGCGGGCCGCCGCCGAGCACGACGCGGCGCAGCTGCGCGAGACCGCCGAGCACGAGAGCGCCGACCTGCGGGCCCGCACCGAGGCCGAGACGACCGCGCTGCGCGAGCAGACCGCGCTGGAGCTGGCCGCCGACCGCGAGGCCGCCGAGCTGGAGCTGGCCCGGCAGCGCGCCGAGGCGCAGGCCTACGACGAGCAGCTGCGCGCCGAGGCCGAGGAGACCCTGCGCGCCGCCCAGGAGGCCGCCGAGCAGCAGCGCGCCGAGTCCGAGCAGCTGGCCGCCCGGACGGTGGCCGCCGGCGAGGAGCGGGCCGCCGCCACGGTCGCCGAGGCGGAGGAGTTCGCCGCCGCGCTGCGCGCCGAGGCCGAGGAGTACGCGCTCGCCACCCGCACCCTCGCCGACGAGTACGACGCCGCCACCCACGGCCGCGCCGACGCCTACGACGCCGAGGTCCGCGAGGCCGCCGAGCAGTTCGACAGGTCCACCCGCGAGCGGGCCAAGTCCGTGCTGGAGAAGGCCTTCGCGGACGCCGAGTCGCTCGGCGAGGACGCCCGGACCACCGCGCTGGCCACCACCGCCGCCGCCGAGGAGCAGGCCGACGCGATGGTCGCCGCCGCCCGCAAGGAGGCCGACCGGCTGGTCGCGGCCGGCGAGGCCGCCGGGCAGGAGGCCGTCGAGAAGGGCCGGGCCGACGCCGATGCGCTGCTCTCCGAGGCCCGCCGGGACGCCACCGCGATCCGCGAGCGCGCCGAGGAGCTGCGCGAGCGCACCGACGCCGAGGTGGAGGCCCTGCACGAGCGCGCCCGCAAGGAGAACGCGCAGGCCATGAAGTCGGCCGGTGAGCGGGTGGACGCGCTGGTGACGGCCGCCCAGGAGCAGCTGACCGAGGCCGAGGAGCAGGCGGTGGCCACCGTCGCCGAGGCCGAGGACCGGGCGGCGGCGCTGGTCGCGGCCGCCGAGGACCGGGCCAACGAGCTGACCTCGGAGGCGTCCGCCGAGGCCAGCAAGGTGCGCCTCTCGGCGGTCCGCAAGGCCGAGAGCCTCCTGAAGGAGGCCGAGACCAAGCTCGCCAGCTCCACCGACCGCGCCGAGGCCCTGATCGTCAAGGCCGAGGCCAAGCTGAAGTCCGCCCAGGACGAGGCGGAGGAGCGGCTGGAGACGGCGTCGGCCGAGGCCGAGAAGCGGCTGCGGGCCGCCGACCGGGCCGCCGACGAGCAGATCGAACTGGCGAGGGCGGAGGCCGAGCGGCTGCTCGCCGAGGCGCGGGCCGAGGCGAAGCGGGCGACCGAGGAGGGCCGGCGCGAGCTGGACGAACTGGTGCGCCGCCGCAAGGACATCAACACCGAGATCTCCAGGGTGCAGGACGTGCTGTCCGCGCTGGAGGCCTTCGAGGCGCCGTCACCGGTCGCGCAGGCCAACGGGGGAAGCAGTTCCAAGAAGGACGGGGGTGCCAAGGCTGGTGCCGGAATTGGCTCTCCCCGGTCGGGTGGCAATCGCTCCAAGAACGCACCACCCGATTGAGCGGACATTGTCCGCGGGACAACGGCGTTTCGTCGCCGACACTCCGGTACCGTGTCAGGATTCCCTCAACCACCTCAGCGGTTTGACGACAGGAAGCCCAGAACCCCATGAGCGACAGTCACTCCCCTCACGGCTTCGACCTGGTGCGCCGTGGGTACGAGCGCGCCCAGGTCGACGAGCGGATCACCAAGCTGGTGGCCGACCGTGACAGTGCCTTGACCCGGATCAGCGCCCTTGAGAAGCGCATCGAGGAGCTCCACCTGGAGACCCAGACCGCCCAGGCGGCGGTCGCCGAGGCCGAGCCGTCGTACGCCGGTCTCGGCGCCCGGGTCGAGAAGATCCTGCGGCTCGCCGAGGAGGAGGCCAAGGACCTGCGCGAGGAGGCGCACCGCGCCGCCGAGCAGCACCGCGAGCTCGCCGAGGCGGCCGCCCAGCAGGTCCGCACCGAGGCCGAGAACTACGCCAAGGACCGCAAGGCCAAGGCGGAGGACGAGGGCCTGCGGATCGTCGACAAGGCCAAGAGCGACGCCGCCCAGCTGCGGGCCGAGGCCAACAAGGACGCCCAGAACAAGCGCGAGGAGGCGGACGCCCTCTTCGAGGAGACCCGCACCAAGGCCGCCCAGGCCGCGCTGGAGTTCGAGACGAACCTGGCCAAGCGCCGCGAGCAGTCCGAGCGCGACCTGGCCGCCCGTCAGGCCAAGGCCGAGAAGCGGCTGGCCGAGATCGAGCACCGCGCCGAGCAGCTCCGCCTGGAGGCCGAGAAGCTGCGCACCGACGCCGAGCGCCGCGCCCGTCAGACCGTCGAGACGGCCCAGCGCCAGTCCGAGGACATCGTGGCCGACGCCAACGCCAAGGCCGACCGCATCCGCAGCGAATCCGAGCGCGAGCTGGCGGCGCTCACCAACCGCCGCGACAGCATCAACGCCCAGCTGACCAACGTCCGCGAGATGCTGGCGACGCTGACCGGCGCGGCCGTGGCCGCCGCCTCGCTGCCGAACGACGACACCATGGGCGTGCCCGCCCAGCAGTCGCGCTGACGCGGCCCGCAGGCCCCGACGGCCCCCGCCCTCCCCGGGCGGGGGCCGTCCCCTTCCCCCGGCGTCCTCAGCGCGGGTAGGCGCCGTCCGGGCGCTGGTGCCCGCAGCTGAGCTGGTTGCCCTCGTCGTCCGAGACCGTCCCGAACCACGAGGTGCACCAGACCGACACCGAGTCCGGCCAGTACTGCACCTCGAAGGGGTGCCCCGGTCCGTAGTCCCCGTACGAGGTGACGATGAAGGTCTCCCCCGGGCGCAGCCAGTAGTCCTCGCCCAGCGGTTCCAGGGTCAGTTCGAGCAGGCCCTCGGCCCGGTTGGTCACCGGCATCCGCCCGGTCACCTCCAGTGCGGAGAAGTCCCAGCCGCCGGTCTCCGCCCGTTCCTCCCTCATCCGGCCGCCACCCGCTCCAGCAGCCGCAGCGCCACCGCGTCGAACGCCTCCGGCGCCTCGATCGCGCTCAGGTGGCCGACGCCGGGGAGCACCGTCAGCTCCGCGTCCGGCAGGGCCCGCATCATCATCTCCGCCTCGGTGAGCGGCATCAGCGCGTCCTCCTCGCCCGCCACCACCGCGGCCGGCACCCGCAGCCCGGCCAGGACGTCGAGGCGCTCCGGGCGGGCCGCCATGGCCCGCTGCGCCCAGGCCACGGCGGCCGGTGGGGCGGCGGCGACCATCTCCTGCACCCGGGCGGCCAGGTGCTGCGAGCCCGGGGCGAGCTGCCCCTGCGCCATCCGCTCCTCCAGCAGCAGCCGGACGCTGTCGCGGGCCAGGACGGCGGAGGCGATCCGCTCCCGGTTCTCCTTGACGGCCTGCGGGTCGGCGGTGGCCTTGGTGTTGGCCAGCAGCAGGCCGGCCAGCCGGTCCGGGTGGCGCTCGGCGAAGGCCATCGCCACGTAGCCGCCCATGGAGATCCCGCCGAGCACCGCCCGGTCGGTGCCGACGGCGTTGAGCAGCCGGGCGACGTCGTCGGCGACGGCTTCCAGCGAGGGTTCCTCCGGGCCCAGCCCGGTGCCGCCGAAGCCGCGCTGGTCGGGTGCGATCACCCGCGCCCGGTTCCCGGCCGGGCCGGGGAGCCCGTCCAGTTGGGCGGACCACATGGCGGCGTTGAGCGGGAAGGCGTGCAGCAGCACGAGGGGTGTTCCGGTACCGCTCTCGCGGACCGACACTGCGGAGGGGAGCTGGGTCATGGGGCCACCGTATTCCGGTGCGCCCGGCGGGCCCACTCAGCGGGCCGCCTTGCCCCGTTTGTCATAGCCTGACGGAGAGTGAGGGAGTCCCCATGATCGAGTTGCACGACCTGACCAAGCGTTACGGCACGACCCTGGCGGTGGACCGGCTGAGCTTCAAGGTCCCGCAGGGCGTGGTCACCGGGTTCCTCGGGCCCAACGGCGCCGGCAAGTCCACCACCATGCGCATGATCCTCGACCTCGACCGGCCCACCGGCGGCCGGGTGACCATCGACGGCAAGAGGTACGGACAGCTCAGCGAACCGCTCAAGTACATCGGCGCGCTGCTGGAGGCCAAGGCCGTCCACCCCGGCCGCACCGCCCGCGACCACCTGCTCTGGCTCGCCCAGAGCAACCGGATCCCCGAACGCCGGGTGGACGAGGTGCTCGCCCTGGTCGGTCTCACCGCGGTCGCCCGCAAGCGCGCCCGGGGCTTCTCGCTCGGCATGGGCCAGCGCCTCGGCATCGCCAGCGCGCTGCTCGGCGACCCGGAGATCGTCATGTTCGACGAACCGGTCAACGGCCTGGACCCGGAGGGCATCCTCTGGATCCGCAACCTCATGAAGCGCCTCGCCGCGGAGGGCCGCACCGTCTTCGTCTCCTCCCACCTGATGAGCGAGATGGCCGTCACCGCCGACCACCTGGTGGTCATCGGAAGGGGCCGGCTGCTCGCCGACCTGCCGATGGCCGAGTTCATCCGCCGCAACTCCCGCTCCGCCGTCCGGCTGCGCAGCCCGCAGCCCGAGCGGCTGCTCGACGTCCTGGCGGCCGCCGGACTGCGGCCCGAGGCCGGCCCGGACGGCTCCTACGAGGTGGTGGACGGCGAACTCGCCGCGCTCGGCGAGCTGGCCGCGGCGAACGGCGTGGTGCTGCACGAGCTCAGTCCGCAGCAGGCCTCGCTGGAGGAGGCGTTCATGCAGATGACGGCCGATGCGGTGGAGTACCACGCCGGCGACGGGCCGGGCACCGACGCGGCGGGCGCGCCCGGCGCCTGGGGCGCCGGCTGGCAGGGCGGCCGGGAGCGGAAACCGGCCTCCCCCGACAAGGAGGAGAACTGAGATGGCGTCCTTCCCCGCGGTCCTGCGGTCCGAGTGGACCAAGATCCGCAGCGTCCGCTCGACGGTCTGGACCCTCGCGCTGACCTTCGTGGTCACCCTCGTCGTCGGCGCCCTGCTGTCCCTGCTCACCAACAACAACTTCGAGGAGTTCCGCAGCGAGGACTCCCCCTTCGACGCCACCGGCACCGCCTTCGCCGGCATCATGCTCGGCGAGCTGGCCATCATCGTCTTCGGGGTGCTGGCGATCGGCAACGAGTACAGCACCGGGATGATCCGGGTCACCCTGGCCGCCGTCCCGCAACGCGGCACCCTGCTCACCGGCAAGGCCGTGGTGCTCGGCGCCCTCGCCCTCGCCGTCTCGCTGGTGACGGCCTTCCTCACCTTCTTCACCGGCCAGGCGCTGCTCGGCGACCACTCCACCACGCTGGGCGAACCGAACGTGCTGCGCGCGGTGTTCGGCGCCGCGCTCTACCTCACGATGCTCTGCCTCTTCTCGGCGGGCGTCACCGCGATGCTGCACAACCAGACCCTGGCGCTGGGCGTGCTGGTGCCGTTCTTCTTCCTGCTCTCGCCGATCCTCTCGGCGGTGCCGGGCGCCAAGACCGTCGCCCACTACTTCCCCGACTACGCCGGCTCCCGGATGCTGCTGGTCTACGAGCAGCACGGCCAGCCGTACGGGCCGTGGGCGGGCTTCGTCATCTGCCTGGCCTGGACGCTCGCCGCGCTGGCCGGCGGGGCGCTGGTGCTGAAGAAGCGCGACGCCTGAGCGGGCCGGCGGGTCAGTACCGGGGAGCGCCGCGGCCGCGGAGCAGGTTCGAGGCCCGGCGTTCCCGCGCGCCCCAGCAGGCCCGGTGCCAGTGCCGGCGGTCGTCCACCCCCGCGCCGTGCATCGGCCAGGCCACCACGTGGCCCACCCCGGGCGGGATCTCCTGGTCGCAGCCCGGGCAGCGGTAGTGCCGGCCGGCCGTGCCCGCGACGGTCTGCACCACCCAGTCGTCGCCCTGGTAGCTCTCGGTCCGGCGCAGCGAGCCGCCCAGCGGCGCGGCCGGCTCGGCCCGGTCGGGATCGGCGGCGCTCTTGATCCGGTTGCGTCGGGGCGACACGGCGGCTACCTCTCTACGGGGTGCGGGAACCGTTCCAGCCTACGGCCGGGCGGCATCACTCCGAGCCACTATCACGGCATCGGAGGATGATCGGGTGTTTCCCGGGAGATCCACCCGTTTCTCCGGAAAATCGGCGCCCCGACGTGCCATTGGCACATGACATCGGCTACTCACGAGGGGACAGGCGGGGCCCGCAGACCCTGCGCGCACCCGAGGAGGCCCCAGCAATGACCAGAACCAGCACCATCACGGCCGTCACCGCCACCGCCGGCACCCCACGGCCCGCGGTCCAGCGCGCCGGCGCCACCGCCTCGGACACCGCGCCGGTCCGGGTCGGCGCGTTCCTGCTCTCCGCGCAGTTCCCCGGCCAGTCGCACGGCGAGGCCCTGGACCGCACCGTGCGCGCCGCCGTCGCGGCCGAGCAGGCGGGGCTGGACAGCGTCTGGCTGGCCGAGCACCACTTCGTCCCGTACGGGGTCTGCCCCAACGCCGCCACCCTGGCCGCCCTGCTGCTCGGCCGGACCCGGCGGATCGGCGTCGGCACGGCGGTCAGCGTGCTCTCCACGGCCCACCCGGTGGCGCTCGGCGAGCAGGCCGCGCTGCTCCACCTCACCTCCGGCGGGCGCTTCACGCTCGGCGTGGGGCGCGGCGGTCCGTGGATCGACCTGGACGTCTTCGGCAGCGGCGTGGACGCCTTCGAGGGGGGCTTCCCGGAGCGGCTCGACCTGCTGCTGCGCTGGCTGCGCGGCTCGCGGGTGGGCGCGGCCGGGGAGCAGTTCAGCTTCCCCGAGGTGGCCGTGGTGCCCCGGGCCACCGAACCGCCCCGCCGCCCGGACCTCGGTGCCTGGCTGGGCCTCGACGACCGGACCGGTGTGCTGCGCTTCCCCCGTCAGCGCCAGGACGCCGACGGCCCCGCCGACGAGCAGCCCGCCACCGCCGGCCGTCCGGCGGCCGGACCGCCGGTGGTGGTCGCCTGCACCTCGCCCGCCGGGGTCCGCACCGCCGCCGAACGCGGCCTGCCGATGCTGCTGGGCATGCACTCCGGCGACGAGGACAAGCTGCACATGCTGGAGCTGTATCGTTCCGCCTGGCTGGCGGCCGGACGCGGCGAGGAGCAGTTGCGCCGGGTCGCCCGGCGGCACGTCGCGGCCGGGGTGGCCCAGGTCGACGACCGCACCTCGGCGGCCCGGGCCACGCTCCTGCGCGCGATGCCCGGCTGGTTCGAGTTCGGGCTCGGCGCGCACCGCACGGTGGACGGCCGGGAGCGCAAGATGCGCGACCCGCACCAGTACACCGAACTGCTCTGCGACCTGCACGCGGTCGGGACGCCGAAGCAGTGCGCGGACCGGCTCCTGGCCACCGCCGAGCGCACCGGCATCCGCCGTTTCGCCCTGCTCGCCGAGGGCAGCGGCGACCGGGAGGCGACCCTGCACAACATCGCCCGGCTCGGCTCCGAGGTCCTGCCCCAGCTGAGCTGAGCCGAGCCGGGCCGGACCGGTGTCCGGCTCAGCAGTCGCGGAGCTCGTCGGACTGGTTGAGCAGCTGTTCGCGGACCGAGGTGAAGCGCTCGTAGCGCTTCTTGTTGGCGGACGACGGCCGGAACACCGCCACCCGGTGACAGTTCTGGAAGGCCAGTTCGACGCCGAAGTGCCGCTCCAGGGCACCCCGGATCGCGTTGCTGGCGAGCGCCCGCAGGAGCTGGCCGCGGGCCTGCTCGCTGGGCGGCGGTACCTGGTTGTCGGCGAAGTCGGTGCCGTCGACCTCCGTCTGGGCGACCAGCGAGCTGATCAGGTCCCAGGCGTAGGGCAGGGAGACGCGGACGCAGTCGACGAACTCCCGCTCGTCGACCTCGTCCCGCTCGGCCTTCTCCAGCAGGGCCGGTGAGACGTCGAGCGACATGGGTTCTCCTCTCGCGGTCCACCCGCGCGACGCCCGGGTGGTGATGCGTAGTCCAAGTCCAAGCTGAGGGTGAGGGTGGGACGCGTGTGTGTCCGGAGCACCGTCGGACGGGTGTGACGCCGTCGGACGGCCGGGTTTCCGGCAGCGCGCCGACGCGGGGGCGCCGAGGACCTGTCGAGGGAGACGTTGGTCGGGGGCGCCGGCCGCTCAGGACAGCGTGGCAGTCAACGCGGGGCCAGGCCGGTCATTCCTGTGGATTGCTCCCGGATTGCGCCCGGGTGCACCACATTGGCCGGATCCTGTCGGATCGTTCATCTGAAGTCTCCATCCCCGTTGACAGCGCTCCCGCAAGCAATCCGTCACACACCGTAGCGGCCTATGGTGGTGGCCGCCAGGGTGCCGACAGGCATTCGCCGGATCGCAGGGCATCCATCGTGGCGGGGTTCGCGGATTCTTCACCCGGTCGTCGTGGAATCGCATCAACTGGCCCCGGTGGGCTAGCGTGGTCGACCGTGCGTCTCGTAATTGCCCGCTGCTCAGTCGACTATGCCGGTCGGCTCTCCGCCCATCTGCCCTCCGCCACCAGGCTCATCCTGGTCAAGGCCGACGGCAGCGTCAGCATCCACGCCGACGACCGCGCCTACAAGCCGCTCAACTGGATGTCCCCGCCGTGCGCCCTCAAGGAGGCCGACGGGGTCTGGACGGTGGAGAACAAGGCCGGCGAGAAGCTCATCATCACGCTGGAGGAGGTGCTGCACGACTCCTCGCACGAACTCGGCGTGGATCCCGGCCTCATCAAGGACGGTGTCGAGGCCCACCTCCAGGAGCTCCTCGCGGACCGGATGGAGGTGCTCGGCTCCGGCTGGTCGCTGATCCGCCGCGAGTACCCGACCGCGATCGGCCCCGTGGACATCCTCTGCCGCGACGCCGACGGCACGACGATCGCCGTCGAGATCAAGCGGCGCGGCGAGATCGACGGCGTCGAGCAGCTCACCCGGTACCTGGAGCTGCTCAACCGGGACCCGCTGCTGGCACCGGTGAAGGGCGTCTTCGCCGCGCAGGAGATCAAGCCGCAGGCGCGCGTGCTGGCCACCGACCGCGGCATCGGCTGCGTGGTCCTGGACTACGACGAGCTGCGCGGCATCGACGACGACAAGCTGAAGCTCTTCTGACCCGGCCGGTCACGGACCGGTCGGCGGCGGAGCCGTCGTGGGCGCCGTCGGGCTCGCCGAGCCCGACGGCGCCGCCGTCTCGGTGGGCGTCTGGGTGGCGGGCGGGCTCGGCGCCGGGGGTGTCGTGACGGGGGGCTGCGCGGTGGTCCCGCCGGCCGGCGGAGTGACGCCGCCGGCGTTCCCCCCGCCGGCTGCACTCCCCCCGCCGCCGGCCGTCCCACCCCCGCCGGCCGTCCCACCCCCGCCCGTGCCGCCCGTGCCGCCCGCCGTCCCGCCCGCGCCACCGCCGCCGTCGGAGCCGCCCGCCGGGGGCTGCGGCGGGTTCGGGGCCTGGGTCTGCGGCGGGGCCGCGGAGGTGCTCGCCCCCGGGCCCGGTGAACGGCTCGGCCGCTTCGACGCCGAGGCCGACGGCGAGCCGGACGGCGTCCGCGGGGCGGTGGCGCTGCCGCTCGGCGCCGGTTCGTCCTCCGGTTCCTCCGGGGCCTGCGCACCGGTCCCGTCCGCGGAGCCGTCGGCGGCCGGCGCCGACGAGGCGGACGGCGAGGGCGCGGACGGCGAGGGCCGCGGTGCGGTGGAGCGCGGCGAGGCTCCCGCACCGGGTGTCATGGAGCCGTCGTCGCTGCTGCTGTGCGGGTCGTTGCCCTTCTCCTCGCCGGACACGGCCACCCCGACCGCGGTGCCGAGCACGCCCAGCGCCAGGACGGCCGCCGAGGCGGCGATCGCCGCGCGCCTGCTCCCGAACCGCGCCGGCACCCGGGCGATGGCCCGCAGCCCGGGCCGGCGGGCCGGCGCCGCCCCGGCCGGCGCGGCGGGCGGCAGCTGCCGGCCCTCGGCCCGCAGCAGGTCGAGCATCCGGCGCGCCCCGGCCGCCCCGCGCGACTCGCCGAGCGCACCGCGCAACGCCAGCGCGGCCTCCAACTCGGCCGTGGCCCGGCCGGGTTCGTGGACGCAGACGGCGTACACGCCCAACTCGTGGTGGAACCAGGCCTCGTCGGCCCGGGCACCGGTGCGCCGGGCGGCCTCCAGGCCGAGCCGCAGCGCGTGCTCCCAGGCCCCCCAGCGCAGCGCCAGCGCCAGCGCGGGAGCCGCCGCCCGGGCCAGCCGCAGCACCGCGTCGTGCCGTCCGGCGGCCCGGTCCGCGAGCAGGACGCCGATCACCACCTCGGCCTCGGCGGCGATCTGCGCCGGCGAGACCGAGGAGTGGCCGACCCACCAGGCGAAGTGCTGGGCGGCGCCGTCGGCGCTGCCGCGGGCGGGCCAGTGCGGGGCGAGCAGTTCCAGCGCCCCGGCGGTGAGCCGGTGGTGGCCGCCGATCGGGGCGGCGAGCCCGGCGTCGGCGAGTTCGGCGAGCGCGCTCTCGCCCTGGCCGACGTCGATCAGCGCGGGCAGGTGCGGGGCGGTCGGGCACTCGCCGCCGAGCGCCACGGCGAGCCGCAGCACGGCCTGCGCGGTCTCGCTCAGCCCCTCGGCGAGCCGGACGGCGGGCCGGGTGGACTCGGCGACCGAGGGCAGCGGCACGGTGTCGCGCAGCGCGGCCTCGCGGACGGCCGGGTCGGGGTGCCGGGCGGGCTCCGCCACCGCGCCGAAGACGTCCAGCCGGTCCTCCTCGGCGGCGACCAGCGCGTCCACCGCGACGTCCCGCTGGCGCAGCAGCGCGGCGGCCTGGACGAAGCGCAGCGGCAGGCCCTCGGACTCGAACCAGAGGTCCACCGCCCAGGCCTTCTCGGCGGCGTCCAGGGGCCGTCCGGCCAGCCGGGCGGCGAGGGCCAGGCAGGCGGGCCGGGAGAGGCCGGCCACCAGGTGGTCCCGGAGCCGGGAGTCCGCCGGGAGCAGCGGGCCGTCGGGGGCGGCGGAGATCAGGAAGGCGCAGTCGGGCGCGGCGGCGAGCATCGCCTCCAGTTCGCCGCCGGCGGGCTCCACCTCGTCGATGACGACGATCGCGCCGACACCGGCGAGGTGCTCGACCAGTTGCCCGGGGTCGGGTCGGAAGCCGGGGGCGTGGTGGGTGGCCGCGAAGAGGTCCTGGAGCAGGTCGGCGGCGGTGCGGCGGTGGCCGCAGAGCCGGACCACGCCGTCGGGGGCGAGGCCGCCGGCCGCCTCGGCGACGGCGGACAGCAGGGCGCTGCGCCCGGAGCCGGCCTGGCCGACCAGGCGTACGGACCGGCCTTCGGCGAGCATGCCGAGCAGTTGGGTGACATCGGCCTCGCGGTCGAGCAGCGGCTGGTCGGCGGGCCCGGCGCCGAGGGCGAGCGGGCCGACCTGGCGGCCGGTGTCGCCGGCCGGGCCGCGGCCGGGCGTGCCGGGGCCGTTGCGGCGGGGCCGGGGGCGCCATTCCGGGGGGCAGGGCCGCACCTCGGAGCCCTCGGGGCCGCCGATGGTCACCAGCAGTCCCCCGGAGACCAGTTCCCCGCTCCGGGTGCGCACGGACTCCTGCCGGAAGTCACCGGTTGGCTGTGCCACGTTCTGCTCCGCCCCACGCTCGCGCCGTCCACCCCTGGCGGCCGCCGCGCCCGGCAAGGGCGGGCCTGGCGGCCGTGTCCTGACCGCCAGACTCTCGCACATCCGTCCCCGCCCGCGCAGCGTGGTCCCGGGGTCCGCGCCGCCCTCGGCGCCTGTCGGCGGGTGCCGGGGGGCTCAGAGGGCCGGGAGGGTGGCGCCGCGGGGGTCGGCGGTGACGCCCTCGACGGCGAGGATGCGGTGCAACCGGGTGGCCACCAGCAGGCGCTGGAGCTGGGCGGGGACGGAGCGGAGCACCAGGCGGCGGCCGATGCGCCCGGCCCGGCGGTGGGTTCCCATGATCACGCCCAGGCCGGTGGCGTCCCAGAACTCCAGCCGGGCGAGGTCGAGGACGAGGTCGCCGAGGCCGCCGTCGACGGCCTGGTGCAGCCGGGACCGCGCGTCGGCGGCGGTGCGCACGTCGAGGCGGCCTTCGATGGCCAGCGCCGCGTGGTCGCCGGTGATGCGCATGCTCTCCTCCTCCGCGTGGCGGGCCTGGGGTACGGGTGTGCGGGTGCGTGCGGTGCGGGTGTCGGTGGGGCCGGGGTGTCGGTGGGGCCGGGCGGGCTGGCGGTCTCGGGCCGGAGGGGCGGGGCGGTGGCGGTCCGGGCGCCGGGCGGGCCCCGCTTCCCCACGCGCCGGCCCCGGCCGGAATGCCGGGTTCCCCGTCACCCATCTGACGGCGAGCCGGCCCCCCGGGTTGCTGGTTATGGCCGGATCTGAAGCAATTTCACCCGTCCGAGGGAATATACGCAGGAACTCTCCACACCTACGCTCGATTACCGCCCAAATCACCCGTCTGCGGCAGCCGGCGTGAGGAAACTCACCCGCCCCCGCGGGGACGGGCCGTCCGGTTCCGTACCCGCACGGCCCGCCCGTTCACCGGCCCGGCGGTTCAGCGGGTCACCGGCCCGGTGTCACTTGCCCTCGTACGGGTAGAAACCGCGCCCGCTCTTGCGGCCGAGGTCGCCGGCGGTGACCATCCGGGCCATGATCTCCGGGGCGGCGAACTTCTCGTCCTGGGTCTCGTCGTAGATGTTCCGCGCGGCGTGCAGCAGGATGTCCACGCCGGTCAGGTCGGCGGTCTGCAGCGGGCCCATCGGGTGGCCGAAGCCGAGCCGGCAGGCGGTGTCGATGTCCTCGGCGGTGGCCACGCCCGACTCGTAGAGCTTGGCGGCCTCGACGACCAGCGCGGTGATCAGACGGGTCGTGACGAAACCGGCCACGTCGCGGTTGACCACCACGACCTCCTTGCCGACGCCCTCGGCGAAGGCACGGGCGGCGGCCAGCGTCGCGTCGCTGGTCTTGTAGCCGCGCACCAGCTCGACCAGCTTCATCAGCGGCACCGGCGAGAAGAAGTGCACGCCGACGACCGACTCGGGGCGGGAGGTGGCGGCGGCGATCCGGGTGATCGGGATGGCGGAGGTGTTGGAGGCGAGCACCGCGCCGTCCTTGGCGAGCTTGTCGAGCTCCCTGAAGACGCCCTCCTTGACGTCCAGCTGCTCGAAGACGGCCTCGACCACGAGGTCGGCCCCGGCGACCGCGCCCAGGTCGGTGGTGGTGGTGATCCGGCCGAGCGCCGCTTCGGCGTCCTCGGCGGTGAGCTTCCCCTTGGAGACGAACTTGTCGTACGAGGCGCGGATGCCGTCGAGGCCGCGCCGCAGCGCCTCCTCGGTCACGTCGCGCAGGACCACCGGGTGCCCGGCCTGGGCGGAGACCTGGGCGATGCCGGCGCCCATCAGGCCGGCACCGATCACGGCGATCTGCTTGCTGGACGCACTGCTCATGGCTGGGACTCCCGATGCCGTCGCCGCCCCGCTGGGCGGGCCCTGAAGGCGGCTCAAGGCAGGGGTCGCCCACCGAGCCGCATCGCTCATGGGCCGGACTCTAGCCCCCGGACGGGGCGCGTGGTGCCATCCGAGGGTGTGATCTGTGACCGACCTGGTCACGTGAGCAAATCAGTCGATCAGATCATCAGCCCGAGGTCCTGGGCGAGGATCGCCGCCTGTACCCGGCTGCGCAGCCGCAGCTTCGCCAGGATCCGGCTGACGTGCGTCTTGGTGGTCGCCTCGGCCATCTCCAGCCGACCGGCGATCTCACCGTTCGACAGACCGGCGCCGATGCAGGCCAGCACCTCCCGCTCGCGCGGCGTCAGCCCCTCCACCGCCGCCCGCACCTCCGGCCCCACCGCCCGGTCCGGGCGGGCGAAGGTGCCGATCAGCCGCCGGGTCACCGAGGGCGCCAGCATGCCGTCCCCGCGGGCCACCGTGCGGATGCCCTCGACCAGGGTGTCCGCCTCCAGGTCCTTCAGCAGGAACCCGGCCGCCCCGGCCCGCAACGCGCCGTAGACGTACTCGTCCAGGTCGAAGGTGGTCAGCACCAGGACCTGCGCCGCCCCGGCCGCCACCACCTGCCGGGTCGCCGAGACGCCGTCCAGCCGGGGCATCTGCACGTCCATCAGGACCACGTCCGGCCGCAGCTCCAGGGCCAGCCGGACGGCCTCCTCGCCGTCCGCGGCCTGCCCGACCACCTCCAGACCGGGTTCGGCCCGCAGGATCATCACCAGCGCCGCCCGCACCGCCGCCTGGTCCTCCGCGACCAGCACCCGGATCGTCATGCCCGCCCCGCTCCTTCCTCCGTCGTCAGCGTCCGCGGCAGCACCGCGCGCACGCTCCAGCAGTCCTCTCCCGGGCCGGCCTCGAAGCTGCCGCCCAGCAGCGAGGCCCGCTCCGCCATGCCGACCAGCCCGGCCCGGGCGCCCGGCAGCGCCTGCCCCGCACCCCGGCGGAACGGACTGTCCACGGCGATCCGCAGCTCCTCCGGGCGGAAGTCCAGCAGCACCCGCACCTCCCCCGGACCGGCGTGCTTGAGCGCGTTGGTCAGCGACTCCTGCACGATCCGGTACGCGGCCAGCTCCACCGGCACCGGCAGGCCGCCGCGCTCGCCCCGCTCGGCCAGCACGAAGTCCAGCCCGACGTCCCGCCCGGCCGCCCGCGCCTTGGCGAGCAGCGCGTCCACCGCCGCGAGGTCCGGCGCCGCGTAGGACTCGTCGGCCTCGCCGCCGCCGCTGTCCCGCAGCAGCCCGACGATGCGGCGCATCTCGGCCAGTCCCTGGACGCTGTTCTCCCGGATCACCCCGAGCACCTCGACCACCGGGTCGTCCGCCGGCCGCCGCTGACGCCGCGCCACCGACTGCGCCCCGGTCGCGTGGATCGCGATCGCCGAGAGGTGGTTCGCCACCACGTCGTGCAACTCGCGCGCCATCCGCGCCCGTTCGGCGACCACCGCCTCGCGCCGGTCCATCTCCGAGAGCAGCGCGGTCTGTTCCGCCCGCAGCCGCTGGGTCTCCGCCTCCTGGCGGTGCTTGCGCACGCTGTCGGCGGTCCACAGCGGGCCCAGGAAGATCAGCACGGTGATCACGGCCACCGTGACGGCGGTCGCCGGCTGGTCGTACACCAGCGTCAGGGTGGTCAGCACCAGCACCGAGGCGGTGCCGGTGGCGTGCAGCACCGGCGACATCCGGCGGGGGCCGTAGACCACCGCCGCGTAGAGCAGGTCGGTGTACATCATGGTGGTCGCCAGCAGCGCGCCGGAGAAGATGCTCCCGGCGAAGACCAGTCCGCCGAGCACCGCGACCAGCACCGGCCTGGTCCGCCGGACGAGCTCCAGCCCCGCCATCGCCAGCAGGGCCGGCAGCACCTGCCAGCGCGGGACGGCCGAGGAGTGGTCGTACACCTGGAAGGCGATCAGCAGCAGCCCGCCGAGCAGGCCGGCGAGCGCGATGCCCGCGTCGACCTGCCGTGGGGTGGGTGTCGGTCTGCGCACGCCCCCCATCAGATCATCCCGGCGCCGCCGCCCGGCTCCGGTGCCGGGAGGAGAGCGGGTACATCGAAAGGTGCAGCCGGGGCCCGTCCCCGGCGACGACGCGCGCGCGGGGGGTGCTCCGGGAGCCTGGAAGCGTCACCCACTCCCGGAGGAGACCATGATCGTCACCCTGATCGTCGCCGCCGAGATCGCCTTCTGGCTGCTCCTCGCGCTGGGCCTCGCCACCCGCTACCTGCTGCGCTTGCGCAGGGTGAGCACCGTCCTGCTGGTCGGGCTGCCCGTGACGGACCTGGTGCTCTTCCTGCTCACCTTCCTCGACCTGCGCGGCGGCGCCACCGCCTCCTGGACGCACGCGCTGGCCGCGAGCTACCTGGGCTTCTCGGTCGGCTACGGCCCGTCGGTGGTCCGCTGGGCCGACGCCCGCTTCCTGCACCGCTTCGCCGGCGGCCCGAAGCCGCTGCCCGCGCCCAAGTACGGCCGCGGGCGCAGCCGCTACGAGTGGGCGGTCTGCCGGCGCACGCTGGTCTCGGTGGCGATCACGCTCACCCTGATCACCGTGCTGCGGCTGTTCACCGACGCGCCCGGCAGCGCCGTCTTCGACCAGTGGTACTGGAAGCTGGGCATCGCCGCGGTGGTGAACACCGCGATCGCCGTCAGCTACACGCTCTGGCCGAAGCAGCCGCCGGCCGACGCGATCGTCGAGGACGGCCGGATCGTCGGGCGGCGGATCCCCGAGCGGGCGGACCGCTGACTCAGCGGTTCTCGCCCGGCACCCAGAGCACGTCGCCGCGCTCCTTGTTGGCCGAGCGGGCCAGGATGAACAGCAGGTCGGACAGCCGGTTGAGGTACTTGGCGGTCAGCGGGTTGACGGTGTCCCCGTGCGCGTCGATCGCCGCCCAGGTCGCCCGCTCGGCCCGGCGCACCACCGTGCAGGCCAGGTGCAGGTGGGCGGCGCCGGGAGTGCCGCCGGGCAGGATGAAGCTGCGGAGCTTCTCCAGCGTCTCCAGGTAGTGGTCGCAGTCCGCCTCCAGCTTGTCGATGTAGGACTGCTCGACCCGCAGCGGCGGGTACTGCGGGTCCTCCACCACCGGGGTGGCCAGGTCGGCGCCGACGTCGAAGAGGTCGTTCTGCACCCGGGTCAGCACGGTGACCACGTCCTCGGGCAGCGCGCCGGCCGCGACCGCCACGCCGATCGCGGCATTGGCCTCGTTGGTGTCGGCGTACGCGACCAGCCGCGGGTCGGTCTTGGTCGTGCGGCTCATGTCGCCCAGCGCGGTGGTGCCGTCGTCGCCGGTGCGGGTGTAGATGCGCGTCAGATTGACCATGCCGCCAGCCTAACGGCCGGGCCGGCCGCCGCTGCCCCTCTGCCCGGGCAGGTTACGCGACGTTCACCCGCTGCCCGGGCGGGGCCGCCTCCAGCCAGGCGAGGAAGCCGGTGAGCGCGTCCTCGCTCATCGCCAGCTCCAGCGGGGCGCCGTTGTGCAGGCAGCGCAGCACCACCGAGCCGGAGAGCAGGGCCAGCTCCTCCTGCCCCTCCGGGTAGCGCCGGCCGAGCACCTCGATCTCCCGGCGCGGCAGCACCTTGCGCGGGCGCGGGGCGTAGGAGAAGACCCGGAACCACTCGATCGAATCGCCGCTGTACCGGCCGATACCAAAAACCCACCCCTTGCCGTCGGTCTGCGGGACCGGGGCCGGGGTGGGTTGGCCGTTCTCGTCGAGGTCGGGCTGCGTCGAGGCGTCGGCCGGCATTTTGAGCCGGTAGCTGCAGTCGAACGTGCCACCGACCCGCTGGATCACACGGCGGCGTACCGCGAACGCGACCAGCCCGATCACACCGAGCGCCACGACCGCCGCACACACCACAAGGGCGAGGACCATGCTCACCTACCTCCTCGCTACCCGCGTTCCCCGTGTCGGCCGTACCAGCGACCGCGTTGACCTACCAACTGAGACGACAGTCCCGGGGTCACGCTCGCGCGTCCCCGGGACCGTCGGTCGACCCCGCTCGGGCGGGGTCCGGCGCACTCAGGCGTGGGCCTTGAGGCCGCGCGCCGCGAACAGGCGGACCTCGGCGCGACGCTCGGCGTGCGCGTCCAGGTCCGACTTGGCCTTCTCCAGTGCGCGCTCGGCGCGTGCGACGTCGATCTCGTCCGCCAGCTCGGCGATCTCCGCGAGCAGAGACAGCTTGTTGTCGGCGAAGGAGATGAAGCCGCCGTGCACCGCGGCGATCACGGTGCCGCCGTCCGTGGTGCGGATGGTGACCGGACCGGTCTCCAGCACGCTCAGCACCGGGGTGTGACCCGGCATGATGCCGGTGTCACCGGAGGCCGTACGGGCGACGACGATGGTGGCCGCACCGGACCACACCTTGCGGTCGGCTGCGACCAGCTCGACGTGCAGCTCAGCCAACGTGGGCTCCTAGGCTCATGCAACGCCCGATTACTCGGGAGTTTCGGTAAGAATAACGGGCCCGCGCCCCCGGCATGAAACCGGCGGCACGGATTTGACCGGAATCACAGCCGATGCGACGCGAGGGGTGGGTCCCAGGGTTGGGGCCCACCCCTCGCGGTCACGCTCGGCTGCTACCGGCCGGACTACTTCTTCGCCAGCTCGGCGGCGTTCTTCTCCAGGTCCTCGATGCCACCGCACATGAAGAAGGCCTGCTCCGGGACGGAGTCGTACTTGCCGTCCGCGATCGCGTTGAAGGCCTCGATGGTCTCCGACAGCGGAACGGTCGAGCCCTCGACACCGGTGAACTGCTTCGCCACGTAGGTGTTCTGCGAGAGGAAGCGCTCGATGCGGCGGGCACGGTGGACCGTGACCTTGTCCTCCTCGGACAGCTCGTCGATACCGAGGATCGCGATGATGTCCTGGAGGTCCTTGTACTTCTGCAGGATCCCCTTGATACGGACGGCCGTGTCGTAGTGGGTCTGCGCGATGTACCGCGGGTCGAGGATGCGGGACGTGGAGTCCAGCGGGTCGACGGCCGGGTAGATGCCCTTCTCCGAGATCGGACGCGACAGAACGGTGGTCGCGTCCAGGTGGGCGAAGGTGGTGGCCGGCGCCGGGTCGGTCAGGTCGTCCGCGGGGACGTAGATCGCCTGCATCGAGGTGATCGAGTGACCGCGGGTCGAGGTGATGCGCTCCTGCAGGAGGCCCATCTCGTCGGCCAGGTTCGGCTGGTAACCCACCGCGGAGGGCATGCGGCCGAGCAGGGTCGACACCTCGGAACCGGCCTGGGTGAACCGGAAGATGTTGTCGATGAAGAGGAGCACGTCCTGCTTCTCGACGTCGCGGAAGTACTCCGCCATGGTCAGCGCGGAGAGCGCGACGCGCAGACGGGTGCCCGGCGGCTCGTCCATCTGGCCGAAGACCAGCGCGGTCTTGTCCAGAACGCCCGAGTCGACCATCTCGTCGATGAGGTCGTTGCCCTCACGGGTGCGCTCGCCGACACCGGCGAACACCGACACACCACCGAAGTTCTCGGCGACGCGGTAGATCATCTCCTGGATCAGAACGGTCTTGCCGACACCGGCACCACCGAACAGACCGATCTTGCCACCCTGGACGTACGGGGTGAGGAGGTCGATGACCTTGATGCCGGTCTCGAACATCTCGGTCTTGGACTCAAGGTCCTTGAACTCCGGGGCCTTGCGGTGGATCGGCCAGCGGACCTCGACCTGCTTGTCGAACTCCGCCTGGTCCACGTTCAGCACGTCGCCGAGGGCGTTGAAGACCTTGCCCTTGGTGATCTGGCCGACCGGAACCGAGATCGCGGCACCCGTGTCGGTGACCTGCGAGCCACGGACCAGACCGTCGGTCGGCTGCATCGAGATGCCGCGGACCAGGCCGTCGCCGAGGTGCTGGGCGACCTCAAGGGTCAGGGTCTTCTTGCCCGAGCCGTCGGGGTTGTCCACCTCGACGTGCAGGGCGTTGAACATGTCCGGGATGGCGTCGACGGGGAACTCCACGTCGACGACCGGGCCGATGACCCGCGCGACGCGGCCCGTCGCCGTGGTCGGCTCAACAGTGGTGGTCATACTCATTCGCTCCCCGCGCTAGCGTCGGCCAGGGCGTTGGCGCCACCGACGATCTCGCTGATTTCCTGGGTGATCTCGGCCTGACGGGCCGAGTTGGCAAGCCGCGTGAGCGACTTGATGAGCTCGCCGGCGTTGTCCGTCGCGCTCTTCATGGCGCGGCGGCGGGCGGCGTGCTCGGAGGCGGCCGACTGCAGCAGCGCGTTGTAGATCCGGCTCTCGACGTACCGCGGCAGCAGCGCGTCCAGGACGCCCTCCGCCGACGGCTCGAAGTCGTACAGCGGGAAGATCTCCGACTTGGCCGGCTTCTGGTCGCTGAGCTGGACCTCGTCCAGCTTCAGCGGCAGCAGCCGCGCCTCGACCGCGTTCTGCGTCAGCATGGACACGAACTCGGTCGAGATCAGGTGGAGCTCGTCCACGCCGCCGGTCTCCGCCGTGAAGGCCTCGATCAGCTCGGACGCCACCGTCTTCGCGTCGCCGTAGGTCGGCTTGTCGGAGAAGCCCGTCCACGAGCTCTCGACCGCGAGGTTGCGGAACCCGTAGTACGAGACGCCCTTGCGGCCGACGATGTACGTCACCACGTCCTTGCCCTCGGCGCGCAGGCGCTCGGAGAGCGTCAGCGCGGCCTTGATGGCGTTGGTCGAGTAGCCGCCCGCCAGACCGCGGTCCGCCGTGATCAGCAGGACCGCGGCGCGCGAGGCGCTCGGGTTCTCGGTGGTGAGCGGGTGCTTGGCGTTGGACCGGGTGGCCACCGCCGTCACCGCCCGGGTGAGCTCATCGGCGTACGGAGTGGAGGCGGCCACCGCGCGCTGCGCCTTGACGATGCGCGACGCGGAGATCATCTCCATCGCCTTGGTGATCTTCTTCGTCGCGGTGACAGAGCGGATCCGGCGCTTGTAGACCCGAAGCTGTGCTCCCATGGGTCGTTACGTCCTTTCCCTCGCTACCGGACTCAGGCCTGCTCGGAGAGCAGCTTGCCGTCAGCGGTCTGGTAACCCGCCTTGAAGGACTCGATGGCCTTCGTCAGCGCGTCGACGGTGCCGTCGGCCAGCAGGCCGGTCTCGACGATGCCGGCGAGCAGGTCCTTGTGCTGCAGGCGGACGTAGTCCAGGAACTCGCGCTCGAAGCGGCGGATCTCGGCGACCGGGACGTCGTCCAGCTTGCCGTTGGTGCCGGCCCAGATGGAGACGACCTGCTCCTCGACCGGGAACGGCTGGTACTGGCCCTGCTTCAGCAGCTCGACCATGCGCGCACCGCGCTCCAGCTGGGCCTTGGAGGCCGCGTCCAGGTCGGAACCGAAGGCGGCGAAGGCCTCCAGCTCGCGGTACTGGGCGAGGTCCAGACGCAGACGGCCGGCGACCGAGCGCATGGCCTTGATCTGGGCGGAGCCACCGACGCGGGAGACCGAGATACCGACGTTCACGGCCGGGCGGATGCCGGCGTTGAACAGGTCGGACTCCAGGAAGCACTGGCCGTCGGTGATGGAGATGACGTTGGTCGGGATGTACGCCGAGACGTCGTTGGCCTTGGTCTCGATGATCGGCAGACCGGTCATCGAGCCGCCGCCGAGGGCGTCGTTCAGCTTGGCGCAGCGCTCCAGCAGACGGGAGTGCAGGTAGAAGACGTCACCCGGGTAGGCCTCGCGGCCCGGCGGGCGGCGCAGCAGCAGGGAGACGGAGCGGTAGGCCTCGGCCTGCTTCGACAGGTCGTCGAAGATGATCAGGACATGCTTGCCGTCGTACATCCACTCCTGGCCGATGGCCGAGCCGGTGTACGGGGCGAGGTACTTGAAGCCGGCCGGGTCGGAGGCGGGAGCGGCCACGATGGTGGTGTACTCCAGCGCGCCGGCCTCCTCCAGGGCGCCACGGACGGACGCGATGGTGGAGCCCTTCTGGCCCACGGCGACGTAGATGCAGCGGACCTGCTTCTCCGGGTCGCCCGAGCGCCAGTTGTCGCGCTGGTTGATGATCGTGTCGACGGCCACCGCGGTCTTGCCGGTCTGGCGGTCACCGATGATCAGCTGACGCTGGCCACGGCCGATCGGGGTCATCGCGTCGATGGCCTTGATGCCGGTCTGCAGCGGCTGCTTGACCGACTTGCGGGCCATGACGCCCGGAGCCTGGAGCTCCAGGGCGCGACGGCCGGTCGAGGCGATGTCGCCCAGGCCGTCGATCGGGTTGCCCAGCGGGTCCACGACGCGGCCGAGGTAGCCGTCGCCGACGGGGACGGAGAGGACCTCTCCGGTGCGGCGCACCGTCTGGCCCTCCTCGATGCCGCCGAACTCACCGAGGACGACGACACCGATCTCGCGGGTGTCGAGGTTCAGCGCGAGGCCGAGGGTGCCGTCCTCGAACTTCAGCAGCTCGTTCGCCATGACCGAGGGCAGACCCTCGACATGGGCGATGCCGTCCGCCGCGTCAGTGACCGTGCCGACCTCTTCCACAGAGGCGGCGTCCGGCTGGTACGACTGGACAAAGTCGGCCAGCGCGTCCCGGATCTCCTCCGGACGGATCGTAAGCTCCGCCATCAGGCTTCCCTGCTCTCCTAGTTTGCGATCCTCGGCCCGCCATTGAGGGCCGCAAGTACTCGACTCTCGGCCGGGTCGTATGAACCGGCCGTACGTTTTCCCGACTCCGGTGGAGCCGGTTTCCCGACCGAGGGTCGGATGTGCTGCTCGGGTGCTCAGCCTTCGAGCGACTGACGAGCGCCCTCAAGGCGGCTCGACACCGTGCCGTCGATGATCTCGTCACCGATCTGCACCCGGACACCGCCGACGACCTCGGGGTCGATGTCGATGTTCAGGTGGACCCGGCGGCCGTACAGCCGGCCGAGGGCGCCCGACAGGCGCTCCTTCTGGCCGTCCGACAGCGGCACCGAGGTGGTGACCTGGGCCACCACGCGGTCGCGCCGGGCCGCGGCGAGCTTGGAGTAGGACTCCAGCCCCTGCTCCAGGCTACGGCCACGCGGCGTGGTGACCAGGCTGGTGACCAGCCGCACGGTGCCCGCGTTGGCGCGGCCGCCGAGCAGCTTCTTGATCAGGGCCGTCTTGGCGACGGCGCCGGCCTTGGGCTCGGTCAGCGCGGAGCGCAGCTCGTGCGAGCCGCTCACCACCCGGCCGAACCGGAAGAGCTCGTCCTCGACGTCGTCCAGGGCACCGGCCTTGTCGGCCGCGATGACCTCGGCGTACGCGGCCAGCTGCTCCGTGGCGTCCACCAGGTCGCGGGCGCCCGACCAGCGGGACCGGACCAGGCCGGACACCAGGTCGACCGTCTCGCCGGACACCTGGCCGGTCAGCAGCGAGGAGACCAGCTGCGCCTTGTCCTGGCCCGACCGGGAGGGGTCGGTCAGAACGCGGCGGAGCGACACCTCACGGTCCAGCAGGGTCGTGACGGCGGTGAGCTCCTCGGCGAGCTTGGCCGCGTCCACCGAGGTGGAGTCGGTCAGGCTCTCCAGGTTCTGCCGCCCGGCGGCCAGAGCCTCGCGGCTGGCGCCGATCACTTGGCCGCACCCTGAGCAACGGCGGCCTTGGCCTCCAGCTCGTCCAGGAAGCGGTCGACGACACCGCTCTGCCGCGCGTGGTCCTCAAGGGACTCGCCCACGATGCGGGACGCCAGCTGGGTGGCCAGCGAGCCCACGTCCTGGCGCAGGGCGGCGGTCGCCTGCTTCTTGTCGGCCTCGATCTGGGCGTGGCCGGCGGCGACGATGGCCTCGCGCTGGCGCTGGCCCTCCTCGCGCATCTCGGCGAGCTGGGCGGCGCCCTGCTCGCGAGCCTGCTCGATGATGCGAGCAGCCTCGTGACGCGCCTCGGCGAGCTCCGCACGGTACTGCTCAAGCGTGGCCTGGGCCTCGGCCTGAGCGGCCTCGGCGCGCTCCATGCCGCCCTCGATCGCGTCCCGGCGCTCCGACAGCACCTTCTCGATGCTGGGGAGGAGCTTCTTGCCGAGGATCCCGAAGACGATGAAGAAGCAGAGCAGGCCGATGATGATCTCGGGCCATGCGGGCAGAAGGGGGTTCATGATCTCCCCCTCCTCCGCGAGGTGAGCCGCGATGCTCATATCTGGACCTTCCTCGAAGGGTCTACGCCGGGATTACTTGGGGCCCTGGCCGAAGACGAACGGCATGACGATGCCGATGAGGGCGAGCGCCTCGGTCAGCGCGAAGCCGATGAACATGTTGGAACGGATCAGGCCGGCGGCCTCGGGCTGACGGGCCATGGCCTGGACACCGTTACCGAAGATGAGACCGACACCGATGCCGGGGCCGATCGCGGCGAGGCCGTAGCCGATGGAAGCGACGGAACCGTAGACGCCGACCTCAGCGAGCATGCTCATTGCAATGTGTCCTTTGCGGGGATGGTGATCCGGTGGTGATTGGCCACCGGGCGTTCCGGGGGGTGGTTCGGGGAGGGCCGCAGCCCCTGGCTCAGTGCGCCTCTTCCAGCGCACCGGCGATGTAGCTGCTGGCCAGCATCACGAAGATGTAGGCCTGCAGGAACTGGACCAGCAGCTCGAAGGCGGTCAGGCCGACGGCGACGACGAACGAGGCCGAGCCGTACAGCGCGCCCAGGGTCGGGCTGAGCAGGTACCAGGAGGCGATGGAGAACATCACGATCAGCAGGTGGCCGGCGAACATGTTCGCGAAGGCTCGGACCGCGAGCGTGAACGGGCGCACGAAGATGTTCGAGAAGAACTCGATCGGCACCAGGATGAACATGACCCAGCCGGGGATGCCCGAGGGCCAGCAGAGGTTCTTGAGACCGCCGACGAAGCCGTGCTTCTTGAAGGTCAGCGTCATGTAGGTGATCCACACGACCGCGGCCAGACCGGCCGGGAACGCGATCGCCGCCGTCACCGGGAACTGGGCGAACGGGATGACCGACATGATGTTCAGCAGCCACACGAAGAAGAACATCGAGACCAGCATCGGGACGTACTTCTCGCCCTTTTTGCCGATCGTCTCCAGCACGATGGAGCGCTTGACGAAGTCGTAGCCGATCTCACCGACCAGCTGCAGCTTGCCCGGGACCAGCTTCGGCTTGGCGAACGCGGCCCAGAAGAACACCACGACCAGCGCGGCCACGATGATCGACAGCAGCATCGGCTTGTTGAACTCGAAGCTGCCGATCGAGAAAATCGGCTCGAACTGGAACTCGTTCAGGCCCGGGGCCGGGAAGCCGCAGCCAGCGTCCCCGAAGTGGCAACTGCCTGAGGCGAGGGACGTGAGTTCAGCACTCACCACGGACTCCTTCGTCGTGACGCATGGTTACGGCAACCTCGCTGTGTCGGCGTGGCCTGCGACCACGGAGCGGCACTGGAACTTGATGGGTTTCTCGCCGACCCCGCGCGTCAGTGCGCTGCACCGAAGCGGGATCATCGAAGACTGCGCGGATCCGGGGGGCGATCGGTCCGCCGTGCGGACAGACCAGGCCTCTTCCCGTACTCCGTTGTTGCGACGGACGATAGCAGCCCGTCAGCGCGGCATAAACACCGCCCCCCTCGTTGGGGGGACAGTGGGGCGTCGTCACTGTTGACGCCCCTTGTCGGACGGCTTCTCGGCCTTCTTTTCAGAGGCTTCGGGGTCGACGTAGAAGGTCTTGGCCTTCAGGGCGCCGCGCACCTGGAACCCGGTCCAGATCAGCGCGCAGCCGAGCAGCGTGAAGGCGAAGGCCTGCCGGTTGAAGAGTTCGGTGTCCTTGAAGACCGCCAGCACGATGCCGACCAGCAGGATCTGCGTGGTGTACACCAGCAGCGCGGCGGCCATCATGATCTGGGGGTTCGACCTGGTCAGCCGGTCGAGGGCGACCTGCCCGAAGGTGAAGAAGGCCATCACCAGCAGGGCGCCGAAGAGTGCTCCGAGCAGGCCCTTGCCCCCGGCGACGGCGAAGGAGATCGCCATCGCGATGACTCCGGCGGCCGCAGTGGGGATCGCGGCGCCCCGGAGGATCCGGGCGTCGTTGGACGGCATGTCGGCAACTCCGGCGGCATGTCGATGTGGCGGGGGGACGGGCGAGAAGCGCGGTGGGGACACCGGACCGGAACCGCCGCGGGCCGGCCGCTCGACGGCGAGCCCGTCGAGGGAGACCCGCCAGGGACGGAAGTCATCCACCTGTCAGGTCTTTCGGCGTGTTCTCGGTACTCGTGAACGGTATCACAAACTATTTGATGAGAGCTTTACCATGAATGTGTGGCACCTGTCACACCGGCGGCCCAAGGGTGCCGCCGAACGGGTGACGGGGGTTGACGGGCCATCACCTCCGCTAGCGGCCGCGGCCGTTGCCGTGGCCCCGTCCGGTGATCGCCGACGATCCCTTCGGCACCCCGCCGAGCAGGCGCTTGTCCTCGGCCGACAGTTCGGCCATCGGTTCGGAGGCCGCACGACCGGCCGACTCGGCGGTGAGCTCCCCGCGCTCCCCGCTCCCCTCGCCCTCCGCGGTCCGGGCACCGTGCGCAACCGGCCCGGCGGTCCGGGCCGCCGGGCGGCGGCGGTAGCGCGGCGGCACGAAGGCCTGCACCGCGCGCGGGGCCCGCGGCCGGAACCGCGGGGTGAGCAGCACCACCAGGCCGACCAGGCAGAGCCCGGCCAGCGTGAGGACGACGGTGCGGCCGGTGTTGGTGACCGAGAAGGCGACGGTCCCGAACGCGATCAGCGCGGCCCAGAAGTACATGATCAGTACGGCGCGGCTGTGCGAGTGGCCGACCTGGAGCAGTCGGTGGTGCAGGTGCCGCTTGTCGGCGGCGAACGGGGACTGGCCCGCCCAGGTGCGGCGGACCACCGCGAGCAGCAGGTCCGCCAGCGGCAGCGCGATGACCGTCAGCGGCAGCAGCAGCGGGATGTAGATCGGCACCAGGGCGTGCACGGTGGCGGTCTGCGAGCCCAGCTCGCTGGTGATCAGGTCGGGGTCGACCCGGCCGGTGATGGAGATCGCGGCGACGGCCAGCATCAGGCCGAGCATCATCGACCCGGAGTCGCCCATGAAGATCCGGGCCGGGTGCATGTTGTGCGCCAGGAAGCCCAGACACATGCCGATCAGCAGCACGCTGAACAGCACGGCGGGGGCGGCGTCGGTGATCGTGTAGCCGTACCAGAGCCGGTAGGAGTACAGGAAGAAGGCCATCGCGGCGATGCAGACCATGCCGCCCGCCAGGCCGTCCAGGCCGTCGATGAAGTTCACCGCGTTGACCATGACGACGACCATGACCACCGAGATGACCATGCCCTGGGTGGGGCTGACCGCGACCGGCCCGACACCCGGCACCGGCAGGGTGATCACCGTGACGCCCTGCCAGACCATCACGCCGGCGGCGATCATCTGGCCGCCGAGCTTCACCAGGGCGTCCACGCCCCACTTGTCGTCCAGCACGCCGAGCAGCCACATGATGCCGGCGCCGGAGAGCAGCGCCCGGATGTCGGTGCCCTGGGAGAACACCTTGCTCAGGTTGTCCAGCTGGGAGGCGACCAGGATGCCCGCGCAGAGTCCGCCGAACATCGCGATGCCGCCGAGCCGGGGGGTGGGCTCGCGGTGCACGTCGCGGGCGCGGACCGGGGGCATCGCCCCCGCCGCGATGGCGAACTTCCGGACCGGGCCGGTCAGCAGGTAGGTGACGGCCGCGGTGCAGAACAGCACCAGCAGATACTCACGCACCACTGGCCTCCTGCAGCACTGTCCGACGGGTGGGTACCGAAGGTACTCCCGTGCCTGTCCGGGGTTCGAGGTGCGTCGCCACGGCACACACCTTATTGAGTCCGACGCCGGGGGCGCGCATCGCGGTTCGCCCTGCCGGGCAGGAGATTCGGACAGCCGTTCACCGGCGCCCGGCGAAGGCCCGCGCCAGCTCCCGCACCCGCTCCCCCACCCGGACGTCCGCGCCCCGGACGAGCAGCCGTCCGATCAGCCCGGCGATCTCCGCCAGCTCCGCCTCGCCCATGCCCTGCGAGGTCACCGTGCCGGTGCCGAGCCGGATCCCGGAGGCCTCGGCGGGCGGCGCCTCGTCGTACGGCAGCGCGCACTTGCCGAGCAGCAGCCCGGCGGCCGCGCAGCGGCGCTCCGCCTCGGCGCCGGTGACCCCGAGCGGAGCGACGTCGGCCGTCACCAGGTGGGTGTCGGTCCCGCCGGTCAGCGGGCGCGCCCCGGCCTGCGCGAGCCCCTCCGCGAGCACCCGCGCGCCGGCCACCGCGCGGTGCGCGTAGGCGCGGTAGGCGGGCGTCGCGGCCTGGGCCAGCGCGACGGCCTTGCCGGCCACCTCGTTCATCGCGGCGCCGCCCTGGCTGAACGGGAAGACCGCCCGGTCGACCCGCTCGGCCAGCTCCGCGGTGCACAGCAGCAGGCCCCCGCGCGGGCCGCGCAGCAGCTTGTGGGTGGCCGCCACCGTGACGTCCGCGTACGGCACCGGGGACGGCGCCGCGCCGGCCGCGATCAGGCCGGTGGTCTGCGCGGCCGCGGCCACCAGGTAGGCGTCCGCCTCGTCGGCGATCTCCCGGAAGGCGGCCCAGTCCGGGTGACGCGGGTAGGAGATGGAACCGGCCACGATCGCCTTCGGGCGGTGGCGCAGGGCCAGCTCGCGCACCTGGTCGAGGTCGATCAGGCCGTCCTCGCGGCGCACCCCGTAGCCGACGAAGTCGAACCAGCGGCCGGAGAAGTTGGCCCGCGAGCCGCAGCTGAGGTGGCCGCCGTGCTCCAGCGACATCGCGAGCACCACGTCGCCGGGCCGCAGCAGCGCGGCGTAGGCGGCCAGCATCGCGGACGTACCGGAGCGCGGCTGCACATTGGCGTGCGGGGCGGCGAACAGCTCCCGGGCCCGGTCGACCGCGAGCAGCTCGGCGGCGTCGGCGAGCGCGCAGCCGGTGTGGTGGCGGCGGCCGGGGTAGCCCTCGGCGTACTTGTCGATCAGCGGGCCGGTGAGGGCCGCCAGGACGGCCGGGGTGGTGAGGTTCTCCCCCGCCAGCAGCTGGAGCGTCTCGGCCCGCCGCTCGGCCTCGGCGGCCAGCAGGTCGGCCAGCTGCGGATCGGCCCGGTGGAGGGCCGCGGAGAGCGCCTCGGAGGTGTCGACGGGGCCGATCGCTGCATCGGTGACGGTCATGGCGGGGCTCCCGGGCGCGTCGGGTCGGATTCCTCCAGCGTAGGACCGCCTCGGTGCCCCGGCACGGCGGCGCGTACCGGGGCACGCCCGCCCGGGCCGGTCACCGCCCGAGTGGGCGCGTCGGCTACGGTGCGCGGACCCCGGTCAGCGCGGTGACCACCGGGTCGACGGCGTGGAATATCTCCTCGCCGCAGTTGCGGAACATCCCGATCGGCGCGCCGTAGGGGTCGTGCAGTTCGTCGGCCTCGGGGTCGGCGGCCAGCAGCCAGCCGCGCAGCGAGGCGGCGGCGCGGACCAGCGCGCGGGCGCGTTCGGTGACGTCCGCGCCGCGCCGGGGGTCCGGCAGGGTGCCCGGGTCGATGGTGCGGACCAGCCGGGTGAACTCCTTCAGCGTGAAGGTGCGCAGCCCCGCCTCGTGGCCCATCGAGATGACCTGGGCCCGGTGGTCCAGGGTCGCGGTGAGCACCAGGTCGGCCTCGACCACGTGCTCGTCCAGCAGCTCGCGGCCGGTGAAGCCGCCGCTGTCGGCGCCGTACTCGTCCAGCACCGTGGCGGCGTGCTCCTCCATCGGTGCGCCCACATGGCCCCAGGTGCCGGCCGACTCCACCAGGATCCGCCCGGCCACCCGGGGGTTGAGCCGGGTGTCCAGCTCACGCCGGGTGAGCCGCTCGGCGATCGGCGACCGGCAGATGTTGCCGGTGCAGACGTACAGGATCCGGAAGTGGTCCAGCGGCCTGGGGCCCACGCTCAGGTACGGCGATATGCCGGGCCCGGCATGGAGGGAGGCGGCCGTCAACTGCCGGCCTCCAGGTCGGGGACGACCTCCCTCAGCTGCTCGGCGGAGATGGCGCCGGCCCGCAGCAGCACCGGCACCTTGCCCGTGACGTCGACGATCGACGAGGCCTGGGCGTGGTCGGCGGTGCCGCCGTCCAGGTAGACCGAGATGGCGTCGCCGAGCTGCTGCTGGGCCTCGTCGCAGGTGGCCGGGGACGGGCCGCCGGTCCGGTTGGCGCTGGAGACGGCCATCGGGCCGGTGACGTTCAGCAGCTCGATGGCGACCGGGTGCAGCGGCATCCGCACGGCGACGGTGCCCCGGGTGTCGCCGAGGTCCCAGCGCAGCGAGGGCTGGTGCCTGGCGACCAGGGTGAGACCGCCCGGCCAGAAGGCGTCGACGAGCTCCCAGGCCTGCTCGGAGAAGTCGGTGACCAGGCCGTGCAGGGTGGTCGGCGAGCCGACCAGGACCGGCGAGGGCATGTTGCGGCCGCGGCCCTTGGCGGCGAGCAGGGCGCCCACCGCCTCCGGCGAGAAGGCGTCCGCGCCGACCCCGTAGAGGGTGTCGGTGGGCAGCACGACGAGTTCGCCCCGGCGGATGGCCGAGGCGGCCTCGCGCAGGCCGGTTGCGCGGTCCCCGGCGTCGGCACAGTCGTAGCGGCGGCTCATCGGTGCGGTCCCCTTCCGGACGGGCTCATGGCGTGGTTCACAGCGACGCCTTGCGCGCCGTGGTGAAGCGGGGGCGGTTGTTGAGGTCCCGGTGGTCGGCGGCGTCGGTCCAGCCGCCCTCCTCGTTGAAGATCCACGGGACCTGTCCGCCCTGGGTGTCGGCGTGCTCGATGACCACGGCGCCGCCCGGGCGCAGCAGGCGGGCGGCGACCCGCTCGATGCCGCGGATGGTGTCGAGTCCGTCCTCGCCGGAGAACAGCGACATCTGCGGGTCGTGGTCACGGGCCTCCGGCGCGACGTACTCCCACTCGGTGAGCGGGATGTACGGCGGGTTGGAGATGACGAGGTCGAAGCGGCCGTCCCAGGCGTGGTCGTCCTCGAAGGCCCGGGTGGCGTCGCCCTCGTGCAGGGTGACCCGGGCGCGGTCGGGCGAGGCCTCGATGTTGCGCCGGGTGTACGGCAGTGCGCCCTCGTCGAGCTCGAAGGCGTGCACGATGGAGCGCGGCAGCTCCTGGGCGAGGGCGAGCGCGATGGCGCCGGAGCCGGAGCACAGGTCGACCACCAGCGGCTCGGCGACGTCCATCTCGCGGACCGCGTCTATGGCCCACTCGACGACCGTCTCGGTCTCCGGGCGGGGCACGAACACGCCCGGCCCGACCGCCAGTTCGAGGTAGCGGAAGAAGGCCCGGCCGGTGATGTGCTGGAGCGGCTCACGGGCCTCGCGGCGGGCGACGGCCTCCCAGTACCGGGCGTCGAAGTCACCGTCCTGGACGGTGTGCAGCTGGCTGCGCTTGACGTTGTGGACGTGGGCGGCGAGCTCCTCCGCGTCGAAGCGCGGCGACGGCACGCCGGCCGCGGCCAACCGCTGGGTGGCCTGGGCCACCTCCGCGAGTAGCAGGTTCATCCGTACGACCCCTTGCTTCCGCTCTCCGGCCTCGACGTCGGTCTCGCCGGCGCCGGTGTCAGTTCTGTTGGGCCGCGGCGAGCTTGGCCGCCGCGTCCGCGTCGACGCAGGACTGGATGACGGCGTTCAGCTCGCCGTCCAGCACCTGGTCCAGGTTGTACGACTTGAAGCCCGTGCGGTGGTCCGAGATGCGGTTCTCCGGGTAGTTGTACGTCCGGATCCGCTCGGAACGGTCCACCGTGCGGACCTGGCTGCGGCGCGCGTCCGAGGCCTCCCGCTCGGCCTCCTCCTGCGCGGCGGCCAGCAGCCGCGAACGCAGGATGCGCATCGCCTGCTCCTTGTTCTGCAGCTGGCTCTTCTCGTTCTGGCAGGACGCCACGATACCGGTCGGCAGGTGGGTGATCCGGACGGCGGAGTCGGTGGTGTTGACCGACTGGCCTCCGGGGCCGGAGGAGCGGTACACATCGATCCGCAGGTCGTTGGCGAGGATCTCGACCTCGACCTCCTCGGCCTCGGGGGTGACCAGCACGCCCGCCGCGGAGGTGTGGATGCGGCCCTGCGACTCGGTGGCCGGGACGCGCTGCACCCGGTGCACGCCGCCCTCGTACTTCAGCCGGGCCCAGACGCCCTGGCCGGGCTCGGCGTTGCCCTTGGTCTTCACGGCGACCGAGACGTCCTTGTAGCCGCCGAGGTCGGACTCGTTGGAGTCGATGATCTCGGTCTTCCAGCCGATCCGCTCGGCGAAGCGCAGGTACATCCGGAGCAGGTCGCCGGCGAACAGCGCGGACTCCTCGCCGCCCTCGCCCGCCTTGATCTCCAGGATGACGTCCTTGTCGTCGTTCGGGTCGCGCGGGACGAGCAGCAGCCGCAGCTCCTCGGTCAGCTCCTCGCGGCGGGCCTCGCCGTCCTTCACCTCGGAGAGGAACTCCGGCTCCTCGGCGGCGAGTTCGCGGGCGGCCTCGATGTCCTCGCCGGCCTGCTTCCACTGCCGGTAGACCCGGGTGATCGGGGTCAGCTCGGCGTACCGCTTGGCCAGCTTGCGGGCGTTGGCCTGGTCGGCGTGGACGGACGGATCGGCCAGCCTCGCTTCGAGGTCGGCGTGCTCGACGAGGAGCTCTTCGACTGCCTCGAACATGGGGTGGCCTTCTTCCCGGGGATCGTCGTGCGGGGGTGGGTTCGCGGAGGTGCGGGGGGACGCGAACGGCGCCGGTCCCCGGCGCCCCCGGAACGAGTCCGGGGGCACCGGGAGACCGGCGCCGAGGGAGCGCTAGGCCTTCGCGCTGTGCTGCTTGCCGAAGCGGGCCTCGAAGCGGGCCACGCGGCCACCGGTGTCGAGGATCTTCTGCTTGCCGGTGTAGAACGGGTGGCACTGCGAGCAGACCTCGGCGCGGATCTCGCCACTGGTCTCGGTCGAGCGGGTGGTGAACTCGGCACCGCAGGTGCAGGTCACGCGGGTGACCACGTACTCGGGGTGAACGTTGGGCTTCAAGGGGTTCTCCTAGTGTTCGGGAGGGCACCGGGTCGGCGGCTGGAATGCCGCACGTGAACCGGGACCGACGGTCCAGTCTGCCAGGACCGGCCGCCTCTTCCCAAACCGGGGGGCGCCGCCGGATATTCCGGGCCGCTCAGGGGCGCTTGGCGGGCGCCTTCGCCGGGGCCGTGGCGGGGGCGGTGGGGGTGGCCTGGGCGGGGTTCTGCGGCTGGGCGGCGAGCACCTCCGCCGGCACCGGCCGGTCGGCCTTGAGGGCCGCCCAGAGCTGGTCGGCCTGCGGTTGCTGCTGGACCACGCGGTCCCGGTCCGTGGGGGCGGCGGTCACCGGCAGGGTGACCATGGCGAGCCGGTCCGGCCCGATGCCCTTGAGCTCCTGGGCGAGTCCGACCAGCGAGTTGACCGAGGCGAGCGCGGAGTCGGTGGTGATCGAGCGGGTCAGGGTGTCGCCGACGGACCAGAGCTTGACCGGGTTGGCCCACAGCCCGGTCCCCCCGGCCTGCTGGAGGAGCGAGCGGACCATCTGCTTCTGGAGTTCGATCCGGCCGAGGTCGCTGCCGTCGCCGACGCCGTGCCGGGTGCGGACGAAGGCGAGCGCCTGCTGCCCGTCCAGGTGGTGCTCCCCGGCCGGGAGGTCCAGGCCGCTGTCCTTGTCGTGGATGGCCACCGTGGTCGTCACGGTGGCCCCGCCTATCGCGTCCACCAGCCGGGCGAAGCCGTTGAAGTCCACCTCGACGTAGTGGTCCATCCGCAGCCCGCTCAGCTGTTCCGCGGTCTTCACCGCGCAGGCGGCGCCGCCGGCCTCGTAGGCGCTGTTGAACATGGCGCGCTTGGCGGCCGGCACGGCCTTCCCCCCGGGGCCGGTGCACTCGGGGCGCGGGACGAGGGTGTCGCGCGGGATGGACACCACGTCGGCGCGGGAGTGGTCCTGGCTGACGTGCACCACCATCGCGGTGTCCGAGCGGGCGGTGCCGCCGGTGTCGCCGCCGGCGAGGTCCGCGTTGCCCCCGGAGCGCGAGTCGGAGCCGAGCACCAGGAGGTTGAAGGAGCCGTCGGTGGCGGCCGGCGGGCGGGCGGTGCCGAGGGTGGCGTCGAGGTCGACGCTCCTGAGGTTGCCGTCCAGCCGCAGGTAGGCGTACCCGGCCGCGCCGGCCCCGAGGACGGCGAGCGCGGCGACGGCGCACGCGGCCGTACGCAGGAGCTTGCGACGGCGGCTCGGGACCCTCTTGTGTTCGGCCATACGGACCAGAGTAAATCGGACAAGACGCCGGAAAGCCCCCCAACTGTCCCGAGTCTGGAACAAACCGGCCGGACACGGCAGCGGGCCCCGGACCGCTCGCGCGGTCCGGGGCCCGGGTGCTTCGACGCGCCCTGCGAGGTCAGTCGCCCGACCCGGGGGTCGTCTTGGCGATCTGCATCAGGAACTCGGCGTTGCTCTTGGTCTGCTTCATCTTGTCCAGCAGCAGCTCGATCGCCTGCTGCGAGTCGAGCGCGTGCAGCACCCGGCGCAGCTTCCAGACGATGGCGAGCTCCTCGCCGCCGAGCAGGATCTCCTCCTTGCGGGTGCTGGAGGCGTCCACGTCGACGGCCGGGAAGATGCGCTTGTCCGAGAGCTTCCGGTCGAGCTTGAGCTCCATGTTGCCGGTGCCCTTGAACTCCTCGAAGATCACCTCGTCCATCCGCGAGCCGGTCTCGACCAGCGCGGTGGCCAGGATGGTCAGCGAGCCGCCGTTCTCGATGTTGCGCGCGGCACCGAAGAACTTCTTCGGCGGGTACAGCGCGGTCGAGTCGACACCGCCGGACAGGATGCGGCCGGAGGCCGGCGCCGCCAGGTTGTAGGCGCGGCCCAGACGGGTGATCGAGTCCAGCAGGATCACCACGTCGTGGCCCAGCTCCACCAGGCGCTTGGCGCGCTCGATGGCCAGCTCGGCGACGGTGGTGTGGTCCTCCGCCGGGCGGTCGAAGGTCGAGGAGATGACCTCGCCCTTCACCGACCGCTGCATGTCGGTGACCTCCTCCGGACGCTCGTCGACCAGGACGACCATCAGGTGGCACTCGGGGTTGTTGTGGGTGATCGCGTTGGCGACCGCCTGCAGCACCATCGTCTTGCCGGTCTTCGGCGGCGCGACGATCAGACCGCGCTGGCCCTTGCCGATCGGCGACACCAGGTCGATGATCCGGGTGGTCAGCACGCCCGGGTCGGTCTCCAGGCGCAGCCGCTCCTGCGGGTAGAGCGGGGTCAGCTTGTTGAACTCGGGACGGCCGCGGCCGCTCTCCGGGTCCATGCCGTTGACCGAGTCCAGCCGCACCATGGCGTTGAACTTCTCGCGGCGCTCGCCCTCGCGCGGCTGGCGCACCGCACCGGTGATGGCGTCACCCTTGCGCAGGCCGTTCTTGCGGACCTGGGCGAGCGAGACGTAGACGTCGTTCTGGCCCGGCAGGTAGCCGGAGGTGCGCACGAACGCGTAGTTGTCGAGGATGTCGAGGATGCCCGCGACCGGGATCAGGACGTCGTCCTCGCCGATCTGCGGCTCGGTGCCGGCGGTCTCGAAGCCCTCGCGGCGGCCCCGGCCCCGGCGGTCGCGGTAGCGCCCGCGGCGGCCGCGGCGGCCGTCACCGTACTCGTCGTCCTCGAAGCCGCCCTGCTGCTGCGCCTGCGGCTGGGCCTGCTGGCCGCTCTGGCGGCTCTGCTGGCCCTCGCCCTGGGCGCCCTGCTGCTGGGGACGCTCGGTGCGGTCGGCGCGGTCGCGGCGGTTGCGGCGGTCGCGGCGCGACTCACGGCCCTCGCCGTCCTGACCGGCCTGGGCCTCGGGGGCCTCCTGACGGCCCTCGCGCTCGCCGCCCTCGCGGCGCTCGCGGCGCTCACGGCGGTCGCGACGGGTCTCGCGGCCCTCCTCGCGCCCCTCGAACGCGCGGGCGCCCTCGGTGCGGGCCTCGGCCGGCTTGGCCTCGGTCACCACGGCGGCGGGCGCCTCGGCGGCGCTCTCGGCGGCCGGGGCGCCGGCGGCCGAGGTGGCCCGGCGGCGGGTGCGCTCGGTGCGCGCGGGGGCGGCGGTCTCGGCGGCGGCCTGGACCGGGATCTCGATCTGGGCCTGCGCCTCGGCGGCGGCGGGGGCCTCGGCCCGGGCGGCGGCCTTGGTGGTCCGGCGGGCCGGCTTCTCGGCCGGCTCGGCGGTCTCGGCCTTCGCGGTGCGCTTGGCGGCCGGAGCGGCAGTGGTGCCGGCGAGCAGCGGGTCGCCGCCGCTCTTCTCCTTGATGGTCTCGATCAGCTGGCTCTTGCGCATGCGCCCGGTACCGGTGATGCCCAGGTCCGCGGCGAGCTTCTGCAGCTCGGCCAGGACCATGCCGTCCAGGCCCGCGGCGGCGGTACGGCGGCGCCGCGCCGGGGCCGCAGGGGCGGCGGCGGCGTCCGACGCGTCGGCGTCCGGGCGCGCGCCCATCAGATCGGTGGTGTCGCTCACTAAGGGTCCTTCCCTGGAGCGGACGTCGGCCTGTCTGGCTCGGCGACCGGTTGTGCTGTCCTGACCAACGCTCGACTGCGTCGGTCCGAGGCGGTGGTCCCCCGAATGGCGCTGGGTGCCAGTCGGAGGAGAGCTGCGAGGTGCGGTGCTTTGAAGCACGGTGGTGCTGAGTGGCGTGGCGGGACGGTCGAGTACCGACCCTCCCCCCGGCCGCCGGCCGGGAGGTGCCCCCACGCTGCCTGCGAATCCCGGGCCCCCGTCGCGTGACGGTGGCCCGTGCTCCGCCCGTCCTGGCCTCTAGGTGGGAGGCCGCGGGTGGGAGTCAGGTGCCGTCACGGCTTCGGGATGCGACCGCAAGTCGCGCAGGCAGGCTGCGTACGCGCTGCGGTGGGCTCCCGGAGAATCGTCGCCCCGTACATCGCCGGGACTCCACTGGTGCGGAGTGCTGGGATCGGGACGCGGCGCACCGAGCCCCGGAGGGCACCTGGTGCAGCAATGAGGTTAACACTACCGACCCCCTCAGACATTCCCCAGCCTTGCGGTTGCCAATCGTGTCCGGACGGTCCGGCCCGAACGGCCTGCTCAGACGCCCAGCGGGAGCACTGCGGCGCCGGTCCGGTCGAGTTCGAGCCGGTGCGCGGCGAACGCCGGGCCGCCGTGGCCGTGGTCGCCGGCGAAGCCCAGGACCTTCTGCACGCCGGACTCGTCGGTGAGCGCGAGCACGGTCGGGCCGGCGCCGGAGATCACCGCGGGCACGCCCTCGGCGCGCAGCGCGGCCACCAGCGCGGCGCTGTCCGGCATCGCGGAGGCCCGGTAGTCCTGGTGGATCCGGTCCTCGGTGGCGGCCAGCAGCAGGTCCGGGCGCCGGGTCAGCGCCTCGACCAGCAGGGCGGACCGGCCGGCGTTGGCGGCGGCGTCGGCCAGCGGGACGGTCCGCGGCAGCAGGCCGCGGGCGGTCTCGGTGAGCACCTCGGCGGCCGGGACGAACACCACCGGGACGACCTCGGCGGACGGCTCCAGGGCGATCGCCCGGGCGGTGTCCTCCTCGGTCCACGCCACGGTGAAGTTGCCCCGCAGACAGGCCGCCACGTTGTCCGGGTGGCCCTCCAGCTCGGAGGCGAGGGCCAGCAGGGCGTCGTCGTCCAGGGCGGACGGGCCGCCGATGGTGACGGCGCGGGCGGCGACGATCCCGGCGCAGATCGCGGCGGAGGAGGAGCCCAGGCCGCGGCCGTGCGGTATCCGGTTGGCGCAGACCACCTCCAGGCCGCGCGGCTGGCCGCCGAGGCGGTCGAAGGCGGCGCGCATCGAGCGGACCAGCAGATGGCGCTCGTCGCGCGGAAGGGTGTCGGCACCCTCGCCGGCGATGTCGACGGAGAGCCCGGAGTCGGCGACCCGGACGACCACGTCGTCGTACAGACCCAGCGCGAGCCCGAAGGCGTCGAAGCCCGGACCGAGGTTGGCGCTGGTCGCGGGAACCCGGACCCGGACGGCGGCGGCACGGAACGCAGGACCGGCCATGCGGTGGACTCTCCTGGGGAAATCGGGCGGCGCGAAGCGCGTCGGTGCGAGGGTGGGGAGCGGGCCGCGGGCCCCGGCCGGGGCGGACGGTCACAGTCGGTGGTGCGGCCCGCGATGGGGCCGGACCCGGGGCATGTGCCACACGGCCGGACCCAGAGTATCGAAGAGAGGTTCCACAGCGGTACACCCCGTGGGCCTTCGATCTGGTGTGTTGCCGCTTCTGGCCGGATTGCATGCGGGAATCGGATCGGAATGCGCCGGTGAATTGACACAAAAGTGTCAGTCGAGAACGCGAACCGGGCCGACCCCCGAAAGGGTCGGCCCGGGTGGGGGCTGAGCCCCCGGATCGGGTGGGGGGCTAGTCCAGCAGGCCCAGTCGCCGGGCGGCGGCCTCGGGGTCGACCGGGACGATCTGCGGCTGCGGCGCGCCGGCCACCGCCCAGTCCGGGTCCTTGAGGCCGTTGCCGGTCACGGTGCAGACGATCCGCTGGCCCGGGTCGACCAGGCCGGCCTCCGCCTTGGCCAGCAGGCCGGCCACCGAGGCGGCCGAGGCGGGCTCCACGAAGACGCCCTCCTGGGAAGCCAACAGGCGGTAGGCGGAGAGGATCTGACGGTCGGTCACCTTGTCGATCAGGCCACCCGACTCGTCCCGCGCGGCGAGCGCGAAGTCCCAGGAGGCCGGGTTGCCGATCCGGATCGCCGTGGCGATGGTCTGCGGCCTGAGCACCGGGGCGCCGTCGACGATCGGGGCCGAGCCGGAGGCCTGGAAGCCCCACATCCGCGGGGTGCGGGTGGCCAGGCCGTCCGCGGCGTACTCGCGGTAGCCCTTCCAGTAGGCGGTGATGTTGCCCGCGTTGCCGACCGGCAGCACGTGGATGTCCGGCGCGTCGCCGAGCATGTCGACGATCTCGAAGGCGGCGGTCTTCTGGCCCTCGATCCGGACCGGGTTCACCGAGTTGACCAGCGCCACCGGGTACTTCTCGGACAGTTCACGCGCAAGGGTGAGGCAGTCGTCGAAGTTCCCGTCCACCTGGAGGATCTTCGCGCCGTGCACCAGCGCCTGGCCCATCTTGCCGAGGGCGATCTTGCCCTGCGGGACGAGCACCGCCGACACCATCCGGGCCCGCACCGCGTAGGCGGCGGCGGAGGCCGAGGTGTTGCCGGTGGAGGCGCAGATGACGGCCTGGGCGCCGTCCTCCTTCGCCTTGGAGATGGCCATCGTCATGCCGCGGTCCTTGAAGGACCCGGTCGGGTTGGCGCCCTCGACCTTGAGGTAGACCTCGCAGCCGGTGCGCTCGGAGAGCACCTGGGCGGGGACCAGCGGGGTGCCGCCCTCCAGCAGGGTGACCACCGGGGTCGTCGCGCTGACCGGCAGGCGGTCCCGGTACTCCTCGATCAGGCCCCGCCATTGGTGGGTGTGGGTGCCACGGGCGGCGTTCTCGGCAACGCTGCTCATCATCTGTTCCTATTCCCCTTCGACCCGCATGATGCTGGCCACGTCGCGCACGCTGTCGAGTGCGCGGAGCTTGTCCACCGTCGCCGACAGCGCGGCGTCGGTGGCGCGGTGGGTGACCACGACGAGCGAGGCGTCGCCGTCGCGGCCCTGCTGGCGCACGGTGTCGATGGAGACGCCGTGCTCGGCGAAGACGGAGGCGACCTGGGCGAGCACGCCCGCGCGGTCGTCGACGTCCAGGCTGACGTGGTAGCGGGTGACGACCTCGTCCATCGGCTTGGCCGGCAGCCGGGTGTACACCGAGTCGCCGGGGCCGGTGGCACCGGCGAGCTTGTTGCGGCAGACCGCGACCAGGTCGCCGAGGACCGCGGAGGCGGTCGGCGCGCCGCCCGCGCCCGGGCCGTAGAACATCAGCCGGCCGGCCGCCTCGGCCTCCACGAACACCGCGTTGTACGCCTCGCGGACCGAGGCCAGCGGGTGCGACAGCGGGATCATCGCCGGGTGGACGCGCGCCGTGACCGACTCGCCGTCGGCGGCCCGCTCGCAGATCGCCAGCAGCTTGACCACGCAGCCCATCGCCTTGGCGGAGGCGATGTCGGCGGCGGTCACCTCGGTCAGGCCCTCGCGGTAGACGTCCGCCGCGGTCACCTTGGTGTGGAACGCGATGCCGGCCAGGATCGCGGCCTTGGCGGCGGCGTCGAAGCCCTCCACGTCCGCGGTCGGGTCGGCCTCGGCGTAACCGAGCGCGGTGGCCTCCTCCAGCGCCTCCGAGTACCCGGCGCCGGTGGAGTCCATCTTGTCGAGGATGAAGTTGGTGGTGCCGTTGACGATGCCCAGCACCCGGTTCACCCGGTCGCCGGCCAGCGACTCGCGCAGCGGGCGCAGCAGCGGGATCGCACCGGCCACCGCGGCCTCGTAGTAGAGGTCCACGCCGGCCGCGGCGGCCGCCGCGTGCAGCTCGGTGCCGTCCTTGGCGAGCAGCGCCTTGTTGGCGCTGACCACCGAGGCGCCCTGCTCGAACGCCGACAGGATGAGGTGTTTGGACGGCTCGATGCCGCCCACGACCTCGATCACCACGTCGATGTCGCCCCGCTTGACCAGGGCCTCGGCATCGGTGGTGAGCAGGTGCTCGGGCACCCCCGGGCGGGGGCGGCCCGCCCGGCGCACCGCGATGCCGGCGAGCTCGACCGGCGCGCCGATGCGCGCGGCGAGGTCGGCGGCGTCTGTCGTCATGATGCGCGCCACCTCGGAGCCCACCACACCACAGCCCAGCAACGCCACCTTCAGCGGCCGCGTACGCATCATCCGACTCCGCTCTGCATTCATCGTGCTTCGGTCGATCCGGCGGGTTTTCGGGGCCCGCCGGACTTTCGGTTCCCACCAGTCTCCGGGACTTTCCGTACAGATCTACGGTCGTTCCATGATCTGAGACGAGGATTTCGTCATCCGATATCGAGACGCAGGAGATCCTCCTCCGTCTCGCGCCGGACGATCACCCGGGCCGCACCGTCCTGGACGGCGAGCACGGGAGGCTTGAGGGCGTGGTTGTAGTTGCTCGCCATCGAACGACAGTAGGCGCCGGTGGCGGGCACCGCGACGAGGTCGCCGGGCGCGAGGTCGGCCGGCAGGAAGGCGTCCCGGACGACGATGTCGCCGGACTCGCAGTGCTTGCCGACCACCCGCACCAGCATCGGCTCCGCGTCGCTGGTGCGCGACACCAGGGCCACCGAGTACTCGGCGTCGTACAGCGCGGTGCGGATGTTGTCGGACATCCCGCCGTCCACGCTGACGTAGGTGCGCAGGCCCTCCAGCGGCTTGACGGTGCCGACCTCGTACAGGGTGAACGCGGTCGGGCCGACGATCGCCCGGCCCGGCTCCACGCTCAGCCGGGGGGCGGCGAGGTCCGCGGCCGCGCACTCGCGGCGCACGATGCCGGCCAGCGCGGCGGCGATCTCGGCCGGCTCGCGCGGGTCGTCCTCGCTGGTGTAGGCGATGCCCAGGCCGCCGCCGAGGTCGATCTCGGGCAGCTCGACGCCGTGCTCGTCCCGGATCTGCGCCAGCAGGCCGACCACCCGGCGGGCGGCCACCTCGAAGCCGGCGGTGTCGAAGATCTGCGAGCCGATGTGCGAGTGGATGCCGCGCAGCTCCAGGCTCGCGCCGTGCGCCAGGACCCTGCGGACCGCCTCGGCGGCCGCTCCCCCGGTCAGCGAGAGGCCGAACTTCTGGTCCTCGTGCGCGGTGGCGATGAACTCGTGGGTGTGCGCCTCCACGCCGACGGTGACCCGGATCAGCACCGGCTGGCGCACGCCCTGGTGACCGGCGACCGCCGCGAGGCGCTCGATCTCCTCGTAGGAGTCGACCACGATGTGCCCGACCCCGGACTTCACCGCGCGCTCCAGCTCGTCCACCGACTTGTTGTTGCCGTGCAGCGCGATCCGCTCCGCCGGCATCCCGGCGGCCAGCGCCACGGCCAGCTCGCCCGGGCTGCAGACGTCGAGGTTGAGGCCCTCCTCGTGCAGCCAGCGCACGACCGCCTTGGAGAGGAAGGCCTTGCCGGCGTAGAAGACGTCGGCGTCCGCGCCGAAGGCCTCGCGCCAGGCCCGCGCCCGGGCCCGGAAGTCGGCCTCGTCCATGACGTACGCCGGGGTGCCGTACTCGGCGGCCAGCCGCTTCACGTCGACGCCGCCGACGGTGACCACGCCCTCGGCGTCACGGGCGACGGTCCGGGACCAGACCTTGGGGTCGAGCGCGTTCAGGTCGCTGGGCGGCGCCTGGTAGTGGCCCTCGGGCAGCACGTCGCCGTGCCGGGGGCCTGCGGGGTGTGCGGAGCGAGACATGTCGTTGGTTCCCTCGACCTATGGCGAGGGGCGGCGACGGTCCCCGTTGACCGTCCGCCGCCCCCGCTGTGCACATGGGGGTGGTGCCTACATCCGCTCGGGCGCCGAGACGCCCAGCAGCGTCAGGCCGTTCGCGATGACCGTGCGTGTCGCGTCGGCCAGCCAGAGCCGGGCGTGCGTGAGGTCGGTGACCTCCTCGTCGCCCCGCGGCAGGATGCGGCAGTTGTCGTAGAAGCGGTGGTACTTGGCCGCGAGGTCCTCCAGGTACGTCGCGACGCGGTGCGGCTCGCGCAGCTCGCCGGCCGAGGCCAGCACGCGCGGGAACTCACCGAGGTGGCCGAGCAGGTCGCCCTCCCACTCGGTGGCCAGCAGCTCCGGTTTGAAGTCCTCGGCCGCGCCGCGCGAGATGCCCTGCTCGTCGGCGTTGCGCTGGACCGCGCACATCCGGGAGTGGGCGTACTGGACGTAGTACACCCGGTTCTCGTTGGTCTGGCTGGTCAGGATGTTGATGTCGAGCGTGATGGTGGAGTCGGTGGAGGAGCGCGCCAGGGTGTAGCGGGCCGCGTCCACGCCGATCCACTCGACGACGTCGTCGATCGTGATGATGTTGCCGGCCCGCTTGGACATGCGGACCTCTTCGCCGTCGCGAAGCATCTTCACGAACTGGCCGATCTTCACCTCGATGTTGTGGTTCATGTCGTCGCCCGCGCAGGCCGCGATGGCCTTGAGGCGGTTGACGTAGCCGTGGTGGTCGGCGCCCAGCATGTAGAGCGCGACCTCGGTGCCGCGGTCCCGCTTGGACAGGTAGTACGCGGCGTCGGCGGCGAAGTAGGTGGTGTCGCCGTCGGCCTTGACCAGGACGCGGTCCTTGTCGTCGCCGAAGTCGGTGGTGCGCAGCCAGACGGCGCCGTCCTGCTCGAAGACGTGGCCCTGCTCGCGCAGCCGGTCGATGGCCGTGCCGACGGCGCCCGAGTCGTGCAGCGACTTCTCCGAGAACCAGACGTCGAAGTGGGTGCCGAACTCGTCCATCGAACGCTTGATCTCGGCGACCATGAGCTCCAGGCCCTCGGCGCGGAAGACCTGGAGCTGCTCCTCCTCGGACTTCTCCAGCAGGCCCGGGACGGCCTCGGTGATCGCCTTGGCGATGTCGACGATGTACTCGCCGACGTAGCCGCCCTCCGGCACCTCGCGGCCGTTCGCGGCGGCCTGCAGCGAGGAGGCGAACTTGCTGATCTGCACACCGGCGTCGTTGAGGTAGTACTCGGTGGTGACGTCGGCGCCGCAGGCCCGCAGGACGCGCGCCAGCGAGTCGCCGACGGCCGCCCAGCGCACGCCGCCGATGTGGATGGGGCCGGTCGGGTTGGCGGAGACGAACTCCAGGTTGATCTTCAGACCGGCGAGGTCCTCGTTGCGGCCGTAGGCCTCGCCCGCCTCGACGATGGTGCGCGCCAGCGCGCCGACGGTGGCGGTGTCCAGGGTGATGTTCAGGAAGCCCGGACCGGCGATGTCGACCGCGGCGACGCCGGTGATCCCTCGCAGGCGGCCGGCCAGCACCTCGGCAACGGCTCGCGGCGGCTTGCCGGCCGCCTTGGCGAGCTGGAGGGCCACGTTGGTCGCGTAGTCGCCGTGGTCCCTGTTCTTGGGCCGCTCGACCGTCACGTGCTCGGGCACGGCGACGGCCAGCTCGCCCGCCTCGACGGCGGCGCTCACTGCGGCCTGGACTGCCTGGGAAAGCTCTGCGGGGGTCACGACGCCAAGCGTAGGCGAGAGGGGGAGGGCGCCCGCCACCCGGTTTGCCGGTTGAGACGTCGGACGCCGTCGCTCAGCCCCGATCGCTCCGGTCTGTTCGCCCAGGGCGAAACTCCTCGGCGGCCGCGTCCCGGCGGCCGCGCTCCACCAGCCGCCGCACCAGCGCGACCAGGTCCGCCGGGTCGAAGGGCTTGCCCAGGTAACCGTCCACCCCGACCGCCTCCCCCAGGTCCAGATCGGCCGGCGTGCAGGCGCTCACGATCGCGATCGGCAGCAGCCTGGTCCCCGGCGCCGCCCGCAGCCGGGCCGCCGTGCGCAGCCCGTCCAGCCGCGGCATCATCACGTCCAGCGTCACCACGTCGGGCCTCACCCGGCGGACCACCTCCAGGCACTCGGCACCGTCGGCGGCGGTCACCACCTCGAAGCCCTCCAGCTCCAGGTTGACCCTGATCAGCTGGCGGATCACCTCGCTGTCGTCCACCACGAGGACCCGCCCGGACACTCCCGACACCTCACCGAGGGTATCGGCGGCTCCGCCGCCCCGTCCGGCCTTTGCGCACTTCCACCGGCCCGCCCGCCGGGCCGTCGCGGAAACCCGTGCACGGAGCACGCCCGGGGCCTGGTAGTGTTCTCCACGTCGAAGCGAACGCGACGACAACACCGAGCAAGCCCCCGTAGCTCAGGGGATAGAGCACCGCCCTCCGGAGGCGGGTGCGTAGGTTCGAATCCTACCGGGGGCACTTCGCGAGAAGTGCCGAAGAGGCCCAGGTCAGCGGGTAGTTACCGCCGGTCTGGGCCTGATTCGTTTTCCGGCCGCGCCGGGGGGCGCCAACGGGCGCCCGGGGCGGCGGAGTTGCCCCGGCACCGGGTCGCCGGCCCCCGGGCGTCGTGGACGGTCCTTGCACGCGGAGCGTCCCGCGGGGCGGGCCCGGGGCCGGACCGGATGCCGGTCAGGACGAGGCGGCCGCGACGGCCTCGGCGCAGAGGGCGGCGATGGTGTGGTCGAAGTAGGCGCTGTAGGACGTGTCGTCCGTGTCGCCGCCCTCCTGGTGGCCTCCTATGGCGCCGACGACATGGCCGGTGGCGGTGGAGATCCAGGGGCCGCCGCTGGTGCCGCCCGGGTAGTCGGGGCAGTCGACGACGCGCTGGAAGGCGCCCTGGCGGCCGGTGGTGTTGGTGCACAGCAGGGGCCGCTCGCCGCCGGCGGGGTAGCCGTAGAGGCGTACGGGGGTGCCGAACGGCTCGTCGGTGCCGAGGACGTTGCCGCCGACGACGTCCTCGACCCGGCGCCCGGCGTCGTCGGCGGCGGTCTCCAGGACGGCGAAGTCCTCGTCCTGGTCGCCGTCCCGGGACCAGCCGGCGGTGGTGTGCACGGCGGTGACCCGCCAGGTGCCGTACGGGGCGCGGCCGTCGCGGTAGCCGGGGGCGAAGGTGACGCCCGCCGGGTCGTCGAGGCAGTGGGCGGCGGTGAGCAGCAGGTTGCGGGTGGCGCTGTGCAGCACGCTGGCGGTGCAGAAGTGGTTGCCGGCGCGCACGGCGCCGCTGAACAGGGCGCCGACGGTGGCCACTTCGGAGGTGGCCGGGGCGGCGGCGGTGGTGCCCGGCAGGTCGCTCGACGTGGGCACCGGGGCGGGGGCGGGGCTGCGGGTGGCGGTGGCGGCCGGGGCGGGAGCGGGCGTCGCCACCGGGCCGACGGTCACCTTCCGGGGCACCGCGGCCGGGGCCGGGGCCGCCGCCACGGTCTCCGGGGAGGCGACGGCGGTGGTCCGGGGGACGACGCTGTGGGTGCCGACGACCACGGCGGCCACGGTCAGCGCGGAGAGGGTCGTGGTGACCAGGGTCGGGGCCAGGTAGCGGCGTCGAGTGGTGCGGCGGCGGTGCTGGCCCATGCCCGGTCTGCTCCTGCCCTGGTCGGCGGCGGTACGGGATCCGACTATGGCGCCCCGAGCTGGGAAGCCGGTGATGCGCCGCTGGGAAGGCGATGAGAATTCAGCCGGTCGTCCCCCTGCCGCGGGGTCCCGGCCGGTGCCGGCGCGGCGGTGGGGGGCGGGCGGCACGCGTGCGCGGCGGGCTTCACCGGGCTCGCTGCCGCTGGTGGGCCGGACTCTGCGCCTGGGGCTGCGGGGCCCGGGCCCCGGCGGGGCCGGCCGCACCGGTCTCGGCCTGCGCCGCACCGTCGGGGGCCCCGGCGGCCTCCCCCGGCGCCGGCCGGTGGTCGATCATCAGGAACGCGATCAGCGCGGCCAGCAGCAGGATGCCCATCGCCACCCAGGTGGCGACCACGTAGCCGTGCACCGCGCCCTCGGCCTGGACGGCGGGGTTCGCGGCACCGGCGGCGCGGGCGGCCAGCCAGCTCGCGGTGGCGCTGGCCGCGATGGTGTTCAGCAGCGCCGTACCGAAGGAGCCGCCGACCTGCTGGGCGGAGTTGATGGTGGCCGAGGCCGCGCCCGCCTCGTGCGGGGCGACGCCGAGGGTGGCGAGGCTCATCGACGGCATGAAGACCAGGCCCATGCCGAAGCCGAGCAGCAGTTCGGCGGGCAGCACCATGCCGGCCCAGGGGCTGTCCACGTGCATCCGGGTCAGCCAGGCCATGCCGGCGGCGGCCAGCAGCAGTCCGGGGCCGATGAGGTTGCGGGACGGCACCCTGGTCATCAGCCGGGCCGCGAAGCCGGTCGAGCTGAGGACGATGGCGGCGGTCATCGGCAGGAAGGAGACGCCGGACATGATCGGCGAGAAGTGCTTGATCACCTGGAGGTAGTAGGTCAGGAACAGGAACAGGCCGAACATGCCGATCATCGCCAGGCCGACCGAGAGGGCACCGCCGCCCCGGTTCCGGTCGGCGACGATGTGCGTCGGCAGCAGCGCGTGCGGCGTGCGCTTCTCGACCAGCACGAACACCACCAGCAGCACCACGCCGAGCGCCAGCGAGCCCAGGACCAGGGCGTCGCCCCAGCCCCGGGTGACCGCCTCGGACATGCCGAACACGATCGCGAGCAGACCGCCGCAGCCGAGCAGCGCGCCGGGCAGGTCGAGCCTGACCCGGGCGCCCTTGCCGATGTGGTCGCGTTCCAGCACGGAGAACGCCGCGAAGGCGGCCGCCACCGCGATCGGGGTGTTGACGAACAGGCACCAGCGCCAGTTGAGGTACTCGGTCAGCACGCCGCCGAGCAGCAGGCCGATCGCGGCACCGCCGCCGGCGATCGCACCGAAGATCCCGAAGGCGGTGCTCCGCTCCTTGGGATCGGAGAAGGTCGTGGAGAGCAGGCCCAGCGCGGAGGGGGCCAGCAGCGCGCCGAAGGCGCCCTGCAGGGCCCGGGCAGCGAAGAGCATGGTGGGTCCGTTGGCGCCGCCGCCGATCGCGGAGGCGAGCGCGAAGCCGAGCAGGCCGACGATGAAGACGCGTTTGCGGCCGAAGAGGTCCCCGAGCCGGCCGCCGAGCAGCAGCAGTCCGCCGAAGGCCAGGGTGTAGGCGGTGATCACCCACTGCCGGTCGGCGTCCGAGATGCCCAGGTCCTTCTGGGCCGACGGCAGGGCGATGTTCACGATGGTGATGTCGAGGACGATCATCAGCTGGGCGATGGCGATGACCGCCAGGGCCCACCAGCGGCGGGACTCCGCCGCCGCATGACCGGTGGGGGCTTGGGCTTGGGCAGACACTGGGGGAGCCTTTCCGGAGGGGTGCGGAGAGGTCACGCAGTCGCCTTCCAGCCAAACGCCCGGAGCGGCGAATGGCAAGGAAAAATCTGCACAAATCGGTAGAACCGGGACCAGGGAACCAGTGGCCCGGGACCACGGCAGGAGGCCCCCGGGACCGTTCCCGGGGGCCTCGCGCCGTGCTCGTCCGCGGCTACCGCGCCACGGCCACGGCCACGGCTACAGCGCCGACAGCTCCGCGACCAGGTCGTCCAGGCCCAGCGAGCCCTGCGACAGGGCCGCCATGTGCCAGGCCTTGAGGTCGAACACCTCGCCGCGCGCCTCGTGCGCCGCCCGGGCCGCCGCGCGCCCGCGCAGCCAGGCCCGCTCGCCCAGCTTGTAGCCGATCGCCTGTCCGGGCAGGCCCAGGTAGCGGACCAGCTCGCTGTCCAGGAAGTCGGCCGACAGCCCGCAGTACAGGCCGAAGAACTCCCGCGCGGCCTCCGGCGTGACCGGCTCCCCCGCGCGGTACGGCGAGTCCGCCGGGAACGCGAGGCCGGCGTGCATGCCGATGTCGACGATCACCCGCAGCGCCCGCATCATCTGCGCGTTGAGGTAGCCGAGCCGGTGGCCGGGGTCGGTGAGGTAGCCGAGCTCGTCCATCAGGCGCTCGGCGTACAGCGCCCAGCCCTCCAGGTTGGCGCTCACCCCGCCCAGGCTCACCTGGTAGGTGGAGAGCCGGTCGGCGACGTAGTTCCACTGCGCGAGCTGCAGGTGGTGGCCGGGGACGCCCTCGTGGTACCAGGTCGAGACGAGGTCCCACTCGGGGAAGCGCTCACGGCCCAGCAGCGGCAGCCAGGTCCGGCCGGGGCGGCTGAAGTCCAGCGACGGGGCGGTGTAGTACGGCGCGGCGGCGCTGCCGGCCGGGGCGATCCGGGACTCGACCCGGGTGATCGGCTCGGCCAGGTCGAAGTGGGTGCCCTGGAGGTCGGCGATCGCGGAGTCCATCAGGCCCTGGAGGAACAGCCGGGCGGCCTCGGCGCCGGTCCGCGCGGGGCCGTCGGTCTCCAGCCACTTCATCGCCTCCATCGGCTCGGCGCCGGGCCGCACCCGGTCGGCCTCGACCCGCATCTGGGCGAGCAGGTCGTGGAACTCCTCCCAGGCCCAGGCGTAGGCCTCGTCGAGGTCGAGATCGGCACCGGTCCAGTAGCGCACCCAGCGGCCGTAGCGCTCGCGGCCGACGGTGTCGGGGGCGTCGGCGGCGGCCGGCCCGTAGACGTCGCGCAGCCAGTCGCGCAGGGCGGCCAGCGCCTCGGCGGCGGCCACGGCGTGGCCGGCCAGTTCCTCGCGCAGCGCCTCGGGGGCGTCCTGGACGAGGCTGCCGAACCAGCCGCCCGGGGTGTCCCCGGCCAGCCACTCGCCGAGCTGGCCGGTCACCGTGGTGACCTGGCGGGGGCCGGAGAGCAGGCCGCGCTCGATGCCCTCGGCGAGGGTCGCGCGGTACTCGGTGAGCGCCTGCGGCACCCGGGCCAGGCGGCGGCCGAGGATCCGCCACTGCTCCTCGGTGTCGGTGGGCATGAGGGTGAAGACGTCACGGAGATTGTGGACCGGGGACCCCAGATTGTGGACGGCCCGGTACCGCTCGCCCGCGTCGTGGACGGCGAGCTCGGCGGTGAGCCGCTCGCGCAGCAGGCGGGCGCAGCGCCGTTCGGCCTCGTCCCGGGGGGTACCGGCCGCCTCTGCGGCGTCGAGCGCCGCCTCGGCCTCGTCGAGCCGGGCCAGGACGGAGCGGCCGAGTCCGGCGATCGCCTCGGCACCGGCCGGGGAGAGATCGGGGAGGCGGTCGTCCTCGGGGTTCAGGCCCAGGTACACCGCGGTCAGCGGGTCGAGCTCGGCAAGGTCCCGGACATAGGCGTCGGCGACACTGCGGGGTGTGGTGCCGTCGGAGCTGATCAGTTCAACCATTCCGACATCATGGCGTGGCCTGCGCGGTTTGCAAGCCCCTTCCCGGTGGCATGGACCGGCCAATCAGCCCCCGGACGGACGGGGCCGGCCGGGTGGACGGCGCTGCCGCCGGCGGTGCAGGGCCAGGCCCGGATCCCAGCGGGGCCGTCCGCGTGCGAACGGGAAGAAGGCCAGCCCGATCAGCGCGGCGGTGAAGTGCCCGAGGTCCGTGAAGGTGTGCGAGAACACCAGCGGCACCAGGTGGAAGACCACCACCCCGCCGCCGTACAGCCACCGCCAGCGGCCGGCGAACCGGTGGGTGAGCACCCCCGCCACCCCGGCCAGCGCGTAGGAGACGCCGACGTCCACCGTGTCGGCCATGCTGCGCTGCACGGTGCCGCGGACGATCCCCCAGGCCACCACGCCCTCGCTCACCAGGGTCGCCAGCACGTGCGCGGTGGCGGCCACCGTGAACCAGCGGGCGGTGCCCAGCCAGCGCTCGGCGTTCGCGTGGACCAGCGTGAACAGCACGGCGTACAGCGGCCAGCTCGACGTCTCCGTCCACAGCGCGCTGGCCACCAGGGCGTGCACCGGGCGCGAGCGCAGGTGCTCCAGATTGGTCGAGCGGGCGGCCAGGAACCAGTCCAGGGTGTGCGGGTCCGTCCGCGCCACGACGAAGCTGGTGACCGCCAGGACGAGCAGCCACAGATAGGTGCCGGGCGCCGAGCGGACCCACGCCAGGAGCGCGCGCGGCGCCCCGCGCAGCCGGCCCGCCCGGGGCGGCCGTTCCAGCGTCTGCGCCATCCGGCGGGCCTCCTCGGTACGGCGGCGTGGTGCGTCCCATCCTCGGGCGGGGCCCGGCGGGCCGCCTCCCGGCACGGGCGTCCGGCCGGGTGGACCGGCCCGGCGCGGCGCCCCGGCGGGCCGCCCGCGGACGGCCGGGCCGGGCCCCGGACGGGCGCAAACGCCCGTTCGGAAGATCGGTGCAGACCCGGCTCCGATCCGGCCCGGGGCGGTTACGCTGACCGCCATGGAAGCCAGCCCAGCGTCCGTCCCGCCCGCCCCCGAACCGGCCGCCCGGCCGCGGCGCGCCGGATACCGGCGGCTGCCGGTGCAGCAGCGGCGCGAGCAGCTGATCGCGGTGGCGCTGGAGCTGTTCGCCCACCGGCCGCCCGAGGAGGTCGGGCTGGACGACGTCGCGCAGGCCGCGGGGGCGTCCCGGCCGCTGGTCTACCGCTACTTCGCCGGCGGCAAGCAGCAGCTGTACGAGGCCGCGCTGCGCAGCGCCGCCGAGGAGCTCACCGACCGCTTCACGGTGCCGCCCGCCGGCACCCCGACCCAGCAGCTGTCCGCCGTGCTGGAGCGGTACTTCTCCTTCGTCGCCGAGCACGACGCGGGCTACTCGGCGCTGCTGCGCGGCGGGTCGGTGGTCGAGACGGCCCGCACCTCGGCGATCGTCGACGACGTCCGGCGGGCGGCACTGCGCCGGACGCTGCGCCACCTCGGGGTGCGGCAGGCCGGGCCGCGGCTGACGCTGCTGGTGCGCTCGTGGATCGCGGTGGTCGAGGGGGCGTCGCTGAGCTGGCTCGACGAGGGCCGGGCGCTGCCGGTGGACGAGCTGCGCGAGTGGCTGGTGGACCAGTTCGTGGCGATGGCGGCGGCGACGGCGCTGCACGACCCGCAGACCGCCGAGGTGCTGGCCGCGCTGCTCGCGCTGGAGGGCCCGGACTCGCCGCGCACGGCGCGGCTGCGGGCGGCGCTGGACCCCGTCGGGCCGTCCCGCTGATCAGCCCGGGGCGAACAGGCGCGTGGACGGCCGCCCCGCGGTACAGGATCCGGCCATGGAGCTCATCCGCGTACGCCCCGAACTGACCGTCATCCCCCTGGCCTTCGGCACCGCCTACCTCTGGCGCGACGAGGACGGCTCGCTCACCCTCGTCGACACCGGCATCGCCGGGCAGGCCGACGCGATCGAGGAGGCGGTCCGCGCCGTCGGCGCCGACCCCGCCGCGCTGCGCGGCATCGTGCTCACCCACCACCACGAGGACCACACCGGCTCGGCCGCCGAACTCGCCCGGCGCCACGGCGCCGAGGTGACCGCCCACCGGCTGGAGGCCCCGGTGGTCCGCGGCGAGCAGCCGCCCGAGCCGTTCACGCTGAGCCCGTTCGAGCAGGAGCTGTGGGACGCCCTGCCGGCGCTGCCGCCCGCCCCGCCGTGCCGGGTGGACCGCGAGGTGACGGACGGCGAGGTGCTCGGCTTCGGCGGCGGCGCCGTGGTGGTGCACGTGCCCGGCCACACCGACGGGTCGATCGCCCTGCACCTGCCGCGCGCGGGGGTGCTGTTCACCGGCGACCTCGCGGCCAACGTCGGGCACCGGACCATGCCCGGCGTCTTCAACACCGATCCGGCCCTGGCCCTGGAGTCCTTCCGCCGGCTGGCCGCGCTGGACGCCGAGACCGTGCTGTTCGGCCACGGCGAGCCGCTCGCCGAGGGCGGCTCAGCCGTGCTGCGCCGGGCCGCCGAGCAGCTCGGCGAGCACTAGCGGCCGCTCCTGCTCGGCCTCGGCGGCGGCGCTCTCGCGCTCCCAGCGCTCCAGGTCGCGCCCGACGTCCTCGCGGGCCCGCGGGTGGCCGTCCAGCGCCGGCAGCAGCTCGCGCAGCAGCGCGACGGCGGCCCGCGGCCGGCCCGAGCGGGCCAGCCAGAGCGCCAGGTCGTGGCAGGTCCGCAGGGTGCGCGGATCGCCCGGCCCGAAGGCCCGGGAGAACTGCGGGATCAGCGTGACCAGCTGCTCGACGGCCCGCTCGGGCGAGCCGGCCGCACCGCGCCGCCAGGCGTCGTCGGCCTTCCGCCGCAGCGCCTCGGGGTCGGGGCCGACGTCGCGCAGCCGGCGCCGGACCTCGGCGGCGTCGGCGGGCCGGTCCTCCGGGTCCTTGGCGAGTAGCTGGAGGATCAGCCGGTCCAGCGCCGGGTGGGGCGACCCGGGGGCCGGCGGCTGCTCGTTGACGTGCTTGTACATCATGCTCACCGGCGTGGTGGCGCTGAACGGGCGGCGGCCGGTGCACAGCTGGTAGAGGATCACGCCGAGCGCGTAGAGGTCGGCCCGGCCGTCGATGTGCTCGCCGGACCAGCACTCGGGCGCCAGGTAGGCCGGGGTGCCGATGACCACGCCGGTGGAGGTGAGCCCGCCGCCCTGCTGGGAGAGCAGACGGGCGATGCCGAAGTCCAGCACCTTGGCCTCGCCGGTGTCGGTGATCATGATGTTCTCGGGCTTGATGTCCCGATGCACCACGTCGCTGCGGTGCGCGGAGTCCAGCGCCTTGCACACCTGCCGCACCCAGCGCAGGGCGACCACCAGCTCCGGCCTGGTCCCGTCCGCCAGCAGCGCGGAGAGCGGGCGGCCCCGGACCAGCTCCATGACCAGGTAGTGCGTCCAGCGCGCGCCGTCCTGCACCCGCCCGTAGTCGTACAGGGTGACGATGTGCGGATGGGACAGTCCCCCGACGGTCTTGGCCTCGCGGATGAACCGGCCGACCGCCTCCTCGTCCCCGGCCTTCTCCTCGGAGAGCACCTTGAGCGCGACCGCACGCCCGATGACCTCGTCGTGGGCGGCCCAGACCACGCCGAACCCGCCCCGGCCGAGCTCCCGCTCCAGCCGGTAGCGGCCGCCCACGACATCGCCCGCCTTCATGCCTTCCCCCACCAAGTCCGCCGGAACCGAACAGCGTTCATCCTGACCGGGTCAGGGTAGCGGCGGGCAGGGGCGTTCGGGTGAACTACCCGGGGCCCGGGCCGGGACCTACGTCTTCGGCAGGCCGACCGGGTTGATCTCCGAGGTCTGCACGGCCTCGGCATCCAGGCCCCAGCGCTTCAGCACCTGCCCGTAGGTGCCGTTGCCGATCACCTCGTTGATCGCCCCGTTCAGCGCCTTGACCAGGCCGTTGTCCTTCTTGGTGGTGGCGCCGATCTTGCCGAGCACCGCGGCCCCGGCGCCCGAGTAGGTGCCGATCACCTCGGTCTCGCCGGTCTGCACGGCGTGGAAGGCGGTCACCGGGTTGGGGCCGACGTAGATGTCGATCCGGCCGGAGGAGAGCGCCAGGTAGTAGTCCGAGGAGCTCTGGAAGTACTTGAGCTCGGCCGGCTTGAGGCCGTTGCGCACGTTCTCCTCGTTCCAGGCGACGAGCAGCTTCTCCTGGTTGGTGCCGGAGCTGACGGCGACGGTCCGCCCGGCGATGTCCTTGGGGCCGGTGACCTTCCAGCCGCTGCCCTTCTTCGCCTCGAAACCGAGGATGTCCAGGCGGTAGGTGGCGAAGTCGTACTTCTCCTTGCGGGCCTCGGTGACGGTGATGTTGGAGAGGCCGACGTCGTACTTGCCGCTGTCCAGGCCGACGAAGATGTTCTCCCAGGAGACCGGGTTGAACTCGATCTCCAGGCCGAGCACGTTGCCGATCAGCGAGGCGAGGTCCGGCTCCACCCCGATGATGGTCCGGTCGTCGTTGGCGTAGAAGTCCAGCGGCGGCGTGGTGCCGAGCGAATCGACCACGGTCAGCTTGCCGCGCTTTCTGATCTCCTCCGGCACCAGGGCCGCGATGGCCTCCACCTTGGGCGTGGTGACGCGGTTCTGCTGGGGCGTCAGGTTCACCGTGGTGCCGTTGGGCGCGGTGCTGCCCTTCGCGGGGGCGAGGTCCGCCGCGACGTCCGAGGAGCTGCCGCAGGCGGCCAGGGTGAGGGCGGCGGCGAGCGCGGCGGCGGTCACGAGGGCGCGACGGGGTAGGGACATGGCGGTACTCCTGCCGGTGAGAGGGGGGTGGTGCCGGTGAGGTCCGGCGGGTCAGAGGACCTTGGCCAGGAAGGCCCGGGTCCGCTCGTGCTGCGGCTCGTCGAGGACCGCCCGCGGCGGGCCCTGTTCGACCACGACGCCGCCGTCCATGAAGACCACGGTGTCGGCGACCTCGCGGGCGAAGCCGATCTCATGGGTGACCACGATCATCGTGGTGCCGCTCCGGGCGAGGTCCTTGACGACGTCCAGCACCTCGCCGACCAGCTCCGGGTCGAGCGCCGAGGTCGGCTCGTCGAACAGCAGCACCTTCGGGTCCAGCGCCAGCGCCCGGGCGATCGCCACCCGCTGCTGCTGGCCTCCGGAGAGCTGGCGCGGGTAGGCCTGCGCCTTCTCGGCCAGGCCCACCCGTTCGAGCAGCTCCAGCGCCCGGGCCCGGGCCTCGGACTTCGGCCGGCGCAGGGCGCTGACCGGGGCCTCGGTGAGGTTCTCCAGCACGGTCAGGTGCGGGAAGAGGTTGAAGTTCTGGAAGACGAAGCCGATGTTGGTCCGCTGCCGCAGGACCTCGCGCTCCTTGAGCTCGTGCAGCCGGTCCCCGGAGCGGCGGTAGCCGATCAGCTCGCCGTCGATCGCGACGAAGCCCCGGTCCACCTTCTCCAGGTGGTTGATCGAGCGCAGCAGGGTGGACTTCCCGGAGCCGGACGGCCCGAGCACCACGGTCACCGAACCGGCCGGCACGTCGAGGTCGACGCCGCGCAGCACCGCGTTCGGGCCGAAGCTCTTCCACAGGCCGCGCACCTGCACCATGGGCGGCGCCGCGGGCACCTCGGCCCGCTCGCCGGCGGATTCCTTGACGAGGGTGGTCACGAGCGTCCTCCGGTTGCGGCGGTGGTGGTGGCGGTGGCGGTGCGGGCGCGCAGGCCCCCGACGAACGCCCGGGCCCGCTGGAGCGGGGTGGGCGGCGGGGTGCGGTCGGCGCCGCGGGCGAAGTAGCGCTCGACGTAGTACTGGCCGATCGACAGCACGGTGGTCAGCAGCACGTACCAGACGGTGGCGACCATCAGCATCGGCACCACCCGGCCGGTGCGGCCGTACACCACCTGCACCTGGTAGAAGAGCTCGCCGATGGCCATCACGTAGACCATCGAGGTGCCCTTGAACAGCGAGATCACCTCGTTGGCGGCGGCCGGCAGGATGCCCCGCATGGCCTGCGGCAGGACGATCCGCCAGGCCTGCCGCCAGCGCGGCACGCCGAGCGCGGTGGCGGCCTCGCGCTGGCCGGGGTCGACGGCGATCACGCCGCCGCGGATGATCTCGGCGGCGAACGCGGCCTGGTGCAGCCCGAGGCCGATCACCGCCGCGCCGAGCGCGCCCATCACGCCGACCGTCTCGAACTCCCCGAAGGTCGGCCCGAACGGGATGCCGAAGCCGAACCGCCGGTAGAGGTAGGAGAGGTTGAACCAGAAGACCAGCTGGACGATCAGCGGGATCGAGCGGAACACCCAGACGTAGGCCCAGGCGACGGACCGCAGGATGGCGCTGCGCGACAGCCGCAGCGCGGCCACCACGGCGCCCAGCAGGAAGCCCAGCACGGTGCCGTAGACGGTGAGTTCGACGGTCCGCCCGACCGCCCGCAGGATGGCGTCGGCGGAGAAGAACAGCCGGAAGGTGGCCCAGTCCCAGCCGGGGTTGGTGGCCAGGCCGTGGGCGAACTGGGCCAGCACGACGAGGGTGGCGAGGCCGGCCGCCCAGCGCCAGGGGTGCCGGGCGCGGACGGTGCGCAGCCCGGCCAGCTCGCCGAGGTCGAGCGGGGCGCCCGGGCCGGCGGCCGCGGCGGGTGCGGGTCTGCCGCCGGGTTTCGCGAGGGGTTCGGTGGTGCCGGTGACGGTGCTCATGGGGGACTCCTCCCAAGGGGCCCTGGACAGGGGGTCGCGGGTGCGCGGGCGGTCACTTGTGCTCGGGCGGGCTGATCTGGGACTCCTTCACGGCGGAGTCCGTCACCCCCCACTTGCGGAGGATCCGCTCGTACGTCCCGTCCTTGATCAGCTCGTTGACGGCCGCCTGGAACGCCGGGGTGAGCGGGGAGCCCTTCTTGAACGCGAAGCCGACGTCGAGGCGGTGGAACTCGCCGAGGAAGCGGGTGCCCGCGGCCTCCTGGGCCGCCTCGTAGCGCAGGCCGTTGATGGTCGACATGACGATGTCCACCCGGCCCTGCTGGAGGCTGGTCAGCCGGGCGCCGTTGTCGCTGAACGCCTTGACCTCGTAGGGCTTCTTGCCGGCGTCGGAGCAGGCGTTCTTCTTCGCGTTGAGCGTGGTCTCGAAGGTGGTGCCGGCGCCGGTGCCGATGGTCAGCCCGCAGAGCTGGACCAGGTCGGTGACCGGCTGGATCGAGGTGTTGTCCTTCTTGACCGCGAAGCCCTGGCCGTCGTCGATGTAGGTGACGAAGTCGATCGTCTTCAGCCGGGCCTCGGTGACCCCGAAGTTGCCGGTGCCGACGTCGTACTTGCCGCTGCCGAGCGCGGGCAGGATGGTCTCGAACGCCGCCTCCTCGCGCTGCACGGTCAGGCCGAGCACCTTGGCCACCGCGTCGGCGAAGTCGATGTCCAGGCCGGCGGCCTTCTTGGTGGCCTGGTCGGCGTAGAAGGCGGAGGGCGGGGTGCCGATCGAGACGCCGAACTTGACCGTGCCGGCGGTCCGGACGTCGGCGGGCAGCAGCGCGGCGGCGGCGTCCGACTTCTTCAGGCCGGAGACGAGGTCCTCGGCGGCGGCGGAGACGGCCTGCTGCCCCGGGCCCGCCGCGGCCACCGGCTTCGGGTCCGAACCGCACGCGGCCAGCGCCAGGACCGGCAGCAGGGCGGTGGCCGCGAGCAGGCGGCGGCGGACGGTGGTGGTTCTCACGGGTACGGGTGCCTTTCGGGGTGGGTCAGTGGAGGTGCTTCTCGAACGGCAGCGGGCCGATGGTCAGCGGGTCGGCGGAGACGTCGAACAGCGGGGTGTAGCCATTGGCCAGGTAGAGCCCGCGGGCCTCGGGCTGGCGCGGGCCGGTGGTGAGGTAGAGCCGTCGGTAGCCGGCCGCGGCGGCGGCCCGCTCCAGCTCGGCCAGCACCCGGGTGGCCAGGCCCCGGCGGCGGTGCGCCGAGTGCGTCCACATCCGCTTCACCTCGGCCGTCCGCGCGTCGAAGCGCTTGTACGCGCCGCCGGCCACCGGCCGGCCGCCCTCCAGCAGGAGCAGCAGGACGCCGCCGTGCTGCTCGGCCCAGCTGTCCGCCGGGTAGCGGGTCATCTCCTCGTGGGCCTCGGGGCCGTAGCGGCGGACGTACTCCTCGGTCAGCTCGCGCACCAGCGGCTCGGCGAGCGGGTCGTCGATGTGCACCCGGCGGACCTCGAAGCCGAGCGCCGTCGCACCGCCCGCGCCCGTCACGCCTGGACCGCGATCAGCTGATGCCGGTCGTGCTCGGCGCGCCCGGCCCGCTCGGCCTCGGCGGCCGCCTTGGCGGCGTCCCGCTTGGCGACCTCCTCGCGGACGATCGGGATCACGTACCGGCCGAAGTCGACGGCGTCGTCGACCAGGTGGTAGCCGCGCGCGGAGAGGATGTCCACGCCCAGGTCGTAGTAGTCGAGCAGCGCCTGGGCGACCGTCTCCGGGGTGCCGACCAGCGCGTTGGAGTTGCCCGCCCCGCCGGTGGCGGCGGCGGTCGGCGTCCACAGCGCCCGGTCGTAGCGCTCGCCCGCCTCGGCGATCTCCAGCAGGCGCTGGGAGCCGGTGTTCTCGGGTGCCGCGGCCCCGGCCGGGCGGCCGCGGCGGACCAGCTCGCCGCCCTCCCGGCGCGCCCGGATCGCGGCCACCGTCCGGTGCGCCTTCTCCCAGGCCAGCTCCTCGGTCGGCGCGATGATCGGCCGGAACGCCACCTGGATCCGCGGCAGGTCGCTGCGCCCTGCGGCCCGCGCCGCCTCCTTCACCCGCTCGATCTGCTCGGCGGTGCGGGCCAGCGGCTCGCCCCAGAGGCAGTAGACGTCCGCCTCGGCGCCGCCGGCCGCGTAGGCCGCCGCCGAGGAGCCGCCGAAGGAGACCCCGGGGCGCGGCTGCTGCACGGGGAAGACGTCGGAGACGAAGTCACGGAAGCGGTAGTGCGCGCCCTCGTGGTCGAAGGGCTCCCGGCTGGTCCAGGCCTTCTTGACGATCCCGATGTACTCCCTGGTCCGGGCGTACCGCTCGTCCTTGGTGAGGAAGTCGCCCTCGCGCTGCTGCTCGTGGTCGTTGCCGCCGGTGATGAAGTGGACGGTGAGCCGGCCCTCGCTGATCCGGTCCAGGGTGGCGAAGGTCTTGGCGGCGAAGGTCGGGTACGAGACGTTCGGGCGGTGGGCGAGCAGGATCTGCAGGGTGTCGAGGCGGGCGGCGACGAACGCGGCGGCGGGCGCCGGGTCGGGGGCGCCGGAGCCGTAGGCGAACAGCACGCGGTCCCAGCCGTGGTCCTCGTGGGCGCGGGCCAGCCGCAGCGTGTAGTCGCGGTCGAACGCGGCGGTGGTGCGCGCGGTGGTCTCGGTACCGTCGGCGGTGGCGGCGATGCCGAGGAATTCGACGGGCATGGTGGCGGAGCCTTTCGGGTCGTACGCAGTCCGGTGGGCTGCGGGTGGGCAGGCCGGAGGAAGCCCTGGCGGTGTGGCGGGCCGGGCCGTGGTGCGGGGAGGGCGGCGGGCACGTGACGGCCCGCGGGCGGACGGGGGAACTGCCGGAGCACAGCACGGTGAGGAGGGGAGGAGGGGCGGCGGCAGCGCGCGACCGACGAGCCGTCAGGAGGTGACGGCTCTCCCGGCCCGGGACGGGGCACCGAGGGAGGTCCCCGCGGGGGAGGACGGGGCCGGACGGACGGCCCGCTGCCGGGTCAGCCGCGACACGCCGCGGACCACACCCGACCGAAGTCGATGTGGTCGCGGGTGACCAGGGGCTGCTCGGCGTACATGGCCTCAAGTTGAGCAGCGAACCGCGCACGGCGTCAACCACCCTCCATTGCCACCGTGTTGCGATCTCCTGTCGCCCCGCGAAGCCTCCCGGGACCCGGCCGGGACCGGGCTTCCCACCCTTGACACCCGCCGCTCGCTCACGCGTACGATCGCGGCCGGAGTGCAGTGCACCGCCGGCCGTGTTGAGGGACGCGGGCCGGCCGCAACGGCCGTACGTGACCACGCCGTACCCCGCCCCGTGCGCCCGCGCGCCTCCCCGCGTGCGCGCACCTCCGCACTCCCGCCTGGAGCCCGAGCATGGCCACCCCGCCGGACGTCCTGCCCGCCCGCCCCCTCACCGGGGCCGCCGCCCCGCCGCCCGCGACCGCGCCCGACGCCGCGGCCGCCACCGCCCGGATCGTCCCCCGCCGCCGCCCCGGCCAATGGGTCTCCGCCGCTGTCGCCCTGCTGGTCTTCGCGATGGTGGTCAACTCGCTGATCCGCAACAAGGCGTTCCAGTGGGACGTGGTCGCCGACTGGTTCACCGCCACCTCCGTGCTGAACGGCCTGACCCTGACCCTCTGGCTGACCGCCGTCACCCTCGGCCTCGGCTTCCTGCTCGGCACCGTCCTCGCCACCATGCGGCTGTCCGCCAACCCGGTGCTGCGCACGCTCAGCTGGGTCTACATCTGGATCTTCCGCTCCACCCCGGCGCTGGTGCAGCTGCTGCTCTTCTTCAACATCGGCGCCCTCTACCCCACCCTCGGCCTCGGCATCCCGTTCGGCCCGGAGTTCCTCACCGTCCGCACCGTCAACCTGTTCGGCCCGACCCTCACCGCCGCCGTCGGCCTGACCCTGCTGGAGGCCGCGTACGCCGCCGAGGTGGTGCGCGGCGGCATCCTCTCCGTCGACCGCGGCCAGCTGGAGGCCGCCGCCGCGCTCGGCCTCGGCCGGTGGCGGGTGCTGCGCCGGATCGTCGTCCCGCAGGCGATGCGCTCGATCGTGCCGACCGCCGGCAACATGCTGATCAGCGCGCTCAAGGGGACCAGCATCATCAGCGTGCTGGCCGTCTCCGACCTGCTCTACTCGGTCCAGCTGGTCTACCTGCAGTCCTACCAGGTCATCCCGATGCTGATGGTCGCCACCATCTGGTACATCGTGATCACCACCGTGCTGTCGATCGGGCAGTACTACGTGGAGCGGCACTACGCGAAGGGCGCCACCCGCGAGGGGCTGCCGCCCACCCCGCTGCAGAAGGCCCGCGCCCGGTACCGGCGGCTGCGCGCCGCCGCGTCCGCGCCCGCCGGCCTGCCCGGGGAGGCCGGCCGGTGAGCGCCGTCCTCGTCATCGTCGGCGCCGGGCCGCGCGGCACCGGCGTCCTGGAGCGGATCGCCGCCAACGCGCCCGAACTGCTGCCCGCCGACCGGCCGCTGCACATCCACCTGGTCGACCCGCACCCGCCCGGCGGCGGCCGGATCTGGCGCCACGAGCAGTCCCCGCTGCTGCGGATGAACTCGATGGCCGAGGACGTCACGATGTTCACCGACGAGCGCTCCACCATCGACGGACCGGTGCGCCCCGGCCCCTCGCTGGCCGAATGGGCCGCCGCCGTCGAGGAGTTCGCCCCGTACCGGGAGATCACCGACCCGGACGTCCGGGCCGAGCTGCGCACCCTCGCGCCCACCGACTTCCCCACCCGGCGGGCCCAGAGCGCCTATCTGGACTGGGTGTTCCGGCGCGCCGTCGCCGACCTGCCGCCGCACATCACGGTCACCGTCCACCGGGACACCGCGCACCGCGTCGAGGGCCCGGCCGACGGGCCGCAGCGGGTCCACCTCACCGACCGGGTGCTCACCGCCGACCACGTCGTGCTCACCCTGGGGCACCTCGACTCCACCCCCGACCCCCGGTACGCCGCCGACACCGCCTTCGCCGACCGGCACGGCCGCGTCCACGTCCCGCCCGCCTACTCCGCCGACGCGACCGCCGAACTCGACCGCATCGCCCCCGGCGAGCACACCGTGCTGCGCGGCTTCGGGCTCGCCTTCGTCGACCTGGTCTCCCTGCTCACCGAGGGCCGCGGCGGCCGCTTCGAGCCGGACGGCGCGGGCGGCCTGGTCTACCGCCCCTCCGGCCGCGAGCCCGTCCTGCACGTCGGCTCCCGGCGCGGCGTCCCGTACCACTCCAAGACGGCCTACCGCCTCCAGGGCCCGCGCCCGCCCCTCCCCCGCTACTTCGACGCCGCCGCCGTCGACGCCCTGCTCGACCGCCCCGGACCGCTCGAACTGCGCCGCGACGCCTGGCCGCTGATGGCCAAGGACATCGGCTTCGGCCACTACCACGAGCTGTTCCACGCCCACCCCGCACGCACCGCCCTGCCCTGGGCGGAGTTCCTGGCCGGCTACGACGCCCATCCCTGGGCGTCCCCGGAACTGCACGCCCTGGTCGAACGGGCCGTCCCCGACCCGGCCGACCGGCTCGACCTCGAACGCCTCGACTTCCCGCTCGCAGGCCTCGAACTCGGCTCCGCCGAGGAGCTCCAGCACTACCTGCGCCGCTACATCACCGAGGACGCCGACCGCCGCGCCGACCCCGCCCACAGCGCCGACCTCGGCGCCTTCCTCGCCCTGCTCTCGCTCTTCGGCCAGCTGCCCCGGCTGCTCGGCTCCGGCCGGCTCACCGCCCGCTCGGTGGCCGAGGAGGTCGACGAGTGGTTCTTCGGCTACTTCAGCTACCTCGCCTCCGGCCCGCCCGGCTTCCGGCTGCGCCAGCTGCTCGCGCTCTCCGAGGCCGGGGTGGTCCGCTTCCTCGGCGCCGGCATCCGGGTCGAACGCGACGAGGCCGGCGGCACCTGGCGGGCCCGGGGCACCACCGTGCCCGGCCACAGCGTCACGGCCACCGCGCTGGTCGAGGCGTACCTGCCCAAGCACGCGCTGGCCCGCACCCGTGACCCGCTGCTGCGCGATCTGCACCGCACCGGGCGGATCACCGAGGAGGTCGTCACCGACCCGGAGTACACCCACCGCTCGGGCCTGGTCACCATCCGCCCCGGGGACAGCCGAGTGCTCGACCCGGCCCTCGACGGTGACGCGCACCCCCGCCGCACCGCGCTCGGCCCGCACACCAGCCTGCGCGCGGCCGCCGCCTTCGCCCGTCCGCGCACCGACTCGCCCGGCTTCCGGCAGAACGACGCCGCCGCCCGGGCCCTCCTGTGCGCCCTCGCCCGCGCCGACTCGGCGGTGCCGGCGTGACCGCCGCACTGTCGGCGGTGGCGGCGGCGGCGGCGGTGGTGGCGGTGGCGGCGGTGGGCGCGGGTGGGGCCGCCGGGCCCGCCGGCCGGGCGCGGCGGGCCCGTCACGGCCGGGCCGTCCCGGAGCACGGCGGTCAGGGTGCGGCCGGTGAGCAGCTCCATCACCAGGTACGTCACCCGCCGGCCGGCCAGCTCGCCCTCGCCGAGGTCGTGCACGGTGACGATGTGCGGGTGGGAGAGGTTGCCGGCCGCGCAGGCCTCCCGGACGAACCGCAGCGCCGCCTTCTGCTGGTCCTCGCCGTGGTGGTTGATGACCTTCACGGCCACCGGCCGCCGCATCCGGGCTATCCGCGCCGCCCCGCCGCCCGCCCTCCCCCGTTCCTCCCCGTCCTCCCCCGTTCCTCCCCTGCCGCTCCCGGCCCCCGGGTGCGAGGATGGCGGCAGGCCCCGCGACGAGACGGCGGCCCCCGCACCAGCCGAGGAGCGCAGTCATGGCCAAGCAGGCGCCGCAGAGCGACCCGGCGCAGGACGCCCCCGAGGTGTCCGCGCGCCAGCACGCGGCCGCCGGGCTGCCCGCCGTCGGCCACAGCCTGCGGATGGCCACCGAGCAGATGAGCGCCCGCCGCACGATCAGCACCCTGCTCAAGGTCAACCAGCCGGACGGCTTCGACTGCCCCGGCTGCGCCTGGCCGGAGCCCGGGAAGACGCACACCGCCGAGTTCTGCGAGAACGGCGCCAAGGCCGTCGCCGAGGAGGCCACCGAGCGCCGGATCCGCGCCGAGTTCTTCGCCGCCCACCCGGTCGCCGAGCTGGCCGGGCGCTCCGGCTACTGGCTCGGCCAGCAGGGCCGGCTCACCCAGCCGATGTTCCTCGACGAGGGCGCCACCCACTACACCCCCGTCTCCTGGGACGACGCCTTCGCGCTGATCGCCGAGGAGCTGCGCGCCCTGGACACCCCGGACGGCGCCGCCTTCTACACCTCGGGCCGGACCAGCAACGAGGCCGCGTTCGCCTACCAGCTGTTCGCCCGCCGGCTGGGCACCAACAACCTGCCGGACTGCTCCAACATGTGCCACGAGTCCTCCGGCTCGGCGCTCACCGAGACGCTCGGCGTCGGCAAGGGCAGTGTCAGCCTCAAGGACCTCTACCAGGCCGATCTGATCATCGTCGCGGGCCAGAACCCGGGCACCAACCACCCCCGGATGCTCTCCGCCCTGGAGCGGGCCAAGCGCGCCGGCGCGACCATCGTCAGCGTCAACCCGCTGCCCGAGGCCGGGCTGGAGCGGTTCAAGAACCCGCAGCAGGCGCGCGGCCTGGTCGGCCACGGCACCAAGCTGACCGACCTGTTCCTGCAGATCCGCCTCGGCGGCGACCTCGCCCTGTTCCGTGCGCTCAACCAGCTGCTGCTGGAGGAGGACGCCGTCGACCACGCCTTCGTCGAGGAGCACTGCCACGGCTTCGAGGAGTTCGCCGCCGAGGCCCGGTCGACCTCCCGCGAGGAGGTGCTCGCCGCCACCGGGCTCCCCTGGTGGCAGATCGAGGAGCTGGCCCGGCTCACCGTCGCCTCGAAGAAGGTCATCGTCTGCTGGGCGATGGGCCTCACCCAGCACAAGCACGCCGTACCGACCATCCGCGAGGTGGTCAACTACCTGCTGCTGCGCGGCAACGTCGGCCGTCCGGGCGCGGGCGTCTGCCCGGTGCGCGGGCACAGCAACGTCCAGGGCGACCGGACGATGGGCATCTTCGAACGCCCCACCACCGCCTTCCTGGACGCACTCGGCCGGGAGTTCTCCTTCGAACCGCCGCGCGAGCACGGCCTGGACTCCGTCGACACCATCCGCGCCATGCGCGACGGCCGGATCGGCGTCTTCTTCGCGATGGGCGGCAACTTCGTCGCCGCCACCCCGGACACCGAGGTCACCGAGGCCGCGATGCGCCGCTGCCGGCTCACCGTGCACGTCTCGACCAAGCTCAACCGCTCGCACGTGATCACCGGCGCCCGCGCCCTGATCCTGCCCACCCTCGGCCGCACCGACCGGGACGTCACCGCCCGCGGCGCCCAGTTCGTCACCGTCGAGGACTCGATGGGCCAGGTCCACTCCTCGCGCGGCGGCCTGCGCCCGCCGGCCCCCGGTCTGCTCTCCGAGACGGCCATCGTCTGCCGCCTCGCCCGCGCCGTCCTCGGGCCCGAGGACACCGTGCCGTGGGAGGACTTCGCCGCCGACTACGACACCCTGCGCGACCGGATCGCCCGGGTCGTCCCCGGCTTCGAGAACTTCAACGACAAGGTCCGCCGCCCCGGCGGCTTCACCCTCCCGCACGGCCCGCGCGACTCCCGCACCTTCCCGACCGCCACCGGCAGGGCCAACTTCACGGTCAACCCGCTCACGGCGCCGGAGGTCCCGGTCGGCCGTCTCCTCCTCCAGACACTGCGCTCGCACGACCAGTACAACACCACCGTCTACGGCCTGGACGACCGCTACCGGGGCATCAAGGGCGGGCGGCGGGTCGTCCTGGTCGACCCGGCGGACGGCATCGAGCTGGGGGTCGCCGACGGCCAGTACGTCGACCTCGTCAGCGAGTGGACGGACGGCGTGGAGCGCCGCGCCCCGCACTTCCGCGTCGTCTACTACCCGGTCGCCCGCGGCGGCGCGGCGGCGTACTACCCCGAGACCAACGTCCTGGTCCCGCTGGACTCCACCGCCGACATCAGCAACACGCCCACCTCGAAGGCCGTGGTCATCCGCTTCGAGGCGGACAGTGGCGCCGATGCCTGACGCGGTGCCCGACCCGACGGTCCTCCACCCGATGCCGGAGCAGCCCCGCGTGGTGCTGCTCCGGCCGCTGGTGACGTCCCCGCTCATCGAGGTCGGCGAGTTCACGTACTACGACGACCCGGACGACCCGACCGCGTTCGAGACCCGCAACGTGCTCTACCACTACGGCCCGGAGCGCCTGGTCATCGGCAGGTACTGCGCCCTGGGCACGGGCGTACGGTTCCTCATGAACGGCGCCAACCACCGCGTGGACGGTCCGTCGACCTTCCCCTTCCCCATCATGGGCGGGGAGTGGGCTGCCCACTTCGACCTGCTCACCGGCCTCCCGAACCGGGGTGACACCGTCGTCGGCCACGACGTCTGGTTCGGCCACGGCGTGACGGTGATGCCGGGCGTCCGCATCGGCCACGGCGCCGTCATCGCCACCGGCTCCGTCGTCACCACCGACGTCCCCGACTACACCGTCGCCGGCGGCAACCCCGCCCGCCTCATCCGCCACCGCTACAGCGAGGAGCAGATCGCCCGCCTCCTCGCCGTCGCCTGGTGGAACTGGCCCACGGACCACATCACCCGACACGTGCGGACCATCATGTCCGGCACCGTGGAGGACTTGGAAGCCGCCGCCCCTGCCCCGGAGTAGGAAGTCGGCCCGTCCGACTTCCCACTCCGGGGCATCCCTGCCCGTCCGGGTCGTTGGTGCCGCTTGTCCGTTCTGTTCACGCGCCGTACTGAGCCCACCATTCCGCGAACGGCACGGAGTGCGCCATGGCGGTGTCGCGGTACGCCCTGAACTCGTCGAGCCGCGTGCGGTCGGGGAAGTCCGCACCGAGGTACGTGCCGTTGCCGTCGTAGTTCATCGCGGCCACCGTCTCGTCGTCGAACAGCCAGAAGTCCGGCGCCTGCGGAATCGGGTTCTCCCGCTCGGTGGTGTCCAGGATGAAGAACTCCTCCCCGGCCGCCATGTTGCGGTGATACCCCCACGCGAGTTCGAAGCGGAGGTAGTCGGTGAGCGGGCGGGAGAGGACGTGGACCCGGTACATGCGCTTCCCGGCACGGGCGGCCTCGGCAACCGTGCCCACCCAGTCGGCGGTCCGGTAGCTCTCGGGCTGTTCCTCCCCCGCGAGGAAGGCGTGAAAGGCGTCCACCCCACCGGACCGGCTGTAGTCGTCGAGCGTCTCCAGCCGGAATGCCACCTGTTCGAACGTCGAGAACCAGGTTCCCAGGGTCCTGGAGGAGGTTGTCACGAACGGCCCTTCTGATGAGTTCGACAAGGAAACCGGCTCGCCCCCGCCGGAAAAGCAACGACAGGTTGTGGAAGCTGCCCCCTCGCCCGGCCCGAGCGAGGAACAGCCAGGGTCTCCGACACCCGTCCGAGTGGGAAGTCGGCCCGTCCGACTTCCCACTCCGGGGGTCACCCTCGCCCGAGCGGGCAGGGCGGGGGCGGTTCCGCGGTGGGGTTGTGGGTGCGGGGGCAGGAGACGGCGGCGACGGAGCGCAGTTGCTGTCCGGGGGTCCAGTACGTCCACACCACGTCGTGGGGGTAGGTGGTGAGGAAGGCGCGGGCGTGGTCGAGCCGGAGTGATGCAGGGAGATCGCCCTCCAGGCCGGGAGCATCGGCGAGTTGCTTGCCGAGCCAGTCCAGGGCCTCGGCCGGGTCACTCGTGGTGTGCCTGATCTGGGAGGGCGGCTTGGCGAGCCAGTGCATGACCTCCAACGGCGGCGCCGGGCTGTTCCAGACCGGCCGCCGACCGTTCTGCGGCTCGGGAGGCCGCCGCTCGGTGTCCTCGGGCCGCTTGCCGCCGACCCAGGCATAGCAGTGCCAGTGAAGTGCGGGCCTGTGCCAGTGATCCATACGCGCCTACCCTTGGTGGATGGGTCGGCCCCGCCCCCAATTGGCGTGGGGGCGGGGCTGATTCGTTCCGGGCGTGTCAGACCGCCGTGTCGAACCGCGCCGGGTCGATCCCCGCCGCCGCCAACTCGGCCGTGCTGAACCGCAGCTCCGCACCCGGACGCTTGGTGTCACCCATCACCCACAGCCCGCCGGCCACGCCGGGCACCTCCCGCAGGGTCGCGCACGTCTCGTGCTCCGACTGCTGGTTGCCCCCGCACGCCCGGTACGCGGTCACCCCGACCGGGACCTCGATCCCGTACAGGTCGCTCATGGTCGTCCTCCTCCTCGACGCTGCGGAGAAACCGTCCCCGCACGGTCGTTCACCCCCCGGCCGGACTCCGAAGGCCCGGGGCCGGAGGTGCGCCAGCCCCTCGTCAGGACATGGCAACACGGTAGGAACGGCGGCGAGTTGGGATCCATCGGATTCTGCGGGATTGCACGATTTCACCCGAGAGCATCAATGGCGGCCGCGATCAGCGCACGGGCTCTTGAGCCGTAGACCGCCGTGTCCCCCAACATGGCGAAGGTGTCTGCGTACATCGCTACCTCACGGGGCTGGGTCAGTGTGAGGTGTCCGGAGACGAGTTCCACGTTCACCTGGGCGGTGTCGAAGATCCAGAACCCCTCGACCGGCATCCGAGCCCGGTTCAGCCGGGAAGGCACGATCCCGACACTGACGTTCGGCAACGTGCCTGCCGTGATCAGCCGCTCAAGCTGCTCCGCCTGAGTGTCCGCGTCACCGAGTCCGTTGCTGAGGACGGACTCCTCGATCAGGAACGCGAAGCGCCGCCGGCCGTCGCGCAGAACTCGCTGCCGTTCCATTCGTACGGCCACCGCATCGGCCACGTCGTCCAGCGGGACTCGCCGCCGCTGGACGGCGCGCAACACGTCCTCGGTGTAGCCGTGCGTCTGGAGGAGTCCGGGCACGAGCCATGAGGAGTAGGCCCGGAACCAGTACGTGCGCTCGAACAGCGGCAGAACGGCCTCCTGCGCCCTGCGCAGGCCCACGCTCTCCATGCGGCGCCACTCCACCCACATGCCCTCGACGGCACGGAGGGAGGCCACCAGGTCCGCCGCCTGGTCCTCCTTGCCGCACGCACGGCACCAGGCGAGCAGGTCCTCGGCGGACGGGGAGGTCTTGGCCGTGGAGATCCGGGACACCTTGGACGGATGCCAGCCGCACAGCGATGCGAGCTGCTTGCCGTCCAGCCCGGCATCCCTGCACATCTCACGGAGGCGGTCGGCAAGGACCTTCCGGGCGGCTTGGACGTGCGACGATCCCGATGCGGACACGATGGGTCAGGCCGGCCTGTAGTCCTCGTGCGGCGTCGCCCGCTCCCACACGGTTTCGAAAGCGGAGCCGACCAGGTCCACGACTGCCGGATCCGTTCGCCATTCCCTGTCCACGACCTCCCCTGCTCCGGAGAAGTACGTGAACAGAACGGCCGAACCGTCGAACATCCACAGGTCCGTTCCCGGCAGCGCGATGTCGGCCGCTTTCCGGCGGGGCAACCAGCGAACCAGTTCGCCTGCGGCGATGTTGGCGAACGTGAGGTCGTGCTCATATCTGATGTAGTCCGTCACCGGCTCCGACACGATCCGCGCCCGCCGCACGACCACACCCCGCCGAGTGGTCTCGCCCACCAGATCGGCCCAGGACCCCCACCAGTCGGGCAGTCTGGCAGGATCGTTGCCGTACCGGTGACCGGCGCGCCAACGCGCGAACTCGGGATCACCGGGCGTGTAGCTGTCGCGCATCTCCAGATGGACAGCGGAGCTCCGCGCCCCGGCCAAGCCCTCACGAACGGGGAACTTCACCGTTTCCACTTTCAGGTCGTGGGATGTAGCCGAGCATCACGGCCGGAAGCCGGATGATCGTCTCGTGACCCGGAACATCGGTGCTGTGACCAGGGACAGACCCGATCTCCTGGCACGCCCTCACCTCGTCTTCCGTGGCCTTGTAGGACTGGATCAGCAGATCCCCGGTGTCCTGGTCCAGCCAGATCGTCGGCGAGTCGTCAACGGGAGTGTTCGGGATGATCCCCAGGAAACGCAACCTCATGGCCTCTCCCTGTGCCGATCCGATTGCGCTCGGTTGCACGACTATCGCCCTGACAACCAATCTGCGCAAGGCCCGTGTCAGAGCAGATAACGATGGGCGCGGAGAGGGGTTCCGGTGGCCCCTTGCGCACGCAAGGGGCCACCGGAAGCAGCTACCGCACTGTCTCCGTGGAGCAGGAAGTCGGCCGATCCGACTTCCTACTCCACCCTGGACGACGGCTGGTGGGCCTCAGGCAAGGTGGCGGTCGAGTCGGCCGGCCTTGATCGAGTTGAGCAAGTCGGCAAAGACGGCGGGCGCGGCCCTGAGGATCGCGCCGGGCTCGTCGGACTCGCGCAGTTCGACCGCCTCCGTACCTGCGCGGACCTCAACGCACTCGTTGTTCGAGGCGCTGTAACTGGACTTCTGCCACTCCGAGCCACCCGGAGCAGGAAGTCGGTCCCGCCGACTTCCTATTCCTCGCTTTCCCGGTGGCCCCTTGCGAGAAGCAAGGGGCCACCGGAACCAACACTCCACTTCCCAGCGCATCACCAACAGGAAGTTGCCCCCGCCGACTTCCCACCTCTCCACCCACCCCCGTCGACCGACGACGAGCCGAAGAGACCTGCCGACACCGCCCGGAGTAGGAAGTCGGTCCTGCCGACTTCCTACTCCGCCTGCTGCTGGGCGCTGGTGAATTCGACGAAGAGCAGCGGCCCGGCGAGTGGCTGGGGCGGCCCCTTGCGACGCGCAAGGGGCCGACCAACAAACTCACGCAACTACCCACCACCAAGCCCAGGAGCAGGAAGTCGGCCTCGCCGACTTCCTGCTCCGGCCCCGGGCGTGGCCGGCGGTTCTCGCTGTGGGACGGGGGTGGATTCGGCGGCGGGAGGGGCAGGAGCAGGACGTGGTCAGCCGTTGTAGTACGTGAGGAACTCGGTGATCAGCTCGGGTGGGTTGGCGGCCGTGGTGGCCTCTTCCTCCCAGCCGGGGCTGTCCATGTCGAACACGACGATGGGCAGGGGGCGGCCGAAGATCCGCGCTACGGTGCCGCTCGCGTTCAGGTCGCGGGCAAGGGCGATCACGGTCTGCTGGAAGTGGGCCCGCAGCCGGTCCGCCTTGGCGGCGACCCCGGCGTCGTCCAGGCGGCGGGCGAGGTCGAACGGGCCGTCGTACCAGAGGCCCAACCGCCCGGCCTCCGCCTCCCACAGCGCGCCGCCGACCGGGTCCTCGGGGACGTGGCCGAGCCGGTCGAAGCCCTCCAGGATCCAGTGGGCGTAGTTCCAGCGCGCTTCGTCCGGGTCGGCGTCCGCCGCCGCCCGGTACCGGCTCTCGGTGTTGTGGCCGATGTCGACGTACGGACGCCGGTCGTCGGCGTCCGTCCGCCAGATGTTGAGGGCGAGGACGTAGACCTCGGACCTCACCCGCCCGGGCAACCGTTCCAGGATGCCCGAGCTCGCCCGCCGCAGATGAGCCGCGAAGGTCACCGGCGGCAGGTCAGTTCTGGGTGGGCGAAAGGCTCCCCGAGGCCGAAGCCGAGGCGCTGCCCGAAGCCGAGGCGCTGCCGGAGGCCGTGGCGGTGGAGGAGCCGGTGGCGGTCGGCGAGCCGGTACCCGTGCCGGTCGGGGTCGACGTCGGGGTGGACGCCGGGGTCTCCGTGGGCGTGCCCGTGGGAGTGCCGGTCGGCGTCCCCGTCGGCGTCCCGGTGGGCGTCCCCGTCGGGGTGGTCGTCGGGGTCTCGGTCGGCGTGCCCGTGGGAGTACCGGTCGGCGTCCCCGTCGGCGTCCCGGTGGGCGTCCCCGTCGGGGTACCGGTCGGGTCCGGGGTGCCCGGGGTCGGGGTGGGCGTGGTCGGGTCCGGGGTGCCCGGGGCCGGGGTCGTCGGGGTGACCGGCACCACCGGGACGACCGGCGGCACCGGCGTGCCGGGGTCGACCGGCGGCTGGTTCAGCGGGCTGGAGGCGATCGGGGTGACCGCGTCCCAGCCGGCCGGCAGGTCCGGCACCTTCCACGCGCCGCCCGCCTCGTCGGCCGCCCCGTCCGGGTCGGGCCGGACCGCGCCGAGGATCGGGTTGGCCCCGATCGGCCCGACCTTGACGTACGAGCCCGGCCGCGGCGCGTGCACCACGAGCCCGCCGCCGATGTACATCGCGACGTGCGTAGCGCCCGCGAAGTAGATGATCAGGTCGCCCGGCCGCAGCTGGTTGAGCGGGACGTGCTGGAGCTGCGCCCACTGCTCCTGGCTGGTGCGCGGGATCGGCTTGCCGGCGTGCAGCCACGCCTGGGAGGTGAGCCCGGAGCAGTCGAAGACGTCCGGCCCGGCGCCGCCCCACACGTACGGCTTGCCCAGCTGGGCGAGCGCCCAGGCGACCGCGGCCCGCCCGCCCAGCGAGGGGGTGCGCTCGCCCTGGCCGAGCACGCCGGTGGCCAGGAAGGCGAGCTGGGCCTCGTCGGCCTTGGCCTTCTCGACCTGCTCCAGCTCGGCGCGCTGGGCACCGGTGAGCGAGGAGACCAGCTGCTCGACGGCGGCGAGGTCGGCGGCCACCTTGGCCTTGGCGGCGTCCTGCTGGGCCACCAGGGTCTGCGAGGTGCTGAGGGCCTCCTCGTTCTGCTTCTGCAGCACGCTCAGCTCGTCGCGGTCGGCGGTCAGCTTGTTGAGGAACTCGGACTGCGAGCGGCTGGCGGCGGCGAGCAGCTCGGCGATGGTGACGGCCTCGTACGGGTCCTTGGAGAGCAGCAGCTCGGCGTAGGCGGAGGCGGAGCCGTTGCGGTACTGGGCGGCGGCGAGCTGCGCGGCGACGTCGGTGCCGGCGTCGACCTGCTTCTGCTGGCGCTCCACCTTGCCCTTGAGCTCGGCGACCGCGGCCTGCTGGACGGCGACCTTGTCGACGGCCGCGTTGTACTGCTCGGTCGCGGCCTCGGCGCCCTGGTACAGCGTGTGCAGCTGGTCGAGCAGCGGGCCGAGCGTGGCCTTGGCCTGGGCGAGCGGGTCCCCGGCGGCGTCCGCCACCGGAGGAGCCGTGGGAGCGGTGGGGGCGGTCGGAGCCGTCGGGGCCGGATCGGCCCAGGCCGCACCGGTGGCCAGCGGCAGCGACAGGGCGGCGGCCGCGAGGACGGCTCCGCAACGCAGCGCGGCGCGGACCCAGGCCGGCCGTCCACCGCCCGGCGCGCCCGCCGGCCGTCCGTCCGTCAGCTCCGCACGCCGTGCTGCCCCGCCCATGGATCTCGTCCTCCCCGCCCGCCCGCGTTCCGGCGTCCCCGGACCTCCGGCCGATCCTGCCATGGGTTACTCGCCGGAAACAGACCGCACCCGTACGGCCCGATGAATTTTTCGCCCCACCTGTGAGGCAACTCTCAGCAAATGGGGCGAAGCGGACGGATGTCCACTAATGTCCTGCCCAGCACGGCGGACGCCACCCTTGCGAAAGACCCCGGCCACCTCTCCGACACCGACGGAACCTTGATTCCGAGGCCAGTTCACCTTCCGTTCACCAAGCGTCCCTACCGTCGCGCACGACACCAACGTCAGTGCGACAACTACGACGATTGTTTGGGTATGGAACACATCTCGTTCCTGGTGGCCGTTGTGATCATCACGGCGCTCGCCTTCGACTTCACCAACGGGTTCCACGACACCGCCAACGCGATGGCCACCTCCATCGCGACGGGAGCCCTCCGGCCGAAGATCGCGGTCGCCATCGCGGCCCTCCTCAACTTCGCGGGCGCGTTCCTCTCCGTGAAGGTCGCCACCACCATCTCCGGCGGCATCGTCAACGAGAAGGCCGGTATCCATCCGGAGATCATCTTCGCCGCACTGGCGGGTGCCATCCTCTGGAACCTGCTGACCTGGCTGCGCGGTCTGCCGTCGAGTTCCTCGCACGCGCTCTACGGCGGCCTGATCGGCGCCACCGTCGTCGGGGTCGGCGCCAACGGCGTCAACTTCGACACCGTGGTCAGCAAGATCCTCATCCCGGCGATCGCCTCCCCGCTGGTGGCCGGCCTCGCTTCCTGGGGCGCCACCAAGCTCGCCTTCGCGATCACCCGCACGAGTGACGAGAAGACCGTCGGCAAGGGCTTCCGCACCGGCCAGATCTTCTCCTCCTCGCTGATCTCGCTGGCGCACGGCACCAACGACGCCCAGAAGACGATGGGCATCATCACCCTGACCCTGGTCTCGGTCGGCGCCCTGCCGAAGGGCGCGCTGCCCCCCACCTGGGTCATCGTCTCGGCCGGCGCCGCGATCGCGCTCGGCACCTACATGGGCGGCTGGCGGATCATCCGCTCGATGGGCAGCGGGCTGGCGGACATCACCCCGCGCCAGGGCTTCTCCTCCGAGTCGGCCGCCGCGACGGTCATCCTGACCTCCTCCAGCATGGGCTTCGGCCTCTCCACCACCCAGGTCTGCTCCGGCGGCATCATGGGCGCCGGCCTCGGCGGCCCGAAGGCCGAGCTGCGCTGGGGCATGGTCCGCCGCATGGTCTACACCTGGGGCCTGACCCTGCCGGCCGCCGCCACCGTGGGCGGACTCGCCGCCTACCTGGCCGAGCGCGGGAACTGGGGCGTCGCCCTGGTCGGCGCCGCCCTGGTGGCCGGCTCGGCCGCGATGTGGGTCATCTCCCGCCGCCAGCCGGTCGGTGCGGACAACGTCAACGACGTCAACGCCGCCGACGACGCCTCCGACGTCACCCCGGTCGAGGTCAGCCCGGCCGTGGTGCCCGCCGCCCCGACCACCCCCGCCTCGACCACGGTCGCGGCCTGACCGCCTTCGGCCGAGGAACTGGAACTCCCATGCACATCAAGTGGAACGCCCTGGCCCAGACCGCCGGTGTCAGCTTCGGCATCACCGTCGGCGTGGTCGCCGTCTTCGCCCTCGGCATCCTGGCCCTGTCCCGCCGCGAGGCCGCGCTCACCGCGCGCCGCGAGGCGGCCGGCCCGGGCGCCCCAGTGGCCGGCGGCAAGCTGGCCCTGGCCGGCGCGTACGCCTGCTTCGCCGTCTGCGGCGCGGCCGTCCTCTACGGACTGAGCCTGATCGCCAACAAGTAGCACAGCCGAACGCCCGAGGGCCGGGAGCGGGACCACCGCTCCCGGCCCTCGGGCGTTCCCGCCCCGGCGCGGTCCCGCGCCCGGCCGGCGCGGCGGCGGGGAGCGGGCAGGGACACGGTGGCACCGCACCCCCGACCCGCCCGGACAGACCGCCGCAGCACGCCGGAGGGCCGGGAGCGGATCACCGCTCCCGGCCCTCCGGTACCGCCGTGGGCCGCGTCAGTCCTGGCCGGTGCGCAGCGCGGTCTCCCGGATGAACAGCACCGTGATGAAGGCCAGCAGCGCGAACGGCGCCGCGACCAGGAAGATCACGCCGACCCCGTGCCCGAAGGCGTCGGTGACCAGCGGCACCAGCTGCGCGGGCAGCTTGTGCAGGTCCGGGATGCCGCCGCCGAGCGAGCCGCCGCCCGCCGGGACGCCCGCGTGGGCCAGGTTCTCGCTGAGGTAGTGGCCGACCCGGTTGTTCATCAGCGCGCCGAGCGCCGAGACGCCCATCGCGCCGCCCATGGTGCGGAAGAAGGTGACCACCGAGCTGGCCGCGCCCAGCTCCGCGCGCGGCACGGTGTTCTGGACGGCGAGGACGAGGTTCTGCATGGTGAGGCCGAGGCCCACGCCGGTGACCGCCATGTAGACGGAGAGCAGGCCGTAGGGGGTGTCGGCCCGGGCGGTGCCGAGCAGGCCGAAGCCGACGGCCAGCAGCAGCGTGCCGCTGACCAGGTAGGCCTTCCACTTGCCGTACTTGGTGATCAGCTTGCCGGCGACGGTGGAGGAGACGGCCAGGCCGAGGATCATCGGCAGGGTCATCAGGCCGGCCACGGTCGGGGACTTCTCCCGGGCGAGCTGGAAGTACTGGCTGAGGAAGGTGGTCGCGCCGTACATCCCGATGCCGACCAGGACGCTGGCCAGCGCGGCGAGCGTGACCGTCCGGTGCTGGAAGAGGTGCGGCGGGATGATCGGCTCGGCGGCGCGGCGCTCGACGACGACGGCGAGCGCGCCGAGCAGCAGTCCGCCGCCGACCATGACCGCGGTCTGCCAGGAGAGCCAGGCGTAGTTCTTGCCGGCCAGGGTGATCCAGATCATCAGCAGGCTGACGGCAGCGGTGATCACCAGCGCGCCGAGGTAGTCGATCTTCACCTGGCGCTTGACCACGGGCAGCTTCAGGGTGCGCTGCAGCACCAGGATCGCGACCACCGCGAACGGGATGCCGACGTAGAAGCACCAGCGCCAGCCGAGCCAGGAGGTGTCGACGATGACGCCGCCGATCAGCGGGCCGCCGATGGTGGCCAGCGCGAAGACGGCGCCGAAGTAGCCGCTGTACCGGCCGCGCTCGCGCGGCGGGACCATCGCGGCCAGGCAGATCTGGGCGAGGGCGGTGACACCGCCGGCGCCGATGCCCTGGAGGGCGCGGCAGGCGATCAGCTCGCCGGTGTTCTGGGCGAGGCCGGCCAGCGCGGAGGAGGCGATGTAGATCACCAGCGCGATCTGCAGCAGCAGCTTCTTGCTGGCGAGGTCGGAGAGCTTGCCCCAGATCGGGGTGGAGGCGGTGAGGGTGAGCAGGGTGGCGGTGATCACCCAGGTGTAGGCGGACTGGCCGCCGTGCAGGTCGGTGAGGATGCGCGGCAGCGCGTTGGAGACGACGGTCGACGAGAGCACGGCGACGAACAGGCCGAGCAGCAGGCCGGAGAGTGCCTCCATCACCTGCCGGTGCGTCATCGGTTGGTCGGTCGTGTCGGCGGCTCCGGTCGCGGCAGGCGTGGCGGTGACGGTCATCGAGGTCCTTCGGAATAGTTGCCTGTGGCAACCATAAGGCCGATGGTTGACTTGGGCAACATTCGTCAAGAACAAGTAAAGCCCGGACCGATCCCGGCCCGGGCCCCGCACCTCCACCGCTCAGCCGGCCGGCACGGCCGCCTCGCCGACCACGTCGTTGAAGCGGTGCAGCAGCTCGGCGAAGCGCACCACGTCCTCCTCCGGCCAGCTGCCCATCAGCTCCCGCACCCGGCCCATCCGCGCCGCCCGGGCGGCCAGGAAGCGCCGCCGGCCGTCCTCGGTGAGCGAGACCCGCGCGGAGCGGCGGTCCTGCGGGTCCGCCTCCCGGGCCAGCAGGCCGAGCTCCTCCAGCGCCCGGATCTGCCGGCTGACCGTCGCCTTGCCGACCGCGAAGTGCAGGCCGACGTCGGTCACCCGGACCGGGCCGGCCTGCTCGACGTAGCTCAGCAGGCTGTACGCCATGCCCTCCAGCTGCGGGTGGACGCGCCGGGACAGCTCGGACATCCGGGCCCGGCCGCGCCGGAACAGCACCCCCACCTCGCGCTCGACCGCCAGCAGCGGGTCCTCGTCCGGCCGGTCCCCGGCGCGCTCCTCGTTCGGCGTACTCACCGCGCCAGTATCCCGCAGCACACCCGCGGCCCCCTCGGCGCGGGAGAAACCTCGGCGAAACTAGTTCATGCTATTAAGTACCCGGTTTCCCCCGATACGCAAGGAGATGTGCATGACCGCCCCAGGGCAGCAGGAACCAGGGCCCGTCGAGGCACCGCAGCGCACGGCCGGGCCGGCGCCCAGCAAGGGCTTCGTCGCCGAGCTGAAGGGCGCGGTCACCCCGCGCGCGGCGCTGCTGGTGATCGGCGTGCTGCTCCTCCAGCTGGGCTTCGTCACCTCCTACGTGGGCGCGCTGCACCAGCCGAAGCCGCACGAGCTGTCGATCGCGGTGGTCGCCCCGCCGCAGATCGCCCCGCAGCTGGTCCAGGGCCTGGAATCGGTCCCGGACAACGCCGTGAGGGCCTCCACCGCGCCCGACGCCGAGAGCGCCACCCAGCAGCTCAAGGACCAGAAGATCTACGCCGCGCTGGTGGTCGACCCGGCCTCCACCGAGGACGTGCTGATGGTCGCCAACGCCCGCGGACCGTCCGCCGCCCGGGCCGCCGAGACCATCGTCACCGGCCTGGAGAAGAGCCAGGGCCGCACGGTCGTGGTCCAGGACGTCGTGCCGCTCGCCAAGGGCGACGCCAACGGCCTGTCCTCCTTCTACCTGGTGATCGGCTGGTGTGTCGGCGGCTACCTGGTCGCCTCGATCCTGGGTGTCAGCGCCGGCGCCAAGCCGGCCAACGCCAACCGGGCGGTCATCCGCCTCGGCACCCTGGCGCTGTACTCGGTCGCGGCCGGCATCGGCGGCGCGATCATCGTGCAGACCGCCCTGGACGCGCTGCCCGGTTCGTTCTGGGCGCTGTCCGCCATCGGCGCGCTGGTGGTCTTCGCGGTCGGCGCGTTCACCATGGCGCTGCAGTGCCTGTTCGACATCATCGGCATCGGCATCGCGGTGCTGGTCTTCGTGGTGCTGGGCAACCCGAGTGCGGGCGGTGTCTTCCCGCCGCCGATGATGCCGGCCTTCTGGCGGGCGATCGGCGCCTGGTTCCCGAACGGCGCCGGCACCGACGCGACCCGCTCGATCGCCTACTTCGGCAGCACCAACCTGACCCAGCCGCTGCTGGTGCTGCTGGCCTGGGCGCTGGTCGGCATCGGCATCACCTTCGCCGCCGTCCTCGGCAGGCCCTCGCACCTGAGCCGCCAGCTGGTCAAGGACTGAGCACGGGTCCTACGGTCCCTCCAGCCGGCCCGGGTCGGCGAGCAGGGCCCGGACCACGCCGACCGCGGCCCCCAGCAGGGGGCCGCGGCGGCCCAGCCGGGAGACCGTCAGCCGCTCGGGCGACCAGGGGCGGACGGTCACCCGGGCGGCCAGCTCGGCCCGCATCGCGGGCAGCAGCCAGGGCGCCAGCTGGGCGTAGCCGCCGCCCAGCACCACCTCGGCCGGGTCCAGCAGGTTGACCGCCCCGGCCGCGGCGATGCCCAGCGCGGCACCGGCACCGGCGAGCGCCGTGCGCACCTCCTCGTCCGCGGCCCCGGCCCGCTCGGCCAGCAGCGCCACCCAGTCGCCCCGGATGCCCTCCAGGCCGGCCGCGCGCAGCACCGCCGACTCCCCCGCGTACTGCTCCAGGCAGCCGTGCGCCCCGCAGGCGCAGCGCGGCCCCTCCGGATGCACCGGGACGTGGCCCAGCTCCCCCGCGTAGCCGCGCGCGCCGCGCAGCAGCCGGCCGTCGACGACGATCGCCGAGCCGATCCCGGCCTCGGCGGAGACGTGCAGGAAGTGCTCCGGCCCGCCGCCCAGCCAGAGCTCGGCCAGCCCGCCGAGGTTGGCCTCGTTGTCGGCCCGCAGCGGGAGCTCGGCCAGTTCCCCGGCGTTGGCGGCTCGCAGCGCGAGCCGCAGCTCGGCGGCGGCCGCGACGTCCCGCCAGCCCAGGTTGGCCGCCCGCTGGAGCAGCGCGCCGTCGGCGCCGACCAGTCCGGGCACGGCCAGCGCCAGCCCGGCCGGGCGCAGTGCGGCGTCGGCGGCGGCCCGGCGGAGCAGTTCGGCGAGGTCGGCCATCACGGCGGCGGGCTGCCGGCCCCGGTTGCGGATCTCCTGGCGGCGCCAGGCGCGGACCTCGCCGCGCAGGTCGACCGCGCAGGCGCCCAGGTGCTCCACCCCGATCTCGGCGCCCAGGCCCGCCGGGCCGTCCCGGTTCAGCCCGAGCGCGGTGCCGGGCCGGCCGACCTTGCCGCTGGGGGCGGCCGGGCCCTCCTCGGCCACCAGTCCGGCCGCGATCAGCTCCTCGGCCAGCGAGGAGACGGCGGCCCTGGTCAGCCCGGTCTCGGCGGCCACCTCGGCGCGCGAGCGCGGGGTGCGGGTGATGACCCTCAGCACCAGGGCCAGATTGGCCCGGCGCATGCCCTGCTGGCTGGCCGGCCCGCCGCCCCGCAGGGCGTCCGGTTCACGCATCGCCCTCACCCGCTCCGGTCTCCGCCGGCGTCACGGGCGCGCCGAGGACGCCCCAGCCGTCGGGGCCCGCCGCGCCGGTGGTCCCGAGGGACTGCTCCACCCGGGTGAAGACCCAGCGCCGCATGGCCCAGAAGCGGAACAGCATCGCCGCGAAGGTGCCCAGCACCATTCCGCTCAGGAAGTCGGCGACTTCCTGGGTGACCGGGCCGACCCGCGGCTCGCGCAGCTCGAACAGGTAGCGCGAGACGATCAGCGGCAGCACGTTGACGGCGATGGCGAGGGCGCTCACCAGCAGGAACAGCAGCGGTTCGCGCCGCCGCCAGGAGGAGCGGAAGCTCCAGCGCCGGTTGAGCACGTAGGAGACGGCGGTGCCGGCCACCGTGGCCACGGTGAGCGCCACCACCGGCTTGTGCTCCAGCACGGTCAGCCGCAGCGCGTAGTTCATCAGCAGCGTCAGCGCGAAGCAGCCGCTGCCGACCAGCAGGAACTTCACCAGCTGCCGGTGCCGGACCAGGAGCGGTCGCACCCGCTCCGGCACCCGGGCCAGCACGCGCTGGGTCAAGGACGGCACTCTCGCAGTCTGGCACGCACCCCGCGGCCCGTCCCGTCCGGGCGGAGCGCCGGACGGGACGGGCCGCGGGGTGGCGCGGCGCGGCGGGCGTCAGGCCGCCGCCACCAGCACGCCGGCCGGCTCCAGGGCCAGCTCCAGCACCTCCCGGACGTCGGCGACCGGGTGGACGGTCAGCCGCTCCAGCACCTCCGCGGGCAGGTCGTCCAGGTCGGGCTCGTTGCGCTTGGGGATGATCACCGTGGTGATGCCGGCCCGGTCGGCGGCGAGCAGCTTCTGCTTCACCCCGCCGATCGGCAGCACCCGCCCGGTCAGCGACACCTCTCCGGTCATCGCCACGTCGGTGCGCACCTTGCGCCCGGAGAGCAGCGAGGCCAGCGCCGTGGTCATGGTGATGCCGGCGCTCGGCCCGTCCTTGGGGATGGCCCCGGCCGGGATGTGCAGATGCACGCCGCGGTCGCGCAGCGAGGTGACCGGCAGCTCCAGTTCGGCGCCGCGCGAGCGCAGGTAGGACAACGCGATGTGCGCGGACTCCTTCATGACGTCGCCCAGCTGGCCGGTCAGGGTCAGCCCGGTGCCGCCGGTCTCGGCGTCGGCGAGGGAGGCCTCGATGTAGAGGACGTCACCGCCGGCCCCGGTGACCGCCAGGCCGGTGGCCACGCCGGGCACCGCGGTCCGCCGCTCGGCGGGCTCCTGGGCCGCCTCCGGGACGTGGTGCGGCCGGCCGATCAGGGCCCGCAGGTCGTCGGCGCCGATCGCGGCGGGCAGCTCGCGCTCGCCCAGCTCGGTCTGCGCGGCGACCTTGCGCAGCACCCGGGAGACGGCCCGTTCGAGGTTGCGGACGCCGGCCTCGCGGGTGTACTCCCCGGCCAGCCGGCGCAGCGCCGACTCGTCGACCGTGACCTCGCCCTCCGCCAGCCCGGCCCTCTCCAGCTGGCGCGGGAGCAGGTGGTCCCGGGCGATGACGACCTTCTCGTCCTCGGTGTATCCGTCCAGCCGGACCAGCTCCATCCGGTCGAGCAGCGGCTCGGGGATGGCCTCCAGCACATTGGCGGTGGCGAGGAAGACCACGTCGGAGAGGTCCAGCTCGACCTCCAGGTAGTGGTCCCGGAAGGTGTGGTTCTGCGCCGGGTCGAGCACCTCCAGCAGGGCGGCCGCCGGGTCGCCCCGGTAGTCGGAGCCGACCTTGTCGATCTCGTCGAGCAGGACGACCGGGTTCATCGAGCCGGCCTCCTTGATCGCCCGGACCAGCCGGCCGGGCAGCGCGCCGACGTAGGTGCGCCGGTGGCCGCGGATCTCCGCCTCGTCCCGGACGCCGCCGAGCGCGACCCGGACGAAGCTGCGGCCCATGGCGCGGGCCACCGACTCGCCGAGCGAGGTCTTGCCGACGCCGGGCGGGCCGACCAGCGCCAGCACGGCGCCTCCCCGGCGGCCGCCGACCAGCCCGAGCCCCTGGTCGGCCCGGCGCTTGCGGACGGCCAGGTACTCGACGATGCGCTCCTTCACGTCGGCCAGCCCGGCGTGGTCGGCGTCCAGCACCGCGCGGGCGCCGGCGATGTCGTAGGAGTCCTCGGTGCGCTCGTTCCAGGGCAGCTCCAGGACGGTGTCCAGCCAGGTGCGGATCCACGAGCCCTCGGGCGACTGGTCGCTGGAGCGCTCCAGCTTGTCGACCTCCTTGAGCGCGGCCTCGCGGACCTTCTCGGGCAGGTCGGCGGCCTCGACCCGGGCGCGGTAGTCGCCCTCCTCGTCGGCCGGGTCGCCGTTCAGCTCGGCCAGTTCCTTGCGCACGGCCTCCAGCTGGCGGCGGAGCAGGAACTCCTTCTGCTGCTTGGCGACGCCCTCCTCGACGTCCTTGCGGATGGTGTCGTTGACCTCCTCCTCGGCGAGGTGGTCGCGGAGCAGGCCGAGCGCGTACTCCAGTCGCGCGACCTGGTCGGCCTCCAGCAGCACCTTCAGCTTCTGCTCGGCGGTGACGAAGGACGCGTAGCCGATGTTGTCGGCGAGCTCGCCGACGCCCTCGATGGCGGCCACCCGGTCGACGATCTGCCAGGCGCCGCGCTTGCGCAGCCACTGGGTGGACAGGCTCTTGTACTCCCGGACCAGCTCGGCGGCGCGCCCGGCCACCGGGGTGCCGACCGAGGACTCGCGGAACGGCGTGGTCTCCACCCAGAGGGCGGCGCCGGGGCCGGTGGTGCCGACGCCGATCCGCACCCGGCGCACCGCGCGGACCAGCGCGGCCGGGTCGCCGTCGGCCAGCCGGCCGACCTGCTCGACGGTGGCGAGGGTGCCGGCCGCCGCGTAGGAACCGTCCACCCGCGGGACCAGCAGGACCTGGGGCTTTCCGGTGGTGCCGGTGGCGGCGGCGCGCGCGGCCTCGACCGCGGCGCGGACCTCGGTGTCCTTCAGGTCCAGCGGAACGACCATGCCCGGCAGGACGACCTCGTCGTCGAGCGGCAGCACGGGCAGGGTGAGCGGAGTGGACGTCGATGCCATGATCTCTCCCCAGTCAGCGAACTTGAGTCGACCTGACTAAGGCTTCGCGGGCTCCGGATGTTCCCCAGCTTCCGTTCGCCGTGAGCGAACGGTGGAGGACCTCGGGCCGTCCCGTCAAAAACCGCGCCGGAACCGGGTCAGAAACGGTCCAGGACCGCGGGCCGGCCCGGCGCGGACGCGGGCGCGGAGGCGGACCGGGGGCGCACGGGCGGCGCCCCGAGCCGGCTGCGGCACGACCGGCGCCCGTCCCAGCGGCGCAGCCACCGCCACAGCGCCACCCCGGTCAGCAGCGCCGCCGGATGGCCCACCCCGGTCACGAGGTCCCGGTCGCCGGCGATCTGCTCGGCGATCAGCCCCGCGGCCAGGGCCAGCACGGCCACCCGCCCGGCCGGCCGCAGCAGCCCGGCCAGCGCGCCGAGGCTGGCCAGCACGCCGTAGCTGACACCGATGTCCAGGTAGTCCATCGCGGCCGGCTCCAGCCGCCCGCTCTCCACCCCGACGATCACCACGCCCTGGGAGAGCAGGGTGGCGCCGGCGTGCCCGGCGGCGAAGACGGCGGCCGCCCGGACCGGGCCGACCCGGCGCTCCAGCGGCGCGACGGTGAGGGCGAAGGCCCACAGGTAGGGCACCCAGTCCGGGCCGGCCACCCAGAAGCCGCTGAGCAGCAGCGCCCGCAGCGGGTGCTGCAGCAGGTTGTGCCCGTCGGAGCTGGACGCCTCCTGGAGCCGGCGCACGAGGTCGGGATCGGCCAGCTGGGCGAAGGTGGTGGTGGCGCCGACCACGGCGAGGTAGCCGAGCGCGAAGGGGGTGCTCCGGGGGGTCGGCACCCGGGCCAGCGCCCATGCGACCACCCCGCCCCGCAGCCCGCGCCGGAGCATCCCGTACGGCGGCCCGCCGCGCCCGGCGCACACCTGCCGCTCCGTCATGCCGCCTCCGCTCCACCACCCGCAGCCGTCACCCCGCGCGTGTCCAACGTACCGGCGCCCACCGGAAATCCCGCCCCCGCGATTTGTCGTGCCCACGGTACGGCCGGCCGCTGGGAGCCGGCTGGGAGAACGCTGGACGCGGCGGGTCCGCGAGGCCGGCCAGATTGGTCCAGACCTTCTCCCCTTATACCCACGCCCGTCCCCGCTGACCGGCGGCTTGGCGCCGACCGATGTGCATACGTACCGTTACGGAGTGAAAAAACGCCGGGTAAGGTATCGGCCCGTGCCCACTTCCGAGTGGGCCCGACGGCCGGCCCGGCAAGCCGGCCCTCGGGCCGGAAATGTCCGGTCCACCTGCCGGGAATCACCCGCTGTCCGTACGCTGCGAGGTGCGCGGGAGAAGTGAGCGGCGCACGCTCGCCGACCCCGCACACGCGACGGGACGGCGGACCCGGCACAGTCCACGACGGAACAAGACTACGAGCGGAGCCTTCGCCATCCCCACAGATGGCCGGCCCGCAGCCCTGGGGGCGGTGGCGTGACCGTGACAGAAATTCAGCAGGACAACCAGAACGCCGGCGGCACGGTGAGCAGTCAGCGCAGAGTGCTGGTGGTCGAGGACGAACCCACGATCGCCGAGTCCATCGCGGCCCGGCTGGGCGCGGAGGGCTTCAAGGTCGCCGTGGCCCACGACGGCCCGGGCGCCGTCGACGGCTTCCACACCTGGCAGCCCGACCTCGTCGTGCTCGACATCATGCTCCCCGGCTTCGACGGCCTGGAGGTGTGCCGCCGGATCCAGGCCCAGCGCCCGGTACCGGTCCTGATGCTCACCGCGCGCGACGACGAGACGGACCTGCTGGTCGGCCTCGGCGTCGGCGCCGACGACTACATGACCAAGCCCTTCTCCATGCGCGAGCTGGCCGCCCGGGTCAATGTGCTGCTGCGCCGCGTCGAGCGCGCCCAGCAGGCCGCCCGCACGCCCGCGCTGGGCAGCCTGCGCTTCGGCGAGCTGGAGATCGACCACGTGCAGCGCCGGGTCCGGCTCGCCTCGGGCGACGTCCACCTGACGCCGACCGAGTTCGACCTGCTCGCCTGCCTGGCCGCCCAGCCGCGCGCCGTGCTCACCCGCGAGCAGCTGCTGGCCGAGGTCTGGGACTGGACGGACGCGTCCGGCACCCGCACCGTCGACAGCCACGTCAAGGCGCTGCGCCGGAAGATCGGCGCCAGCTGGATCCGCACCGTGCACGGCGTCGGATACGCGCTGGAGGCCCCGCTCTCGTAGCGGCACACCTTCGGACACCGGGCCGCCGGGGGGCCCGTGTCCCGGACCGCCGTGCGCACCCACGCGGGGGATCACAGGGGACCAATGACCTTTCCACAGCAACGCAACGGGGATCTCGACGGCAGCCGGCCGCCCACCCTGGCCGCCCGCGCCGCCCGACGGGTCTGGGCCGACATCCGGCCGCTCGACCCGGTCCGCTCGATCAAGGGCAAACTCGCCCTCCTGGTGATCGTCTCGGTCTTCCTGGCCACCGGCATGGTGGTCGTGGCGATCCGCTCCGAGACCCAGATCCGGATCATCATGATCTTCTCGATGATCGCCTCACTGCTCTTCATGCAGTTCCTCGCGCACGGGCTGACCGCCCCGCTGCGCGACATGACCGCCGCCGCCCGCGCGATGGCCTCCGGCGACTACAGCCGCCGGGTCGAGGTGAACTCGCGCGACGAGATCGGCGAGCTGGCCGCCACCTTCAACCAGATGGCGGCCGACCTGGAGGCGGCCGACCGGCACCGCCGCGAACTGGTCGCCAACGTCTCGCACGAGCTGCGCACGCCGATCGCCGCGCTGCACGCCGTGCTGGAGAACGTGGTCGACGGCGTCGTCCAGCCCAACCCGGCGACCCTGGGTGCCGCGCTGGAGCAGACCGAACGGCTGGGCCGGCTGGTCACCCACCTGCTCGACCTCTCCAAGATCGACGACGGCGTGGTCGACCTGGACGCCCGCCCCTTCGAGGTGCGCGAGTTCCTGGACGGCGTGCTGCGCGGGGTCACCGTGGACGGCGCGACGGCGGGCGGGGCGTTCTCCCGGCGCGGGGACGTCCGGCTCGCGCTGGAGGTCAGCCCCGCGGGGCTGACCGGCGTCGCCGACCCGGAGCGGCTCCACCAGGTGGTCGCCAACCTGGTCGACAACGCCTGCAAGCACTCCCCGCCCGGCGGCACCGTGACGGTCCGCGCCCGGCCCGGCGAGGGGCCGGGCGCGCTGCTGCTGGAGGTCGAGGACGAGGGCCCCGGCATCCCGGCCGCGGACCGGACCAGGGTCTTCGAGCGGTTCGGCCGCAGCGGCACCGCGACCGCCGCCGGTCCGGGCGCCGACGGCGGGACCGGGCTCGGCCTGGCCATCGCCCGGTGGGCGGTGGACCTGCACGGCGGGCGGATCGAGGTCGCCGAGGCCGCCCGCGGCTGCCGGATCGAGGTCCGGCTGCCCGGCCCGCGCTGAGGGGGCCGGGCTGCCGGACCGGGTCCCGGGTGAAGCGGACGAATGTCACAGATCCGACACAGAGCTTCACCCGGGACCCAAACCCCCCTTTGTCCGCTTTTGACCGCATTTGGCGGACGGTCGGAACCGGTCGGTTCCCCTCCGATGCGGGTTTCTAACGCACATTTTCAGCCAAACCGCAGGTCAGGACTGTGATCTGGGCGACGCCTGCCCCCCGGGGACTGCGCGATCACTGGTCGGGGGCGTAGCCTTAATCCCCGCTGTCCAAACATCCCAAAAGGAAGCGGAAGAGGGCGGTTGCCGCCGTGTCGCCACAGTCCCCTGAACAACCCAACAGCTCGGCAAGCTCCACTGGCTTCGGCCCCAATGAGTGGCTCGTCGACGATATCTACCAGCAGTACCTCCAGGACCCGAACTCGGTCGACCGAGCCTGGTGGGACTTTTTCGCCGACTACAAGCCCGGTACCGAGGTGACCCCAGTGACCCAGGCCGCGACCCAGGCCGGCGCTACGCCGACCCCCGCCGCCGCCCCCGCGCCCGCTGCCGCTCCGGCCGCCCAGGCCCCCGCCGCCCCGGCCGCGCCCGCGCCGGTGCAGCCGGCCCCGGCAGCCCCCGCGGCGCCCGCCGCCGCGCCGCTCGCCGCCGCCCCCGCCGCTCCGCCGGCCCCCAAGGCCGCCGCCCCGGCCCCCGCGCCCGCTCCCGAGGCCACCGGCCCCGAGCTGGTCGCGCTGCGCGGCCCGGCCAAGGCCGTGGCGACCAACATGGACGCCTCGCTGGAGGTGCCGACCGCGACCTCGGTGCGCGCCGTCCCGGCCAAGCTGTTGATCGACAACCGCATCGTCATCAACAACCACCTGCAGCGCGCCCGCGGCGGCAAGGTCTCCTTCACCCACCTGATCGGTTACGCCCTGGTCCAGGCCGTCAAGGCCTCCCCGGGCATGAACCACAGCTACAAGGTGGAGGGCGGCAAGTCCTACCTGGTCAAGCCCGAGCACGTGAACCTCGGCCTGGCCATCGACCTGGTCAAGCCGAACGGCGACCGCCAGCTCGTCGTCGCGGCCATCAAGAAGGCCGAGACCCTCGACTTCTTCGGCTTCTGGCAGGCCTACGAGGACATCGTCCGCCGGGCCCGCGCCAACAAGCTGACCATGGACGACTTCACCGGCGTCACGGTCTCGCTGACCAACCCCGGCGGCATCGGCACCGTGCACTCCGTGCCGCGCCTCATGCAGAACCAGGGCACCATCGTCGGCGTCGGCGCCATGGAGTACCCGGCCGAGTTCCAGGGCTCCGCCCCGGAGACCCTGGCCCGCCTCGGCGTCTCCAAGATCATGACGCTGACCTCGACCTACGACCACCGCGTCATCCAGGGCGCGGCGTCCGGCGAGTTCCTGCGCACGATCCACCAGCTGCTGCTCGGCCAGAACGGCTTCTACGACGAGATCTTCGAGTCGCTGCGGATCCCGTACGAGCCGGTCCGCTGGGCCACCGACGTCGCCACCACCCACGACGACGAGGTCAACAAGACCGCCCGCGTCATGGAGCTGATCCACTCCTACCGGGTCCGCGGCCACCTCATGGCCGACACCGACCCGCTGGAGTACAAGCAGCGCAAGCACCCCGACCTGGACGTCACCACCCACGGCCTCACCCTGTGGGACCTGGAGCGCGAGTTCGCGGTCGGCGGCTTCGGCGGCCAGCGCATGATGAAGCTGCGCGACATCCTCGGCCTGCTGCGCAACACCTACTGCCGCACCGTCGGCATCGAGTACATGCACATCCAGGACCCGAAGCAGCGCAAGTGGCTGCAGGAGCGCCTGGAGAAGCCGTACACCAAGCCCGAGCGCGAGGAGCAGCTGCGCATCCTGCGCCGGCTGAACTCCGCCGAGGCCTTCGAGACCTTCCTGCAGACCAAGTACGTCGGCCAGAAGCGCTTCTCGCTGGAGGGCGGCGAGTCGCTCATCCCGCTGCTCGACGCCACCATCGACGCCGCCGCCGAGCACCGCCTCGACGAGGCCGTCATCGGCATGGCCCACCGCGGCCGCCTCAACGTGCTGGCCAACATCGTCGGCAAGCCGTACGGCAAGATCTTCGGCGAGTTCGAGGGCAACCTCGACCCGAAGTCGATGCACGGCTCCGGCGACGTGAAGTACCACCTGGGCTCCGAGGGCACCTTCACCGGCCTGGACGGCGAGACCATCAAGGTCTCGCTCGCCGCCAACCCCTCCCACCTGGAGGCCGTGGACCCGGTCGTCGAGGGCATCGCCCGCGCCAAGCAGGACATCCTGGACCAGGGCGGCACCACCTTCCCGGTGCTGCCGATCCAGATCCACGGCGACGCGGCCTTCGCCGGCCAGGGCGTCGTCGCGGAGACCCTGAACATGTCGCAGCTGCGCGGCTACCGCACCGGCGGCACCGTGCACGTCGTGGTGAACAACCAGGTCGGCTTCACCGCCGCCCCGGCCTCCAGCCGCTCCTCGATGTACTGCACCGACGTGGCCCGCATGATCGAGGCCCCGATCTTCCACGTGAACGGCGACGACCCGGAGGCCGTGGTCCGCGTCGCGCGGCTCGCCTTCGAGTTCCGCCAGGAGTTCCACAAGGACGTGGTGATCGACCTCATCTGCTACCGCCGCCGCGGTCACAACGAGGCCGACAACCCGTCGTTCACCCAGCCCCTGATGTACGACCTGATCGACAAGAAGCGCTCGGTGCGCAAGCTGTACACCGAGGGCCTGATCGGTCGCGGCGACATCACCATGGAAGAGGCGGAGCAGGCGCTCCAGGACTTCCAGGGCCAGCTGGAGAAGGTCTTCGCCGAGGTCCGCGACGCGGCCCAGGCCCCGGCCCCCGCCACCGGCGGCAAGCCGGTCGCCGACTTCCCGGTCACCATCCGCACGGGCATCTCCCAGGAGATGGTCAAGCGGATCGCGGCCTCCCAGGTCAACCTGCCGGACTGGCTGACCGTCCACCCGCGCCTGCTGCCGCAGCTGCAGCGCCGCGCCGCCTCGGTCGAGGACAACACCATCGACTGGGCGATGGGCGAGACCCTCGCCATCGGCTCGCTGCTCATGGAGGGCCACCCGGTCCGCCTGGCCGGCCAGGACAGCCGCCGCGGCACCTTCGGCCAGCGGCACGCCGTCCTGATCGACCGGACCACCGGCGAGGACTACACCCCGCTGCAGTACCTCACCGAGGACCAGGCCCGCTACACCGTGTACGACAGCCTGCTGTCCGAGTACGCGGCGATGGGCTTCGAGTACGGCTACTCGCTGACCCGCCCGAACGCGCTGGTCATGTGGGAGGCGCAGTTCGGCGACTTCGTCAACGGCGCGCAGACCATGGTGGACGAGTACATCGCCTCCGCCGAGCAGAAGTGGGGCCAGCACTCGGGCGTCACCCTGCTGCTGCCGCACGGCTACGAGGGCCAGGGCCCGGACCACTCGTCCGCCCGCCCGGAGCGCTTCCTCCAGCTGTGCGCGCAGAACAACATGACGGTCGCCATGCCGACCCTGCCGTCGAACTACTTCCACCTGCTCCGCTGGCAGGCGCACAACCCGCACCACAAGCCGCTGGTCGTCTTCACCCCGAAGTCGATGCTGCGGCTGAAGGCCGCGGCGAGCGCCACCGAGGAGTTCCTGTCCGGCTCCTTCCGCCCGGTCATCGGCGACACCACCGTCGACCCGGCGCAGGTCCGCAAGGTGGTCATCACCGCCGGCAAGTTCTACTACGACCTGGACTCGGCGCGCACCGAGCGCGGCATCACCGACACGGCGATCGTCCGGGTCGAGCGGCTCTACCCGCTCCCGGTGGCCGAGCTCCAGGAGGAGCTGGCCCGCTACGGCAGCGACGTCCAGTTCGTCTGGGCCCAGGAGGAGCCGGCCAACCAGGGCGCGTGGCCGTTCATCGCCATGAACCTGGTCGACCACCTGGAGGTCGTCATCGGCCGCAGCGCCAACGGCGCCCGGCTGCGCCGCGTCGCCCGGCCGGCCTCCTCGGCCCCGGCGGTCGGCTCGGCCAAGCGCCACACCGCCGAGCAGCAGGCGCTGGTCGAGGAGGTCTTCTCGCTCTGACCCGCCGGTCCCGACCGGCCGGCGGCGAGGCCCCCGGCAGTACGGCCCCCCGTTCCCCCCGGACCTCCGGGGGGGAACGGGGGGCCGCCGCCGTTCCCGGGCCGGTCCCGGGCCGGTCCCGGGCCGTTCCCCGGCCGTGCGCGGAGCGTGTGCGAAGGTCCCAGCTCTGCAACCAAACCGGGCACCGACCTGCACGGCGTCCTGACGGGTCGATAGGTTATGGCCTGTCCGGCCGCCGCCCGGGCGCCCGTCGCCGCGCCCGTCGACGGTGGCCGGTGGACCTCACCGCTCTCCCAGGGGGATCAACCGCATGACCGCCGACACGCCACCCTCCGCACCCCTCCCACCGGTCTTCCAGCCGCTGCTCCCCGACGACCCGAGGGAGGTCGGCGGCTACCGGCTGTTCGCCCGGCTCGGGGCCGGCGGCATGGGCCGGGTCTACCTCTCGTACACCCCCGGCGGCCGCCCGGTGGCCCTCAAGGTGGTGCGTCCGGAGTTCGCCGAGGACGGCGAGTTCCGCCGCCGGTTCGCCCAGGAGGTGTCCAACGCCCAGCGGATCCACGGGCTCTACACCGCCCAGGTGATCGACTCCGGCGGGCTGGACAGCGACGCCCCGTGGCTGGTCACCGCGTACGTCCCCGGCCCGTCGCTGCAGCAGGTGGTGCGGGAGAACGGCGCGCTGCCGATCCGCACCGTGCTGCTGCTGATGGGCGGCATCGCCGAGGCCCTGCAGGCGATCCACAGCGTCGAGGTGGTCCACCGCGACCTCAAGCCGGCCAATGTGCTGGTGGCCGGCGACGGCCCGCGGGTGATCGACTTCGGCATCGCCCGGGCCGCCGACGCCACCGCGCTCACCGGCACCGGCTACCGGATCGGCTCGCCCGCCTTCATGTCGCCCGAGCAGGCCCAGGGCCGCCCGGTCACCCCGGCCACCGACGTGTTCGCGCTCGGCGCGCTGGCCGGGTACGTGGCGAGCGGCACCGCGCCGTTCGGCGACGGTCCGGACACCGCCGTGCTCTACCGGGTGGTGCACGAGCAGCCCGACCTGGACGCCGTCCCGGCCGGACTGCGCGAGCTGATCCTGCGCTGTCTCGCGAAGTCCCCCGAGGACCGCCCGACGCCGGCCGAGATCATCGACGTCGCCCGCAACCACCCGAGCGTCGGCGGTCAGCTGCGGTTCTCCGACGACTGGCTGCCCAAGCAGGTCAACACCGAGATCACCCGCCGCTCGGACCTGCCGAAGACCCCGCCCACCCCGCTGCCGGCCGCGCCCGCCGCGCCGCCCGCTCCCCCGGCCGCTCCCCCCTCCGGAGGGCCCCTCGCCGCGACGCCGCCGCCGGCCGCGCCGCCCACCCACCAGGCCACCGCGCCGGCCTTCGGCCCGCCGCCGCCCGGATTCGGCCCGGCCCGGCCGGACACCCCGCCGCCCGGCTTCGTCCCGCCGCCGCTCGGCGCGTACGGCGCCGCGCAGACGCCCACCGAGGCGCCGACCGGCCCGCTGCTCGGCGCCCCGCCCACCGTCCAGCTGCGCCAGGAGCCGCCGTCCTACGACACCCCGCCGCCCGGCCCGGTGGTCACCGACACCCCGGCGCCCGCGCCGGAGCCGGCCCGCAAGGGCGGTGTCTCCTGGAAGGTGCTGCTGACCGTCGCCCTGGTGATGGCACTCGGCGGCACGGCCGGCGGCGTGGTGCTGATGTCCAAGATGGGCGACGACAAGGACAAGAACAACAGCAGCCAGGCCGGTACGGGCAGCACGCAGCCCGCCGCCCCTCCGGCCACCGCCCCGGCCGCCACCACGCCGCCCGCCGCCGTGGTCACGACCCCGAGCGCCACCTCGGCGGCGGTCACCGCCACGCCGAGCACGCCGGCCGCCTCCGGCGGGGTCACCGCGCCGGCCCGCCCGACCGGCTACCAGCCGGTGATCGCCAAGAAGTCGCTCGCCATCCCGGCCGCCGAGTACTCCAGCGAGGCCTACCGGATCGACCTCACGGCCGGCACCGTGGTGCCGCGCGGCGGCGCCGACCTGAAGTGGGGGCTCGGCCTCAGCCGGGAGTCCACCTCCAGCGGCAGCCGGGCCGACTCCTTCGAGAGCGTCGGCGCCAACAAGTCCGACTTCGCGGTGATCACCGAGACCTCCGTCACCCCGGAGCAGTGCGCCACCGCGATCGACTCCCGGCCGGACACCGACCTGACGTTCAACCGGGTCACCCCGGGCCGGCTGCTGTGCATCCGCGACCGGCTCACCCGCAACATCGCCATCGCCGAGGTGGAGGTCGCGGACCCCGCCACCGGCGCGGCCAAGGTCACCCTCTCCACCTGGCGGGCGAGCTGACCCGGTCTATCCTGACCAGGTCGAATCCCCACCGGACCGGAGCGAACCGTGTACTTCACCGACCGCGGCATCGAGGAACTGGAGAGCCGGCGCGGCGACGAGGAGGTCACCTTCGAGTGGCTGGCCGAGCGCCTGCGCGAGTTCGTCGACCTCAACCCGGACTTCGAGGTCCCGGTCGAGCGGCTGGCCACCTGGCTGGCACGGCTCGACGACGAGGACGACGAGTGACCGGCTGACCCGGTGAACGGCCGTCGTCAGGGCCCGGAGGCACCCGCCTCCGGGCCCTTTCGCACGCGACCCGTAGGGGCGGGGTCTCGGGGTCCGCTCCGGGTCGCCCCCGGGCGGGACTCCCTTGACTTCGCCGTCACGCGATATATCGTCTTGAGAAGAGAACGCGATACATCGCGAGTCCGACACGGGAGGCGGCAGAGATGAGCCAGTGGACGGTCGAAGGACCTGACAGGATCACCATCGAGGAGACGGTCCGGACCCTGCAGGTGCGGATCATCGACGGCACGGTCAACGTGGTCGCCGCCGAGGGCCCCGCCCGCCTGGAGGTCACCGAGCTCAAGGGCGAGCCGCTGCACGTCACCCTGGTCGACGGCGTCCTCACCGTCACCTACAAGGACCTCAGCAGCTGGAACGAGTTCGGCGACGTCCTGAAGTCGGTCGAGTCGGTGAAGGGCTTCTTCGCCTCCCTCAAGCGCAAGCGGACCGCCTCGGTCACCCTGACCGTGCCGGCCGCCACCGAGGTCAAGACCGGCACGGTCTCCGCCGCGACGACCGTCTCCGGCATCACCGGGCACGTCTCCACCCAGACCGCCGGCGCCGACATCACCCTGGTCGGCCTGGCCGGGCGGACCGACGCCCGGACCGTCACCGGCGATGTGGACGCCCAGTCGGTGGCCGGACAGCTCCGGCTCAACACCGTCTCCGGCCGGCTCACCGTGGTCGCCGGCACCGCCGAGAAGGTGTCCGCCAACGCCGTCACCGGCGCGGTCACCCTGGACCTCGCGGCGGCCGCCCCCACCGAGATCAAGGTCAACACGGTCAGCGGCGCGGTCGGCGTCCGGCTCCCCTCGCTGGCCGACACCAAGGTCGAGGCCGGCACCACCAGCGGCGACCTCTCCTCCAGCTTCGACGAGCTCAAGGTCGCCGGCAGCTGGGGCACCAAGCGCCTCTCCGGCCAGCTCGGCGACGGCAAGGGCAGCCTCTCGGTCACCACCGTCTCCGGCGCCGTCACCGTGCTGCGCCGGCCGGACGCCGAGGACGACGCCCAGGCGGTCGTCCGGGAGCTGCCCGCCGGGGACGACCCGTCCGCCGGCCCCGACCTCACCAAGGAGGCCTGACATGACCCCCGTCTTCGGCCACGGCCGGCTCCGGCTCTACCTGCTGAAGCTGCTCGACGAGGCCCCGCGCCACGGCTACGAGGTGATCCGCCTGCTGGAGGAGCGCTTCCAGGGCCTGTACGCGCCCTCCGCCGGCACCGTCTACCCCCGGCTGGCCAAGCTGGAGCAGGAGGGGCTGGTCGCGCACAGCACCGAGGGCGGCCGCAAGGTCTACCGGCTCACCGACGCGGGCCGCACCGAGCTCGCCGCCCGGCGGGGCGAACTCGACGAGCTGGAGGTCGAGATCCACGACTCGGTGGCGCAGCTCGCCGGGGCGATCCGCGAGGACGTCCGGGACAGCGCCAAGGACCTGCGCGAGGAGCTGTGGGGCGCGGCCGAGCAGGCCCGCAGGAACGCCCCCCGGCCGGAGGCGGAGGACGGGGACGGGGAGGCGGGCGGCGGCAACCCGTGGGCCGGCCCGTGGGGCGACCAGGCCGCCTGGCAGCGCGCCAAGGAGGAGTTCGCCCAGTTCAAGCGGCAGGCCAAGGAGCAGGCCAAGCGGGCCAAGGAGCAGGAGAAGGCCGCCAAGGCCAAGGCGAAGGCCGCCGAGGAGGAGGCCCGCCGGCTGCGCGAGCAGTCCAGGGCGGCGCGGACCGCGGCCCAGCAGGAGGCGCTGCGGATCAAGCGCCGGGTGGAGCAGCAGGTGCGCGACCACGCGGCGCGCGGCGACTGGCCGACCGGGCTGGCCGAGGGGCTCTCGGAGCTGACCAAGGGGCTGGCCGGGCTGGCCGACGCGGCCCGCTGGGGCCACCCCGCCGAGGAGAAGGCCGGGCCCGCCGGGGGCGTGCCCGCCGGGGAGCGGGTCACCGTCACCCGGATCGACCTGGACAAGGACGAGCCGGCCGGCGGGGCCCCGGCCGACGCCCCGGCCTGGGCCGCCACCGACCCGGCCGGGGACCCGGCCCGGGAGCTGGAGCGGCTGCTCGACCGCTTCCGCGACCAGGTCCGCGACGCGGCCCGGGACGGCGGGGTGACGCCGGAGCGGCTCGCCGAGGCCCGCGGCGTGCTCGGCACGGCCGGCGAGCGGCTGAAGCGGCTGCTCGGCTGAGCCCGGCCGCCGGTGCCCGGTACCCCGCGCGGGGTACCGGGCACCGGCGCGTCAGGGGGTGAGCACCAGCTTGCCGAAGACGTCGCCCCCGGCCAGCCGGGCGAGCGCCTGCGGCGCCGCGGCGAGCGGCAGCACCGAGTCGATCACCGGCCGGACACCGGTGGTGGCGCAGAACGAGAGCAGCCCGGCGAGCTCCTCCTTGGTGCCCATGGTGGAGCCGACCACCTTCAGCTCCAGGAAGAAGATCCGGTTCAACTCGGCGGCCGGCGGGTTGGGGCCCGAGGTGGCGCCGGAGATGACGATCGTGCCGCCCGGGCGCAGCGACTTCACCGAGTGCGACCAGGTGGCCGCGCCGACCGTCTCCATCACCGCGTCCACCCGCTCGGGCAGCCGGGCCCCGCTCGGGAAGGCCGCGTCCGCGCCCAGCTCCACCGCCCGGGCCCGCTTGGCCTCGTCCCGGCCGGTGACCCAGACCCGCAGGCCGGCCGCCCTGCCGAGGACGACCAGCGCGGTGGACACCCCGCCGCCGGCGCCCTGGACCAGAACGGTGTGACCGGGCTTCACCCCGGCGTTGGTGAACAGCATCCGGTAGGCCGTCAGCCAGGCGGTGGGCAGGCAGGCGGCCTCCTCGAAGGAGAGCCCGGCGGGCTTGGGCAGCAGGTTCCAGGTGGGGACGGCCACCTGCTGGGCGAAGGTGCCCTGGTAGCGCTCGGTCAGGATCGAGCGCGGCTCGTCCGGTCCGACGCCGTGCCCGCTCTGGCCGATCACGGAGTGGAGGACCACCTCGTTGCCGTGCTCGTCGACGCCGGCGGCGTCGCAGCCGAGGATCATCGGCAGTTTCCCGGCGGGCAGGCCGACCCCGCGCAGCGACCACAGGTCGTGGTGATTCAGGCTGGCGGCCCGGACCGTGACCACGCTCCACCCGGGGCGGGCCTGCGGTTCGGGGCGTTCGCCCAGCTCCAGCCCGCTCAGCGGGTCGTCGGCGTCGATTCGTGCGGCGTAGGCAGCAAACATGCCCCGGACGATAGCCAGAACGCCCCGGCCCCGGAACAACGCGTGACTGTGACGCGTGTCCCGGGGCGCGGGGAGTGGGGGCGGGGAGTGTCCCGCGGGGTCAGCGCCGGGCGACGCCCTCGGCGCGGGCGGCCTCGGCGACGGCCTTGCTGACGGCCGGCGCGACCCGCTCGTCGAACGGCGAGGGGATGACCCGCTGCGGCGTCAGCTCGTCGGCCACCACGCCGGCCAGCGCCTTGGCGGCGGCCAGCTTCATGCCCTCGGTGATCCGGGTGGCCCGGACCTGCAGCGCGCCCGCGAAGATGCCCGGGAAGGCCAGCACGTTGTTGATCTGGTTCGGGAAGTCGCTGCGGCCGGTGGCCACCACGGCCGCGTACTTGTGCGCGACCTCGGGGTGGATCTCCGGGTTCGGGTTGGCCATGGCGAAGACGAACGCGCCCTCGGCCATGGTCGCGACGACCTCCTCCGGCACGGTGCCGCCGGAGACGCCGATGAAGACGTCGGCGCCGGCCAGCGCGTCGGCGAGGGTGCCCGTGAGGCCGGTGCGGTTGGTCAGCCCGGCGATCTCCGCCTTGACGTCGGTGAGGTCCCCGCGGCCGTCGTGCACCACGCCCCGGCGGTCGCAGACGGCCACGTCGCCGATGCCGGCGGCGAGCAGCATCTTGGCGATGGCGATGCCGGCCGCGCCGGCGCCGGAGATGACGGCGCGCAGCGAGCCGATCTCCCGGCCGGTCACCTTGGCCGCGTTCCACAGCGCGGCGGTGGTGACGATCGCGGTGCCGTGCTGGTCGTCGTGGAAGACCGGGATGTCCAGGGCCTCCTGGAGCCGGCGCTCGATCTCGAAGCAGCGGGGGGCGGAGATGTCCTCCAGGTTGACGCCGCCGAAGGACGGGGCCAGCCGGACCACGGTCTCGACGATCTCGTCCACCTCGGTGCAGGCCAGCGCGATCGGCACCGCGTCCACGCCGCCGAACTGCTTGAAGAGGATCGCCTTGCCCTCCATGACGGGCAGCGAGGCCTCCGGGCCGATGTCACCGAGGCCCAGCACGGCGGTGCCGTCGGTGACCACGGCCACCGTGTTGGCCTTCCAGGTGTAGTCGTTCACCAGCTCGGGCTGCTCGGCGATGGCCGTGCAGACGCGGGCGACACCGGGGGTGTAGGCGAGGGACAGGTCGTCCGCGTCGCGCACCGGGACGGTCGCCCGGACCTCCATCTTGCCGCCGCGGTGGAGCGCGAACACGGCGTCGACCGGATCGTCGGTGTCCTGGGTAGTGCTGTGGATGATCTCCGCTGCCACGATGACCTCTTCGTCATTGATCGAGCGAGGACACCCGGCCGACGGAGCGGACGACCCGTCCGGTACCGGCATCCGGCGACCGGTGGCCGGTAACCGGACCCCGGAAACGCCGAAGCGTCCCCGGGGGAGGACTGGGTCGGGGCGCCGCCGTCGGACGGACGCCCTCGGATGAGGGTTTATGGATTTGTCTGCGTTGTTCTGCGCTGTTGCTTCCGGGCCGAGCGTAGGTCGGACGAGGGCATCGCACCCATGCCTTTTCGTCCAAGTCACATGGTTGTCGTACGCCTCACAGCCACCTGGGAGCACCAGGCGCCGTGAGAACCGGGCCCCGGCTGCGGCGATGGCGGAACGAGTACGCGCACCCGCAGGGATGAACGCAGACGCGGAGGGGAGGCCGGTGCCTCGGATACGGAGTCGTCGTCCTGGACTTCCGTTCCTGCGCACCCCGAGCCTGTTGCGGCCCGGCGGTCTGGTTCGAGCGTCGGGGGTCACCCGGTACCGAATTCTGACACACCCGCCCACCGGCCCGGCAGGCCGGGATGGGAGGATCCGTTCTTCCGCCATCTCGCGTACACCTCCGCGACGCCGCGGTGCCTTCCCCTCCCTCCCGCAGGAGCAACCGATGCACCACCGTGCAAAGTCCCGCCGGCCGGCCACCGCCGTGCTCGCCCTCACCACCGCCGGAGCGCTGCTGCTGAGCGGCTGCGGCGGGGACGGGACGGCCTCCGAGGACCCGGTCCAGGAGATCCGGGCGAAGCTCCCGAAGGCGCAGCGGTCGGCCCAGGTGCTCCGGATCGGCATGGACGTCAACTACCCGCCGGTCGAGTTCCGGGGCGGCGACGGCAAGCCGGACGGCCTGGACCCGGACATCGCCGCGGCGCTCGGCCGGATCCTGGACCTGCGGGTCGAGTACGTCGACACCCCCTTCGACAAGCTCCTGCCGGGCCTCCGGAACAAGCAGTACGACGTCGTGATGTCCGCGCTCAGCGACATCCGCGAGCGCCGGGAGGGCGTGGACGACGCCGGCAAGCCGGCCGGCCCGGCGGTGGACTTCGTCGACTACTTCATCGCCGGCACCTCGATGGTGGTCGCCAAGGGCAACCCGAAGGGCATCCGCACCCTGGACGACCTCTGCGGCAGGACGGTCGCGGTGCAGTCCGGCACCACCCAGAACGAGATCGCCACCCGCCAGGTCACCGCCTGCTCCCGGACCGGCAAGCCGCTCACCGTGCACACGTTCGACACCGACGCCAAGGCGCTGGCCGAGGTCGCCGCCGGCACCGCGCAGGCGGGCCTGAACGACTTCCCGGTGGCCGCCCACGCGGCGAGGAACACCGACGGCGGCAACCGCTTCGAGGTGGTCGGCTCGCAGTCCCGGTCCAACCCGTACGGGATCGCGCTGCGCAAGGAGGACACCGGCCTGCGCGACGTGCTGGTCAAGGCGGTCGACCAGCTGATCCGCAGCGGCGAGTACGACAAGATCCTCGCCAAGTGGAACGTCGCCGCGGGCGCGGCCCAGAACGCGGTGGTCAACGGGGGCATCTGAGCCGCTCCGGTCCCGGCTCCCGCCGGGGCGGCGGGGCCGCGGCGGGCGGTCGGGCGATCGGGCGAGCGCCCGGCCGGGCCTCCGGGCGGACTGCGGGGAGAACCGCATACTTATACACAGGGTGACAGGGACACGGAATTCGTCCGAATAGCGGACAACGCGGCCCCTCGTTATCCGATTTTGATCTGAATCACAGCCACCCGACCGTCATCAGATGGCAGGATTCCCCCCATCTCGGATCGAGCCGGCCCCTGGTCGAGGCGGCCCGGTCAACGCCCACCTCGGCGGACGGTGGCGGAGAGCAGTACCCGTACCACCCTTGCGCGCAGTTCTCCCCGCCCCACCCGTACAGCGCCGTACGGCCTTTGCTGCCCCGGTGCGCCGCTCCCCCGTGGCGCGCTCCGCCCGACCTCTCCCTCAGGAGGAGATCCCCCATGATCGCCCGTACCCAGCGCACCCGCCTCCTCGCCACCGCGGCGGTGCTCGCGTCCGCGTCGCTCGTGCTGACCGCCTGCGGCAGCAGCAAGTCCTCCTCCAACAGCGCCGGCGGCACCAACCCCTCCGCCGCCCTGCCGACCGTCAGCGCCGACGCCAAGCTCGCCGCGCTCGTCCCGGCCGACGTCAAGAGCGCCGGCAAGCTGATCGTCGCCGCCGACGCCTCCTACGCCCCGAACGAGTTCCAGGACGCCTCCGGCAAGGTCATCGGCATGGACGTCGACCTGGCCACCCTCATCGGCCAGAAGCTCGGCCTCGCCGTCGAGGTCCAGAACTCGCCCTTCACCGCGATCATCCCGGGCATCAGCGCCAACAAGTTCCAGCTCGGCATGAGCTCCTTCACCGACACCAAGGAGCGCGAGGCCACCGTCGACATGGTGACCTACTTCCTGGCCGGCACCAGCGCCGCGGTCAAGAAGGGCAACCCGGACAAGATCGACCTCAAGGACCTCTGCGGCAAGAAGATCGCCGTCCAGACCGGCACCACCCAGGCCGACACCATCAAGGACACGATCACCCCGGACTGCGTCAAGGCGGGCAAGCCCGGCGTGCCGAACGACGGCGACAAGTTCGACCTCCAGACCGACGTCACCACCGCGATGGTCTCCGGCCGCGACCAGGTCATGCTCGCCGACTCCCCGGTCGTCGACTACGCCATCAAGCAGACCAACGGCCAGCTGGAGCAGCTCGGCGACGTCGAGGGCAAGGCCCCGTACGGCGTCGTGCTCGCCAAGGGCTCCGCGCTCGCCCCGGCCGTGCAGGGCGCGATCCAGTCGCTGATGGACGACGGCAGCTACAAGAAGGTCCTGGAGAAGTGGGGCGTCCAGGCCGGCGCGATCGACAAGTCCGTCATCAACGGCGCCACCAGCTGATCCCTCGTCACTCCTCTTCACCCGAGGCCACTGTGAACCATTCCGACCACGGGGAGAAGGTGTCCGGCCGGCCTGAGTCCTTCAAGGCCGTCCCGGTGCGCCACCCCGGACGGTGGGCCGGAGCCGTTGTCGTCGCGGTGCTCGCCGCGATGCTGCTCCACGCCCTGATCTTCAATCCCGCCTTCCAGTGGGACGTCGTCAACACCTACCTCTTCGACTCCAGCATCCTGCACGGCCTCGGCGTCACCCTGGAGCTGACCGCGCTCTCGATGGTGATGGGCGTGGTCGGCGGCATCATCCTCGCGGTGATGCGGCTGTCGCCCAACCCGCTGCTGTCCGGCACCGCGTGGTTCTACATCTGGATCTTCCGCGGCACCCCCGTGCTGGTCCAGCTGGTGTTCTGGAACTTCCTGGGCGCCCTGTGGCCGACGCTGTCGATCGGCGTCCCGTTCGGCCCGGAGTTCTGGTCCGGCTCGACCAACACCCTGATCCCGGTCTTCACCGCGGCGCTGCTCGGCCTCGGCCTCAACGAGGCCGCCTACATGGCGGAGATCGTCCGCGGCGGCATCCAGTCGGTCGACGAGGGGCAGACCGAGGCCTCGCACGCCCTCGGCATGAGCCGCTTCACGACCATGCGCCGGATCGTCCTGCCGCAGGCCATGCGCGTGATCATCCCGCCCACCGGCAACGAGACCATCTCGATGCTCAAGACCACCTCGCTGGTCTCGGTCATCGCGCTGGAGGAGCTGTTCCGGGCCGGGCAGAACATCTACTCGCGCACCTTCCAGACCATCCCGCTGCTGATCACCGTCAGCCTCTGGTACCTGTTCCTGACCTCCATCCTCACCATCGGCCAGTACTACGTCGAACGGCACTACGCCCGGGGCACCACCCGGACGCTGCCGCCCACGCCGCTCCAGCGGCTGCGGCTGCTGTTCGGGGGCAGGCCCCCGGCCCCGAAGGCCCAGCACGACGTCGTTCCGGGGCTTGAGGGAGGAACCCACCAATGACCGACCTGAGCAAGACGCCGGCCGACGCCGGCACCGGCCACCCGATGGTCAGGGCCGAGGGCGTCCGCAAGTCCTACGGCGCCGTCGAGGTGCTCAAGGGCATCGACCTGGAGGTCCGGCGCAACGAGGTGTTCTGCCTGATCGGCCCCTCCGGCTCGGGCAAGTCGACCTTCCTGCGGTGCATCAACCACCTGGAGAAGATCAACGGCGGCCTGCTGTCCGTCGACGGCGAGCTGGTCGGCTACCGGCAGCACGGCACCAAGCTGTACGAGCTCAAGGACAGCGAGGTCGCCCTCAAGCGCCGTGACATCGGCATGGTGTTCCAGCGCTTCAACCTGTTCCCGCACATGACCGCCCTCGAAAACATCATCGAGGCGCCGGTGCAGGTCAAGGGCGAGAGCAAGGCCTCCGCCAAGGAGCGCGGCATGGCCCTGCTGGAGCGGGTCGGGCTCGCCGACAAGGCCGGGAACTACCCCTCCCAGCTCTCCGGCGGCCAGCAGCAGCGGGTGGCCATCGCCCGGGCGCTGGCCATGAAACCCAAACTGATGCTCTTCGACGAGCCGACCTCGGCGCTCGACCCGGAGCTGGTCGGCGACGTCCTGGACGTCATGCGCGGGCTCGCCGAGGAGGGGATGACCATGATCGTGGTGACCCACGAGATGGGCTTCGCCCGCGAGGTGGGCGACGCGCTGGTGTTCATGGACGGCGGCGTGGTCGTCGAGTCCGGCAACCCCCGCGAGGTCCTCACCAACCCCCAGCACGAGCGGACCCGCGCGTTCCTCTCCAAGGTGCTCTGAGCACCGCGCACCGCGGCGCCCGGCAGGCCGGTCCTGCCGGGCGCCGCCGCATTCCCGGTTTCGCCCCTTGGGTAATAGGCTGGAGGCAATCAGCCCGTTACCGCTCTCTGGAAGGACCACCGTGGAGCTCGCCTCGTACGCCGATCTGGCCGTCCGGCTGGTGAACACCGAGGAGCCCGAGCGCGGCACCGACTCGCTGACCTCGGTGGACGCGGTACGCGGCCTGTTCTCGGACGCCGCCCGGGCCCGCGACCTCGCCGACGAGTCCGACCTGCCCCGGCTGCGGGCCGTCCGCACCCGGCTGCGCGGGGTCTTCGAGGCCGCCGCCGAGGGCGAGGAGGTCCGCAGCGTCGACCTGCTGAACAGCCTGCTGATGGAGTTCCCGGTCAGCCCGCTGGTCTCCGGCCACGACTACCTGGACGAGGCCGGCCGCCCCCGCTGGCACCTGCACCTCGCCGACAACTCCCCCACCGCCACGGCCCACTTCAGCGCCGTCGCCTGCATGGGCCTGGCCGTCCACCTGACCGAACTGGGCGCCGACCGGCTCGGCATCTGCCAGGCCGCGCCGTGCCGCAACGCCTACCTGGACACCTCCACCAACCGGTCGCGCCGCTACTGCTCGGACCGCTGCGCGACCCGTGCCAACGTCGCCGCCTACCGCGCCCGCAAGCGCCTGGAGGCCGCCGCGGCCGCCGGGAACCCCGACGCCTAGGTCCTAGCGGCTCGGGAGTCAGCTCCGCAGGCCCTCCGGGCGGACCCAGACGCCGAACCGGCGGGCCAGCCCGGGGATCCTGGCCAGCGGGCCGGAGAGCAGCAGCCGCTCCAGGCGCCGGCCGGGCGCCAGCCAGGCCGGCCTCGGCCGCAGCCGCAGCAGCACCCGGCCGAGCACCAGCTCGTCCGGCACCGCGCCGTAGCTGCGGCTGTCGCTGTCCACCGGCCGGTTGTCGGAGAGCAGCCACCAGCCCTTCGGCCGCCGCCCGTCGGCACGTTTGACGACCAGCAGGTTCTGCTGGAACGGGTGGCGGAAGACCACCACCGCACCGGGCCGGATCCGCGCCCCGTACCGCACCAGCAACTGGTCGCCGTCGCGCAGGGTCGGCACCATCGAGTCCCCCGCCACGTCGATCAGCCCGAACGGCGCGCTGCCCGCCGGGGGCCCCTCCTCCGGTTCCGCGCTCCGTGCCACGACTCCTCCTCCCGGCCCGCGTCCCGCCGCGTCCCTCGGTCGCACACCAGTCTGCCGCACGGGGCGCCGCCCGCCGATGTCCGGATTCGCCCGGTTCCGGCTCCGCCTTTTGCCCTAGGCCCGCCGCCCGGCCGAGAAACGGCGGGGTCCGAGGGGTAATCTCGGGCGCGGGAAGACGATCTAAGGAAGGACTCCCATGCTCTCTCGTCTGTTTGCACCGCGCGCCACCGCCCACGCCCACTGCGACCTGCCCTGCGGCGTGTACGACCCGGCCCAGGCCCGCATCGAGGCCGAGTCCGTGAAGGCCACCCAGGAGAAGTACCAGGCCAACGAGGACCCGCACTTCCGCGCCCGCGCCATCATCATCAAGGAGCAGCGCGCCGAGACGGTCAAGCACCACATCTCGGTGCTGTGGAGCGACTACTTCAAGGCCCCGCACTTCGAGAAGTACCCGCAGCTCCACCAGCTCATCAACGACACCCTGAAGGCCGCCTCGGCCGCCAAGGCGTCCACCGACCCGGCCACCGGCCAGGCGCTGCTCGACCTCATCGCCGAGGTCGACAAGATCTTCTGGGAGACCAAGCAGGGCTGATCCCCGCTCCCCCCTCCTTCGAGCGCCCCCGTCCGCACGCCGGACCGGGGGCGTTCGTGTGTTCCCGCCCACACCGGGCCCGGTAAGGGTTGCCTGCCCTGAGTGCTTGTTATGCTGCCAGGGCGTCCAGAGGGGGAAGCCGGTGCGAATCCGGCGCTGACCCGCAACGGTAAACGGTGCCCCGTGCCCGTGAGCCCGATCGCCCGAGGACGCCGACCTCCCGACAACTCGCCGTGGACTGCGAGGGGATGGCGCCCCGGCACACCCGCGCCCGGGGGCGCCGCCCCGCGCCGTGCGCGGCCCGAGGCAAGGCGCGCACCAGTGAGCAGCACCGCGACCGCACCGGCCACCGCCGCGGCCCCGCCGGGCCCGCGCCGAACACCCGCCGTCCCGCTGGCCGCGGCCCTCGCCGTCGCGCTGCTGGCCTCCCTGGTCTGCGCCGTCGCCGTCGGCTCCTCCGGACTCGGCTGGGGCCAGGTCCTGCGGCTGCTGCGCGCCGGGCTGACCGGCGGGAGGCTGGAGGCCGACGAGGCCGCCGCCTACGCGATCGTCTGGGAGATCCGGCTGCCGCGCGCCGTGCTGGCCGCCGTGGTGGGCGCCGGACTCGCCGCCACCGGGGTCGCCGTTCAGGCGATGGTCCGCAACGCGCTCGCCGACCCGTTCGTGCTCGGCATCTCCTCCGGGGCCTCGGTCGGCGCCAACGCCGTGCTGATGATGGGCGCCTTCGCCTCGCTCGGCGTCTGGGCGATCTCCGTCTCCGCCTTCACCGCCGCCCTGCTCGCCATGGTGCTGGTCTATCTGACGGCCCGTACCGCCCACGGCCTGACCCCGCTGCGGCTGGTGCTCACCGGCACCGCGATGTCCTACGGCTTCTCCGCGCTGACGGCGCTGATGGTCTTCGCCGCCGCCCGCGGCGAGGCCGCCCGCTCCGCCATGATGTGGCTGCTCGGCAGCCTCGGCGGCGCCACCTGGGGTTCGGTGCCGATCGCCGCCGTCACCGTGCTGGCCGGCCTGGCCCACCTGGCCGGCGCCGCCGGGCGGCTGGACGCACTGGCCATGGGCGACGAGACGGCCGCCTCGCTCGGCGTGGACCCGGACCGGCTGCGCCGCGAACTGTTCGTGGTCACCGCCGCCGTCACCGGCACCGTGGTCGCCGTCAGCGGGGCGATCGGCTTCGTCGGACTGATGGTCCCGCACCTGGTGCGGATGCTGGTCGGCGCCGGCCACCGCAGGGTGCTGCTGGTCGCACCGCTCGCCGGGGCGCTGCTGCTGGTCTGGGTGGACATCGTCTCCCGCACCCTGCTGGCGCCCGCCGAACTGCCGGTCGGCGTGGTGACCGCGGCCGTCGGGGTGCCCTGCTTCCTGCTGCTGATGCGCCGCCGCGGCTACTCCTTCGGCGGTGGCCGGTGACCGCGCCCGCCCGCGCCCTGGACCTCGCCGTCGACGGGGTCTCGGTCGACCTGGCCGGCGTCCGGCTGGTCCACGACGTCACGCTGAACGCCGCCGCCGGCCAGGTGGTCGGCCTGATCGGCCCGAACGGCAGCGGCAAGTCCACCCTCCTGCGCTGCGTCTACCGGGCGCTGCGGCCCGCCGCCGGCGCCGTCCTGGTCGGCGGCGACGACCTGCACGCGCTCGCACCGCGCGAGTCCGCCCGGCGGGTGGCGGCGCTGCCGCAGGAGCACTCCGCCGAGTTCGACTTCACCGTGGCCGAGGTGGTCGGCATGGGCCGGCTGCCGCACCGGCGCGGCGCCCTGGCCGGGCCGTCGGCCGGGGACGGGGAGCTCTGCACCGGGGCGCTGCGCCGGGTCGGCGCCGCCCACCTGGCCGGCCGGGGCTTCCTGAGCCTGTCCGGCGGCGAGAAGCAGCGGGTGCTGATCGCCCGCGCGCTGGTCCAGGAACCCCGGCTGCTGGTCCTCGACGAACCCACCAACCACCTGGACATCGCCCACCAGTTGGAGGTGCTGGCGCTGGTCCGGGAGGCCGGGCCGACGGTGCTCACCGCGCTGCACGACCTCAACCTGGCCGCCGGGCACTGCGATCTGCTCCACGTGCTCGTGGAGGGCCGGATCGTCGCCTCCGGGCCGCCCGCCGAGGTGCTCGGACCCGACCTGCTGGCCGAGGTGTTCAAGGTCCGCGCGACGCCCGTGCGGCACCCGGTCACCGGCGCCGTCCAGCTGCTCCTCGACCGCCTGCCGTAACCCGCCCCCGCCCCGCCGAACCGCTTCCCCCGAGGACCTCCCATGCGCACCAAGGCCGTTGCCGCCGCCGCCCTGCTCGCCCTCGCGCTCACCGGCTGCGGCGCCGAGATCGCCCCGCGCGGCGACGGCGCCGCCGCCACCTCCGCCCACTACCCGGTGACCGTCCGCAACTGCGGCGTCGAGCTCACCTTCGCGGAGAAGCCGGCCCGCACCGTCACCAACGACGTCGGCATCACCGAGCTGATGTTCGCCCTCGGCCTGGAGGACCGGATGGCCGGCTACGTGATGCCCGACGACAAGGGCCGGGTGGACGAGGTCGCCTGGAAGGACGCCTACCAGCGCGCGCCCTGGCTCTCCAAGGACCGGGTCACCAAGGAGACCGTGCTGGAGGCCGGGGCCGACCTGGTCCTCGCCGGCTGGCACTACGGCTTCGACGAGGGGACGGGCTTCACCCCGCAGACCCTGTCCGGCCTGGGCATCGCCTCCTACGTGCTCAGCGAGTCCTGCCGCAGCGGCAAGGGCCCGGAGCGCGGGGTGATGTCCCCGCTCGACGCGCTCTACACCGACCTGACCAACCTGGGCGAGATCTTCGACGTCCGGGACCGGGCGGACAAGCTGGTCGCCGGCTTCAAGGAGCAGATCGCCGCCGTCCCCGAGCCCGTGCACCGCCCGGGCGTCTTCCTGTACGACAGCGGCGAGGACAAGCCGTACACCTCCGGCCGCTTCGCCGCCCCGGAGGAGATCATCGCCAGGGCCGGCGGCCGGAACGTGATGGGCGACGTCGCCGACTCCTGGACCACCGTGGGCTGGGAGAGCGTGGTCCAGCGCGACCCCGAGGTGATCCTGATCAACAACTACGGCACCCCGGACGCCGAGGCGAAGCGGAAGTTCCTGAAGTCCTTCCCGCCGCTGGCCGGCGTCTCGGCGGTGCGCAACGACCGGATCTTCGTCCTGGACTACGCCGACCTGGTCGAGAGCCCGCGCAACCCGGCCGCGATCACCGCCCTGGCGGCGTACCTGCGGACCGTCCCGGCCCGCTGAGCGGGGCCCTCCCGGCCGCCGTCCGGCCCGCCCCGCGGCCGGTTCCGACCGGCGTACGCTCAAGAGTACGAGCCGACGGAACCGACCGGAGGAGCGAGAACATGACCACCATGGCCGCACCGTCCGCCTTCGACGTCCGGGCCCTGCGCGAGGGCATCGAGCGCGCCGACGCCGGGGCCCTGCTGGCGCTCTACGCGGACGACGCCGAACTGCGCGTGGTCGACCGCAAGACCCAGCCCAGCCACCCGCTGGTGATGCACGGCCGGGCCGAGATCGGCGCGATGCTCGACGACCTCTACGGCCGCGAGATGAGCCACACCCTGGAGCAGGTGGTGGTCCAGGAGGACCGCCTCGCCTTCCTGGAGTCCTGCCGCTACCCGGACGGGGTCCGGGTGCTGGTCAGCTCCACCGCCGAGCTGCGCGACGGACGGATCGCCGACCAGACGTCCGTGCAGGTCTGGGACGAGAACGAACCGGCCCAGTAGGCTCGGAGCCATGATCCGCACCGCCCTCCCCGCCGACGTCCCCGTCGTCCACGCCATGATCCGCGAACTCGCGGAGTACGAGAAGGCCGCCCACGAGGCGGTGGCCACCGAGGAGCAGCTGCACGGCGCGCTGTTCGGCACCGACCCGGCGCTGTTCGGCCTGGTCGCCGAGGACGACAGCACCGGCGAGCCGGTCGGCTTCGCGCTCTGGTTCCTCAACTACTCGACCTGGCGCGGCACCCACGGGATCTACCTGGAGGACCTCTACGTCCGTCCGCAGGCCCGCGGCGGCGGCCACGGCAAGGCGCTGCTGCTGGAGCTGGCCCGGATCGCCGTCGAGCGCGGCTACTCCCGGGTGGAGTGGTCGGTGCTGGACTGGAACACCCCGTCGATCAACTTCTACAAGTCGCTCGGCGCCGTGCCGATGGACGGCTGGAGCGTGTACCGGCTCACCGGGGACGCGCTCACCGCCGCCGGCGCCCGCTGAGACCGGCGCACGGACGGCGCGCGTCGCAGGCGTGTGCAGGCCCGGTGCAGACCACTGCCACCCTGCGTCGCGATGCCTTACCATGAGTGACTCCCGCACCGGGGCAGGAACGCGGTAACGTCTCGGGCGGACGGCGGCGTCCGGCCACCCCCCGAAGGGTATGACCGGTACGTACCGCACCACCCCTCTGGACAGTTGGGGCGAAGCAGTTGAGCCAAGCAACAGACAGTGCCGCGGCCACCGGCCCGGAAGCACAGCGCGTCACCCAGGAGGTGAGGGTGTCCCAGATCGACGGCGAGCCCGGAGTGCAGGACTTCGTGGAGGTCCGGCTGCCCGCGGCCGGGGCCTACCTCTCGGTCCTGCGGACGGCCACGGCGGGCCTCGCGGCCCGGCTGGACTTCACGCTGGACGAGATCGAGGACCTGCGCATCGCGGTCGACGAGGCCTGCGCCATCCTCCTCCAGCAGGCCGTGCCCGGCTCGGTCCTCTCCTGCGAGTTCCGGCTGGTCGGGGACTCCCTGAAGGTGATCGTCTCGGCACCCACCACCGACGGCCGGGCGCCCGAACGGGACACCTTCGCCTGGACGGTGCTCTCCGCGCTCGCGGGCGAGGTCGAGTCGGCGGTCGCCGAGGACAGGACCGTGTCGATCAGCCTGCACAAGAAGCGCGGCGGCTCCGCCGCCCACTAGGCCGCCGCGGCAGCGCGGCAGCAGCACCGAACAAGGGCCGTCCGCCCGGCACCACCGGGCCGGACGGACGGCTCCCGGTACCGCCACCACCCGGCGGTACGACCAACGAGACGAACCGGGGCCGGCGGTCCCGGTGCTCCCGGAACGGAACGGGGGAATGGCCGTGAGTGATCTGGACCGTACCGGCCTCGCGACGGCGGGCCCTGCCGTACCGACCCAGGCGAGCGTTCCCGGCCTCGCCGCCAACGACGAAGCGCACCCGAAGGACGCCCACCGGATGAGCCAGCCGACCGAGCCGACGCCCCAGTCGTCGTCGCCCGATCAGTCGCCCCCGCCCGTGCCGTCGGCCGCGGACCTCCCGGACGCCGGCCACCCGGACGACGGACCGGACGCCGAGGGCGCCGGGGAGGCCGCCGAGGCGGCGGAGGCGCTGCGCGCGGCGGTGCCCGCCCAGGGCCCGCAGCGTTCCGGCGCACCCGACCGCGAGGCGGCCCGGGCCCTGTTCGTGCGGCTCTCGGCGCTGCCCGAGGGCTCCCCGGAGCGCGTCGAACTGCGCAACCAGCTGGTGCGGATGCACATCCCGCTGGTCGAGCACCTGGCCCGGCGGTTCCGCAACCGCGGCGAGCCGCTGGACGACCTGACCCAGGTCGCCACCATCGGGCTGATCAAGTCGGTGGACCGGTTCGACCACGAGCGCGGGGTCGAGTTCTCCACCTACGCGACGCCGACCATCGTCGGCGAGATCAAGCGGCACTTCCGGGACAAGGGCTGGGCGGTCCGGGTGCCGCGCCGGCTCCAGGAGCTGCGGCTGTCACTGACCACCGCGACCAGCGAGCTCTCCCAGCGGCACGGCCGCTCCCCCACGGTGCACGAGCTGGCCGAACACCTGGGCATCTCCGAGGAGGACGTCCTGGAGGGCCTGGAGTCCGCCAACGCGTACTCCACGCTGTCCCTGGACGTGCCGGACAGCGACGACGAGTCGCCGGCCGTCGCGGACACCCTGGGTGCCACCGACGAGGCGCTGGAGGGCGTCGAGTACCGCGAGTCGCTCAAGCCGCTGCTGGCCCAACTGCCGCCGCGCGAGCAGAAGATCCTGGTGCTGCGGTTCTTCCGGAACATGACGCAGTCCCAGATCGCCGCCGAGGTGGGCATCTCGCAGATGCACGTCTCCCGGCTGCTCGCCCGGACGCTGGCGCAGCTGCGGGAGAAGCTCCTCGTGGAGGAGTAGAACGCGCCCGGTGGTGGAAGGCGGCGGCCCTCCGCGCTCAGCCCTCGTGCGGAGCGTAGAGGGCCGCCGTCGCCTTCGGGCTGAGCAGCGCGCCGATGCCGACCAGGCCGAGCAGGCCGATGCCCGTGCCGACCGCGACCATCGCCCCGCCGCTCTGCCACATGTAGTACGCCACCGGCAGGCAGATCGAGTTGGTCAGCACGGCCGGGCTGCGGCCCCAGCGGCGCAGCCTCAGCAGCGCCCTGGCGGCCAGCACCGGCGCCACGCCGAGCAGCACGATCACCAGGCCGCCGAACTCGTTGAGGGCGAGCTGCTTGGACTCGCCGGACAGCGCGGAAACCATGTCCCAGACGCCGACGACGACCAGCGCGGCGCCCTCCACGGCGGTGATGGCGGCGCCCAGGGTGAGGGCGGAGGGCCGGCCGGCGCCGGGCGCGGGTACGGGTGCGGAGGATTCTGCGGTCACTCCAGCAGGGTAGCGGCCGGTTGGTCCGTACCGCCCCGTAGGCTGGGCCCATGCGCGCTCTCCTGGTCGTCAACCCGAAAGCGACCACCACCAGCGGTCGGACCAGGGACGTCCTGATCCACGCCCTGCGCAGTGACCTCAAGCTGGAGGTGGCGCAGACCGAGTACCGCGGCCACGCCCGCGATCTGGCCCGGGAGGCGGCGGAGGACGGCGCGGTCGACCTGGTGGTCGCGCTCGGCGGCGACGGCACCGTCAACGAGGTGGTCAACGGGCTGCTCTCGCACGGTCCGGGCGAGCGGGTGCCGCGGCTGGCGGTGGTCCCCGGCGGTTCGACCAATGTGTTCGCCCGCGCGCTGGGCCTGCCCAACGACCCGGTGGAGGCCACCGGCGTGCTGCTGGACGCGCTGGAGCACCGGCGCGAGCGCGGGATCGGGCTGGGCAAGGCGATGACCGAGGGGCTGCCGGACCGCTGGTTCACCTTCACCGCCGGCCTGGGCTTCGACGCCGGGGTGGTCGGCCGGGTCGAGGAGCAGCGCCGGGCGGGGCGCAAGTCCACCCACGCGCTCTACGTCACCCAGGCGCTCCGCCACTTCGTCACCCAACGTGAGCAGCGCAGATCAGGCCCGGTCTCGCTGGCGCTCGCGGGCCGCGAGCCGGTGCCGGGCCTGGTGCTGGCGATAGTCAGCAACACCTCGCCGTGGACGTTCCTGGGCAACCGCCCCGTCTACCCCTCGCCGCGTGCCTCCTTCGACTCCGATCTCGACGTCTTCGGCATCACCCGGATGACGGCGTTCGGCACGGCTCGAACGGTCCGTCAGATCCTGCGGTCGCACGGTCCTTCGAGCCCCGACGACGCACCGTCCGGCCCTTCCGGGAAGCATGTCGTCTCCTATCACGACGTCCGTCACTTCACCTTGGTTTCGGAGGAACCGGTCCCGTTCCAGGTCGACGGGGACCACCTTGGATCCAGGAGTCGCGTCAGTTTCACAGGCGTACGGCGGGCACTGCGTGTGATTGTGTGACTAGAAGGGCCCTTCTCCCTTCTTCTCGAACGCACAAGCCCCCTTCACTCCATAGAAGTACCGGCTGTGAGCTAGGCGACACCGAAGAATCCAAAATTCCTTCCTGAAGGGGGTTGTATCCGGGCCCGAGGTTTGCGAACCTCTACATGGCGATCGGGACACATCGCAGCGACGGCAACCCTCGAAACCTGGGGGGCCGACCGCGGGGTGTCCCTCGAATCGCCGAATCCCTCCCCAGCACAGACCTCCCGGGCCCGGTGGGCCTTTGGTCTCTTTTGCTGTTGCGGGATTCGTGAAAGCGTTCACATTCACAAGGACCACCATCGATGTGCCGACCGGGCAACCCCCGCCGGCAGGAGGAGTTGGACGACCATGGACTGGCGCCACCGCGCTGTCTGCCGCGAAGAGGACCCGGAGCTGTTCTTCCCGATCGGGAACACCGGTCCCGCTCTGCTGCAGATCGAGGAAGCCAAGGCCGTGTGCCGCCGCTGTCCGGTCATGGAGCAGTGCCTCCAGTGGGCTCTGGAGACCGGCCAGGACGCCGGCGTCTGGGGCGGTATGAGCGAGGACGAGCGCCGCGCCATGAAGCGCCGTGCCGCCCGCAACCGCGCCCGCACCGCCTGATTACACGCCGTAGTACCAGCAGTAACCGCAGCACCGATCAACACATGATCACAGGCTTCCCCTGCACCTCCTGGTGAAGCCTTCCGCACCAAGGGCCTTGCTCGACGAGGCCCCGCGACACCGGCCCGCTCAGCCACTTGATACTGTTCACTTAGAGCAATATTGTGGAGCTGTGGCGCTCACCGTGTGCAACGCACCGGCAGGTGTCGCACCACCCAGAGCCCCCGTTCCGGCCGACTCCCCCCGACGGCCGGAACGGGTTGAGAGGCCCTGTCGACCCACCCCCCCCGGTCGACAGGGCCTCGTTTCTGTTTCCCGGCCGGGGCGCCCGGGGCGACCGGCGCGCAGCCCGGACGCGCGCCCCCGGCGCACCTCAGCGCACCGGGATCTCCAGGACCACCTTGGTGCCGCCGTTCGGGCCGGCCACCATGTCGAAGGTGCCGCCCAGCTCCCCGGTGGCCAGCGTCCGGACGATCTGCAGCCCGAGGTTGCCCGCCTGCTGCGGGTCGAAGCCCTCCGGCATGCCCCTGCCGTCGTCCTGCACCGTGATCAGCAGGTACTCCTCCGGGCGGGCCCCGCCGTTCCAGCTGTCCGACCAGCCCATGCCGGTGGCCGGCGCCCGTCCGCGGAGCGCGCTGACCTCCAGGTTGCCGGAGGCGCTCGGGCCGAACGCGTGTTCGAGGGCGTTCTGCAGCACCTCGGTCAGCACCATCGCGAGCGGGGTGGCCACCTCCGCGGAGAGGATGCCGAAGCTGCCGCTGCGACGGGTCGCCACCCGGCCGTCCTGGGACAGCTCCATCACCATCGCCAGCACCCGGTCGGCGATCTCGTCGAAGGCCACCTGCTCGTCCAGCGCCTGGGAGAGCGTCTCGTGCACGATCGCGATCGAGCCGACCCGGCGCACCGCCTCGTCGAGCGCGGCCCGGCCGGACTCCGACTCCATCCGGCGGGACTGCAGGCGCAGCAGCGCGGCGACGGTCTGCAGGTTGTTCTTCACCCGGTGGTGGATCTCCCGGATGGTGGCGTCCTTGGTCATCAGCTCCCGGTCGCGCCGGCGCAGCTCGGTGACGTCCCGGCAGAGCACCAGGGAACCGGTCAGGGTGCCCTTGGGCTTGAGCGGGATGGCCCGCAGGGTCACCACGCCGCCCTGGGCCTCGACCTCGGTCTGCCGGGGGGCCCAGCCGCTCGCCAGCTTCACCAGGGCCTCGTGCACGGCGGCCCGGGAGGGCGGGGCGAGGTCGGCGGTGGTGCGGCCGAGGTGGCTGCCGACCAGGTCGGTGGTGAGGCCGAGCCGGTGGTAGGCGGAGAGCGCGTTGGGGCTGGCGTAGGTGACGATGCCGTCGGCGTCGAGGCGGATCAGGCCGTCGCCGACGCGCGGCGCCGCGTCCATGTCGGCCTGCTCGACGCCGGGGAAGGGGAAGGCGCCGGCCGCGATCATCTGGGCGAGGTCGGAGGCGCTCTGCAGGTAGGTGAGCTCCAGCCGGCTGGGGGTGCGCACGGTCAGCAGGTTGGTGTTGCGGGCGATCACGCCGAGCACCTTGCCCTCGCGCCGCACCGGGATGGACTCCACCCGGACCGGCACCTCCTCGCGCCACTCCGGGTCGCCCTCGCGCACGATCCGCCCCTCGTCGAAGGCGGCGTCCAGCAGCGGGCGCCGGCCGCGCGGGACGAGGTGGCCGACCATGTCGTCCTGGTAGGACGTGGGGCCGGTGTTGGGGCGCATCTGGGCCACCGAGACGTACCGGATGCCGTCCCAGGTGGGGATCCAGAGCACGAGGTCGGCGAAGGACAGGTCGGAGAGCAGCTGCCACTCCGAGACCAGCATGTGCAGCCACTCCACATCGGCACCGGTCAGGGTGGTGTGGCGGCGGACGAGTTCGTTCAGCGAGGGCACAGGGCGAGCGTAGCTCCAGGGGGGCGCGGACGGCCCGCGCGCACCCCCGCCGGCGTGCGCCACGCACCACTCCCCCAGGTTGTCCAGACCAATTTCCGGCAAGGCCTGGACAACCCAGATTGGTCTAGTCCACAATGGAAGGGCACCAAGGAGAGGCGACCGCGCAACTGCCCTGACCGCGCGATGCCGCTCCTCGGTCGGACGCCGCCGAACGAGGACCCCGCACAGTTCTCGATCGTCACCGGCGCCCGACGACAGCTCCGGGCCGCGGAGCCGCATGGGTTGAGGGTCCCGTGTCGGCACCGTGGCCCGTAGTGCTTCCCGGACTCCCCCGCCCCCGCCGCGGGCACCCCGGAACGCAGGAACGCCGGAGCCCCCGTCCACACGCTGTGGACGGGGGCTCCGGCGTGACGGGCCGGGCGGCGCGTCAGTGGGTCTCGGTGACCTTGGCGAGCGCGCGCGGGGCGTCCGGGTCCTGGCCGCGGGCGATGGTGACCTCGTAGGCCAGCAGCTGCAGCGGCAGGATCTCCAGGATCGGCTGCACCTCCTCGGGCACACCGGCCGGCAGCGCGAAGCCCGCCGAGGCGGCCTCGACCTGCGCCTGCTGGCCGACCACGACCAGGTCGGCGCCGCGGCCGCGCAGACGGTCCAGGACGGGCTGCAGCGCCTCGCCGCCCTTGCCGTCCGGGACGATCGCGATGACCGGGGAGACGTTGTCGACCATGGCCAGCGGGCCGTGCAGCAGGTCGGCGCCGGAGAACGGGGAGGCCGGGATGTAGGTGGTCTCCATCAGCTTGAGCGCCGCCTCGCGGGCGGTCGGGTAGCCGTAGCCGCGCGAGGTGATGACCAGGCGCTGGGCGAAGCGGTAGCGCTCGGCCAGGGCCTTGACCTCGTCCTGGCGGGCCAGGATGCCGGCCGCCAGCTCGGGCAGGGCCTTGGCGGCCGCGCCGTCGCCGCCGCGCAGGCCCTCGATCAGCAGGTAGAGGGCGAGCAGCTCGGCGGTGTAGGTCTTGGTGGCGGGCAGCGCCTTCTCCGGGCCGGCCAGCACGTCGATGTGGAACTCGGAGACCTCGGCCAGCGGCGAACCGGCGTTGTTGGTGACCGCCAGGGTGATGGCACCGGCCTCGCGGGCCGCCTTGGTGGAGGCGACGAGGTCCGGCGAGCCGCCCGACTGGCTGACGGTGATCACCAGCACGTCGGTCAGGTCCGGCTTGGCGCCGTAGGCGGTGGTGGTGGACATCGAGGTCAGGCCGGCCGGCTTGCCCAGCAGGATCTCGATCAGGTACTTCGCGTACAGCGCCGCGTTGTCCGAGGTGCCGCGCGCGGTCAGGAGGACGAACCGCGGCTTGCGGGCGGCGATCCGGGACGCGATCTCGAAGATCCTGGGGGCGCCCTCGTCGAGGATGCGCTGCAGGACGGCCGGCTGCTCGGCCATCTCCGCCGCCATGATCCGGCCAGGGACGGTCTGCGTGTCGGACATCGTGGGTGGGCCTCCGATGAGATGGTTCCACCCCGACCGGGCGGGAATGCCCGGCGGGGACCTCTACGGCGGCGAGTCCGCACACTCGCTGCGGTGAATGCTGCGGCAATCCTACGGTGGCCGCCCGCCCGGGGCACATCCGAGGAGGCGGTCACGGCAGGTCCGGCGGCCGCCGGCGCGCGCGGAGCCCCTCCCGGCGGTGCGGGGAGGGGCTCCGGCGTCCCGGCGCGGCCGGCGGCTCAGCCGGCCTTGTTGATCAGCTGGTCGATGGCGGCGTCGGCCTCCTTGGTGGCCTGGTCCACCGACTTGCCGCGCAGGATGGCGGTCAGCATGTCGGGCAGGATCTTCTGCTTCTCCACCAGGCCCCAGCCGGGGGCCAGCGGGGTGAACCAGGCGTCCGGCACCGCGTTGGCCGCGGCGGCGGTGGCCGGCTTGCTCTTCAGCGGGGCCAGCTGGGTGAGGTTGTTCGGCAGGATGTCCTTGTCGGCCAGCGCCTGCTCGGACTTGGCACTGGTGAACATCCGGACCCAGTCGGTGGCCAGGGCCGCCGTGGGCGACTTCGCGGTGACGGCGAGGGCCGAGCCGCCGATGAAGGTCGGCAGCGGCTTGCCGCCCGGGCCGGGCATGGTGGCGATCTTCACCGAGTCCTTGAGGCTCGGGTCGCCGGTGACCGGCGCGGCCACGCTGGCCGCCTCGTAGCCGTTGCCGTAGAAGGCCGCCGCGTGACCGCGGGCCATCGCCTCGTACTGGTTCTGCTCGTTGACCGCCTGGTCGCCCTTGTTGTACTTGCGCACCAGGTCGACGAAGTGGGTGATGCCCTGCTGGGACTTGGGGTCGCTCAGGGTGCCGTGCCAGGTGCCGCCGCTGTCGAAGCGGGCGATGGCGCCGCCGTACGCGGAGACGTAGCTCATCGCGGCGTACCAGTACGGGCCGGGCAGGTACATCGGGGAGAACGTCCGGTCGGCCTTGTTCTTGTCCGCGATCTTGTCGAGCGCCGCACGCAGCTCGTCCTCGGTCCTCGGGAACTCGGCGTTGCCGGTGGCCTGCTGGAAGGCCGCGGAGTTGTAGATGGCGACCCGGGCGCCGGCGTAGTAGGGCACGCACCAGAGCTTGTCCTGGTAGGTGCAGGTGTTGGCGAGCGCCGTGATCCAGGTGTCGGAGTTGTCGAAGGTGGTGCGCTCCACCGGTGCCAGCGCGCCGGACAGCACGTACTTCATGGTCTCGGTGTTGCCGAGTTCCACCACGTCCGGGGCGTTGCCGTCGGTGATGGCCTGGTCGAGCTTGGCCACCTTGTCGGCCCAGCCCTGGTAGGCCAGCTTCAGGGTGACGTTCGGGTACTTGGCGGCGAAGTCGTCGTTGACCCGCTGGACGAGGTCGGGCCAGCTCTTCTGGGCGTCGTCCATCAGCCAGACCGTGACGGTACCGGTCGCGGCCTTCGGGTCCGCCGAGGCGGCCTTGGCGTCGCCCGACGCCGAGCCGCCCGAGGAACACGCCGTCAGTCCGGCGGCCAGCGCCATGATGCCGACCGTCGCCATGAACCGACGCTTTCTCACGCCATCCTCCGAGGGTGTTTTAGTGCTTGTGCCCGCCGGCGGCGCGCCGGCGCCCGACGGGACGGTGTCCGGGGAGGGGCGGCGAAGAGCTTCGGGGTGGGCCAATACCACATCCGGCGAAATTGAAATTCGAACCGGATGAAGTGGAGCCTGGCCTAGACCACAGTTGGTGTCAACGCCAAATGGCCAGGCAGCCAAGGCCGTTGCAGACCTGTTGTACCGCGTGGCGATCAGTCGCGCGACGGTCACCCTAGGTAGAACTTAAGACTCCCTTAAGGCCGATTTGAGGGAACACCGTCAGATCGCGAAGTCGCAGGTCACCCGGCATGCTCCGGCCGGAGAACGCGGCGGAGAACGCAGCGGGCCCGCCATGCGACATGCGCATGACGGGCCCGCTGGGACGGACGCCTCGCGGCACCCGGTGTGACGGTCCGACGGGGACTCAGCCGATCGCCCCCGACTGTCCGGTGAGCACCTCGACGGCGGCCAGCCCGCAGACCCGGGCGGCGCCGTGGGTGGCGATGTACAGCGCGCCGGACGGCTCGGACTGCGGCAGGCCCATCTCGACCACCGCGGCGTCCGGGCGGGCCGCCACCAGGCGGGCCAGCGCGGCCGACATCCACGCGTGGCGGTGGGCGTCGCGGACCACCAGCACCAGGCGGCGGCCGTCGGCCTCGGCCAGCACCTCGGAGACCACCGCGTCCAGCACCGCGGCCTCGGCGGCCTCCGAGCCGACCTCGCGGGTCCGGGTGCCCGGGAAGCGGTCGGCCAGCATGCCGGCCACGCCCCACGGGGTGACGTCGCCGACGGCGATGTTGGGCTCCGAGGAGAACGAGGCCACGTACGGGCGCTCGGTCACCGGCAGCACCTCCCGGCCCGGCGCGCGGACCACCCGCAGCGCCCGGCGGGCCGCCCGCAGGCCGACCGCGAGGTCCGCCTCCGGCCGCTCGCCCTGCGCCGCGATCCGGGCCCAGCTGCCGAGCGCGCGCACCCGGGCGGCCGCGTCGGCGAGCCGCTCCTCCGGGAGCCGGCCGGACTGCACGCCCGCCACGATGGCGTCACGCAGCATCAGCACGGTGTCCTCGTCGGCCAGTCCGCCGCCCACGCAGATCGCGTCCGCGCCGGCCGCCAGGGCCAGCACGGTGCCCTCGCCCATGCCGAAGGTGTCGGCGATGGCGCCCATCTCGATCGCGTCGCTGACGATCAGGCCCTGGTAGCCCAGGCCGCCGTCCTCGGGGGCGGCGCGCAGCAGGTCGCGCAGCACGGCCGGGCTGAGCGTGGCGGGCAGCTTGGGGTCGAGCGACGGGACCATGATGTGGGCCGTCATCACGGCCTTGGTGCCGGCGGCGATCGCGGCCTGGAACGGGATCAGGTCGCGCGAGCGCAGCACGTCCAGGTCGACGTCGATGACCGGCAGGCCGTGGTGCGAGTCGACGGCGGTGTCGCCGTGGCCGGGGAAGTGCTTGGAGCAGGCCGCGACACCGGCCGACTGCAGGCCCTCCACCCAGGCGGCGGTGTGCCGGGCGCACAGCTCCGGGTCGGCGCCGAAGGAGCGCACGCCGATGACCGGGTTGCGCGGGTTGGAGTTGACGTCCGCGGTCGGCGCCCAGTTGTAGTTGACGCCGGCGGCGGCCAGCGCGCGGCCCAGCTCGCGGGCCACGTCGCGGGTCAGCGCCGGGTCGTCGATGGCGCCGAGGGCGAGGTTGCCCGGCCAGGACGAGCCGGAGCCCGCCTCCAGCCGGGTGACGTCGCCGGACTCCTCGTCGATGGCGATCAGCAGGTCGGGGTTCTCGGCCCGCAGCGCCGCGGTGAGCGCGGCGAGCTGGGCGAGGTCGGCCACGTTGCGGTCGAACAGCGCGACCGAGCCCAGGCCGGCCGCCAGGTGGCGGCGCAGCCACTCCGGCGGCTCGGTGCCGACGAAGCCGGGCTGCAGGACGGTCAGCGCGTCGCGGTGCAGCTGGTCCGAGGCCGGGAGGGTGGGAACGAGGATGCTCACGGGGGATCAGCCCTTCACGGCGCCGTCGGTGAGACCACCGACCGCCTTGCGCTGCAGGAAGACGAACAGGATCAGCACCGGGATGGCGAACATCGTGGACGCGGCCATGGTGGCACCCCAGTCGTTGCCGAAGGCGGTCTTGAAGGAGGACAGCCACAGCGGGAGGGTCTGCCCGTGTCCCTCCTCCTTGTTGAGGATCAGGACGAGCGGGAACTCGTTCCACGCGGTGATGAAGCCGAACAGCGAGGTCGACATCAGGCCGGGGGCCAGCAGCGGGAAGATCACCTTCACGAAGGCCTGGGTGCGGGTGCAGCCGTCCACCATGGCCGACTCCTCCAGCTCCTTGGGCACCGCGGCGATGAAGCTGCGCAGCGTCCAGATCGTGAAGGGCAGGACCATCATCATGTAGAAGAGGGTCAGCGGCACCAGGCTGTTCAGCATGTCGTTGTCGCGCGAGATGATGTAGACCGCGATGGTCATCACCTCCCAGGGCGCCATCTGCGCGGCCATCACGACCAGGACGAAGCCCTTGCGGCCGCGGAACTTCATCCGGGCGATGGCGAAGGAGGCGAGGGTCGCGATCACCAGCGAGGCCAGGACGGCGCCGACGGTGACGACGAAGCTGTTGGTGACGTACGTCCAGAAGTGCTTGGCGTTGATCGCGGTGACGTAGTGGTCCATCGTCCCCTTGAAGGGGATGAAGACCGGCGTCTTGCTGATGATGTCGCCGTCCTTCTTGAAGGACGTCGCGACCATCCAGTAGACGGGGAAGATGAAGAAGACGAACAGGACGCCCGCGAGCACGTTCGGCCAGGTACGTCCGATGAGTGAGCGCCTCACAGCTCGTCCTCCTGCTTGAGCATGATGCGGAAGTAGTACGCCATGAGCGCGCCCAGCATCAGGATGGTAAGCACGGCGATCGCGGAGCCGATGCCGTAATGCTGGCCCGAGGACCCCTCCAGGTAGGCGTGCACGGGCAGGTTCCGGGTCAGGTTCTCGGGACCGCCGCCGTTGATCGCGTAGACCTGGGTGAAGGCCTTGAAGACCCAGATGACCTCAAGGAAGCTCGTGGCCAGGAAGAAGGGCTTCAGGCTGGGGAAGACCACCGAGCCGAAGATCTTGAAGGCGCCGGCGCCGTCCATCCGGGCGGCCTCGTACAGCTCCTTCGGGATGGTGGTGAGACCCGCGTACATGTTGAACGCGACGAAGGGGATCGACTGCCAGACGATCAGCAGGATGATCACGAAGAAGGTCGAGTACTGGTTGCTCATCCAGTTGTACTCGGCCATCGCGTGCCAGCCGAGCTTGTCGAGGAACCAGTTGACCACGCCCCACTGCTGGTCGAACAGCCAGGTGTAGACGGTGGTCGCGGCGACCACCGGCATCGCCCAGGCCATCAGCAGGCCGACCGAGAGCACCAGGCGCATCTTCTTGCCGAGGCGGTTGAGCAGCAGGCCGACCAGGGTGCCGCCGACCATGATCAGCACGACGTTCACCAGGGTGAAGACGACCGTGCGACCGGTGACCGACCAGAAGTCCGGGTCGGTCAGCTGCTCCTTGTAGTTGTCGAAGCCGTTCCACTCGGTCACATGCGTGATGAGCTGGCGCTTGTTGAGGTTCTGGAACGACAGCAGGACCGTCTTCACGAGCGGCCAGCCCAGCAGGGCGAGCGTCGCCACGGTGGCCGGCAGCAGCAGCAGGTAGGGGGCCGCCTTCGCGCCGAAGCTCCGGCCGTCCGCCGGTCTGGCCCTCTTGGGGGTGCCCTTGGCGCCGCCGCCCGCGGCGCTCGTCTCGATACTGGCCACAGCAGCCTTCCCTGAATCCGGAGACTGTGTGTGCACCCGCCCGGAATGCACAGCCATCGTTCTCACTTCCTCATAACCCGACCACGACGGACAGGCGCCGCCCACCGGCCCCCCGCCGGGGGCCGGTGAGCGACGCCGCTCGATTGCTTACTGCTTCTGGTTGAGCCGCTTCGCGATCTCGTCGTCGTACTTCTTCGCGGTGGCCGCGTAGTCGCCACCCTGCAGGGCGGCGGTCAGGAACTCCTTGATCGGGTTCGGCTTGTCCTCGACGCTGGCCCAGTTCGGGGTGTTCGGGGTGATCGCGCCCTCCTTCGAGGCAGGCACGGCGGCCTTCGCGAAGTCACCGGTGACCTGGCCGGCCAGCGACTCCTTGTTCGGGATGTTGCCGGCGGCCGCGACCAGACCCTCGTTCTTGTCGTTGAGGGCGACCTTCAGGAAGTCCTTGGCCATGTCGGTGTTCTTGCTGTTCTGGGCGATCGCCAGGTTCGAGCCACCGAGGAACACACCGGAGGGCTTGTCAGCGGTCTTGCCCGGCAGCGGGAAGAAGCCGATCTTGCTCGCCGACAGCTCCTCCTCCTTCGGGAGCTCCCAGCCGAGGCCGATCATGGTGCCGACGTCACCCTTGGCGAAGACGTCCTTCTGCTGCGGGGTGGCCTCGTCCTTGTCCTTCGGGGCCTTCGAGTAGCTCTGCAGCTTCTGGTAGGTCTCGAAGGCCTTCTTCGCCTCGGGCGAGGACAGGCCGCCGACCCACTTGTCGCCGTCCTTCTTGGCGATCTTGCCACCCTCGCTGGTGAGCAGACCGAAGTAGACGTACCACTCCTGGCCCGGCATGTAGATCGCGTCGCTGACGCCGGGGGTGGCCTTCAGCTTCTCCAGGTCGGTGTAGAACTCGTCGAGGGTCTTCGGCGCCTCGGTCAGGCCGGCGGCCTTCCACAGGTCCTTGTTGTAGGCGACCACGCGGTTGGAGACCCACCACGGGGCGGCGTACTGCTTGCCGTCGAGGATGGCGGCCTCGTTCTGGTTCTTGGCCCAGTCGCTGCCGCCCAGGTACGCCTTGTCCTTGGTGATGTCGAGCAGGCCGCCCGAGGCCGCGTAGCCCGCGGTCTGGGTGTTACCGACCTCGACGACGTCGACCGAACCCTCGGAGAGCGCCGCGGTGATCTTCTGGCCGATGCCGTCCCACTGCTGCTCCTGGAACTCAAGCTTCGAGCCGGGGAAGGTGGTCTCGAACTCGGTCTTGACCGAGTCGGTCCAGCCCTTCGGGGCCGAGCCGCTCATGAGCCACACCTTGAGCGTCTTGCCGTTGTAGTCCTTCTTGCCCGAGGCGGCGGTCGACGTGCCCGAGTCGCCGCCCTCCTTCTTGGCGTCCGAGCCACAGGCCGCGAGACCAACAACCATGGCCGCGACGCCGACCGCCGCGATGAGCTGACGCTTCACGCCATCCTCCTGAGGGATGCCTGGTTACCCCCGTCGGGTGGCAGCGGCATACCCACGCGAAGTGGGAGGAATGGTGCCGCGGACTCCAGCGAACGGGTGGGGGGATTCATAGTGACCGGCCTAGTGGTGTAGACCAGATGCCTGGAGCTTGGCCTAGACCAATGGGCCTGTCAACGGCTGTTCGACCGATCCGGACCACCCGTTATCAAGCCGACACCGCACATCGTTCATCGCGTGATGAGGTATTCGTTCCGTAGCCATACATGCAACGATGTGAGCCGTTAATCATGTGGTGGGGCTTCGCGAGAGCTCTGCGAGAAGCGGGAGACAGGTCCGATGAGCAGCGACGGGGGCAGCACGGCCCAGGTCAACGACCCCCAGGTGAAGAATCCCGTCACCCAGGGCGGCGTGGACCCGACCGCCCGGGTGCCGAAGTACTACGGCCTGAAGCGCCACCTGCTGCAGCTTACCGAGACCCAGCCCGCCGGCACCCCGGTTCCTCCCGAACGGGCACTCGCGGCGCAGTTCGACACCTCCCGCACCACCGTCCGGCAGGCCCTGCAGGAGCTGGTCGTCGAGGGCCGGCTGGAGCGCATCCAGGGCAAGGGGACCTTCGTCGCCAAGCCCAAGGTGGCCCAGGCCCTCCAGCTCACCTCCTACACCGAGGACATGCGCGCCCAGGGCCTGGAGCCCGCCTCCCGGCTGATCGAGATCGGCTACATCTCCGCCGACGAGCGGCTGGCCCCGCTGCTGGACATCAAGCCCGGCGGCCGGGTGCTGCGGATCGAGCGCCTGCGGCTGGCCAACGGCGACCCGATGGCGATCGAGGTGGCCCACCTGTCCGCCAAGCGCTTCCCCGCCCTGCGCCGCAACCTGGCCAAGCACAACTCGCTCTACGCCGCCCTGCGCGAGGTCTACGGGGTGACCGTGGCCGAGGCCGAGGAGACCATCGAGACCACCCTCGCCAACCCCCGCGAGGCCGGGCTGCTCGGCTCCGACCTCGGGCTGCCGATGCTCCAGCTCTCCCGGCACTCCTTCGACCCGGACGGTGACCCGGTCGAGTGGGTGCGCTCCATCTACCGCGGCGACCGCTACAAGTTCATCACCCGCCTCAAGCGGCCGGAGTAGCCCGGCGCGGACACGCTTCAGGGCCCCGGCGCGCGAGGAGCGCGCGCCGGGGCCCGTTGCACGCTCCGGGCGCGCGGAGGATGCGGATGGCGGGAAGTTGCCCCGGATCCAGTGACACGGATCACGCGATGCTCTAGATTCCGCAACCGTACTGACTGCCGATCACCAGTGGTGCTGCTCGGCGGACCCACGGGGGCGCGCGGCGTCCCGGGGGTTGCGGCGCCGGCGAGGTGAACCCTCCGAAGCGGAGCCGAACCATGTCGTCAGACCTCACCGACCGACCTGTCATGCCCGAGCCAGAAGAGCCCGGGCCCCCCGGCCTCCCGGCGGTCACCCCCGAGCGGGTGCTGGCCGCGCTCGCCCTGCTGGTGCCGATCGTCGCGATGCTCTGGGTGGGCTCGTACGACAAGCCCGACCCCGAAGCGGGCGGTGTCCCCTTCTTCTACTGGTACCAACTGCTCTGGGTCCCGGTCTCGGCCGTCTTCACGGTCAGCGCCTACCTGCTGATCGGCCGGGACGAGAAGGCCCGCCGGGCCGCCCGCGCGGCGCGGAAGGCGGGTGGCGCCCGGTGAACGGCGTGAACGTGCCCGCGCTGGTGGTGTTCGTCCTCTTCTTCCTGCTGGTCACCGTGATGGGTTTCCTGGCCTCCCGGTGGCGGCGCGCCGACAACGCGCTCCACCTGGACGAGTGGGGCCTCGGCGGCCGCAGCTTCGGGACCTGGATCACCTGGTTCCTGCTCGGCGGCGACCTCTACACCGCCTACACCTTCATCGCCGTCCCCGCCGCCGTCTACGCGACCGGCGCCGCGGGCTTCTTCGCCGTCCCCTACACGATCGTCGCCTACCCGCTGGTCTTCCTCTTCCTCCCCCGGCTCTGGTCGGTCTCCCGGGTGCACGGCTACGTCACCCCGGCCGACTTCGTGCGCGGGCGCTACGGCTCCCGGCCGCTGTCGCTGGTGATCGCACTGACCGGCATCCTCGCCACCATGCCGTACATCGCGCTCCAGCTGGTCGGCATCCAGGCGGTGCTGGACGTGCTCGGCGTCGGCGGGGGCGCGAGCTCCCACTGGTTCGTCAAGGACCTGCCGCTGTTCATCGCCTTCGGCGTGCTCGCCGCGTACACCTACTCCTCGGGGCTGCGCGCGCCGGCGCTGATCGCCTTCGTCAAGGACACCCTCGTCTACGTGGTGATCATCGTCGCGGTGATCTACATCCCGATCCGGCTCGGCGGCTACGGCCACATCTTCGACGCGGTCGGCGAGCGGTTCAGCGCCCCCAAGTCGGGCGGCTCGCTCACCCTGCCGGAGAACAAGCAGTGGACGTACGCGACGCTGGCGCTCGGCTCCGCGATGGCGCTCTTCCTGTACCCGCACTCGGTGACCGGCGTGCTCGCCTCCAGGTCCCGCAACACCGTGCGCCGGAACATGGCGATCATGCCCGCGTACTCGCTGATGCTGGGGCTGCTGGCGCTGCTCGGCTTCATGGCGATCGCGGCCGGGACCGGCAAGGGCGACAAGGGCTTCAACACCCAGCTCTCGGTGCCGCAGCTGTTCGAGGACATGTTCCCCGACTGGTTCACCGGGGTCGCCTTCGCGGCCATCGGCATCGGCGCGCTCGTCCCGGCGGCGATCATGTCCATCGCGGCGGCGAACCTGTTCACCCGCAACGTCTACAAGGAGTTCCTGAGGCCCGCCGCCACCCCGGCCGACGAGACCCGGATCGCCAAGCTGGTCTCGCTGCTGGTCAAGGTCGGCGCGCTGGTCTTCGTGCTCGGCATGGACAAGCAGGCGGCGATCAACCTCCAGCTGCTCGGCGGCCTGTGGATCCTGCAGACCTTCGTCTCGATCGTCGGCGGCCTGTTCACCCGCTGGTTCCACCACTGGGCGCTGCTCGCCGGCTGGGCGGCCGGCATGGTCTACGGCACCTGGGAGGCCTACGGCATCGCCAGCCCCAAGACCAAGCACTTCGGCGGCAACGCCGCCGAGATCCCCGGCATCGGCGAGACCGGCTACATCGGGCTCACCGCCTTCGTCCTCAACCTGCTGGTCTCGGTGGCGCTCACGCTGGTGCTGCGCGCCGTCAAGGTGCCGGACGGGCCGGACGAGACCCGCCCGGGTGACTACAGCGCCGAGGGTGGCGGGGAGGAGCCGGAGAACGCGCCGGAGCCCGTGGCGGCGCACTGATACGCCCTGCGCGCCCTGTGGTCGCGCCGTCTCCTCCGTCAACACTGGAGGGGGCGGCGCGATCATATGTATGAACAGCCGGGTGCATGGGGCACCACACTCAGGGCACCAACCAGACCGGACCGGCAACCGGCCGGCAACTGATCGACCCACGGGGAGCGGCGGCAATGGCAGATCTCGGCACCACCCTCAACGGCCAGCACCACACCGACGGACGGCACCGGTCGGCCGCCCCGCACCGGAGCGCGGGCACCGTCACGGTCACCGCGGCCACCGCGGCCACCGCGGCCACCGGGCTGCCCCCCGTCCCCTCCGTCCTGATCGCCACCCGCCACGGCGAGTCCACCGCCAACGTCGAGTTCCAGCTCGCCGAGGCGGCCGGCGCGCTCAGCGTGCCGATCAGCAGCCGGGACGCGGACATCCCGCTCTCCCTGCACGGCCAGCAGCAGGCGCACGCGCTCGGCCGCTGGTGGGCGGCCCTGCCCGGCGCCGACCGGCCGCGCAGCGTCTGGTGCTCGCCCTACGTGCGCACCGCCGAGACCGCCCGGATCGCGCTCGCCCAGGCCGCCGGGCTCGGTGCCGTCCCGGTCTCGCTCGCCGTCCGCTACGACGAGCGGCTGCGCGACCGCGAGCTCGGCGTCCTGGAGATGCTGCCGAAGGCCGCCATCGAGACCGACCACCCCGGGGAGGCCGCCCGGCGGCGGAAGATGGGCGAGCTGTACTACCGGCCGCCCGGCGGCGAGTCCTGGGCCGACGTGGCGCTGCGGGTGCGCAGCGTGCTGCGCGACATCTGCGCGGAGGAGGCCGGGCGGCCGGTCCTGGTGGTCGCGCACGACTGCACGGTGCTCATGCTCCGCTACGTGCTGGACCGGCTCACCGAGGAGCAGCTGACCGCCCTGGAGCCGGTGCGCAACTGTTCGGCGAGCGTCTGGCGGGCCGAGGGCGGCCGGCTGCGGCCGGACCGCTGGAACCAGACCGGCCACCTGGAGGACGCGGGCTGAGCCCCCGGGCGCCCTGGCGGGAGCCGGAGCGGATGCCCGGGGCCGGGGCCGGGGCGGGCCTGCTAGACCCGGTCGGCGACCGCCGCGGCGGGCTCGGCGAAGCAGCGGCGGTAGGCCAGCGGGGTGGTGCCCAGCCGGCGGCCGAAGTGGTGGCGCAGGGTGGCCGCGTTGCCGAAGCCGCAGCGGGCGGCGATGGCGTCCACCGGCTCGGTGGTCGACTCCAGCAGCCGCTGGGCGAGCAGCAGCCGCTGCCCGATCAGCCAGCGGTGCGGGGTGGTGCCGGTCTCCTGCTGGAAGCGCCGGGCGAAGGTGCGCGGCGACATGTGGACCCGGGCGGCCAGCTGCTCGACGGTCGACTCCTCGTCCAGGTGGTGGCGCATCCAGTCGAGCAGCGGGGCCAGCGACTCGCCGTCGCCCTCCGGCAGCGGCCGGTGCACGAACTGGGCCTGCCCGCCCTCCCGGTGCGGCGCCACCACCATCCGGCGGGCGATCCCCCGGGCCACCTCGGCGCCCTGCAGCTTGCGCACCAGGTGCAGACAGGCGTCGATGCCGGCCGCCGTCCCGGCGGAGGTGATCACCGGGTCGTCGTCCACGTAGAGGACGTCCGGTTCGACGGTGGTCCTCGGATGGCGGGCAGCCAGTTCGGCGGTGTACCGCCAGTGCGTGGTGGCCCGGCGGCCCTCCAGCAGCCCGGCGGCGCCGAGCGCGAAGGCACCGCTGCAGATCGACAGCGCCCGGGCGCCGCCCTCGACGGCCGCCCGCAGCGCGTCCAGCAGCGGCGCCGGGTACGCGCCGCGCAGCGAGCTGGCGGTGACCACCACCAGGTCGGCGGCGGCGAGGCGTTCGGGCCCGTGCGGGACGTCGATGGTGAAGCCGGCGTGGGTGCGGTGCGGGCCCGGGCGGGCACCGGCGATCGCGAAGTCGTAGGCGGGAAGCCCGTCGTCGCTGCGGTCCAGCCCGAACACCTCGCAGGCGACGCCGAGTTCGAAGGGGTGGACCTCCTCCATGACGACGGCCACGACATTCTTCAGCATGCCGCCAGGGTAACCCGCCACTGGCAGTTTTTCGATGTGATCGGGCATTCCTGCCACTCGCCCCGATGTCGCGCCGGGGCGAAGGTGGAGCCATGGATTCCGACACGCTCGCCAGCGCACTCGCCCTGCTCGGGGCCGTCGGCGGCTTCGGCCTGCTCGGCGGCCTGATCGGGCGCGAGGTGGCACAGCACAGGGCGGCCACCGGGCGCGACAACTGGCACCGCCCCGGCGGCTACCCCGACGACCCCGCCCTGCCCGACCGGCTCCACGGCACCATGCCCGCCGCCTCGCTCCGCCCGTCCGCCGACCCCGCCACCGCCCACGTCCCCGTCCGCGCCGCCACCGCTGTCGCCGCCACCACCGCTGTCGCCGCCGTCGCCGAAGCGGAGGCCCGCACCCCGCTCAGTGCCGTCCCGCGGGATTCCGGCACACTGACCGGATGGACATCGTCATCCGCCGGGCCCGCGCCGAGGAGTTCGAGGAAGCCGGCCGCATAACCGCCGAGGCCTTCGTCGGCGACGGCTTCACCTCGCCCGAGGGCGCGTACGTGCACCGCCTGCGCGACGCGGCCACCCGGGCCGCCGAGGCCGAGCTGCTGGTCGCGGTGGACGCGGCCGACGGGACGCTGCTCGGCACCGTCACCTTCGCGGTCGGCGGCACCCCGTGGGCGGACATCGCCACCCCCGAGGAGGGCGAGATCCGGATGCTCGCCACCGCCCCGGCCGCCCGGGGGCGCGGCGCCGGCGAGGCCCTGGTGCGCGCCGCGCTCGCCCGCAGCCGCGAACTCGGGCTGGCCGGCATGGCGTTCTCCACCCAGCAGGAGATGACCACCGCGCACCGGATCTACGAGCGGGTCGGCTTCCGCCGCGACCCGGAGCGCGACTGGTCGCCGGTCCCGGGCGTGGACCTGATGGTCTACCGCATGACCTTCTGACCGGTCACCCGGTCCTGCGCTCCAGCAGCACCAGCCGCAGGTGCGGCAGGTTCTCGGTGCGGACGGTGCGGAACCCGTTCAGCTCCTTGGCGACCTTGTCCGGGACGGCGCCGAACGGCCGGCGGTCGGCGCCGGACACCAGCAGCCAGATCCGCCGGGTGCCGGCCAGGCAGCGGGCCGGCTCCTCGCACTCCAGCGCGCCGAAGCTGCCGGCCTGCTCCGCGGACACCCGCTGGAGCACGTCCGCGGGCGCCGGCCGCCCGCGCAGCTCGTAGGCCAGGGACCGGCGCAGCGAGCTGCCCGGCTCGTACACCACGCCGTCGCCGGGGCGCACCCCCGCGCCGATCAGCCGGGCGGCGGCCCGGGCGTCCGCCTCGCCGGGCAGGTCCTCGCGCACGGTGGCCTGGGCGGGCCAGGCGAGCGCGGCGGCCAGCGCGACGGCCACGACCAGCGGGGCCGGCCCGGCGAGCCGGCGCGGCGGCGTGCGGGAGGCGGTGAACCGGGCGACCAGGCCGGGCAGCCGCCCGACCGCCTCGGCGACCAGCAGGGTCCAGGCGGGCACCGTGAAGAGCAGGTAGCGGGCGAGGAACAGGTGCAGCCAGTGCGCCGTCCCCAGGGTCAGCAGCACCGGCAGCAGTGCCCAGCAGATCAGCAGGCCGGCGCCCTGCTGGCGCAGCACCAGCAGGCTGACCGCGCCCACCACGCCGACCACCAGCAGGGTCCAGCCGAGCGCGGCGGACCCGGCGAGGTCGGTGACCAGCGCGCCGAGGTCGTCCCAGTCGCGCTCGTTCCAGGCGATCTGCCCGCTCTGCCCGGCACCGAGCAGCAGCAGCGGGCTGAGCAGCAGCACGGCGCCCGCCGAGGCCAGCGCCCAGCGGCCGGGCAGCACCCAGCGGGTGCCGTCGTCGGCGGCGGCCGGCGTGCGGCGGAACTCGCGGACCACCAGCAGCAGGTGGCCGGGCAGCACCATCAGCGTCACCACGTGGGTCAGCCCCATGGCGACCACGGTGAGCCCGTAGCCGGACCAGGCGAGCAGCGCGGCGCGCGGTGCGGCCGGCAGCGCCCCCGGGCGGTCCTGGACCAGCCGGGTGAGCAGCAGGGTGCTGCCGACGGCCGCCAGCACCGCAAAGGCGTACGGGCGGGCGTCCTGGCCGTACCAGGTGACCGCCGGGCAGAGGGCGAACAGCAGGCCGCCGAGCAGCCCGGCCCGGGGCGAGAGCAGGCGCCGGCCGAGCAGGGCCAGGCAGCCGGCGGCGGCGGCCGTGGCGAGCGCCGAGGGCAGCCGCAGGGCGGCCTCGGAGTCGCCCGCGACGGCGATCCACAGATGCAGCAGCACGTAGTAGGGCGCCAGCACGAGGTCCATGTTCCCGAGCAGCGCGCCGAGGTCGGACCAGGACAGCGTGGCCGCCCACCAGGAGGCGTGCTCGTCCCGCCAGAGCTGGCGGTCCCCGAGGCCGTAGAGGCAGAGTGCCAGGACCAGCAGCACCGGGGGCAGGGCGACGGCGAGCGCGGCGCGCCACCGCGGGGCCCGCTCGTCGGTGTCCGGCACGGCGGGGCCGCGGGGCACGGCGGCGCGCGGCGGCGCCCCCGGGGCGGGCGGCACCCCGGGAGCGGGCGGCGCGGGCGGCGCGGGCGGGAACGCGGGCATCGGCGGGTGGCTCGGTTCCGGCGGCAGGTTCACCGGGCCGTCCGTCGCCTGTATCGGGGTGGTCATCGCTACTGTTTGACCCAGATCCGGTAGTAGCCGGTTCCACCGACGTGTGTGAAGGGAATGCGTCCGAGCAGCCGGTAGTGCGGGCTCCGGGCGATCGCGTCGGCCACCACCCGGTCGGTGTCCGGGGTGGCGACGCCGTCGAGCACCACGAGGTCGAACCAGCCGTCGGCGATGGCGGTGCGGTAGCCGTCGTCACCGGTGTGCAGCGCGCCGGCCTGGTCGACGTACCCGATGCCGTAGGTCGAGGTCCACTGGCTCTGCAGGGTCAGGTCGCTGGTGTAGTAGACCGGGACGTTGTCGGCCGAGGCCAGGTAGCGGCCGGTGCTGGTGACGTGCTGGCGCACCACCTCGGTCATCCGGGTGGAGTCGGGCCAGGTGTCGAACCGCCAGGTCGACTGGCTCAGCCCGAGGGCGAGCGTCACCACCCAGAGCAGGATGCCCAGTTGCGGGTGCCGGAAGTGCGGGCCGACCAGCCGGGCCAGGCCGATGCCGGCCATCGGCGCGGCGAACAGCAGGCCGAAGCCGAGGTGCTTGTACAGCGCGACCGAGGTGTTGAGGTGCATCTGGTAGGCCGGGGCGAGCAGCGCGGTGCCGGTCAGCAGCAGGCCGAGCAGGATCCGGCGGCGGCGGCCGGGGCCGGTCATGGTGCGCACCAGCGGCGACTCGTTCATCCGCCCCCGCAGCGCGTACGCGACCGCGCCGCCGACCGCGGTGACGAACATCAGGCCACCGAACTCCACGCACTGGCGCGCCAGTTCGGTCCAGGGCTCGGTGCCGTGGGCGCGCTGGGTGGTGGTCGCCCGGACGCCCGAGAGGACGTCGGTGAAGGTCATGCCCAGCCAGAGCAGCCCGCCCGCGCCGCCCGCCAGCAGCACGCCGCGCAGCAGCGGCTGGCGGTTCTTGTCCCGCCGCCCGGTGAGCACCGCCAGCAGTACCAGGCTGGGCAGGTAGAGCGCCGAGGCGTACTTCAGCCCGACCGCCAGCACCGCGAACGGCGCGGCGAGCAGCACCGCGGGCGCGGGCGCCCGGTCGGTGCGCACCACGATCCAGATCGCCAGGGCGAGCAGCAGCACCGCCGGGGCGTCGTAGGTCGCGAAGAAGCCGAGCACCACCGTCGACTGGGTCACCGCGAACATCGCCGCGGCGCCGAGCGCGACCCGCTCGTTGAACAGGCGCCGGCTGAAGCCGTAGAGCAGCGCGGTGGAGCCCAGCATGCAGACCAGGCTGAACAGCCGGACGCCGAGCATGCCGAAGTGGTTCTCCAGCACCGCGGCCGCGATCGGGTACAGGGTCGGCGCGCCGGAGAAGTAGGTGTTGTAGTCCTTCGGCAGGGGGGTGTCGTAGAGCCAGTGCGAGAGCTGCGCGTGCCCGGCGTACATGTAGAGCGCCTCGTCCTGGAACGCGGTGTTCGACAGCCGTACGGACATCGCGGTCTGGATCAGCAGGATGCCCAGCAGCAGCGCCCGGCTGATCCAGGAGCGGCGGCGGCCCGGGTCGAGCGTCCAGCTGGCCTCGGGGACCGGCGGCAGGGTGTAGCCGGGGCCCTCGGGCCGGTCGCGGTCGCCGTCCGGGCCGGACGGCCCGCCGGCGTCCGGCTCGCCGTCGGCCGGGCCGCCGTCGGCCGGGCCGGCCTCGAACGGGCCGCCCTCGTACGGCTCGTCCTCGTCCGGGTCGTCGTCGTCCGGGCGGTCGGTGAACCGCACGCCGGTGTCGGGCCGTTCCTCGTGCTGCGGGAGCGGCGGCGACGGGTGGCGGCTGTCGAACCACGAGCCGCCGGTGTCGGGCACCCGGACCGGCGCGTCCTCGGCGAGGGGGTTGCGGGGCGTGGGGATGGACGTCATCAGGGGCTCTTCACATCGAAGCTGTAGCGGCCGTCGGACACCGCCTGCTTGAAGGCGTTCTGGGACTGCGGGTCGCCCTCGATCCGCCAGTCGACCTCCTTGTTGAGGTTGAACCAGATGAAGCCCAGGCAGTCGGGGCGCTTGATCACGTTCGCGGCGAGGTTGTAGATGTCGGACACCTTGCGGGTGCCCGGCTCGGAGCCCGTCTCGGCGATGATCCACGGCTTGTCGGTGAAGGTGCGGATCTGGTTGAGGGTGGGCGTGTAGAGGGTGTCGAAGGTGCCCGCTTCGAGGTGGGTGTAGTACGCGACGATGCCCACCCAGTCGACGTAGGTGTCCCCGGGGTAGTAGGGCTTGAGCGCCACCGTCGGCACCGGGTTGATGCTGTTCGGGCTCCAGACCCAGATCACCTGGCCGACGCCGAGCTGGGTGAAGACGTCGTGCAGGTGCTGGTAGGCGGCCACGAAGTCGGCCGCCGTGGTGGTCTTGGTGCCCCAGTCGTACCAGGTGCCGTTGAACTCGTGGGCGAAGCTGATCGCGACCGGCACGTTGGTGTTGCGCACGGCCGCCGCGTAGCGCTTGACGTAGTCGTCGTGCTTGCCCGCCGCGATGTCGGCCAGCGGCGTCTTGTAGGGCTCCCAGGCGATGAACGGCAGCGCGCCGCCCTGCCAGGCGTTGGTCACGCCCTTGACGTCGTACTCGTCGCCCCAGCCCGAGTAGTACTCGACGATGTTCGGCCGCTTGCCGATCCGGCCGGCGAACTCGTCGACGCCGGCCATCGACGCCGGGGCGCCGTCGACGGCCACGCCCAGGTACTTCTTCGCCGGCTTGAGCAGCGGGCGGACGTCGTACGGCAGCGCCGCGTCGGGGGTGGCCGTCCTGGCCGGCGCGGCCGTCGCGGTGGCGCTCGCGCCGCCCGCGGCCCCGGCCGTGCTCCCGGCGGACGCCGCGGCGCTGGGGCCGGCCGCCGCCGCGGGGCCCAGCGGCTCCTGGCCGAGCAGGTCGCAGGCGGCCAGCGGCAGCACCAGCAGGGCCGCCGCGAGGGCGCGGAACAGTGCGGCACGCGCCCGGCGGGCGCCGGGGGTGCGGGTGGGGAGGCTCATGCCACGGAGTCCTGGGATCGGGGCTGGATGAGGATGCGGCCGACCGTCACCGCGTAGAACAGGCCCGAGGAGAGCACCAGGGCGAAGTCCAGCGGGTACAGCGTGAACATCCGGTACACCGCCGCGACCACCCAGACCAGCGCGGTGCCCCCGCCCCAGACCACGATGCCGGTCCAGAAGCGCCGCTGCCGGTTCTTGGCCTTGCTGGACCCGGTCGGCTGCCAGCCGCGCTGACGGCCCCGGACGAGGTCCCAGACCGCGAAGAAGTGCGCCCAGCCGTACATCATCCGTCCGGCCCAGGCCTCCAGCCGGTACGGCGCCCGGTGCCAGAGCGGGAAGATCACGGTCGCGTACACCAGGCTGGGCAGGACCAGCACCAGGTGCTGCACCTGCAGCAGGTCCGGCCGCCAGAGCAGCAGCATGATCGGCAGCATCGGCAGCGCGAAGGTCAGCAGCGCGGTGTGGATGTAGTAGAGGAACCCGGAGACGTAGCAGAGCCGGGTGGTGAAGTCGAGCTTGGTGTGCCAGAACTTGCGGCTGGTCATCAGCGACATCGAGCCCATGCACCAGCGGTACTGCTGGTTCTGGAACGCCCCGGCGTTGTCCGGGCAGACGCCGGTGGACAGGGCCACCGGTATGTACTGCAGGTCCCAGCCCAGGGCCCGCAGGTCGAAGCCGGTGTGCACGTCCTCGGAGTGGGCGATCAGCGTGGTGCCGCCGTTCTCCACCAGCGCGGCCCGCCGGTAGACCGCGCAGCTGCCGACGCAGATCGCGCCGTCGTTGCGCTGCCGGGCGACCTGCACCGAGCGGTAGAACAGCTCCTGGATGGCGCCGGCGCCGCGCTCGATCCAGTTCTGCGAGTCCAGCACCCGGAAGAACTGCGGCGACTGGACGATGCCGAGCTTGGGGTCGCGCTGCAGGTAGGGCAGCACCTCGTGCAGCAGGTCGTGCCGGGGCGCGAAGTCGGCGTCCAGGATGAGGATGAACTCGCCGTCCGAGCGGCCGAAGCCGTAGTGCAGGTTGCCGGCCTTCTTGAACCAGCCGCGGTTCTCCCGCACCCCGTACCGGAAGCCGAAGTCCGCGGCCATCGCCTCGACCTCCGGGCTCGCCGCGTCGTCCAGGACGAACGGCATGACCAGGCCCGGGTAGTGCTCGGCCATCTTCCGCACGTACGTCCAGGTGTTGTGCAGCACCTCGATCGGCTCGCCGCAGACCGGCAGGAAGACGTCCACCGTCGGGTACTCGGCGGGGCTCCACTGCCGCACCAGCCGGCGGTGCTCCTTGACGTCGAAGTTGGGCGTGAAGCTGTTCACCCGCAGCGACACCACGTAGTAGACGACCGTGAAGAACAGGAACGGCACGCAGAGCCAGAACCACGACCCGAGGGAGTACAGCTCGGCCTGACTGACCACCAGGCACCCGAAGCTCACCATCGAACAGAGGGTCAGCACCCACTGGTGGCGGATGGTGTAGCTGTACTTCTCCTGCGAAGTGGGCGGCGCCGGCAGCAGCATCGCGGGGACGGGCTCGCCCGTTCCGCGCCGGCGCCCCGCCGCTCTGCGCCGTCTGCTGGTCGCATTGACGGCAGCGCTCACCGCGCGGTACCTCCTGCTCGCTGATTCCCCGTCGGGGCGGCCACGGGGGGACGCATCCCTCCCCCGAGGGCGGTCATCCTATCCGACCGCCCCGGGCGCCCTTCGCGGGCCGTCCCGTCCCCGCCGGGGGTCAGCCGGTGTGGGATCCCCGGGCCAGCAGGACGTCCTTCGTACGCTCCGCCAGCGCGCCGGCGGCGGCCGTGGCGAGCTGGTCGCTCTGGTCCGTCCCCTGCTTCAGCGAACCGGCCACCGTGAAGTAGCCGAAGCGGCCGATCGACGCGTGGGTCTCGGTGCAGCCGGACTTGTCGGTCACGCAGAACACCGGGACGCCGGTGCCGGACAGACCCTGGATCAGTCCCGCGTGGCGGCCGATCGCCCGCTCCGCACCCGCCTTGTTGTCGAAGACCGCGACCCCGACCGTGACGGCGCTCTCGCCGCTGACGTACGTCGCGCGGACCAGCGAGCGGCAGGTGTCGTCGCCGAGCGCCAGGCCGAGTCCGCCGGTGGTCGCCTTGGAGCAGGGGGCGGTGGAACCGGTCACCTGGCGGGTCCACACCTTGCCGTCGACGGTCCGGGTCTGATCGGGGAACAGCGTCGCCGCGTCGACCGGCAGCTTGTCGGTGGCGGCGTCGGAGATCACCGCCACCGCCTGCTCGGTGGGCGTGGCGGTGGCGGACGGGGTACCGGCGGTGGTCCCGCTCGCGGCCGGCTTCGGGCCGTCACCCTTGTCCCGGCCGTTGATCCACACCCCGGCCCCGACGATGCCGCCGACCAGCACGGCGGCGACGACCACCGCGCCGATCCACAGCCGCTTGCGGCGGCGCGACTCGTCGGCGTGCCGGTCCGCCATGGCGTTCCAGTCCGGCTCGGCCGGGGCCGGCTGCGGCGGCTGGGCGCCCTGCTGCGGCCAGCCGGCGAACGGGGGCGCGGGCTGCGGTCCCGGCGGCGGTCCGGCCTGCGGCCCCGGCGGGGGGCCCTGCGGGGGCCCCGGCTGCGGGTACGGCACCGCGCCGGACGGCACATGCGGCGCCACCGGCGGCTGGGCCTGCGGCGGCACCCCCGCCCCCGGCTGCACGTACGGCGTCGCAGGCGGCCCGAACCCGCCGGGCGGCGGCACCGGCGGCTGCCCCGGCTGCGGCACCTGACCCGGCGCGCCAGGCTGCTGACCCTGCCCCGGCGGCACGGCCCTACCGGCCCAGTCCCCCGGAGCGCCCGTTCCCTCGCTCATGTGCCGAGATCGTAGGGCATGCACCCGACGGGGGACCGTCCCGGTGACCAATCCGTTTCGCAACGGACCCCGCCGCGGGCACCCCGCGGCCCCGCCCCGGTACCACCGGTCATCGGAGCAACACGCCACGCTGCACAACATGTGGTGTCGCATCCAGCGAGCACCACTAGATGTATGCTCATCCCTGCTGTCGACGCAGGGGAACCCGGTGCGAGTCCGGGACTGCCCCGCAGCGGTGTGCGGCCGCCTCCCGAGGTGCGCCGCGAGTCCGAGTACCTGCCGACGGCGTGCCGACGCCTCCCCGCAGGGGCCATGGCACCAGCACCACCTTCCGGGCCTCGCGGGCGGGCCGGGGACGACACGCGCGCGACGCCTCCGGGCCGCGCGGCGGTCTCCCCTGCCCCGAACGGTCCGGCCCGAGCCACCCCCGTCGCCGCCGCCAGGAGAGAGCGCCTTGACCACCGCTGCCTCAGCCACCCTGCCCGCCCAGGGTTCCAGCTCCGCCCCCGCCGACCCGACGGTCTCCGACCCCGGCGGTGCGCTCCTGCGCCTCCTGACCGACCGCAGCGCCGACCTCCCCCAGGCCGACCCCGGCCATGTCGCCGCCGCCGCGCTCCGCGGCCGCCACGCCGGCTCGGACTTCGCCGAGCTGCGCGGGCTGGCCGTCGACGCCGCCGCGTCGATGATCGCCGAGGACCCGCAGTACTCCAAGCTCGCGGCCCGCCTGCTCGCGCTGGAGATCGTGGACGAGGCGGCGAGCCAGGGCGTGGTCTCGTTCTCCACCTCGATCGCGGTCGGCCACGCCGAGGGCCTGATCGGCGACACCACCGCCGCCTTCGTCGCCAAGCACACCGCCGCCCTGGACGCCCTGGTCGACCCCCGGGGCGACGACCGCTTCGAGTACTTCGGCCTGCGCACCGTGCAGTCCCGCTACCTGCTGCGCCACCCGATCACCCGCAAGGTCGTCGAGACCCCGCAGTACTTCCTGCTCCGCGTCGCCTGCGGCCTGGCGGTCGGCGACACCGAGCAGTCGGTCGCCGAGGTCGCCGAGCTGTACCGCCTGATGAGCCGGCTGGAGTACCTGACCTCCTCGCCGACCCTCTTCAACTCCGGTACCCGCCACCCCCAGATGTCCAGCTGCTACCTGCTGGACTCCCCGCTGGACAACCTGGACTCGATCTACTCGCGCTACGCGCAGATCGCCCGCCTGTCCAAGCACGCCGGCGGCATCGGCCTGTCCTACTCCCGGATCCGCTCGCGCGGCTCGCTGATCCGCGGCACCAACGGCAAGTCCAACGGCATCGTGCCGTTCCTGCGCACCCTCGACTCCTCGGTCGCCGCCGTCAACCAGGGCGGCCGCCGCAAGGGCGCGGCCTGCGTCTACCTGGAGACCTGGCATGCCGACATCGAGGAGTTCCTGGAGCTGCGCGACAACACCGGTGAGGAGGCGCGCCGCACCCACAACCTCAACCTGGCGCACTGGATCCCGGACGAGTTCATGCGCCGGGTCAACGCCAACGCCGACTGGTCGCTGTTCTCCCCCGCCGACGTCCCCGAGCTGGTCGACCTGTGGGGCGAGGAGTTCGACGAGGCCTACCGCAAGGCCGAACTGGCCGGCAAGGCCGTGCGCACCATCCCCGCGCAGACCCTCTACGCCCGGATGATGCGCACCCTCGCGCAGACCGGCAACGGCTGGATGACCTTCAAGGACGCCTCCAACCGCGCCGCCAACCAGACCGCGCTGCCGGGCCGCACCGTCCACTCCTCCAACCTCTGCACGGAGATCCTGGAGGTCACCGACGACTCCGAGACCGCCGTCTGCAACCTCGGCTCGGTCAACCTCGGCGCCCACGTCGCCGCCGGCGCGACGGCCGGCGACCTGCTGGGCGCGATGGACTGGGAGCGGCTGGACGCCACCGTGCGCACCGCCGTCACCTTCCTCGACCGCGTGGTGGACATCAACTTCTACCCGACCCCCGAGGCCGGCGCCTCCAACTCCCGCTGGCGGCCGGTGGGCCTGGGCGTGATGGGCCTTCAGGACGTCTTCTTCCAGCTGCGGATCGACTTCGACTCCGCCGAGGCCAGGACGCTCTCCACGCTCATCGCCGAGCGCATCATGCTCACCGCCTACGAGCGCTCCGCCGACCTGGCCGAGCAGCTGGGCCGCCACGAGGCGTACGGCGAGACCCGCGCCGCCCGCGGCGAGCTGCACATCGACCACTTCGGCTCGGCCACCCCCGAGTGGGCCGACCGCTGGGCCGCGCTGCGCGAGCGGATCGCCGTCACCGGCCTGCGCAACTCGCTGCTGCTCGCGATCGCGCCGACCGCGACCATCGCGTCCATCGCGGGTGTGTACGAGTGCATCGAGCCGCAGGTGTCCAACCTGTTCAAGCGCGAGACGCTGAGCGGTGAGTTCCTCCAGGTCAACCCGTACCTGGTGCGCGACCTCAAGGAGCTCGGCGTCTGGGACCAGCAGACCCGCGACGCGCTGCGCGACGCCAACGGCTCGGTCCAGGAGCTCGGCTGGCTGCCCGAGGAGATCCGCTCGCTGTACCGCACGGCCTGGGAGCTGCCGCAGCGCGCGCTGATCGACCTGGCCGCGGCCCGCATGCCGTACATCGACCAGAGCCAGTCGCTGAACCTGTTCATGGCCGCGCCGACCATCGGCAAGCTCAGCTCGATGTACGCGTACGCGTGGAAGGTCGGCCTGAAGACCACCTACTACCTGCGCTCGCGCCCGGCCACCCGGATCGCCCAGGCCGCCTCGGGCACTGCCCGCGCCGCCGCCCCGGTGCCCGTGAACGCCCCCACCATGACCCAGGCCGAGCAGGACGCCATCGCCTGCTCCCTGGAGAACCCCGAGTCCTGCGAGGCCTGCCAGTAATGAGCTCCGAAGACCGCAAGATGCTGCTCGACCCCGGCTTCGAGCTGACGCTGCGCCCGATGCGCTACCCGTCGTTCTACGACCGGTACCGCGACGCCATCAAGAACACCTGGACGGTGGAGGAGGTGGACCTTCACTCGGACGTCGCCGACCTGGCGAAGCTGAGCGAGGGCGAGCGGCACATGATCGGCCGGCTGGTCGCGTTCTTCGCGACCGGTGACTCGATCGTCGCGAACAACGTGGTGCTGAGCCTCTACAAGCACATCAACTCCCCGGAGGCGCGGCTTTACCTGTCGCGCCAGCTGTTCGAGGAGGCCGTGCACGTCCAGTTCTATCTGACGCTGCTCGACACCTACCTGCCGGACCCGGAGGACCGCGCGGCGGCCTTCGCGGCGGTGGAGAACATCCCGTCGATCGCCCAGAAGGCGAAGTTCTGCTTCAAGTACATGAACGCGGTCGACCACATCGACTCGCTGCAGACCAAGGAGGACCGGCGGGCCTTCCTGCTGAACCTGATCTGCTTCGCGGCGTGTGTGGAGGGTCTGTTCTTCTACGGCGCGTTCGCCTACGTGTACTGGTTCCGGAGCAGGGGTCTGCTGCACGGCCTGGCGACCGGCACCAACTGGGTGTTCCGCGACGAGTCCATGCACATGGACTTCGCGTTCTCGGTGGTCGACACCGTCCGCGAGGAGGAGCCCGACCTCTTCGATGAGGAGATGGCGAAGCAGGTGACGGAGATGCTGGAGGAGGCCGTCGAGGCCGAGCTCCAGTTCGCCCGCGACCTCTGCGGTGAGGGCCTGCCCGGTATGAACACCGAGTCGATGCGCGAGTACCTCCAGGCCGTCGCCGACCAGCGCCTCGCCCGCCTGGGCCTCCCGATCCGCTACGGCTCGACGAACCCGTTCGGCTTCATGGAGCTCCAGAACGTCCAGGAGCTGACCAACTTCTTCGAGCGCCGGGTCTCGGCGTACCAGGTCGCCGTCGAGGGCTCGGTCTCCTTCGACGACGACTTCTAGGAAACGAGGTTCGGAGGGGGGAGCGCCGCTCGGCGCTCCCCCCTCTTCGCTTCATGGATCGGGCCGCACCCATTGGCGTTCCGGTGTGACGGTGACCCTGTAGTCGTACGGGGTCGGACGGCCGTGCTCCTCCCACTGCGACCAGGCGGTCAGCACCTCGTCACCGATCCGGCGCGGGCCGCCCTGGAGCAGCACGGCACCGCCTGCGGAGACCGCCGCCCACGACGCTTCGCCGTCGTGGATCCAGACGTTGACGCCGTCCTCGTCCCGGCCGGTGACGATCACGGCGTCCGGAACGGCGACGCGCACGGCGAAGCGCAGGTCCCAGTCGTCGGCGAGCGGGGCGAGGTCACGTCCGATGATCCGCTCTGCGGCAGGGTCGCCGGTGCCACGCACCTTCGCGTAGCCGGCCGTCGGTACCGGAGCCGACCGGTCCGCCATGAACTGCCCGAGGCCCTGGACCCAGCCGCTCGCGCTTCGGCCGTCGGCGGCCACCGTGAGCGCCACGTGCCCGAGCCTGCCCCACGGGTAGACGATCCGGCCGCCCGGCTTGGCGGCCTCGATCCAGGTGTAGGGGACGGTCTCGACGGCGTAGGTCGCGTGGATGCGGTCGAACGGACCGCCGGGCGGGACGCGACGGGTGCCGTTGCCGACGAACACCTCGACGGCGGGGAGCCGTTTGCGGGCGAGCAGGGCGAGGCCTTCGTCGATCTCCGTGGAGACGACCTGGCCGGGCCCGGCGCGCCAGGCGGCGAGCGCACAGCTCCAGCCCTGGCCGGTGCCGATGTCCCACACGGTGTGGCCCGGCTCCAGCATCAGGCTGTCCAACATGTCCGCCACCACGGCGGGCGCGGAGAGGCTGGAGGAAGGGAGGCCGTCGGTGACCTGGGTGACCGCCGCCGCGTCCGGCCCGGAGTAGAGCTCGTCCGCCCACGCGGCCGGGTCGGCCGCACGATCGACCGGCACGTAGGCGTGGCCGTCCCACCGCCACAGCCGGTCCGGCGCGAAGGCGTCACGGGGCAGCGCGTCCATCGCCTCCCGCACCCACGGCGATTCGGCGGGCCAGGCCCCACGCTCCTCCATGGCCGCATCCATCCGCTTGCGGTGGTCGACCAGATCGCCGGTCATCGCTTCTTGTGCTTCCCGTCGCCTGGTGGCGGAGGCGGTACCTGCCCATCGGCGTTCCCCGGCGGTGGCTCTCCCTGCCCCGGATCCGGCGGCGGCTTCTCGTGCTCACCCATGCTGCGCTCCCTCCGTTCGAAGCCCATCCTCCGGCGACGCCGATGCGCCACACCAGACGCGCAGAGGCGCACCTGCACCGCGCGCATATCCGAGGCTCGCGCTGGCAGGGATGACGATGCCCCGCACGGCCACAGCCCGTGCGGGGCATCCATGCTTTCTCAGTCCGTCGGAAACTCCCCACCCTTGACCCCTGCCAGGAACGAATCCCAAGCTTCAGCCGCGAAGAGCAGTGCAGGCCCGCTCGGGTCCTTCGAGTCCCTCACTGGCACAACGCCGGACAGCCCAGCAGCCACCTCGACACACTCGCTCTGCGCACCTGAATACGAAGACTTGCGCCACTCGACTGGCGAGAACTCGCTCACGATCTAGACCTTCCTCACTCACGACACACCCGTCGGACGCCATCGACTTGAAGACTTCGCCCAGCACGTCTGGTGGTTCAGCTCTCCGGGAACTCCCCGCCCTTGATCCCGGTCAGGAAGGACACCCAAGCCTCAACCTCGAACAGCAGGGACGGCCCATCAGGATCCTTCGAGTCCCGCACCGGCACAACACCGGTCACGCCGCCGGCCACCTCAACACAGTTGCTCTGGGCCCCGGAGTGAGAGGACTTTCGCCAGATCAGGCCAGCCGCGGCCGAGCCCTGGAGGATGCTGATCATCGCTGTAGGCCCCTTCGTGATGCGCGTGATGAGCGTGGTTCCCCCGTCCTGCCTCAGCGTTCACGCTGAGGCAGGACGGTCCGTCTTCGACAACAAACCTCTGCGGGCGAGGCTAGAGGCAGGGGTGCCCCGCGCGGCCATAGCCACGCGGGGCACCCCTCTCGTCTCAGCCGCTCGGAAACTCCCCACCCTTGAGCCCAGCTAGGAACGATGACCATGCCTCAGCATCGAACACCAAGGCCGGCCCACCCGGGTCCTTCGAGTCGCGGACCGCCATTCCACCCAACAATGGCTGCCTGGTCTCCACGCACTCGTTGGCCTGTGCGCTATAGCTGCTCTTGTACCAACCCCGAGCGGCGATCTCCCGCACAGTCATGCGCCTACACCTCTTGTCTGATCTTGTGGTCATGTGTCCGCCGCGATGGCCGCGATCATATCCAGTGACTTCGCAGGGTCCAGCGCAGCTGATCGCAGGTACTCGAAGACCAGCCCGTAGCCGTCCAACTCGCCATGCTGTTCCAAATAATGGCTGCTTGTCAGTGTCTCCAGAAACACCGCCCCCGGCATAGGTGAGTCAGAGAAGCCATACATCACGAAAGCTCCACATGCACCTGCGGTCGCTCCGACATCCAGGGGCACCACTTGCAGCGTCACGTTTGGGAGGCTCGCCATCTCTGCCAGGTGCTTCAACTGCTCTCGGTGGACCTCCGGCCCTCCCACCGGACACCTGAGTGCGGGCTCCCAGATGATCGCCCAGAAGCGGGCCGGGTCCGGCCTCGCAAGGACTTCTTTCCGCTCCATCCGGATCTCGACCAACTGGTCAATACGCTCCGGGCGCACAGCAGCGGGATTGGCTTCAAGCAGGGCTCGGGCGTAGCTCCTTGTCTGCAACAGGCCCGGCACAACCATGGTCTGCCACATGCGGATGTACCGGGCATCTTCCTCAAGCCCAAGAACGTCAACATAGGCCGACGGGATCGTATCGCCGTAGTCGTGCCACCAGCCGCGCTTCTTGCTTTCCCTGGACAACTTCTCAAGAGCCTGACGCTCTCCGCCGGTCACCCCGTACAAGTCCAGCAGGATCCCAAGGTCCAGCCGACGAACGCCGGACGCCCCTGTCTCTATGCGGCTGATCTTGGCGCGAGAACAGGCAAGGGCCTGCGCCGCGTCGTCGGTTCCCTTGCCGACGGCTTCGCGTAGGCGGCGAAGCTCCGATCCAAGTCGGCGGGCCCGGACCGTCGGCCTCGGTTCATCAGCCATACGTAAGTCCTCTCCCTGGCCATCCCAGTTTGCCTCGTGACGATTCGTCAATCCAGCGTAGCGAGAACTGCATCGTTGCAGTTGTTCTGCTTGCAGATTGCACGAGAGCAGGTGAATGCTACCTGCAGTAGCGGGCCGAGCCACACAGAGTGATTTGGCAGGCCCGCCACCCGGGCATCCCCATGCCTGCTTCAGCTGCCGTCACCCAGACCAACCCGAGGTGGCTCCGCCATGCCTGAAACCGTCTCCCCCACCCCCGCCGAGCGCACTTGCTGGCTGCCCCGCCACCGCAAGTCGCCCCGCCTCGCCCGTCAGGAGCTCCGCTCCTTCCTCCTCCCCCTCCCCTCCGGCGAACTCCTCCTCCCCAGCGGCGAGCTGCTGGTCAGCGAGCTCGTCACCAACGCCGTCCAGCACGCCCGAACGCCGCGAGACCGGCTGATCTTCATCCTCTTCCGTCTCGCCCCCGACCTCACCCTCCGGATCGAGGTACACGACGCGGACAGCGAGAAGCCCGCCCTCCGCGCCGCCTCGGACTCCGACGAGGCCGGCCGAGGCCTGCTCCTCGTCCACGAGTTGGCCTCCCAGTGGGGCTGCTGCCCGCGCGTCGGCGGCGTCGGCAAGTTCGTCTGGTGCCACCTCTCCCCCGACACCACCGCCGCCGCATGAACACCGCCCCGCCCGGCGTGCACGCCGGGCGGGGCGGCCACCCGTTCAGCGCCTGCCATGCACCAAGACCAGCGCGAAGTGTACAGTTCTGCTATGAGTGAGACTCTGCCCATCACCGAGGCGCGAGCGAGATTCGGCACTCTGGTCCGCCGTGCCTCCCACAGCCGCGAACGCATCACGATCACCGACCACGGCCAGCCCGCTGCCGTCCTCATCAATCCGCAAGAGCTGGCCGATCTGGAGGACGAGCTCGCACTCGCCCGCTATCGTGCCCGCCAGGCCTCCGGCACGGCCACCAGCGTGCCGCACGAGGAAGTCCGCTCCATCCTCGGCCTGGAGCGTGAGTGACCTACCGGATCAGCTGGGACGAGCCAGCGATCAACGCAGCCGCCCGGTTCCTCAAGGACGACGCCGACGGCCTCCGCCAGGTCATGGACGCAGTCGACCTGCTGGCCTTGAATCCTCGACCAGCAGGCTCAGCCGCCTATGGCTCTCCAGACCTCCGCCGCATCCACATCGGTCTCTACCGTGTCATGTACGAAATCTCCGAGCAGACGGTGACCATCGTGGTCATCCACCTCGGCCGCATCGCCTGAGGAACAGAACTCCACTCGACGATGTGCCCCGCCTGGCGTTTCACGCCGGGCGGGGCCGTTCGGCTGGACTCGTGGGCTGCGGTGGCGGGATGTGTCCATGGATGATCGGTTCCCGCATACGGTCCGGCCACAGGCGATCGAGAGGGGACGCAATATGGCCACCAGGGTTCTGGATTACGAGAGTGACGCGATCGTTCAGCTCATGAGCGTCGGGGAAGACGAGTGGGGCGAGCAGGAGCTCAAGGACGCACTCCAGCGGGCGATCATGCTGGAGTTGTCGACCATCCCTCCTTACGCCACCGCGTTGTGGTCGATCACGGATCCGGACAACAACAAGCCGGTCCGCCACACCATCCGCGAGATCGTCTTCGACGAGATGTCGCACTTCGGCCTGGTGGCCAACATGCTCACCAGCATCGGCGGCACGGTCACCCTCACCGACCCGCTCACCGTCCCCAAGTACCCCGGTCACCTGCCCGGGGGCGTCAACCCCGGTCTTGAGGTGTTCCTCAGCGGGCTGACCCGGGACTCCGCCGCGCTGTTCGCCGCCATCGAGAAGCCGGAGCACCCGCTCGGCTTCGCCGAGGACGGCAACACCATCGGCGCCTTCTACCAGCGGATCGCCGACGTCTTCCCCAGGTTCGAGCACCTGCTCACCGGCCGGCAGCAGGTGAGCGTCCCGCTCGGGGCCGGCCACGGGGCCGGCAACGACATCGTCCCGATGAACGCCCTCGGCGACGTCCTGAGCGCCATCCACGTCATCCAGGCCCAGGGCGAGGGCACCACCGCCTCCCCGGAGAACCCGTTCCCCGGCGCCCCGGGCGAACTCGCCCACTACTACGCGTTCAAGGAGATCGCCGTCGGCAAGAAGTTCGTCCGTGACGAGCAGACCGGGACGTTCGACTTCGTCGGCCCCGACGTGCCGCTGCCGGACACCTTCCCGGTCGGCCGCGTCCCGCAGGGCGGCTGGGCCAACTCCCCCGGCAACGAGCCGGACGCGGCCACCGCCGAACACCTGCACACCTTCAACCAGCAGTACAGCGCCCTGCTGAAGGCCCTGGAGGACGCGTGGAGCCCCTCCGCAGCGGACCTCAGCCCGGCCGTCCACCTCATGGGCGAGCTGCGCCGCACCGCCCAGAAGATCAACGCCGTCAAGCTCCCCGCCGACCCCCACTTCACCTACGGCCCGGAGTGGTTGTTCGTCACCGGCTGACCGGGCGGGCCCGCCACCGGCTCAGCCCTTGACCGAGCCGGCGGTGAGCCCCTGGGCGAGGTAGCGCTGGAGGAACTGGTAGACCACGATCACCGGCAGCGAGGTCACCAGCGCCCCGGCCGCGAAGAGGCCGTAGTTCTGGTCCTGCTGGCCGGAGATGATCCCGTAGAGGCCGACCGCCACCGTCTTGGACTCGTTGGAGGTCAGGAAGATGCCGGCCAGGATGACGTCGTTGAGCGCGGTGGTCAGCGAGAGGATCCCGACCACCACCAGCATCGGCGCGGCCAGCGGCAGGATGATCCGGAAGAAGATCTGTGCATGCCCGGCCCCGTCCACCCTGGCGGCCTCGTCGACCTCCTTCGGGATGGTGTCCAGGTACCCCTTCATCAGCCAGGTGTTCACCCCCATCGCCCCGCCCAGGTAGACCAGGAGCAGCCCCCAGGGCGTGTCCAGCCCGATCGCCGGGAGCACGTCGCCGATCCCGGCGAACAGCAGGTAGAGCGAGACGACCGCGAGGAACTGCGGGAACATCTGCGCCAGCAGGACGGTGAGCAGTCCCACCCGCCGGCCCCGGAAGCGGAACCGGGAGAACGCGTACGCCGAGCAGATCCCGAGCAGCACGTTGAGGACGGCGAAGCTGCCGCAGATCAGCGCCGTGTTCGCCAGCCAGCGGCCGAACGGGTACTGCTCGTCGGTGAACAGCGCGGTGAAGTTGGCGAGCGAGGCGTGCTCGGGCAGCAGGGTGGAGGACTGCAGGGTGCCGAGCGGATTGAGCGCGGCGGAGACCACGAACAGCAGCGGGAACAGCGCGAAGCCGACCGCGAGGAGGGCGACCAGGTGCCGCCAGCCGAAGCGGCGCAGCCATCGGGCGGTGGTGGTCATGCGTTCAGCTCCTCAAGGGCCCGGGTGCGGCGGAAGCCGACCAGGGTGATCAGGCCGACCAGCAGGAAGATGAAGACCGACAGGGCGGCGGCGAAGCCGTACTGGGCGCCCTGCCCGCCGAAGGCCACCCGGTAGGTGTAGCTGATCAGGATGTCCGTAGCGCCGGCCGTTCCGCCCGCCCCGTCGAACGGTCCTCCGCCGGTGAGCAGCTGGACGGCGTTGAAGTTGTTGAAGTTGAAGGCGAAGGAGGAGATCAGCACGGGTGAGGCGGCCACCAGCAGCAGCGGGAAGGTCACCGCGCGGAAGGCCGTCCACGGCCCCGCACCGTCGATCCGCGCGGCCTCGTTCAGCTCGGCGGGCATCGACTGCAGCACCCCGGTGCAGATCAGCAGCATGTTGGGGAAACCGAGCCACAGGCTGGTCAGGACGACCGCGAAGCGCGCGCTCCAGGTGTCGCCGAGCCAGTCGATCCGGGTGGGCAGCAGCTGGTTGAGCAGCCCGAAGTCCCGGTTGTACATGCTCTGCCAGATCAGGATGCCGATGAACGCGGGCATCGCGTACGGGAGCAGCAGGAGCGAGCGGTAGGCCCGCTGCCCGCGCAGCCGGGGGTGGTGCAGGGTCAGGGCGAGGCCGAGGCCCAGCGCGAAGGAGGCGCCGGTGGAGAGCGCGGCGAAGCCGAAGGTCCAGGCGAGCACGGAGAGGAAGGGGCCGCGGACGGCCGGGCTGGTGAGCACGGCGGTGAAGTTGGCGAAGCCGACGGTGCGGTGCCAGCCGGTGGGCAGGGTCCGCCCGGAGCCGTCGGTGGCGGTGAAGCGGCCGTCCTCGGCGCGGTAGACGGTGCCGCTGCGGGTGTCGGTGAGGGTGTCGGCCCGGGCGTCGTAGGTGAGGGTGGGCCGGGCGGTGGTGGCCGAGGAGAGTCCCTGGCCGATCACGAAGCCGCCGTCCACCGGGACCCGCAGCCCCTTCAGCTCCTGGGCGCGGCCGTTGACCTGGCCGGGGGTGAGGATCCGCAGGCCCGGCGCGGCGGTCACCCGCCCGTCGGCCGCGGTCACCGTCCCGTCCGGGGCGGGGGCCAGGCCGCGCGCGGTGCCGGCCGAGGTGCGGCCGGTCGCCGGGTCGGTGAGCAGCAGGACGAGCGGGCCGCCGTCCGCGCCGGTGGCGACGGTGAGCGTGTACGAGGCGCCGTCGGGGACGGCCTCCACGGAGGTGTCGACCAGGGTGCGCACGGCCTGCTCCTTGGTGAGCAGGTGCCCGTCGCCGTAGTCGGTGAAGGAGACGGCGACGATGTGGAGCACGGGGTAGACCACGAAGGCCAGGAAGAGCACGGTGGCCGGCAGCAGGTACTTGGCGGCGAGCCGGCGCGGCGAGAGGTAGACCCAGAAGGTCGCGCCGGTGCCCGCGGCAAGGACGCCGAGGCCGGCCCAGTGGCCGTCCCGGTAGAGCTTGGGCGCGGCGAAGAGGGCGAGTGCGGTGACCCCGGACAGCAGGGCGATCTTCACCAGCTGCGCGGTCAGGGCGCCGGCCCGGCGGGGCCGGCGCCCCGGGGGCCCGGCGGCGGGGGCGGCCGGGCGCCTGCTGCCTTGAAGGGTGGGGGAGGTCATGGGGTGGTCCCTGGTCCGTCCGGGAGGGGCGCGGGGCGCCGGGGGGTGTCAGTGGCCGGTGCCGAGGGCGGCGCGGATGGCCTCGCCGGCCTGGCGCATGGTCTCGGCCGGGTCGGCGCCGGCGACGATGCTCGCCTCGGCCTGGCCGAGCGGGCCCCAGATCGCGTTCATCGCGGGGATGGTCGGCAGCGGCTGCCCGGCCTCGCCCGCGGCCGCGAAGGCGCCGATGTCCGGGTCGCCGGCGGTGGCCTTGGCGAGGGCGGAGCTCAGCGCGGGCGGCTCCGGCGAGGCCTGGTAGAGCGCCAGTTGGCCCTCCTCCGAGCCGATGGCGCGCAGCAGGAACTCCTGGGCGAGCGGCTGGTTCTTCGCCTTGGCGGAGAGGTAGAAGGCCTGCACGCCGATGAAGGGGCGGGCCGGTCCCTTGCCGGCCCAGCCGGGCACCGGGGAGATGGCGTACGGCAGGCCGGCCTGCTTGACCTGGCCGAGCGCCCACGGCCCGGCCACCAGGTAGGGCGACTTGCGTCCGGTGAACAGCGAGATGGCGTTGGTGTCGACCGAGCGGTTGAGCAGCCCGGTGCCCTTCTCCCCGTGCTGCTTGAACAGCTCGCCGGCCGCGATCGAGCCCGGGCCCCCGACCCCGAGGTCCGCGGTGTCCCAGCCGCCGTCCGGCTTGGCGCCGAACAGGTAGCCGCCGGCCGAGGTGAACAGCGGCTGCAGCGCGTAGGCGTTGCCCTGCTGGCCGACCGGCAGCGCCAGCGGGACCTCCGCCTTCCCGGACCGGACGGCCTCGGCGGCGGCGGTGGCGAGGTCCTCGAAGGTGGCGGGCGCGGCCGGGGCCAGTTCGGTGTTGCGGAAAAGCACCAGGGTCTCGGTCGCGTAGGGCAGGCCGAACTGCTGGCCCTCCCGGGCGACGGCGGCGAGGGCGGCGGGCTGGAACAGCGCCTTCTGCTGAGCGGTCAGCGGAACGGGGGCGACCGTGCCGTTCTGCACCAGGTTGCCGAGCCAGTCGGAGGCGCCGACCACCAGGTCGGGGCCCTTGCCCGCGTTGGTGGCCGTGACGTACGCCTGCTGGGTGTTGACGGACTGCGGGGCGACGGTGACCTTGACGCCGTTCTCCTTGCCGAAGCGGTCGGCGAGCGGCTGGAGGGCGGCGGCCTGCTGGGTCTGGGCCCAGATCACCAGGTCGCCCTCGGCGGCGCCGAGCGGCGGGGCGGTCATCGGCCCGTCCGCGGTGGGGGTGCCGGCGGGGCCGGCGGCGGGGGAGGTGCCGCCGCAGGCCGTGACCAGCAGGGCGAGCAGGCCGAGCGCGGCGGTTCTGCGGTGGATGATCCGGTGGCGCATGGTCCGAGACTCCTTCGTCCGGGAGGGGTGCGGGGATTGGGTCGCGGGGGCGGGTCGCGGCGGACGGGGTGCGGGTCAGATGCCGTCCGCCGGCCGGTGCCAGCGCTCGACGGTGAGGTCGAGCCGGGTGTCGCGGTCGACCCGCAGCGGGTGCAGCACCCGCCGGCCGTCGGCGTCGACGGCGTCCAGGCCCCAGCCGCGCGAGACGCCGCCGTCGAAGCCGGTGCCGCGCGGCACCGCGATCCGGCCGCGGAAGCGGCCCGGTCCGGCCGGGGCGCAGGGCAGCGGGCCGAACATCACGGGGGCGTCGTCGGGGGTTCCGGGCGGGACGGTCACGGTGACCTCCAGGACCGGGTGGGCCGGCAGCTCCGGGTCGACCGCGACCTCGGTGCGCGCGGCCAGCCCGTGGGCCCGGACGGTGACCGCCGTCCGCCCGGCGGCCAGCGGGAGCAGCCCGCCGTGCGGCGAGACGGCCGCGACCTCGGGGCGCTCGACCCGGTAGCCGGCCTCCAGCGCGGTGTACCGGACGCCGTCGGCGCGGACCGCGACCGGGTTGACGGCGCTCCAGGTCTCGCCGGGGGCGAGCAGGATCTCCGGCTCGACGGTGAGCGAGCGCACCGGCGAGGGCGCGCCGAACAGGTGCAGCAGCGCGTGCCGGGAGCGCGGGCGCCAGGCGTTCTCGTGGTGCGGCGCGTCCGGGTCCTCGTAGTAGAGCAGGTCGGCGCCGGAGGTGTAGCCGGCCTCGTCGACCAGTCGGCCGGCCAGCTCACGGGCGGGGCGGGCCATGATCAGCCCCTCCCGGCCGCCGATGTCCAGCCAGATCCGGCGCGGCCCGCGCCGCCGGTAGCGCTCGTGCACCACCTTCTCGCCGAGGCTCTGCGGGTCGACGTGGGTGAGGAACGGGGAGAGGACGGCGGCCAGGCCGAAGACCTCCGGGCGGCGGAAGGCGATGTGGTACGTGACCAGGCCGCCCATCGAGGAGCCCATCAGCGCGGTGTGCTCCGGACCGGTCCTGGTCCGGTAGCGGGCGTCGACGAACGGCTTGACCTCGTCGGTCAGGAAGGCCTCGTAGCGGTGGCCCTTCAGCGGGGTGCCGGGGGTGCGCCAGTACTCGGCGACGTGCGAGTACTCCACGCCCCGGTCGGCGCCGGCGTTGGGCACGGCGACCGCGATCAGCTCGGGGATCAGGCCCTCGGCGTACAGCGCCTCCAGTGTCCGGTCCACCGCCCAGGTGGGCTGCTGCCCCTGGTCGAAGACCTGCTGGCCGTCGTGCAGGTAGAGCACCGGGTAGTCGGCGTCCGGCCGGTCGTCGTAGCCGGGCGGCAGGTGGACCAGCAGGTCCCGTTCGTTGCCGAGCCGTTCGGAGCGGAAGCCGGGAATCCGTTCGATCCGGCCCCGGCGCACGGTGGCGGCGCTCATCGGGCCACCGACCAGACGTGCACGGCCGGGCCCTCGCTGGGCAGGTCACGGCCGGGGACCAGCTGCGGCCCGCCGAGCAGATGGGTGGCGTGCCACTCCCCCGCCACCGGCGGGTGGTCGGCCCGGCTGATCTGCACCAGGACCGTCTCCCGCTCGTCCTCCCGCTCGAACAGCAGGACGTCGCCCTCGGCGACCAGCCAGCGCAGCCCTCCGCCGGTCAGCGCGCTGTGGCTGCGGCGCAGCCGGACCAGGTCGCGGTAGGTGCGCCAGGTGTGCTGGTCCCAGGCGGACTCGTCCCAGGGGAACGGCTTGCGGCCCTCCTCCAGGCCCTCGCCCAGCACGCCGACCTCGTCGCCGGAGAACACCATCGGGATGCCGGGCAGGGTGAACAGCAGGGCCGCGCCGAGCAGGTGCCGCTCCGGGCCGGCGAAGGTGCGGAACCGGGCGGTGTCGTGCGAGTCCAGCAGGGTCAGGTTGTGGGCGCGGCTGCGCCAGGGCAGCGCGGCGCCGAAGGCCGTCATGGTGGCGCGCACTTGGGCGGCGTCGTAGTCGGGGATCGGCCCGGGGACGGCCCAGAAGTCCTTCTGGTCGTGCTTCTCGACCAGCCAGCTCCAGACCGGCCGGGTGAAGCCGGCGTAGCTCATGGTGCCCTGCCAGCCGTCGCCGGCCAGCGCGAGCGAGGCGTCGTGCTGGTGCTCGGCGAGCAGGACGGCGTCGGGGTTGGCGGCCCGGACGGTGGCCGCGGTGGTGGTGGCGACCAGGTGGTTGAGCTCGACGTCGCCGCGGCGGCCGGCCATCTGCGCCACGTCGACCCGCCAGCCGTCCAGGTGGAACGGCGCGCCGAGGTACTTGGCGATCACCGAGTCGGGGCCCTCGTAGAGGCGGCGGCGCAGTTCGGCCGAGCGGTGGTCGAAGGTCGGCAGGGTGCGCACGCCGAGGAAGGTCGCGTAGTCGTCCGGTCCGCCGTCGCCGAAGAAGTAGAAGCCGGCCTCGGGGCTCTCCGGGTCGGCCTGCGCGGTGCGGAACCAGGTGTGCTGGTCGCCGGAGTGGTTGAGGGTGATGTCGCCGATCACCCGGATGCCGCGCCGGTGCGCCTCGGTGGTGAGCGCGATCAGCGCCTCGTCGCCGCCGAGCGCCGGGTCGACCCGGTCGAAGGAGACGGCGTCGTAGCGGTGGTTGGAGCGGCCCTCGAAGAACGGGGTCAGGTAGATCACCGTGGCGCCGAGCCGCTGGATGTGGTCGATCTTGCGCACCACGCCCCAGAGGTCGCCGCCGTACATCTGCTGGAGGGCCTCGGCGTCGCCGGTGCGCAGCGGGGTGTCCCAGTCCGCCGGGCGGGCCCAGGCGGCGAGCGGGGCCTCGCCGGAGCGGTGGTAGCGGTCCGGGAAGATCTGGTAGACCACCGCGTCGGCGGCCCAGGCGGGCGGGGCGGGGTGGGTGGTGAGGCGGAAGTCGGTGGCGTCCGGCAGGTCGTGGTCGCGCAGGCCGGCGGCGGTGAGCCAGCGCCCGCCCTCCGGGGTGTGCAGCCAGAACCGGTAGTTCATCTCCGGGTTGACCATCTCCAGGGCGGCCCGCCACCAGGTGGTCCCGGTGTCGTCGACGCGGTCGACCACGGCGGCCGTGAAGTGCGGTTCGCCGTCCGGGACGGAGCGCAGGAACACCCGCTCGACCTCCTGCCCGGCGGGCACCCGGACCAGCAGGTCGACGTGCTGCCCGAGGCGCGGGGCGAGGTCGCCGACGTACCGCGCGGACCCGTCGTGGTGCGGCTGGTGGCGGGCGGCGAGGCGGTGGCGGCTGGCCGGGTCCATGGGGCTCCTCGGGGCGGGTGGACAGGTTAACGGATGCCGGCGTTCCGCTTTCCGGAGCCGACGAGGGAACCGTAACGGCGATGAAACTGTTGCGCAATATGTTGCTAAGATCGTTTCATCCTGATGCGCGGCCCGCCGCGCCGGGCTTTGTAAGATGCAGGCCGGACCAGACCGGAGGACCAATTGAGCGGCCCGTCACTGCGCGACATCGCCGCCCGGGCGGGCGTCAGCGCCGCCTCGGTGAGCAGGGTGATCAACGACCGGCCGGGCGTCTCCGACGACACCAAGGTCAAGGTCGCCGAGGCCATGCGGGAGCTCGGCTGGCAGCCCGACCAGGGCTACGACCCGCACCAGGGCGCGCTGATCGGCATCGTCGTCCCCGAACTCGACAACCCGGTCTTCCCGCTGCTCGCCTCCGCGATCGAGGTGCAGCTCGCCAAGCACGGCCTCACCGCCGTGGTCGGCACCTCCACCCGCCAGGGCACCGCCGAACTCGGCTACATCGACGTCCTGCTCCGCAAGGGCGTCTCCGGCCTGGTCCTGGTCTCCGGCCGGCACGCCAACCCCGACGCCGACCACGGCTTCTACCGGCTGCTGCACGAACGCGGCATCCCGATGGTGCTGGTCAGCGGCCGGGTGGAGGGCCTCGCCGTCCCCACGGTCGCCACCGACGAGGCGCTCGGCGCCCGGACCGCCGTCGCCCACCTGCGCGAACTCGGCCACCGCCGGATCGGCCTGGCCGGCGGCCAGGGCTACCTGCGCCCCTCGCTCAACCGCCTGGACGGCTACCGGCGCGCGATGCGCGAACTGCTCGGCGAGGAGCCGCCCGCGGACTGGTACGCCGAGTCCGCCTACTCCATCGCCGGCGGCGCGGCCGCCGCCCGCCAACTGCTCGACGCCGACGTCACCGCGGTGATCGCCGGCAGCGACCTGATGGCCCTCGGCGTGGTCCAGGCCGCCCGCGAGGCCGGCCGCACCGTCCCCGGCGACCTCTCGGTGATCGGCTACGACGACTGCTACCTCGCCGCCCACAGCAACCCGCCGCTCACCACCGTCCGCCAGCCGATCGACGAGATGGGCGCCGCGGTCGCCGACGCCCTCTGGCGCCAGCTGGAGGGCCACGGCGGCCGGGCCCGGGACTACCTGTTCACCCCCGTCCTGGTCGCCCGCGACTCCACCGCCCGCGCCCGCGGCTGACGCCGCGCACACACGCCGGAGGGCCGGGGAGCGGCTGCTCCCCGGCCCTCCGTCAACTCCCGGGCGCCGTCAGTCGTTCGGGACCGTCGCGTAGCGCGCGGTGCCCTCGGCCATCTGCCGCAGGGCGTCCTTGCGGTCCCGCTTCGACAGCTTGTCGATGTAGAGGAAGCCGTACAGGTGGTCCGTCTCGTGCTGCAGGCAGCGGGCGAAGAAGCCGGTGCCCTCGACCCGGACCGGGTTGCCGTCCTTGTCCTGGCCGGTCACCGCCGCGTAGTCCGGGCGGGGCAGCTCGGCGTAGGCGGTCGGCACCGAGAGGCAGCCCTCGTTGCCGTCGTCCAGCACCCGCTTGCGGTCCTTCGGGAACTCCTCCAGCACCGGGTTGATCACGTGGCCGATGTGGCGCACGCCCTCGTCGTCCGGGCAGTCGTAGACGAAGACCTTGAGGTCCACGCCGATCTGGTTGGCGGCCAGACCCACGCCCTCGGCCGCGTACATCGACTGGAACATGTCGTCGATCAGCGCGGACAGCTCACCGTCGAAGGCCGTCACGTCCTTCACCTCGCGGTGCAGCACGGGGTTGCCGTAGACGGTGATCGGGCGCGCCGTGCCCTTGGAGAGGTCCGGCTGCTCGCCGACCACCTTCGGGGTCCCGTCGTGCTCGTGCTGGTCCTGCTCCGCCATGTCTTCCGCTTCCCTAGGCCTACGCGTACCGCACCAGGGTACTCAGGGCGCTCAGCAGACCTCTTCGAGATCCCGGTACGCCCGGGTCCCCGGCGACGCCGCGGCCCAGCGGTCCAGCAGCACCCGCACCAGGTGCGCCGGGGCCGCGATCCCGCACTCGCGCTCGGCCAGCCAGGACATCCCGCCCGCGCCGGGGCTCAGGTGGCTGAGGTGGCCGGGGTGCGCGGCGTCCCCGTCGTCGTGCGGGTCGTGGTGGGCGGTGTGGCCGTCGTCCGAGGCCATCCGGCTCTCCGAGCAGGCCCGGCACAGCAGCCGCACCGAGGACGTCCAGTCCTCCGCCGCGTAGCCGGCGTCCGCGACCAGCCGCTCCAGCGCGTCCCGGTCCGCCTCGGTGGCCGCCTGCAGCAGCACCACGTACGTCGGCACCGGGGACGGCGCCCACAGCTCGATCTCGTCGAACACCGGGTAGGCGACGCCGTCGGTGACCCGCTCGCCGTGCGGGGCGCCGTCGTGCAGCACCACCTCGCCCCAGCGTCTGCCGGAGGACGGCAGCGGGATCGACAGCACCTCGATCCGGGCCGGGTCCAGCCGCCGGCCCCAGACCACCTCGGACTCGCCGTCCGGGGAGAGCCGCACCGGGGTCGTCCCCAGGTCGAGGCTGACCGGCCCCTCCTCCCGCGCGTTCGGGCCGCCGGGCAGCTTCAGCCCGTACGCCTGCCAGGCCCGGCGGGCCAGCGGCCAGTCCTGCAGCGCGGTCGCGGTGATGCCGAGGTTCCACCAGTCCGGGGCGCCCTGCTCGCGGTCCAGCAGCGCCACCGCCCGCAGCCCGGCCGCCCGGGCCTGCTCCCAGTCGCGGCGGAACTTGTGCAGCAGGGCCAGGTTGAACCAGGAGTCGGACAGCCACGGCTCCAGGTCGGCCGCCATCACCAGCAGGGCGCCGGCGTCCTCGTAGCGGCCGTCACCGATCAACGTGAAAGCCCGGTCGGTCGTCTGCCGCCAGGTGGCGGACGGCCGGTGCCGTGCCCGGTGGAAGATCCTCACGTTCGTCCCTGCCGTCGTCGTCCGCTCAAGTCCCGCAACCGCTCCCGCGTCACGGGCCCGGTGCTCCGGGTCGGTTTTCCACGCTACGACCGCATCCAACCACGACGGCCGCCGCCCGCGCTCCCCACCGCCGGGGTTGCCCGGTTCCGTCCCGGCCCGTTTCCGGCCCCTCCCCCAGCCTGCCCGCCCGGCCCGGCCGCCTCAACCCCGGACGCCCCCTGCCGGACCCCGCAACCGGCCGCCCGGCCCGCCCCCGGGCGCCCGGGCGCACCGCCGGAGGCGGTCAGCCGCGCACCCGCACCAGCGCGTCCACCACCCGGGCGTCGTACACCCGCCCCCGCTCCAGCCGCAGCGCCTCCAGCACCTCCAGCCGGCCCACCGCCTCCCCCACCCCGCGCTCCCGGGCCGCCGTCAGCAGGTCGTCGTGCGCGTTCGCCACCCGGATGATGCGCGCCGCCAGCGGCACCGCCCGCCCGCCGTCCGGCCCGGGGAACGGGTCGGCCAGCCGGGCGACCTGCTCGGCCACCCGCCGCGGCACCCCGGTGCGCCGGATCACCTCGCTGCCCAGCCGGGCGATCCGCTGCTGCTCCTCGTCCGGCAGCAGGGCCGTCGCCCCGCCCGGCACCGGCTCCACCAGCGACAGCTGCCCGACGTCGTGCATCAGCGCCGCGTACTCCAGCAGAGCCAGCTCCCGGGTGCCGAGGCCGAGCTCGCGGCCGACCGCGCACGCGGTGTCGGCGACCCGGCGGGCGTGCCCCGGCGGCGTGTACCCGGCCACCTCGGTGGCCTTGGCCAGGCTGGCGATGGTCTGTCCGGTGGTGGCCCGCACCGCCGCCGCCCGCCGGAAGGACACCTGGGCCAGCAGCAGCGGCGCGCAGAACAGCGGCAGCGCCCAGAGCCCCACCTCCCCGGCGGCCAGGCTGACCAGCATGCCGGTGGCGGCGATCGCGGTGCCGATCCCGAACAGCGAGCGCAGTTCGTCCTCCAGCGCCGCCGGGAACCGCAGCCCGCTGCGGGCCCGCCGCAGCAGCGCCGCCAGCACCGCGTCGCAGAGCGCGGCCAGCGCGGCCACCGCCGTCAGGAACGCGCCGTACGCGGGGCCGTCGGCGGAGAACCGGTCCACCACGCCGCTGTTGTAGAGCGGCTGGAACACCGCGGCCGCGAAGCCCGCGCCGAGCAGCCGCCGCGCCGCGCCGTCCCGCCGGGCCCGCTCGCGCCAGGGGGCCGGCCCGGTCGGCCCGCACCCGCGCACCCGCCCGGCGGCCGCCCGCAGCGCCGCGGGCAGCAGCGCCAGCAGCAGGCCGGCGCCGGTCACCGCCGTCACCTGGAGCACCCCGGGCCCGGCCGGCAGCCCGCGCAGCGGCCCGAGCAGCGCGTACGCCAGTGCCCCCGCCGCCCCGATCGGCGTCTGCTCGCGGTCGCCCGGAAGAGTGATCCGCACGCACTCGCCGAGCGCGATCAGCGCGGTGAACGCCAGTGCCACCCCCGGCTGGGCGGGCCCGCGCACCAGCACCGCCCCGAGGGACGCCGCCAGCAGCGCCAGCGCCGCCCCGTGCACCGCGCACACCGCACCGGCGCACCCCTCCTGTGCGTCTGCGCGCCCGGCGCCCGACCACTGCCGCGCGCCGCCCTCCATGATCGGCGCGCCCGCCCGCGCGCCCCGCCGCACCTCCCGCCGCGCGCTCACGAGGACCCGGCCGTCGGGACGCCGCCGCCACCCTGGACCGGCACCGTGCCCGGGGCGGGGCCCGGACCGGCGCCCGTACCCGGACCGGCGCCCGGCGCCGGGGCCGCGCCCTGCGCCGGGGCCGCCCGGGCCGGTTCGGGAACGCCGAGCGGGATGTCCGGCACCTCCTTGATGCACTCCGGGGGCGGCGGCAGCACCGGCTGCCAGTCGTGCACGGCCAGCGCGTCCACCAGCGCCCGCACCATCACCGGGTCGAACTGGCTGCCGGAGCAGCGCTCCAGCTCGGCGACCGCCTCGGTGACCGGGCGGCCGCGCCGGTAGGAGCGGGTGGAGGTCATCGAGTCGAAGGCGTCGGCGACCGAGATGATCCGGGCGAACTCCGGGATCTGCTCACCGGCCAGCCCCGCCGGGTAGCCGCGGCCGTCCATCCGCTCGTGGTGGTGCAGGATCCCGGCGTGTGCCTCGCCGAGGAAGGCGATCCCGCGCACCAGCTCGTACCCGTGCACCGGGTGCACCTCGACGGCCCGGCGCTCCGCCTCGGTGAGGGGACCGTTTCTGCGCAGCAGCTCGGTGGCCACCCCGAGCTTGCCGACGTCGTGCAGGATGCCCGCGTAGCGCAGGGTGCGCAGCCGTTCGGCCTCCATGCCCAGCTGATCGGCGATCAGCACCGCCGCCCGGCCGACCCGTTCGCTGTGGCCCCGGGTGTAGGCGTCCTTGATCTCCACCGCCTGGACCAGCGCCCGCACGGTCGCCTGGTGGGCCTCGCGTTCGCGGTGCCCCTGGGCGAACACCCAGGCCGAGATGGACAGCGGCAGCAGGGCCAGCAGCGCCGCGAACGCGCCGTACGGCCCCTGCCACAGCACGGCGAGCATCAGCCCGCCCGCCGCGTGCACCAGCACCGCGAGCCCCGGCACGACGGAGGCGCCGCCTCGCCGCCCGGCCGGGCAGCGGCCCTCCGTCAGCACCCGCATGCCGCCCACCAGACCGCCGTTGACCAGGCAGAACGCGGCGAGCGCGGCGAACGCGGGCAGCAGCGCGGCGGGGAAGCGCGAGCCGAGCAGCAGCTGCGGCCCGGCCAGCAGGTGGAACACCGCCGAGGACGCGAAGGCGGACAGCGCGAGCTGCGCGCCGTTCCACACCTGGCGCCGCCGGCCGCCCGGCCCGGCGGCCCCGAGCAGCGCGGCCGGCACGGCGGACAGCCCGGCGGCGGCCGGCGGCAGCATCAGCACCCCGGCGAACAGCACCGGGAAGAACGCGTTGACGCCGGGCCGCACCGGCCGGCGGGCGCGCAGCGGCGGACGGCGCAGCAGCAGCCACGCCAACCGCAGGCACGGCGTCGACAGACCCTGGGCGAGCGACTCCCAGCAGGCGTGCAGGAAGGCCAGGAGTCCGACCTTCGGCCAGTCCACCGGGGCGCCCAGCCAGTGCACCGCCGCCGGGCCGGGCAGCGGCAGCAGCGTCAGCAGGCAGCAGAGCGCCGCCGCCGGCACGGCCACGAGGTAGCGCGCGGCGCCCGGCGGAAGGTCCCCGTCTCCACTGTCGGTAGCGATGTCGACCTCCCCGCGTGCTGGCCCGCGCCGCCCTGGCCCGTCCTCCCGGACCGCCCGCCGGCCGTCCGCGCACGCCGAAACGGCGGCGCGCGGCCCGGGGTGAGCGTCCGTCAGGAGAATAGGGTGCCGCTCCGGCACGGGGACGCGTGATCGCGCAATGCCGCTGCTGGCACACCGCCAACTCACTCGATCGAGTGAGGGCGGGGCCCGGGCGGGCAGGACGCGGACGGACGGCGGCCCCGGGAGCATCCGCTCCCGGGGCCGCTCACGTGCCTCGTCCGGTCGTGCGCCGTCCGGCGCAGCCGCCCGCCTCAGGTCCCGGCCGCCGCCTCCGCGGCCCGGCCCGGCCCGGCCGGCTCACCGGCCGCCTCGGCGTGCACCTCCGGCATCGTCTCGACCGCCACCGCCACCGCCTCGCCCGGGCGCTGGCCGGCCCGGATCGAGTCGATCCTGGCCAGCACCTTCCCGCGCAGGTCCGCCGGGGTGTCGTCGCAGCCGCAGGAACGCTTGATCAGCGCCTTGATCGCCTGCTCCAGTCCGTACTGCTTCAGGCAGGGCGAGCACTCCTCGAAGTGCACGCGCAGCTTGACGCAGTCGCCCTCGGCCATCTCGTTGTCGAGGAATTCGTAGAGGTGGTCGAGGACCTCGCCACACTCGGTGTCGTGCGGATCGCCGCAGCTCATGAGCCCGAGCCCTTCGCTTCCTGCCCTGCCCCGCTGCCGGCCGGGACCAGCCCGCGCTCACGGGCGTAGTCCTCCAGCATGCCGCGCAACTGACGGCGGCCACGGTGCAGCCGGGACATCACCGTACCGATGGGAGTACCCATGATGTCCGCGATCTCCTTGTACGCAAAGCCCTCGACATCCGCGAGATAGACGGCGATGCGGAACTCCTCCGGAATGGCCTGGAGGGCGTCCTTCACATCACTGTCCGGGAGGTGGTCCAGGGCCTGGGTCTCCGCCGAGCGCAGACCGGTCGACATGTGCGACTCGGCCCGGGCCAGCTGCCAGTCCTCGATCTCCTCGGCGGCGGTGCGCTGCGGCTCCCGCTGCTTCTTGCGGTACGAGTTGATGAAGGTGTTGGTGAGGATGCGGTACAGCCACGCCTTGAGGTTGGTGCCCTCGCGGAACTGGTGGAAGGACGCGTAGGCCTTCGCGAACGCCTCCTGCAAGAGGTCCTCCGCGTCCGCGGGGTTGCGCGTCATCCGCAGCGCGGCCGAGTACATCGGATCCAGGTAGCCCAGGGCGTCGCGCTCGAAGCGCTCCCGCCGGGCCTCCTCGGTCTCCTCCGCCGACACCCGGAAGGTGTCCTCACCGATCGCCTCGGCCAGCTCCTCACCGGTGAGCGCCTCGCCCGCGGGCAGGCCCTCCTCCGGGCCCCGGCCCGGCTCGGCCTCGTGCTCGGTCCCGACGACCGGACCCACCTCCTCGGCATGACGGACACGGCCCACCGTGGGCCGCCCCGAAAGGGAGGATATCGGGCCGACGGGCTTCTCGCCCGCGACTAGCCAGTCCGACCAGGAGGGAGCGAACGCCGACGCGGCCTCGCGCTCCTCCGGCCGCTCGGGGCACGCGATCGAACCCATCTGCCCTGCCTTCCACCGGGACTCCACCTGACGAGGATGTCAACCACGCCGGTCCCGCCCGCATTCCCGCACCCCGCGGCCCGGCTCACACCACCCGCAGCACCCAGTCCCCCACCGCCGAGACGATCAGCTCCAGCAGTTCCTGCTGCCCCACCGCGGCCCGCTTCGGCACCTCGAAGCCGTGGTTGCCGGCCGGCAGTGCCAGCAGCTCGTGCGAGTCCGGCAGCTCCGGGAACTCCGCCGGTCCGCCGAACGGGTCCGCGGGCCCCTGCACCACCAGCGTCGGCAGGCCCGAGCCGAGCAGTTCCTGCGCCCGGCTCTTCTCCGGCCGGCCCGGCGGGTGCAGCGGGAACGCCAGCGCCACCACCCCCACCGCACCGCTCGCCGCCCCCGTCCGGCAGGCCACCCGGGCCCCGGCGCTGCGCCCGCCCACCACCAGCGGCGGGCCCTCCCCGGCCAGCCGCCCGGCCACCGGCTCCCAGCCGGCGTCCAGCGTCCTCGGCGCGGGCGCCACCTTCCTGCCCGCCACCCGCCAGGGCTGCTCGACCAGCGCCACCGACACCCCCCGGGCGGGCAGGGCGGCGGCCAGCGCCGCCAGGTCCCGCGCCTCGATCCCGCCGCCGGCGCCGTGCCCCAGCGCCAGCACGGCCCGCGGCGCGGGGGCCGGGTGCAGGGTGATCCGGGCGTCCCCGGCGGGCGTGGGCACCGTCTCCGTGGTCACGGGGGCGGACTTCGCGGCGGTCACGGCGGTGGTCCTCTCGCAGGGGCGGTCAGAACAGGGTGGTCTCGGGCTCGGTGTGGGGCTCGGTCAGCCCGGCGTGGTCGTTGCGGATGCTGCCGACCTCCGGCGACACCGGCGTCACCCGCAGCGCCCCCGGCGGCGGCGGTTCCAGCAGCCTGCGCAGCTCCGGCGCCCCGCTGTCGTCCAGCCGCGGGTCCAGCCAGGCGTCGAACGACCCCGGGTCCAGGTACAGCGGCATCCGCTCGTGGATCGGCGCCAGCAGCTCCTCCGCCTCGGTCGTCACGACGGTGAAGGTCACCAGCCAGCCCTCGGGGTGGCCGGAGGGCACCGCCCGGTTGCGCCAGAACTCGTACAGCCCCGCCAGCGCCAGCGGCGCGCCGTCCGCCCGGGACACGAAGAACGGCTTCTTGCGCGCCCTGCCCCGCTCCCCCGGCACCGTCTGCCACTCGTAGTAGCCGTCCACCGGCAGCACGCACCGGCGCGAGGCGAACGCCTGCCGGTAGGCCGGCTTCTCGTGCACCGTGTCCGCCCGCGCGTTGATCATCTTCACCGCCGTCTCCGGCGACTCCGCCCACTGCGGCACCAGCCCCCAGCGCAGCACCCGCAGCTGGCGCACCGGCGCCGGCGCCCCCTTCGCCAGCCGCTCCAGCACCACGAAGGCGCTCTGCGTCGGCGCGACGTTCCAGCTCGGGTCCAGCGTCTCGGCCGGATCCCACTGCTCGACGCCGAACAGCTCCACGATGTCCCCGGGCCGGCTACTCGCGGCGAAGCGACCACACATACCGTCAGCTTGCCACGGCCCCGTCCGCCCCCGGGCCCCCGTCCGCCCCGAGAACCACCCGCCCCCGGACGGCCGTCCCCTCCCGTGGCAGGCTGCCACCCCGGGAGGAACGCCGGACCGAGACGGAGGAGCACGATGGACGCCAGGACCCTCGACGAGCTGTGGACCGCCGTCACCGGCACCCAGCCCGACCCGCCCGGCTGGCTCACCCTCGCCACCGGCGCCGCCGCGCTGCTCACCGTCCTCGCCCGCCCGCTGTGGCGGATCGCCCGGGGCGCGGTCACCATCGCCCACGAGGGCGGCCACGGCCTCGCCGCCCTCGCCACCAACCGCAGGCTCGCCGGCATCCGGCTGCACTCCGACACCTCCGGCCTCACCCTCTCCTACGGCCGCCCCACCGGCCCCGGCATGGTCCTCACCGCCGCGGCCGGCTACACCACCCCCGCCCTGCTCGGCCTCGGCTGCGCCGCCCTGCTCGCCGCCGACCGGATCACCCTGCTGCTGTGGCTCGCCGTCGCGCTGCTGCTCGCCCTGCTGGTGCGGATCCGCAACGCCTTCGGCTGCTTCGTCGTGCTGCTCACCGGCGGCGCCTTCGTCCTGGTCTCCTGGTTCGGCTCCCCCGAGGTCCAGGCCGCCTTCGCCTACCTCGGCACCTGGTTCCTGCTGTTCGGCGCCGTCCGCCCGGTCCTCGAACTCCAGCGGCAGCGCCGCCGCGGCGAGGCCCGCGACTCCGACGCCGACCAGCTCGCCCGCCTCACCGGGATCCCCGGCCTCGCCTGGACCACCCTGTTCCTCGTCGCCGCCCTCGCCGCGCTCGCCCTCGGCGCGAGCTGGCTGCTGCACCCCCTCTGACCGCCCCCGCGCGCCGCCGCACCCCGCCGGCCCCCGCATCGGAGGCGAACGGGCTGCCCCCACCACGGCCCCTAGACTTGGGCCCATGACCGAGACCCTGTGGCCCGCCCCCGTCGCGACCACCCCCGTGGACGCCACCGTCACCATCCCCGGCTCCAAGTCGGTCACCAACCGGGCCCTGGTCCTGGCGGCACTCGCCGACGGCCCCGGCTGGGTGCGCCGACCGCTGCGCAGCCGCGACTCCCAGCTGATGGCCGACGGCCTGCGCGCCCTCGGCGTCACCATCGAGGAGCGGGTCAACAACGACACCGGCGGCACCGGCGGCGGCGAGGCCTGGCGGGTCATCCCCGCCCCCGTGCTGCGCGGCCCCGCCTCGGTCGACGTCGGCAACGCCGGCACGGTCATGCGCTTCCTGCCCCCGCTCGCCGTCCTCGCCGACGGCCCGGTCCACTTCGACGGCGACCCGCGCAGCCACGAGCGCCCGCAGCATGGCGTCATCGACGCCCTGCGCGCCCTCGGCGCCCGGATCGACGACGGCGGCCGCGGCACCTTCCCGCTCACCGTGCACGGCACCGGAGCCCTCGACGGCGGCGCCGTCGAGCTCGACGCCTCCGCCTCCTCCCAGTTCGTCTCCGCCCTGCTGCTCTCCGGCGCCCGCTACAACAACGGCGTCGAGGTCCGGCACGTCGGCGGTCCGGTCCCCTCGCTGCCGCACATCCGGATGACCGTCGACATGCTGCGGCTGGCCGGCGTCCAGGTCGACGCCCCCGAGGACGGCGGCGAGAAGGACGTCTGGCGGGTCACCCCCGGCGCCCTGCTCGGGCGCGACCTGGTCGTCGAGCCCGACCTCTCCAACGCCGCGCCGTTCTTCGCCGCCGCCCTGGTCACCGGCGGCCAGGTCACCGTCCGCGACTGGCCGAAGCACACCACCCAGCCCGGCGACCAGCTGCGTGACCTCTACACCCGGATGGGCGGCAGCTGCGCGTTCACCGACGAGGGCCTGCGCTTCACCGGCACCGGCCGGATCCACGGCATCGAGGCCGACCTGCACGACGTCGGCGAGCTCACCCCGGTGATCGCCGCGGTCGCCGCCCTCGCCGACTCCGAGTCCCACCTCTACGGCATCGCCCACCTGCGGCTGCACGAGACCGACCGGCTGGCGGCGCTCGCCAAGGAGATCAACGGCCTCGGCGGCGACGTCAGCGAGACCGCGGACGGCCTGCGGATCCGCCCGCGCAAGCTGACCGGCGGCGTCTTCCACACCTACGAGGACCACCGCCTGGCCACCGCCGCCGCGGTGATCGGGCTCGCCGTGCCCGGCGTCCAGGTGGAGAACGTGGCCACCACCGCCAAGACCCTGCCGGACTTCCCCGCCATGTGGGACGAGCTGCTCGCCGGACCGGTGGCGGGCGGCTGAGCGGAGGACTGGGCACATGCGCCGCTACGGCAAGGACGCCGACGAGGACGACATCCGCAACCGCCCCGCCCGCCGGGGCTCGCGGCCGCGGACCCGGATCCGGCCCAAGCACGAGGACGCCGCCGAGGCGATGGTGCTCACCGTCGACCGCGGCCGGCTGACCTGCCTGGTCGACCCGGGGACGAAGCAGGAGCACGAGGTCGTCGCCATGAAGGCCCGCGAGCTGGGCCGCAAGGGCGTGGTGGTGGGCGACACCGTCTCGCTGGTCGGCGACCTCTCCGGGGACACCGACACCCTCGCCCGGATCGTGCGGGTCGAGGAACGCACCTCGGTGCTGCGGCGCACCGCGGACGACGACGACCCCTACGAGCGGATCGTCGTCGCCAACGCCGACCAGCTCGCCATCGTCACCGCGCTGGCCGACCCGGAGCCGCGGCCCCGGCTGATCGACCGCTGCCTGGTGGCCGCCTACGACGCGGGCCTGGAGCCGCTGCTCGTCCTCACCAAGGCCGACCTCGCCCCGGCCGCGCCGCTGCTGGAGTCCTACGCGCCGCTCGGCATCACCTACGTCGTCACCCGCCGCGACGAGCTGGAGACCACCGGCGCCGAGGCCGTCCGCGAGCACCTGCGCGGTCTGCGCACCGTGTTCATCGGCCACTCCGGCGTCGGCAAGACCACCCTGGTCAACGCGCTCGTCCCGGAGCGGCAGCGGACCACCGGCCACGTCAACGCCGTCACCGGCCGCGGCCGGCACACCACCGTCTCGGCGCTCGCGCTGCGGCTGCCGCCGCCGCCCGGGGCCAGGCCCGGCTCGAAGAAGGCGCTGAACGCGGGCTGGGTGATCGACACGCCCGGGTTCCGCTCCTTCGGCCTGTCGCACATCGACCCGTCCCGGGTCATCCACGCCTTCCCCGACCTGGAGCCCGGCACCGAGGACTGCCCGCGCGCGTGCAGCCACGACGAGCCGGACTGCGCGCTGGACGCCTGGGTGGCCGACGGACACGCCGACCCCGCGCGGCTCTACTCGCTGCGCCGCCTGCTGGCCAGCAAGGAGGCCCGCGAGGGCGACTGACGGCCGTCTCCGGACCGTTTGCGCCTTCGAGGTGTCGGAGCGGCCTCTCGTGGTGATCATAGGAAAGTCGGGCCGGATCACGGCCCGGCCGCCGACCGATCACGCGACCGACAGGGAGAGCACGCGATGGCATGGGCCCTGGTGATCCTGGCCGGCCTGCTGGAGACCGGATTCGCGATCAACCTCAAGCTCAGCGAGGGCTTCACCAAGCTCTGGCCCACCATCAGCTTCTGCGTCTTCGCCCTCGGCAGCTTCGGCCTGCTCACGCTCTCCCTGAAGACCCTGCCGGTCGGCCCCGCCTACGCGGTGTGGACCGGCATCGGCGCCGCCGGCACCGCGATCTACGGCATGCTCTTCCTCGACGAGTCCTCCTCGGTGCTCAAGCTCGTCTCGATCTCCCTGGTCATCGCCGGGGTCATCGGCCTCCAGCTCAGCGGGTCGGCCCACTGATTCCCGCCCGCTCACCTCGGGGGCGAGGGCTCTCCCGGATCGGGGTCTTCCGGGCGGGGCCCGCGGATCGTGTGACCCGGGGCGGGCCCGCGCTAGGGTTTCGACCATGGCCGACTACCACGACGATCTCCGACTCGCCCACGTCCTCGCCGACTCGGCCGACTCGGTCACCCTGGAGCGCTTCCGCGCCCTCGACCTGCGGGTCGAGACCAAGCCCGACCTGACCCCCGTCAGCGACGCCGACAAGGCCGCCGAGGAGCTGGTGCGCAGCGTGCTGCAGCGGGCCCGCCCGCGCGACGCGGTGCTCGGCGAGGAGTTCGGTCTGCAGGGCTCCGGCCCGCGCCGCTGGGTGATCGACCCGATCGACGGCACCAAGAACTACATCCGCGGCGTCCCGGTCTGGGCCACCCTGATCGCGCTGCTGGAGGACGGCCCGGACGGCGTGGAGCGCCCCGTCGTCGGCATCGTCTCCGCCCCCGCGCTGAACCGCCGCTGGTGGGCCGCCAAGGACCTCGGCGCGTTCGCCGGGCGCAGCCTCGCCAAGGCCGGCCGGATCCAGGTCTCCGGCGTCTCGCGGATCGAGGACGCCTCCTTCTCCTACTCCTCGCTCACCGGCTGGGAGGAGCGCGGGCGCCTCGACCCGTTCCTCGACCTCACCCGGGCCTGCTGGCGCACCCGCGCCTACGGCGACTTCTGGTCCTACATGATGGTCGCCGAGGGTGCGGTGGACATCGCCGCCGAGCCGGAGCTGTCGCTGTGGGACATGGCGGCCAACTGCATCATCGTCGAGGAGGCCGGCGGGCGCTTCACCGGCCTGGACGGCGTCCCGGGCCCGGGCGGCGCCGACGCCGTCGCCTCCAACGGCCTGCTGCACGAGGAGGCGCTGCGCCGTCTGAGCGTCTGAGCGTCCGAGCGCGTCCCGGGCGCCCCCCGCGTCCGGTCGCGGCGCCGTGACGACATGGTGCGGGCCCCGAGCGCCGGTTCTCCGGCGGCACTCGGGGCCCGCTGCTCGTGGGGCCCCTCACCGGGCCCCGCGATGCGGCGCGGTCACTGCTGCTTGCGCAGCTCCCGCACCGCGGTCTCCAGGCGCCGGCCGAAGTCGGCGTCCGCCTTGCGGAAGTTGTCGACCGCCCGCTCGACGATGTCGTCGCGGTCGGCCGAGACCTTGGCGAGGAAGCCGGACAGGTTGCCGATCAGCCGCTGCTTCTCGTCCTCGCCCATCAGCCGGTAGAGGTCGCCGGCCTGGACGAAGTCGTTGTCCTCGGCGTGCGAGGGCGCCTCGTGGGTGCCGGTGACGCCGTCGACCGGCAGCGGGGCCCACAGCGGACGGCCGGTCTGCACCGGGCCGCCGAAGCTGTTCGGCTCGTAGTTCTTGCGGCGCCCGTGGCGGCCGTCGTACAGCGAGCCGTCCCGGTGGTTGGTGAGCGCCTCGGTGGCGTGCGGGCGGTTGACCGGCAGGTGGTCGGCGTTGATGCCGACGCGGTAGCGGTGGGCGTCCGCGTAGGCGAACAGCCGGCCCTGCAGCATCTTGTCCGGGGACGGGCCGATGCCGGGCACGAAGTGCGCCGGGGAGAAGACCGACTGCTCGACCTCGGCGAAGACGTTGTCGGGGTTGCGGTTGAGCTCCAGCTTGCCGAACTCGACCAGCGGGTAGTCCGCGTGCGGCCAGACCTTGGTGAGGTCGAAGGGGTTGAAGCGGTAGTGGGCCGCGTCCGCGGCCGGCATGATCTGGACGCTGACGGTCCAGGTCGGGAAGTCGCCGCGCTCGATGGCCTCGCGCAGGTCGCGCTGGTGGCTGTCCGGGTCCTCGCCGGCGAGCTTGTTGGCCTCGTCCTGGGTGAGGGTCCTGATCCCCTGGTCGGTCTTGAAGTGGTACTTCACCCAGAAGTACTCGCCGGCCTCGTTCTGCCACTGGTAGGTGTGCGAGCCGAAGCCGTCCATGTGCCGGTACGACGCCGGGATGCCGCGGTCGCCGAACAGCCAGGTCACCTGGTGGGTGGACTCGGGCGACAGGCCCCAGAAGTCCCAGACGTTGTCCGCCTCCTGGGAGCCGGTGTAGGGGTCGCGCTTCTGGGTGTGGATGAAGTCCGGGAACTTGCTGGCGTCCTTGATGAAGAACACCGGGGTGTTGTTGCCGACGAGGTCGTAGTTGCCCTCCTCGGTGTAGAACTTCAGCGCGAAGCCGCGCGGGTCGCGCACCGCGTCCGCCGCGCCGAGGTTGCCGGCGACGGTGGAGAACCGCAGGAAGGTCTCGGTCTGCTTGCCGACCTCGGAGAGGAACGCGGCCCGGGTGTAGGCGGTGACGTCCGCGGTCACCGTGAAGGTGCCGTAGGCGCCGGCGCCGCGGGCGTGCACCACGCGCTCCGGGATGCGCTCGCGGTTGAAGCGCGCGAGCTTCTCGAACAGCTGCTGGTCCTGGATCAGCGCCGGACCGCCGACCCCGGCGGTCTCGGTGTTCTGGTTGTCGGCGACGGGGGCACCCGCCTCCGTGGTGAGGGTGGGGCGCAGCTCGTCCTGGGTAGTCATGTGAGGGCCTCCGCGTGATCCGGTCGTGACGAACCGATCCTAACTTGGACTTTGTCTAAGTCAACACTGGAACCAAAGTCGGAGTGTCACTTACCCTGAGTCCATGAGTGACCTGCTGGAGAGACTTCGCGGACGTGGTTGGCGGCTCACCTCGCAGCGCCGGGTCGTGGCCGAGGTCCTCGACGGCGAGCACGTCCACCTGACCGCCGACGAGGTGCACGCGCGCGCCGTCGAGCGGCTGCCCGAGATCAGCCGCGCCACCGTCTACAACACCCTCGGCGAACTCGTCGGCCTGGGCGAGGTGTTGGAGGTCGCCACCGACGGCCGCGCCAAGCGCTACGACCCCAACGCCCACCACGCGCACCAGCACCTGGTCTGCTACGGCTGCGGCGCCATCCGCGACGTCCACCCCCAGGGCGACCCGCTGGCCGCGCTGCCCGACGCCGAACGGTTCGGCTTCACCCTCTCCGGCGCCGAGATCACCTACCGCGGCCTGTGCCCGGACTGTTCCGCAGCCCGAGCCTGATCCGCCCCCGCGCGCACGGCGCACCCGCCGGCGCGCACCGCCGCGCGCACGACTCCTCGTCCCGCCGCGCGCGGCCACCGGCGCTACGCGCTCAGCTCCGCGTGCAGCGCGCCCAGCAGCCGGCCCGCCCGCTCGGCGACCTCCGCCGGACCGTAGTCCGCGGCCCGCCGGCACCAGCCCTCCGCCTGCACCGGCTCGCCCCGGCGCAGCGCCAGCAGCGCCAGGCGCAGCGCCGCCCGCCCGTGCCCGGCGTCCGCCGCCCGGGTGTACCAGAGCATCGCCTCGGCCTCGCTGTCCTGCCGGGCCAGCAGCAGCCCCAGGTTGAACGCCGCGCTGCGGCTGCCCGCCTCCGCCGCCCGCCGGTACCAGCTCTCGGCGATCTCCAGCGCCCCCCGCTCGGCCGCCCGCACCCCCATCCGCACCTGCGCCCGGCGGTGCCCGGCGTCCGCCGCCACCGCGTACCAGTGCTCGGCCTCCGCGTCCGCGTCCCCGCGCCGGTCCAGCACCGACGCCAGCCGGAACGCGCCCTCCGCCGAACCGCCCGCCGCCGCCTGCCGGTAGCGCTCCAGCGCGCCCGCCGCGTTGCCACGCTGCTCCTGCACCACCGCCAGCTGCAGCGCCGCCTCGCCGTGCCCCTCCGCGGCGGCGCGCGCGTACCACTCCTGCGCCTGCCGGTGCTCGCCGCGCCCGGCGTGCAGCACGCCCAGGTTGAACGCGCCGTCCACGCTGCCCGCCTCGGCGGCCTTGGAGAACCACGGCTCGGCGCCCGACTCGTCGCCGCGCTGCAGCAGCACCACGGCCAGCGCGTTGCAGGCCTCCCGGTGCCCGGCGTACGCGGCCCTGCGGTACCACTGCTCGGCCTGCTGGTCGCGGCCCGCACCGGCGCAGAGCAGACCCAGGTTGAACGCGCCGTTGTGGTCGCCGGCCTCCAGCGCGCTGCGGTACCAGCGCTCCGCCTCCGCGGCCTCGCCGCGCGAGGCGTGCAGCGCCCCCAGCGCGTTGGCCGCGTTGCCGTCGCCCGCCTCGGCGGCCTCCTGCCACCACTCGGCGGCCGCGACGAGGTCCCCGCCGTCGCGCAGCAGGTAGCCCAGCGCGCACGCGGCCCGCGGCTCGCCGTTCTGCGCCGACTGCCGGTACCAGCGGGCCGCCTCCTCCAGCAGCGCCTGCTCACCGCCGGCCCGGTCCTCCAGCAGCACGCCCAGGCGCAGCGCGGCGCGGGCGTGGCTGCGGGCGGCCGCGATCCGGTACCAGGCCTCGGCGGTCTCCTTGTCCCCGGCCGCCTCGCGCATCCGGGCCAGCCGGTAGGCGGCCTCCCGGTGGCCGGCGTCCGCGGACACCTTGAACCAGCGCTCGGCGCGCACGTCCCGGCGGTGCTCCATGAGGTCGCCCAGCGCGTAGGCGCCCAGCGGATGGCCGTGGTCGGCGGCGAAGTGCAGCCAGTACTCGGCGGCCTCCTCCTCGCCCTGTTCGCGCAGTTGCAGGCCGAGGGCGTGCGCGGCGGGAGCGCTGCCGGCCACCGCCGCCTGCCGCCACCACTGGGCGGCCTCGGCCCGGTGACCGCGCTGGTGCAGCAGCACGCCCAGGTTGTTGGCGGCGGCCCGCAGCCCGGCGGCCGCGGCGCCCCGCAGATAGGGTTCGGCGTCCTCCAGGTCCCCGCGGCGCAGCAGCAGGGTGCCCAGCCGGGCGGCGGCGTCCGGGTCCCCGCCGTCGGCGGCGCGCCGGTGCCGGGCCTCCAGGGCGGCCTGCTCCCGGGCGGCGAGCGCGGTCTCGAAGCTGGCCGAGTCGAAGCCGGTGTCGCTCTCGACGCCGGGGCCGGCCGAGCCGTCGGACGGCGCGCCGCGGGCGCCGGGCGCGGCGGCCGGGCCGCCGGCCGGGACGTGCACCAGGGAGTCCGGGCCCCAGCCGCCGGCCGGACGGCGCTCGGCCAGACCGCTGGTGCGCTGGGCGGGCAGGGCGCCGGGCTGCCGTTCGGGGCTCTCCGCCCAGGCCTCGGTGTCCGCCTCGGTGGTCGCCGCCGGCTTCGCCCCTGCCCCGTTCCTGCCGATCAGCCTCATGCCGACTCCCACTCCCCCCGAGTGTCGCGGCGCCGTCCTCCGGCCCGGGGCCGGGGGGACCCCACGGGGAGCCCGCGGACCCGACGGCCGGTCAGCAGCCGGGCGGCGTCCCCCGTGTGTCCCATCGTCGCATCACCCGCAACCCGCGTACACCTGCCCCGGCCGAATTCGGCGGGGCGGATCCGAAGCCGACGAAATTGCTTCGGCGCTTTGTCGATTTCCCGACACTTGGCTCCCACAAACCCCGCTGCCGTCGTCCTTGGCGACGCTCGATGGTACCGGAGCGTGCCCGCCAGGCCGTGCGGGCAAACGCCGAAGGCCCGGAGGAAGAATCCTCCGGGCCTTCGGGCTACTGAGTAGCGGGGACAGGATTTGAACCTGCGACCTCTGGGTTATGAGCCCAGCGAGCTACCGAGCTGCTCCACCCCGCGTCGGTGGTTGAACCATAGCACGGGCGCGGGGTGGGACCGAAATCGGTCAGCGCGGGATCGCCGCAGCTCAGGGGCCGCTGCTCGGCGGGGCCGGGGCGGTGGCCCCCGCCGACGGAGCCGTCGACGGGGCCGCCGGCGGTCCGGAGGACGGGGCGGCCGTCGGGTTCGCCGAGGGGGTGGCCGAGGGGGCGAGGCCCGACTTCTGCTGCGCCGCGGCCAGTTCCCTGGCCGCCTCGCTCTGTGCCTTCTGCGCCTGGCCGAGGGCCACGAAGTCACCGGCCTTCAGCGCGGCGTCCACGTCCCCCTGCGCCTTCAGCACGTCGGCGATCGCCTTCTGCAGCTCCGGCGAGACCGTGGCCCCCGGCGCCGGCGTGGTCGGCGTCGTGGGGGTGGTCGGGGTCGTGGGCGTGGTCGGCGTGGTGCCGGGCGCCGGGGGCGTGACCGGCGCACCGGTCACCGCGCCGCCGAGCACCTTGGCCAGCGCCTTCTCCAGGTTGTCCTCGACCGCGACGGTCGCGTGCTCGTTGCCGTAGGTCGCCAGCACCTTCTTCAGCACCGGGACCTTGGCGCTGCGGCCGATCAGGTACACCGGCTCGACGTTGAGCAGGCCGCCGCCGACCGGCAGGGTCAGCAGGTTGCCGTACTCGATGTCGGAGTCGGTACCGGTCTTCAACAGGGTCAGCTGGTTGGCGACCAGCGGGTCCGAGTTGAACTTCGCCTGGACCTGCTTGGGGCCGAGCGCCCCGGAGTCGGTCGGCACCTTGGCGATCCGGATCTTCCCGTAGTCCGGCCCCGGGTCGGCGCTGACCGACATGAAGGCGGCCAGGTTGTCACGCCCGGACGGCCCGAAGCTGGTGGTCAGCGAGAACGACGCGGACTGCGCGCCGGGCATCCGGACCGTGAGGTAGTACGGCGGCTGCACCTCGTTGGAGTTGGTGGTCGGGTCGGTCGGCACCTGCCAGATGTCCGTGCCGTTGAAGAAGCCGCCGGCGTCGGTCATGTGGTACTCGGCGAGCAGGTCGCGCTGCACCTTGAACATGTCCTGCGGGTAGCGCAGGTGCGGCATCAGCGAAGCCGGGATCTCGGCCTTCGCCCGGACGGTGTCCGGGAACGCCTTCATCCAGGTCTTCAGCACCGGGTCCTGCTCGTCCCACTGGTAGAGCGTGACCTCGCCGGTGTAGGCGTCCACGGTGGCCTTGACCGAGTTGCGGATGTAGTTGACCTGGTTGGCAGCGGTCAGCAGCTCACCGCGCTGGTTGGTCAGCGAGTCCTTGGTGACGTCGCCCAGCGTCGTGCGGGACGAGAACGGGTAGCCGTCCGAGGTGGTGTAGCCGTCCAGCACCCAGAACACCCGGCCGTCCTCGACCACCGGGTACGGGTCGGCGTCGATCGACAGCCACGGCGCGACCTTCTCCACCCGCTCCTTGGGGGTGCGGTCGTAGATGATCTTCGCGCCGTCCCTGATCGCGCTGGAGTAGAGGATCTGCGGCTCGGCGAACTTCACCGCGTACGCGGCCCGGGTCAGCGGGTTGCCCAGCCCGACGCCGCTGTCGCCGTCGTAGCTGAAGTGCACCGGGGTGCCGTTCTCGGCGGTGTAGTCGATGTCCTGGTAGCCGCCGCCGACGATCGAGTACGTGCTGGTCTTCTCGCCGTAGTAGATCCGCTGCTGGTAGTCGCCGAACGATCCCTTCGTCGGCAGCGCGGACTCGGTGTAGACCGGGTTGCCGCTGGCGTCCACCTGGTTGCCCTTGGCCGCGATCACGCCGTAGCCGTGGGTGTAGTTGAAGTGGTCGTTGATCCAGTTGCGCTGGATGCCGTTGAGATCCAGCTCACGCACGCCCAGCACGGTGTCCTGGTCGCCGTAGCGGTCGACGTCCAGCGACTTCGGGAAGGCGTAGTAGGTGCGCAGCGCCTGGTTCTGCTGGAAGGTCGGGCCGACCACGTTGGGGTCGAGCAGCCGGATGTCCGAGATCGTCTGGGCGTCCGGGGCCAGCGCCGCCGCGTCGGTGGTGTCCTTCGGCTCGTACGGGGTGATCTCGCTGTCCGCGATCCCGTACGCCTGGCGCGTGGCGTCGATGTTCTTCTGGATGTACGGCGTCTCCTTGGCCTGCTCGTTCGGCTTGACCTGGAACTGCTGCACGATCGCCGGGTACACCCCGCCGATCAGCACCGCCGACAGCACCATCAGGCCCAGGCCGATCAGGGCCGGCGCCCAGGTGCGGCGCACCGGGGTCAGGAAGAACAGCACCGCGCAGATCACCGCGACGAAGAACAGGATCGTCTTCGCCGGCAGGAACGCGTTGGCGTCCACGTACCGCAGGCCGGTCCAGCCGGACACGCCCTTGTAGGAGCCGGTCTTCACCGCCAGCGCGTACCGGTCCAGCCAGTACGCCACCGCCTTCAGCAGCACGAACACGCCCAGCAGCACCGCCAGGTGCCCCTGCGCGCCGGTGCTCGCCCGCCGCCCCGGCCCCTGCAGCCGCAGGCCGCCGTACAGGTAGTGCACCAGCGCCGAGGTCAGCAGCGAGACGATCACCGCGCTGAACGCGAAGCCCAGCAGGAACTCGTAGAAGGGCAGGTCGAAGGCGTAGAACGAGACGTCCTTGCCGAACTGCGGGTCCTTGGTGCCGAACGGCGTCCCGTTCGTCCACAGCAGCCAGGTCCGCCACTGGCCCGAGGCCGCGGCGCCCGCCACCAGCCCGATCACCAGCGAGATCCCGAGCAGCGCCCAGCGCTTGAACGGCGCCAGGCCCGAGCGGTAGCGGTCCAGGCTCTGCTGCTCCACCGACATCGCCGACAGCGGCGGGCGCAGCCGGTGCGCCAGCCAGACGTTGAAGCCGACGATCACCGCCATCAGCAGCCCGAACACCGCGAACAGGCCGATCTTCGTCCACAGTTGGGTGGTGAAGACCGACGAGTAGTGCACCGACCTGAACCAGAGCCAGTCCGTCCAGAACCCGGCGAACATGACGAACAGCAGGAACAACACCGCGAGCACGCCCAGGCTCAGCAGGAGCACCCGCGCTCGCCTTGAGGGCGGGCCTACTCTGCGCCGGAACCCCGGCCCTGAGCGTTCCGGCATCTGGAATACCACGGTGGCACCTCGGCTGTATCGTCGTGGGATCGGTCGGTCCTCAGTGCAACTTAACCAGTCTTTGGCCGAGTTCCCACCGTTAGCAGACGGTTACGACAACCCTCCCCGGCCCTCCCCGCCCCGCCCCCTCCCTTTCCCGGAGCGGCGGGCGCCACGCACCGGGTGCCCGGCGTGTGAGGATTGAGGCATGTCCGATGGATCCAACCTCCCCGACGACGTCTCCACCCTCCCGGCCGGCAGCCCGCTGACCCGGGCCGCCCTGGAGATCGACGAGTACGCCGCCACCCTCGGCTGGGACCTCCCGGCCCGCCTCTTCGCCCTGGTGGACAGCTCCGCCCTGCGCAAGGCCGACCCCCGCATCGCCGAGCAGCTCGGCCTCGCCGACGACCAGCCCGGCCTCACCCCGGTCGAGCAGGACGAACTGCCCGCCGGCATGGAGCTGGACAAGTTCCTCGGCACCATCGCCTGGCCCGACGCGGTGGCCGGCTGCGCCCTGGTCGTCGAGCGCCTCATGCTGCCGCCGGGCGCCGAGCAGTCCCGCCCGCGCAACGCCAGCGACGCCCAGCTCGCCGAGTGGGTGGCCAACCACCCCAAGCGCGAGGAGGTGCGGATCACCGCCGCCGTGCTGCGCGACGGCAGCAAGGAGATCGCGCTGCGGCTGCGGTCGAAGGACACCGCCCGCGAGGTGCTGACCGGCCCCGACCTGGTGCCGGGCCTGACGCAGGCGCTGCTGGCGACCTTCTCCTGAGCGCCGGGACCCGCCCCTAGGAGGACGCGCAGGACGGCAGCGCGGAGGTCTGCCCGGAGCGGATCTGCTCCAGCGCCTTCAGCGCGCCGTCCAGCGTCTCCACCTTGACCAGGTTCAGCCCGGACGGGGTGTTCTTGGTGGCCTCGGCGCAGTTCGACGCCGGGGCGAGGAAGTACTCGGCGCCGGCGTCCCGGGCGGCGATCAGCTTCATCGCTATGCCGCCGATCGGGCCGACCTCGCCCTCGTCGGTGATGGTGCCCGTGCCGGCCACGAACCGCCCGCCGGTCAGGTCGCCCGGGGTCAGCTTGTCGATGATGCCGAGCGAGAACATCAGGCCCGCGCTGGGACCGCCGACGTCCTGTAGGCCGATGTCGATCCGGAACGGGTAGGTGTGCCGCAGGCCCGGGCGGATGCCGACCATCGCGGCGCCGGTGTCCGGCGACTTCACGGTCGGGACGCTGATGTCGGTGCGCACCCCCGGCTCGGCCGAGCCCTCCTTGACCCGCGGCACCACGGTGAAGACCGCCGGCTCGCCGGGCTGGTGCCGGGTGACGGCCTTGGCGACCGCGTCCGCGTCGGCGACCGGGGTGCCGTCGACGGCCACGATCTGGTCCCCGGCGTGCAGCCGGCCCTCGGCCGGGGCGCCGGCGGTGACGCTCTGGACGATCAGCTCGCTGCCCATCGGGATGCCGAGCTGGTTCAGCGCGGCGGTGCGGGCGTGGTCCTCGGAGAGCGCGAACTCCTCGGCGTTCTGCCGCTTCGCGTCGGCGTCGCTCTGGCCCTTCGGGTAGACGTTGTCGTGCGGCACCACCAGCACGTCGTCGCGCAGCCAGCCGATCACCGCGTTGACCAGGCTCGGCTCGTACTTGGCGCCGGTGACCTGGACGGTCGTCATGTTGAGGTGCCCGCTCGCCGGGAACGACTCGTGGCCGGTGACGGTGATCACCGGGGTCCCCGTCTTCTCCTGCACCCCGAGCGTGTTGTACGTCGGGCCCGGGCTCATCTCGGTGTACGGCACCTTCATCAGCACCGAGGCGCAGAGCAGCGCTATGAGGAGCAGGGTGGCGGCGAGCATCGTCGCAGAGCGGCGTGGCATGCCTCGACAGTACGGGACGCGGCTGACGGGCCGCCCGGCGGGCCGGGCTCCGCCGGCGCCCCGGCACTCGGGCGGGACGCCGGCGGGCGGCTAGCGTTCCGGGCGCTCGGGCGGGGCGCCGGCGGAGGTGGTGCGTTCCATCGCGGCCATGAACCGCTGGTGCTCGGCCAGCGAGGCCGGGTCCCCCGTCGCTCTCGGGGCCCGCTGGGCCCAACCCGCCCACACGGTGGCCAGCACCGCGGCGACGCAGGGAATGATCAACCAGGCGAGCGCAGCCATCTCAGTACTCCCAGCTCGTCGTGTCTATGAGCAGATTAACCATCCCGGCGGACAACGCCGCGGGCGCCGTCCGGGTTACGGCACGGCCGATCGGCTCACTGCCAGGGAGTATCCGGCCCACCGGCCCACACCTGTTCGAGTGAGCGGCCGGCGCGTCCGCACGCACCGGGTCCGACGGGAGCTCAGCAGTCCCCGGCGCCGACCCACTCCTCGCCGCCGTCCGCGAACACCTGGTGCTTCCAGACCGGCACCTCGTGCTTGAGGTCGTCGATCAGCCGGCGGGCCGCGGCGAACGCCTCGGCCCGGTGCGCGCAGGACACGGCGACGATCACGGCCCGGTCGCCGATCTCCAGCCGGCCGACCCGGTGCACCGCGGCCAGCGCCCGGACCGGGAAGTCCGCGGCGACCTTCTCGGCGACCCGGCGCAGCTCCCGCTCCGCCGACGGGTGGCAGCTGTACTCCAGCACGGAGACGGGCCGGCCGCCGTCGTGGTCCCGGACCGTCCCGACGAAGACCGTCGTACCGCCGGCCGCGTCGTCGCCCACCGCCTCGTACACCTCGTCGAGCGAGAGCGGGGTGTCGCGGATCGCGAGCAGGCGGACCGGGTCGTGGTTCTCGGACATGCCCCCATGATTGCCCATCCCGGGGGCGCCCCGGACCACCGCCCGGGGCCGCCGCCCGGAACCGGTCAGAACCGGCGCCGCTTGCGCGCCCGCCGCACCAGCGCCGCCGTGCCCACCAGTGCCACCGTCGCCCCCGCCGCGCCCAGGCTGGTCGCCGCCTCCTTGCCGCCCAGGCGCCGCCCGGCCACCGCGTGCTTGCCCGCCACCTGGGCCAGCAGCTCGGCCAGCACCTCCTCGTTGCTGTGCACCGGACGCCAGCCCGCCTCGTGCAGCCGGCTCCCCGACACCACCCACGGGTACATCGTGTAGGCGAGGTCCCCGGCCGGCGCCGGCGTCAGCCCCAGCCGGTGCAGCCGGGCCGCCGTCCCCAGCGCCAGCGAGGCCGGCAGCTCCATCCGCCGGATCCCCGACAGCCGCTCCACGTCCTCCTGCTCCAGCCAGCCGTCGCAGCCGACCGTCACCTCGCCCTCGACCAGGCCCAGCGCCGCGTACTCCAGCGCCGCCGCCAGGTCGTCCACGTGGCAGAACTGCCAGCACGGGCGCGAGCCCGCGACCACCAGCAGCCGGGGCGCCTCGAAGTGCCGGGTCAGCACCGTGTCCACCCCGGGGCCCACCACCACCGCCGGGCGCAGCACCGTCACCTGGAGCCCCGGGTGCGCCCGCGGCGCCCGGCGGGCCAGCCGCTCGATCTCCAGGAGGTCCCCGACCAGCGAGGCCTCCTCGGTGGCCCGCAGCTCGGAGTCCTCCGCCAGCGGCACCTCGTTGTCCGCCAGCGCGCCGTAGACCATCGCCGACGTGCACAGCACCACGCGGTGCACCCCGGCCGCCGCGGACGCCGTCAGCACCGTCTGCGCGCCGCGCACGTTGTAGGCGCTGCGGGCCCGCGGGTCCGACTCCATGCCGAGGTCCATCGCCAGGTGGACGACCACGTCCACCCCGGCCAGCCGCTCCGCGACCGCCGGGTCCCGCACGTCCAGGACCCGCCACTGCACCCCGGGCACCTCTCCGCGCCGGTCGTCCACCGCCAGGACGCGCTTCACCCCCGGCGAGGCCACCAGCCGGGCCGCGACCCGCTCGCCGAGCACCCCGGCGGCACCCGTCACGGCCACGGTCAGCGGCCTTCCGGCATAGGCTGGAGGCGGCGACGCCGTGATGTCCGGGGCGTCCTCTCCTCCGGTCAGCCCAGAGCGAACGTCCGAGGGCGGGGAACTCACCGGCCATCCTCCACGGTTAGCTTATGTGCGTACGTACGTGTGTCACGTACGTCCATCCTGCCCGAGGCGAAGGCCCGGCGGTGCACCCGGCGCGGGCCAGCCGCGCGGGAGCCGCCCACCGGCCGGGAGTCCCCCACTCCGCCGACCGCCCCGGGCGCGCAGACTTCACCGCCACCACCCGTATGACGGCCGACCGGATCGAGGACCCCGTGAGCGACCTTCCCTTCGGATTCGGCGTTCCGCCCGAGGAGCCCGAGGACGGCAAGGCCGAGCCCGACGACCAGAAGAAGAAGGAGGAGAGCGGCGACGCCCGGAGCGGCGGTCCGCAGCCCTTCGGCTTCGCCGGCGGCAACCCGCTCGGCGCCCTGTTCGGCATGGGCCTGCCCGGCATGCCCGGCACCCCCGGCGCGGGCGGCCCCGGCGCCGGCGACAACCCCTTCGCCGCGATGTTCGGCGGACTCAACCCCAACGACCTCGGCGCCGCCTTCCAGCAGCTCGGCCAGATGCTCTCCTTCGAGGGCGGGCCGGTCAACTGGGACCTCGCCAAGGACATCGCCCGGCAGACCGTCGTCGCCGAGCCCGCCGAGGGCAAGAGCAAGGACCGCTCCGTCAGCGCCGCCGAGCGCTCCGCCGTCGCCGAGGCCGTCCGCCTCGCCGACCTGTGGCTCGACGGCGTCACCACCTTCCCCTCCGGCGCCGGCACCGCCGTCGCCTGGAGCCGCGCCGAGTGGATCGAGGCCACCCTCCCGGTCTGGAAGGACCTCGTCGACCCGGTCGCCGAGCGCGTCGGCAACGCCATGGGCGGCGTGCTGCCCGAGGAGATGCAGGCCATGGCCGGCCCGCTGCTGGGCATGATGCGCTCGATGGGCGGCGCCATGTTCGGCACCCAGATCGGCCAGGCGCTCGGCGCGCTCGCCGCCGAGGTCGTCGGCTCCGCCGACGTCGGCCTGCCGCTCGCCCCGGCCGGGAAGGCCGCGCTGCTGCCGCAGAACGTCGCCGAGTTCGGCGAGGGCCTCAGCGTGCCCGCCGAGGAGGTCCGCCTCTACCTCGCCCTGCGCGAGGCCGCCCACCAGCGGCTCTTCGCCCACGTGCCGTGGCTGCGCGCCCACCTGCTCGGCGCCGTGGAGGCCTACGCCCGCGGCATCAAGGTCGACAGCTCCCGCATGGAGGAACTCGTCGGCCAGCTCGACCCGGGCAACCCCGAGGCCCTCCAGGAAGCCCTCGCCGGCGGCCTGCTCCAGCCCGAGGACACTCCCGAGCAGAAGGCCGCGCTCGCCCGCCTGGAGACCGCGCTCGCCCTGGTCGAGGGCTGGGTCGACGCCGTGGTGCACGCCGCCGCCGAGCCCCACCTGCCGCAGGCCGGCGCCCTGCGCGAGACCGTCCGGCGCCGCCGCGCCGCCGGCGGGCCCGCCGAGCAGACCTTCGCCACGCTGGTCGGCCTCGAACTGCGCCCGCGCCGGCTGCGCGACGCCGCCCGCCTCTGGGCGCTGCTCGCCGACGCCCGCGGCACCGAGGGCCGCGACGACCTCTGGCAGCACCCCGACATGCTCCCCACCGCCGCCGACCTCGACGACCCCGACGCCTTCGTGCACCGGGGCACCGGGGGCGACCTGGAGGGCGGCATCGACTTCGACGCCCTCGACAAGCTGCTCGGCGAAGCCGCCGCCGGCGGCGCCCCGGGGAAGGCGGACCTGACGAAGGACGACGGCGCGCCCGGGAACGACGGCTCCGGGAACGACGGCTCCGGGAGCGACGGCTCCGGGAACGGTGACCACGGAAAGGGCGAGCCCACCGCATGACGGCCACCGAGACGGACCGCGCCGCGGCCCTGCACGCCGACGCGGTCCGGGCCCTGGACGGCTGGCGACCGGCCGACCCCGAGCAGGAGCAGCTGCGCCGCGACTACCTGCGGCACCTCGCCGAACAGCCCGAGGGCCTGTTCCGCTCCTGCCTGCCCGCCCACATCACCGCCAGCGCGGCCGTCGTCGACCCGGCCGCCGGGCGCGTCCTGCTGACCCTGCACCCCAAGGTCGGCCGGTGGCTGCAGATGGGCGGCCACTGCGAGCCCGGCGACCGTGACCTCGCCTCGGCCGCGCTGCGGGAGGCCACCGAGGAGTCGGGCATCCCCGACCTCGCCCTCCTCACCCGCGACGGCGCGCCCGTCCCGGTCAAGCTCGACCGGCACCAGGTCCGCTGCACCGGCAAGGACCGGCCCGAGAACACCCACCTCGACGTCCAGTACATCGCGGTGGCCCCGCCCGGCGCCCAGGCGCTGATCAGCGAGGAGTCGCTCGACCTGCGCTGGTTCGACTACGACCGCCTGCCGGAGCTCACCGACCACTCCGTGCGCGCCCTGGTCGCGCGCGCCCGCGACCTCACCGGCTGAGGCACTTGGGAGCGCACGGACGACGAGAGGGGGGGGGGCCCCCCCCCCCCCGCCCCCCCCACCCCCCCCCCCGGGCCCCCCGGGGGGGGGGGGTGCCCCGGGCCCCCGGTTCGGGGGCGGGCCGCCCCGCGGCCGCGCCCCCCCCCCCCCCCCGGGGGGGGGCCGGGGGGCCCCCCCCCCCCCGGGGGGGGGCCCCCCCCCCCCCCCCCCCCCCCCCTCTCGTCACCCGTTTCGGCCGCCGGTGCTGTCGGCGTTCCCGGTGCCCCCGTTTCCGGGGCCTTCCGGCCTCGCGTCCTCCGCGGCCTCCGGGAACCGCTCAGCCGCAGGACTCCGCCGGCCCCGGATCCGACGGGGCCTCGTGCCGGGCCCCCGGGATGTGGGGCAGCCGGGCCGCCGACACCACACCCTCCAGATAGCCGCGCGCCCGTTCCGTGCGCGGATACGCCTCCAGCAGCGCCCAGAAGTCCGGGCCGTGGTCCGGCACCAGCAGGTGCGCCAGCTCGTGCAGCAGCACGTAGTCGACCACGTACTCCGGCATCCCCTGCAGGCGGTGCGAGAGCCGGATCGTCCGCTCGCTCGGGGTGCACGACCCCCACCGCGAGTTCTGGTTGGTCACCCAGCGGACCTGGGCCGGCCGGGCACGACCGCCCAGGTAGGCCGTGGAGAGCTCGCGCGCCCGGGCCACCAGCGCATCGTCCCCGAGCACCCGGCGGCTCTCCTGCGCGGCCAGCTTCTCCAGCATCTGGGCGACCCAGCGCTGCTCCTCCGCGTGCGACATCCGGGCCGGGATCAGCACGATCGTGCGGTCGCCCTCGCGGTAGGCGGACACCGTCCGGCTGCGGCGGGCGCTGCGCCGCACCTCCACCCGGGAGCGGTCGAACGGCTCGCGGGCGACCCCGGGCTGCGGTTCCCCGCGCGGGTCGGGGCCCTGGTCGGGACGCTGCTCCGGACGCCCGCGCGTACTCGGCGCCGCCACGTGCGACCCGGACGCTGCACGGGCACGCCGAGGCAACGCCGAGGGATGGGAGTCCCGTTCGGCTGCCATGGCACACGACGTTACCCGCTTCCCCTGACAGAAGTCCGCTGCCATGGCCGAAATGTTTCGTGGAGCGATCGGGAACGAAAGGCCGACGGCAGGTGTCCGGAAACCGTCTCCGGACCGGACGCCAAGTTATCCACAGGGTGTGCGAACGGATCATCCGATCATGCCCCCGTCCCTGTGGACAACCCACCGCACGCCGCCGTCCCGATCGGGCATGCTGCCGTCAGCCGTCCGGAATCGATCGGAAGGAAGACCGCCGTGCGCCTCGCCCTCAAGCCCGCCCTCTCCCGCAGCTGGCGGGACTCGGACACCCTCCAGTTCGGCACCATCCCCCAGCACGCGGGGGTGCTCGGCCACGCCGCCGACGACGCCCTGCGCGCCTTCCTCGGCCTCGTCGACGGCACCCGCGACCGGCCCGCGCTGCTCGCCGAGGGCGAGCGGATCGGCTTCGGGCGCGAACCCGCCGACTCCCTGCTCGACCTGCTGGAGCAGGCCGGGGTGCTCGACGACGCCGAGGCCTCGGACGAGGCGCTGGCCCGCTTCCCCCAGCCGCACCGCGAACTGCTCGGTCCCGACCTCGCCTCGCTGTCGCTGATCCACGCGCCCCCCGGCGCCGCCCCCGCCGTCCTGGCCCGGCGGCCCGAGCACGCGGTCGAGGTCCGCGGCGCGGGGCGGATCGGCGCGGCCGTCGCCGCCGTCCTCGCGGCGGGCGGCATCGGCACGGTCACCGTGGTGGACTCCGGCCGGGTCGCGCCCGCGGACTGCTCCCCCGCCGGGCTGCCGCCCACCGATGTCGGCCGGCTCCGGTCCACCGCCGCCCGCGAGGCCGTCGACCGGGCCACCGCCCGGCGCCCGGGCCGGCGCAGCCGCCCGCCGAGACCGGGCCTGCCCGACCTGGTGGTGCTGGCGCCCCGGGACGGCAGCGCCGCGTTCGCCGGCGGCACGCCCCAGGCCCGCGAGCTGCTCCGGGCCGGGGTCCCGCACCTGTACGTCGGCGTGGTGGAGGAGTTCGGGGTCGTCGGGCCCCTGGTCCTGCCGGGTGTCTCGGCCTGCGGCCACTGCCTGGTCCTCACCCGGGAGGACGAGGACGCCGCCTGGCCCCGGGTCCTCACCCAGCTCGCCGACGGCGGCCCGGGGCGGGCGCCGACACCGGCCTGCGACACCGCACTCGCGACCGCGGTCGCGGGGCTCGCGGCGCTGCACGTCCAGGTCTACCTGGACGGCGACCGACCGCCGAGCGTGGACGGCTGGTGCGAGCTGTCGGCCGTCGACGGCATGGTCCGCCGCCTGCGGCTCAAGGGGCACCCGGACTGCGGCTGCCTGTGGCAGCCGACACCCCCGCACTGAGGCCGGCGCGCGGCGACCGCCGGGGCGGACCCGGGTCGGCCACTGCGGCACCGCTCCGGGCGCGCGCCGGAGGGGTGCTCGGAGCGGCGGCCACGGCACCGCACCGGACGGCCACCGCAGCAAGCCCGGGCAACGGCTTCGGCACTGGAGCGGACAGCGCTCCGAAGCCGCCCCCGGGCGACGACGGCGGCACCGTGCCGGTGGTGCCGGAGCCCTGCGCGCAGAGACGGCCGCCGCGGCACTGCCACCCGTCCGAGCTGCCTCCGGGGCGGATCCGGGGCCACGGGCTGGGGCGCCGCTCACGCCGGCGGGTGCGGGAGCGGCGGCCGAGGTAGCGCTTCCGGCGTGCACCGCGCCGCTGCTCCGGGGCGGCAGCTGGGGCGCCGCTCCGGCGGGGCCCGCCGGAGCGGCGCCACGGTCGAGGGCCGCTCCGCCCGGGCCGGGCGGCGGGGACGGTGCTTGGGGCTGCCTCGGCGCCTCGGCACGGGCCGAGGGGCCGAGGGGGCCAGTGAGCCGAGGAGGAGGGTGGGGCGGGGAGGGGGCGGGGGGAGGCCCCCAGGAGGGGAAGAACTCCGCAGCGGGACGCGGAGCAGTGCCGGGGGGGCGGGCGGGGCGGGCGCGCGCCCCCCCCGCCCGCCGCCCCCCCC